>NZ_JADOVJ010000001.1:1542500-2233750 GCF_015752315.1 Nocardioides luteus
GGCGTGTGTGTGGAACATGGGACCCGAGTGTGTAGTAGTCAAGTGATGGGGTGACGCAGGAAGGTAGTCGAACCGGCGCGATGGTTGTCGCCGGCCAAGCATGTAGGACTGAGTCTAGGCAAATCCGGGCTCTGTATGTCTGAGATGTGATGGGGAGCCGTTTGGTGAAGTCGATGATCCTATGCTGTCGAGAAAAACCTCTAGCGAGTCATGAGCCGCCCGTACCCCAAACCGACTCAGGTGATCAGGTAGAGAATACCGAGGCGATCGAGCGAACCATGGTTAAGGAACTCGGCAAAATGCCCCCGTAACTTCGGGAGAAGGGGGGCCCGGATCGTGAACCCACTAGCTGGGGGAAGCGTGAAGGGCCGCAGAGACCAGGCCCAAGCGACTGTTTACTAAAAACACAGGTCCGTGCGAAGTTGTAAGACGATGTATACGGACTGACTCCTGCCCGGTGCTGGAAGGTTAAGAGGACGGGTTAGCACTTGTGCGAAGCTCAGAATTTAAGCCCCAGTAAACGGCGGTGGTAACTATAACCATCCTAAGGTAGCGAAATTCCTTGTCGGGTAAGTTCCGACCTGCACGAATGGAGTAACGACTTGGGCGCTGTCTCAACCGTGGACTCGGCGAAATTGCACTACGAGTAAAGATGCTCGTTACGCGCGGCAGGACGGAAAGACCCCGGGACCTTTACTATAGTTTGGTATTGGTGTTTGGTTCGGCTTGTGTAGGATAGGTGGGAGACTGTGAAGCGCACACGCCAGTGTGTGTGGAGTCATCGTTGAAATACCACTCTGGTCGTACTAGATGTCTAACTTCGGACCATGATCTGGTTCAGGGACAGTGCCTGATGGGTAGTTTAACTGGGGCGGTTGCCTCCTAAAATGTAACGGAGGCGCTCAAAGGTTCCCTCAGCCTGGTTGGCAATCAGGTGGCGAGTGTAAGTGCACAAGGGAGCTTGACTGTGAGACAGACATGTCGAGCAGGGACGAAAGTCGGAACTAGTGATCTGGCCACGGCATGTGGAAGCGTGGTCACTCAACGGATAAAAGGTACCCCGGGGATAACAGGCTGATCTTCCCCAAGAGTCCATATCGACGGGATGGTTTGGCACCTCGATGTCGGCTCGTCGCATCCTGGGGCTGGAGTAGGTCCCAAGGGTTGGGCTGTTCGCCCATTAAAGCGGCACGCGAGCTGGGTTTAGAACGTCGTGAGACAGTTCGGTCCCTATCCGCCGCGCGCGTAGGAAACTTGAGAAAGGCTGTCCCTAGTACGAGAGGACCGGGATGGACGAACCTCTGGTGTGCCAGTTGTACCGCCAGGTGCATGGCTGGTTGGCTACGTTCGGAAGTGATAACCGCTGAACGCATCTAAGCGGGAAGCACGTTTCAAGATGAGGTTTCCCACCCTTTATGGGTTAAGGCCCCCTACAGACTATGGGGTTGATAGGCCGGAGGTGTACAGCAGTGATGCCCAGCCGACCGGTACTAATCGGCCGAGGGCTTATCTTTCATAAACCCTCAACAAAAACAACAACCATCGAAGACTGATTCTTTGATGAGACTGTTCGCGTCCACACCAACTAGCAACAAGCTAGAACTGAACAATGGCTTGGCCACCCCAAGCAGCTCTGCCTGGCAGCGAAAGCGCCGGCGGATGAGTGCGGGGGTGAGTCGATAGAGTTACGGCGGCCATAGCGAAGGGGAAATACCCGGTCCCATCCCGAACCCGGAAGTCAAGCCCTTCAGCGCCGATGGTACTGCAACCGAGAGGCTGTGGGAGAGTAGGACGCCGCCGGACAAAATTTCAGGTAGAGGCCGCCCTTTTGGGCGGCCTCTACTGCTTTTACCAGCACCGATCTTGTCTGCACAATGATCTGGGGATCTTTCGAAGTCGGCTGCCAGAGGCAGCAGTGAGGATGGCAGCTATGGCTGACGAGCGCCGTAGCAACAGGGGCGGTAAGCCCGCCGGACGCCCGGGGCGTCCGAAGAGCTCGGGTTCATCCGCTGGTGGCCGTGGAGGCCGATCGGGCGGCGGTCGGCCGGGCACCGGCGCCGGTCGCAGCAGCGACCGTCGTGACGGTGGCGGCGGCCGCGGAGGCGAGCAGCGCCGTGACGGTGCTCGTGGCGGAGACCAGCGCCGTGACGGCGGTCGTGGCGGCGAGGAGCGTCGCGACGGCAAGCCCTCGACCGGGCGCGGCGGTCCGCGCGCAGGTGGCCGTCCTGACGGTCCGAAGCGCGGCGGCGGCAGCGACCGCAAGGGCGGTTACTCCAAGGACCGCGGCGGCAGGCCTGGTGGCAAGCCGCAGCGGCGCTTCGACGAGCCGCGCGAGGAGCGTACGGCGGACCAGCGGGCCTACGACGGTCCGGAGCTGCCGGACGAGGTGACCGGCAAGGAGCTCGACCGGTCCATCGCGGCTCAGCTGCGCGGTCTCCCGGAGAAGCTGGCGGCGCGGATCGCCCGCCACCTGGTCGCTGCCGACATGTTCATCGACTCCGACCCCGAGCTGGCCTACCAGCACGCCAAGGCGGCCAAGTCGCGTACGCAGCGGATCGCCGTGATCCGTGAGGCGCTGGGGGAGGCGGCGTACGCGGCCGGCCACTACGCCGAGGCGCTGGCTGAGCTGCGCGCGGCGAAGCGGATGAACGGGGCGACGGCCTACCTGCCGATCATGGCGGACTGCCACCGTGCGCTGGGCCAGCCCGAGCAGGCCATCAAGCTCGCTCACAGCCCGTCCGTGGTGAACTTCGAGGCGCCGGCGAAGGCCGAGATGACGATCGTCGAGGCCGGTGCTCGCCGCGACATGGGCCAGTACGACGCGGCCCTGCGCATCCTCGAGCAGTCGCCGCTCAACAACAAGAGCCGCGAGCCGTGGGTGGTGCGGCTGCGCTACGCCTACGCCGACACGCTCCAGGACGCCGGCCGGGACAAGGACGCGCTGACCTGGTTCCACCGCACCTACGCGATCGACGCCGACGAGATCACCGACGCCGCGGCGCGGGCCGAGGCGCTCGAGAAGACGGTCGAGAGGGACTGAGTCCCTCATCGGTTCGGGTAGTCAGTGGCGATCGACCTCTGTGTCGGTCGCCACTGACCGTTTTGCCTCGATACTGGAGATCCTGGGCCGGGTAGGTAAGAATGGACTGCACAACTACATTCATGTGATCCACCGAAGTGTTTCCTTCACGCATGATCGAGCCCGCTGGGGAAGGCGTAGCTCGCGCCGCAACGAAGGAGATATTCGGTGACCACTCAGATCAAGGACCCGAGCGCCTCGCGTGGTATCGCCCGAGGCGTTGTGTTCGTGCATTCGGCTCCCTCCGCGCTCTGCCCTCACATCGAATGGGCCGTCGCGGGGGTTCTAGGTGTGCCGGTGAACTTCGACTGGACGGCGCAGCCCGCCCAGGCCGGCACCTACCGAGCCGAGCTCTTCTGGTCGGGTGCGATCGGTTCTGCGGCGGCCATCGCCTCGGCGCTCAAGGGATGGACGCACCTGCGCTTCGAGGTCACCGAGGACGCCACGTCCACCTCCGAGGGTGCGCGCTACTCCTTCACCCCCGACCTCGGCGTCTTCCACGCCGTCACCGGGATGCACGGGGACATCATGATCCCGGAGGACCGGCTCAAGGCCGCGGTCGTGAAGGCCTCTCTCGGCGACACCACGCTCGAGCTCGAGGTGGACAAGCTCCTCGGCAAGCCGTGGGACGACGAGCTGGAGACGTTCCGTCACGCGGGAGAGGGCGCGCCCGTACGCTGGCTGCACCAGGTCGTCTGAGCGACCCGTCGGCCGCAGAGCACGGCCGACGACCGACAGAGGCCCCGGAGCGTGAACTCCGGGGCCTCTGTGCGTTGTCTGGCCGGTGTCGGTCAGAGGGGGATGTTGCCGTGAGCACCGCGGCGTACGCCGACGGTCTGGATCGCGTCCTCGAAGGCGGCAGCGATCGCGCTGCGGGTGGCCGAGGGCTCGATGACCTCGTCCACGACGCCGATCTCGACGGCCTTGTCGACACCGCCGGCGAGACGCTCGTGCTCGGCTGCGAGCTCCGCCTCGACCTGAGGACGGAGGTCTGGCGCGACCTCGGCGAGCTTGCGGCGGTGCAGGATGCGGATGGCGGCGACCGGACCCATGACCGCGACCTCGGCGCCCGGCCAGGCGAAGACCTTGGTCGCACCGAGGGAGCGGGCGTTCATGGCGATGTAGGCGCCACCGTAGGTCTTGCGGGTCACCAGGGTGACCCGGGGGACCACACACTCGCCGAAGGCGTGCAGGAGCTTGGCGCCGCGGCGGACGACCCCGTCCCACTCCTGACCGACGCCCGGCAGGTAGCCCGGGACGTCGACGACGACGATCAGCGGGACGCCGAGCGAGTCGCAGAGACGTACGAACCGGGAGGCCTTCTCCGCGGAGAGGGAGTCGAGGCAGCCGCCGAGCCGCAGCGGGTTGTTGGCCACGACACCGACGGTGCGGCCGCCGAAGCGGCCCAGGGCGGTGACGATGTTGGGTGCCCAGCGCGCGTGCAGCTCCTGGGTGGTGCCCTCGTCGAGGATGTTCTCCACGAGCGGGTGTACGTCGTAGGCGCGCTTCTTCGACTCCGGCAGCTGCTCGGCGAGGTCCTTGTCCTCCACCGCGGCGACGTCGAGGCCGCCCTGGGAGCCGAGGAGGGAGGTGACCGTGCGGGCCTTGTCGAGCGCCTCGCGCTCGGACTCGGTGAGGATGTGGACGACACCGGAGCGGCGGCCGTGCGGCTCGGGGCCGCCGAGGCGCAGCATGTCGACGTCCTCACCGGTGACGGAGCGTACGACGTCGGGCCCGGTCACGAAGATGCGGCCTTCGGGGCCGAGGATGACGACGTCGGTGAGGGCGGGACCGTACGCAGCGCCGCCGGCCGCGGGGCCGAGGACGACCGAGATCTGCGGGATCTTGCCGCTGGCCTGCGTCATCGCGTGGAAGATCCGGCCCACGGCGTGCAGGGAGAGCACGCCCTCGGCGAGCCGGGCACCGCCCGAGTGCCACAGGCCGATGATCGGGATGCCGTCGGTCATCGCCCGGTGGTAGGCGTCGACGACCACACGGCAGCCGAGGTCGCCCATCGCGCCGCCCATGACGGTGGCGTCGGAGCAGAAGGCGACCGCGCGGGTGCCGTCGACCTCGCCGACGGCGGCCAGCATGCCGGAATCGTCGTCGGGGGAGATGAGCTTGACGGTGCCCTCGTCGAAGAGCGCCTTCAGACGGGTCAGCGGGTTGCGCGGGTCCTGGTCACGAGGAAGCTTCTGCTTCGCCGCGGGGGCCGGCGCAGGCGCCGTGATCGTCATCAGATGCTTCCGTAGACGACCGCGACGTTCGCGCCACCGAAGCCGAAGGAGTTGTTGAGCGCTGCGATGTCGCCGACCGGCAGGTCGCGCGTCTTGGTGGCGATGTCGAGCTCGACCGCGGGGTCGAGGTTGTCGAGGTTGATCGTCGGGGGCGACTGGCGGTGGTGGATCGCCAGCACGGTCGCGACGGTCTCGAGCGCGCCGGCTCCACCGAGCAGGTGGCCGGTCATCGACTTGGTCGAGGTGACCACGACGTTCTCGACGTGCTTGCCGAGGGTGGCGTGGAGCATCAGGCCCTCGGCGATGTCGCCCTGCGGGGTCGAGGTCGCGTGGGCGTTGACGTGGGCGATCGTGCTCGGGTCGATGTCGCCGTCCTCGAGCGCGCGCTTGATGGCGCGGCTGCCGCCACGACCCTCCGGGTCGGGCTGGGCGATGTCGTGGGCGTCGGCGGTCACGCCGGAGCCGAGGACCTCGGCGTAGATCCGGGCGCCGCGGGCCTGGGCGTGCTCGAGCGACTCGAGCACGACGATGCCGGCACCCTCACCGAGGACGAAGCCGTCGCGGGCGGTGTCCCACGGACGGCTGACCGAGGTCGGGTCGCCGCCGTCGGGGCCGGACGCCGTCTTGGACAGGGCCATCATGTTGGCGAACGCGGCGATCGGCAGCGGGTGGATCGCGGCCTCGGTGCCACCGGCGAGCACGACGTCGGCGCGGCCCAGACGGATCTGGTCGGCGGCCAGGGCGACCGCCTCGGAGCCGGAGGCGCAGGCCGAGATCGGGGTCTGAGCCGCGGCGCGGGCGCCGTAGGTCAGCGAGATGTTGGCTGCCGAGGCGTTGGCCATCAGCATCGGGACGGCCAGCGGGCTGACCCGGCGCGGTCCCTTGGCGAGAAGCGTGTCGTAGTTGTCGAGCAGGGTCGTCACCCCGCCGATCCCGGTGGCGACGGCGACGCCGAGACGCTCACCGTCGAGGCCGGCCTCGGTGGCCGTGCCTTCGAAGCCGGCGTCCTTCCAGGCCTCGGCCGCGGCGACCACGGCGAACTGCGCGGAGCGGTCCAGGCGCCGGGCCTTGACCCTCTCCAGGACCTCGGACGGCTCGACGGCGATGCGGCCGGCGATGCGTACGGGAAGCTCTTGAGCCCACTCCTCGGTGAGCTCGCGGATGCCGGAGCGGCCGGCGATCAAGGCATCCCAGGTGGTGGCTACGTCTCCGCCGACCGGGTTGGTGGTGCCCAATCCGGTGACGACTACTCGGGTGCGGCTGCTCATGTGGTCTCCGTGGGGTGTTCGGCGCGTTGGGATCGGGTGACGAAGGTCCGGCGGCTCGGCCTGGGAGGGTTGGCCGAGCCGCCGGGGCGCGTCAGGCGTTCGCGGAAGCCTTCTCGATGAAGCTCACCGCGTCGCCAACGGTCTTGAGGTTCTTGACCTCCTCGTCGGGGATGGATACGCCGAACTTCTCCTCGGCGGCAACGACGACCTCGACCATGGACAGCGAGTCGACGTCGAGGTCGTCGACGAAGGACTTGTCGAGCTGGACGTCGGCGACATCGATGCCGGCGACCTCGTTGACGATCTCGGCGAGGTCGGAGCGGATCTCTTCGGTGGTGGCCATGTGTGGTGCTTCCTCTCGGATTTTCTTTGTGGTGAAACTCTGGGTGGTGCGGGGGACTAGGGCAGGACGACGACCTGGGCGGCGTAGACCAGACCGGCGCCGAATGCGATGAGCAGAGCGGTGTCGCCCGACTGAGCCTGCCCTTCTTCGATCATCCGCTCAAGAGCCAACGGGACCGAGGCGGCCGACGTGTTGCCCATGGTGGCGATGTCGCGGGCGATCTTGACCGACTCCGGGAGCTTCATGGAGCGGGCCAGGGCGTCGACGATACGCATGTTGGCCTGGTGCGGGACGAAGCAGTCGAGCTCGTCGGCGGTGATGCCGGCCTTCTCGAGCGCCTCCTGGCCGACCTTGGCCATCGCGAAGGAGGCCCACCGGAAGACGGGGTTGCCCTCCATCGTCAGCCAGGGCGTCTCCTTGGCCTCGTTGGCCACGAACCAGTCGGGTGTCTGGATCAGCTCGGCCTTGTCGCCGGAGGAGCCCCACACGACCGGTCCGATCCCGGGCTCCTCGCTCGGGCCGACGACCGCTGCACCCGCGCCGTCGGCGAAGATGAAGGCGGTGCCACGGTCGTGCGGGTTGGTGATGTCGGAGAGCCGCTCGACGCCGATGACGAGTACGTGACGGGCGCTGCCGCCGCGGATGAAGTCGTTGGCCATCGCGATGCCGTGGCAGAAGCCGGCACAGGCGGCCGAGATGTCGAAGGCGGCCGGGTTGTCGGCACCGAGCTCGTCGGCGATCAGCGCCGCGACCGCGGGGGTCTGGCGCATGTGGCTGACCGTCGCGACGATGACGCAGTCGATCTGGTCGATGCCGATCCCGGCGTGCTCGAGGGCCTTGCGGGAGGCGGCGACCGACATCATCTGCACGGTCTCCTCGTCGTTCGCCCAGCGGCGCTCGACGATGCCGGATCGGGTGCGGATCCACTCGTCCGAGGAGTCGATGAGGCCGACGATCTCGCTGTTGGGGATCACCCGGCTGGGGCGGTAGCCGCCCACACCGAGGATGCGGGCGTTCGGGGCACCTGTAGGGGCTGAGATCACGAGTGCTGCGCTCCCGTCGGGTGCAGGCGGAGCAGGGGCTGACCGGGGGAGACGAGGTCGCCGTCCTCGACCAGCCACTCGATGACCTCGCCACCGTGGGCCGAGGTGATCGCGATCGTGTCGCGGAGGCTGGCGATCGCACCGATCTCGGTGCCGGCCGGGATCACGTCGAGGCCGGACACCGTCTCGGAGAGCTTGAAGGTGCCCTTGGAGGGGGAGACGACCATGCGCCAGGTCGGCGTGGTCTCGATCGGGTTGGCCTCGCCGTGCTTCTCGACGAACGCGCGGGCGTCCTCGAGCTGGTCGGGCGTCTTCAGGGCGAAGGTCTCGACGCCCTTGAGGGCTCGCTTGGCGATCCCGGTCAGGGTGCCGGCCGGCGGCATCTCCAGGATGCCGGTCACGCCGATGTCGGACATGGTGTCGAGGCAGAGGTCCCAGCGCACCGGGTTGGCGATCTGGCCGACGATCCGGTCCAGCGCCTTGGCGCCGTCGTGGACGATCTGGCCGTCCTTGTTGCTGATCAGGCGCGTACGCGGGTCGTGGGTCGAGACGCTCTGGGCCAGCCGGGCGAGGTGGCCGACAGCAGGCTCCATGTGCTTGGTGTGGAAGGCGCCGGCGACGCTGAGCGGCATCAGCCGGGCCTTGGCGGGCGGCTCGGCGGCGAAGGCCTCGAGCTGCTCGAGCGTGCCCGCGGCGACGATCTGGCCGGGGCCGTTGTCGTTGGCGGGGGTGAGACCGTGCTTCTCGATCGCGGCGAGGACCTCCTCGCGGACGCCGCCGAGGACGGCGGTCATGCCGGTCGGCGTCTTCGCAGCAGCCTCGGCCATGGCCTTGCCGCGCTCACGGACGAGGACCATCGCCTGCTCGGCGCTGATCGCGCGAGCGCCGGCGGCGGCGGTGATCTCACCGACGCTGTGGCCGGCGACGGCGCCGATCTTCGAGAAGGCGTCCGCGGGCTGCGGGAAGAGCTGCAGGGCCGCGACCAGGCCGGTGGCGACCAGCAGGGGCTGGGCGATCTCGGTGGCGCGGATGGTCTCGGCATCGGCATTGGTGCCGTAGTCGATCAGGTCGAGGCCTGCGACGGTTGAGAGCCACTCCATACGAGCGGCGAAAGCGGGGTCCTCCAGCCACGGGGTGAGGAATCCTGGTGTCTGAGCACCTTGTCCGGGGGCGACAATGACGAGCACGGAATGATGGTCCCGTCTGGAGGGGTCCTGGTTCACCTTCGGCGACAACGAATATCTGTCACGCAATCTTGTAGGAGTTCTACAATCCGCGCCGGAACCAGTGTCAGTGGTCCTGCTGTCGGCCGAGGATCAGCGCGACTTGCAGCGCCAGAGCGTCCCGTGAGTCGGTCGGGGTGAACCCGGTGAGCTCGGCGACCTGCTTGAGACGGTAGCGCACGGTGTTGGGGTGCACGAAGAGGGTCCGGCCGGTGGCTTCCAGGCCGCCTCCGGCCGCGAAGTACGCAGCCAGCGTCTCGATCAGCGTGCTGCGGGCCTCCACCAACGGCTGGTAGAGATGCTCGATCAGGTAGCGGTGAGCCCACGCGTCGCCGGCCAGGGCCCGTTCCGGCAGGAACGACTGACTGCGCGCCGGACGGGGTGCGTCGGGCCAACCGGGCGCCGCCCGGTAGGCCGAGAGCGCGGCCCGGGCCGAGTCGGCGGCGGTGGCAAGCCCGGTGGCCATCGGCCCGACCACGACGGGCCCGTCGGCGAAGAGGTCGGCGATGCGCTCGGCGGCTTCGAGGGGGTCTTCGATGCCACCGAGCAGCGCGACGAGCCGATCACCCTGGACCGCGCACAGGGTGTGCATGTCGTGGGCGCGGGCTCGGCGGCGTACCTCCTCCATGGCGGCGTCGAGGCCGATGCCCTCGGGCGCGTGGCCGAGGACGGCGCACAGCTGCAGGTCGGCATCCCAGCCGAGCGCGCTGGCCCGGGACAGGACGACCTCGTCGGTCTCGGCGCGCAGGACTGCGTCGACCACCAGCGCCTCGAGCCGGGCGTCCCACGCGCCACGCTGCTCGGCGGCGCGGGCGTAGACCTCGGCGGTGGCGAAGGCGACCTCGCGGGCGTAGCGGCCGATCGCCTCGTGCACGTCGGCGGCGTCCTCGGGGCCGAGCAGGTCGTCGATGTTGGCCTCGACCACCTCGATCGAGAGGCGGACCAGGTCGACGGTCTGCTGGAGCGTGATGATGCCGGTCAGCGCACGTGGCGCGACGCCGAACATCGAGGCGGCCAGGTCGGGCTTGGCGGTGTCGGCGGAGGCGCCGCCGGCGTACCAGCCGACGAACTCCTTGATGCCGGCCTGGACGATCAGGCCGACCAGGGAGCGGTTCTTCGCGGAGAGATCCTTGAACCACGGCATCGCGTCGTCCATCCGCGAGGTCGCTGCGGTCGCCAGCCTGCCGGTGGCACGCCGCAGCGCCTGCGCGGTGCGCTGGCGGGTGGGAGGGATCACTGCGGTCACGTTGTCCATTCTTGCGCTTAGTACATCTCATGACATGCCGAGTCGGCGCATCCGACCCCTCTGGCTCGCTTCGCTTCGCCAGACACGGGGTCAGATGCGCCGACTCGGCGCCACGAGAGTCAGGCGTCGCCGCCCTCTTGCATGATGCCCTTCGTCGCTGTCGGGTCGTCGATGCGGTAGGTGTCGAAGGCCTTCTTCACCAGCGCGGCGTCGATCTCGCCGGCCTCGGCCAGGGCCTGGAGGGCCTGGACGACGACGGACTGGGCGTCGATCTGGAAGAAGCGACGCGCGGCCGGGCGGGTGTCGGCGAAGCCGAACCCGTCGGCACCGAGGACGCGGTAGTCGTCCGGTACCCAGCGGGCGATCTGCAGCGGGACGGCCCGCATGTAGTCGGAGACCGCGATGACAGGGCCGTTGGACGCGGAGAGCTTCTCGGTGACGTACGGCGTGCGCGGGGTCTCGCCCGGGTGGTTGAGGCTCCACTGCTCGGCGTCGATGGCGTCACGAGCGAGCTCGTTCCACGAGGTGACCGACCAGGTGTCGGCGTTGACGCCCCAGTCCTCCTTGAGGATGCGGGCGGCCTCCTCGACCCACGGGAACCCGACGCCCGAGGCCAGCAGGCGGACCTTCGGGCCGTCGCCCTCGGCGGTCGAGACCTGGTGGATGCCCTTCAGGATGCCCTCGACGTCGACGCCCTCGGGCTCCTTGGGTTGGCTGACCGGCTCGTTGTAGACGGTCAGGTAAAAGATGACGTTCTCGCCGTGCGGGTGCTCCTCGGAGGTGCCGTACATCCGCTCGAGGCCGCTCTGCATGATGTGCGAGACCTCGTAGGCGAACGCCGGGTCGTAGTGGACGACCGCCGGGTTGGTCGCCGCGAGCAGCGGGGAGTGACCGTCGGCGTGCTGGAGACCCTCACCGGTCAGCGTGGTGCGGCCGGCGGTGGCGCCGATCAGGAAGCCGCGGCCCATCATGTCGGCCATGGCCCAGATGGAGTCGCCGGTGCGCTGGAACCCGAACATCGAGTAGAAGATGTAGAACGGGATCATCGGCTCGCCGTGGGTGGCGTACGCCGTGCCGGCAGCGGTCGCCGACGCGAGCGCCCCCGCCTCGGAGATGCCCTCGTGGAGCAGCTGGCCCTGTGCGGACTCCTTGTAGGAGAGCAACAACTTCCGGTCGACGCTCTCGTACTGCTGGCCGCCAGGGTTGTAGACCTTGGCACTCGGGAACATCGCGTCCATGCCGAACGTGCGGTACTCGTCGGGCGCGATCGGGACGATGCGCTTGCCGATCTCTGGGTCACGCATCCAGTCCTTGAGGAGCCGGACGGTGGCCATCGTGGAGGCGATCTTGTTCTTCCCGGAGCCCTGCTTGAGCTCGGAGTAGACCTTGTCGCCCGGCAGGGTGAGCGGCTTGAACTCGACCCGGCGCTGGGGGAGCGGGCCGCCGAGCTGCTTGCGGCGCTCCATCATGTATTCGATCTCGGCCGACTCCGGACCCGGGTTGAAGAACGGCGCGGCACCGGTCTGCTCGTAGGTCGCCTCGAGCTCCTTGTCGGAGATCGGCAGGAGCAGGCGGTCGCGGAACTTCTTCAGGTCCGCCATGGTCAGCTTCTTCATCTGGTGGGTGGCGTTCTTGCCCTCCAGAGCGTCGATGGTCCAGCCCTTGATGGTGTGGGCCAGGATCACGGTCGGCTGCCCGACGGTCTTGGTGGCCGCGTCGAAGGCCGCGTAGACCTTGCGGTAGTCGTGACCACCGCGGGGGAGCTTGCGGATCTGCTCGTCGCTCATCTGCTCGACCATCTTGCGCAGGCGCGGGTCGGAGCCGAAGAAGTTCTCGCGGACGTAGGAACCGGTCTCGACCGAGTAGGTCTGGAACTGGCCGTCGGGGGTGGAGTTCATCTTGTTGACCAGGACGCCGTCGACGTCCTTGGCGAGCAGCTGGTCCCACTCGCGGCCCCAGATGACCTTGATGACGTTCCAGCCGGCACCGCGGAAGTTGGACTCCAGCTCCTGGATGACCTTGCCGTTGCCGGTCACCGGGCCGTCGAGCTGCTGCAGGTTGCAGTTGACCACCCAGACCAGGTTGTCGAGCTCCTCGCGGGCGGCGACCCGGATGGCGCCGAGCGACTCGGGCTCACCCATCTCGCCGTCGCCGAGGAAGGCCCACACGCGCTGGTCGGAGGTGTCCTTGATGCCGCGGTTCTGCAGGTAGCGGTTGAACCGGGCCTGGTAGATCGAGTTGATCCCGGTCAGGCCCATGGAGACCGTCGGGAACTCCCAGAAGTCCGGCATCAGGCGCGGGTGCGGGTAGGACGAGATGCCCTGCCCGACGCCGTGCTGCACCTCCTGGCGGAAGCGGAAGAGCTGCTCCTCGGTGAGCCGGCCCTCGAGGAACGCACGCGCGTAGATGCCGGGGGAGGCGTGGCCCTGGATGAAGACCTGGTCGCCGCCGCCGGGGTGGTCCTTGCCGCGGAAGAAGTGGTTGAAGCCGACCTCGTAGAGGCTCGCGGAGGACTGGTAGGTGGCGATGTGGCCGCCCACCTCGAGGCCCTTGCGGTTGGCGGAGGAGACCATGACGGCGGCGTTCCAGCGGATGAAGGCGCGGATGCGTCGCTCGATGTCCTCATCGCCCGGGAACCACGGCTCGCGGTCGGAGGGGATGGTGTTGATGTAGTCGGTGCTCCGCAGGGCCGGGACGCCGACGGACTGCTCCCGGGCGCGCTCCAGAAGACGCAGCATGACGTAGCGGGCCCGTTCGCGCCCGCTCGACTCGAGCATCGCGTCGAACGAGCCGAGCCACTCACTGGTCTCTTCGGGATCGATGTCCGGAAGCTGGGTCGGTAGACCCTCGTGGATTACGGTCGGCTGGGCGGGGGTCGGGCCCTGCGGACCACCAGTCGTCTTGGTGGATTCTTCGGTCACATCCTCAATGGTCGCACGCGGTCGCGAGCGGTCGCGCACCCGCGGTGGGTTACTGGACAGTAGGAGGTTTCTGCTGGTCAACCCCGAAAATTCGTTGGTACGTCGAGTTGCTAATCTGCCGCCCGTGACCAGCCTGGATCGTGACAATGCCGTTGCTGACGTATTGGTGGTAGGTGAGGCACTGGTCGACGTGGTCACCACGTCCGACGGTGTGACCCGGGACCATCCCGGCGGCAGCGGCGCCAACGTCGCTGTCGCGCTGGGCCGGCTCGGCCGTCCGGTGCGCTACGCGGCGTCCTACGCCGACGACGCCCGTGGGCAGGCGCTGGCCGCCCACCTGGCCGGCTCCGGGGTCCGGATGGCCTGTGACCCGCACGTGCTGGCCCGGACCTCGACGGCGCAGGCGACCATCACGGCCGACGGGTCGGCGACGTACGTCTTCGACCTGGAGTGGAAGCTCGGCGAGGTCGCGGTGGGCACGCCGCGGTTCGTGCACATCGGATCGCTCGCCCCGGTGCTCTCGCCCGGTGCCGAGACGGTCTTCGCGCTGCTCGACGGGCTCCCGGAGTCGGTGCGCGTCCTCTACGACATCAACATGCGGCCCACGCTCACCGGTACCGGCCAGGAGGTCGTCTCGCGGATCGAGCGGGCAGCGGCGTACGCCGATGTGGTCAAGGCCAGCGACGAGGACCTGGAGACCCTCTACCCCGGGATCGGTCTGGACAAGGCGGCCGCGCGGCTGCTCGAGCTCGGTGCCGGTGCGGTCGCGGTGACCCGCGGCGGCGACGGCGCCAGCTGGATCACCGCCTCCGAGCGGATCGACGTCGAGGCCCAGAAGGTGACCGTCGTGGACACCATCGGTGCCGGTGACACCTTCTCCGCCGGCCTGGTCGACGCGCTGTGGGACGACTTCGACCGCGACCGCCGCGAGGTGCTCGCCCACGGCGTCCGGGCGGCGGCGGTCACCGTCTCGCGTGCCGGTGCCAACCCGCCGACCCGGGCCGAGCTGGGCAGCTAGGCCGAGTCTGCGAGAGCGGCCCGGAGCGCTGCTCGGGCGCGATGCAGGCGTGACTTCATCGCGGGCAGGCTCAGGCCCAGGTGCTTCGCGACCGTTCTGCCGCTGTAGCCGTGCACGTCGCGCAACAGCAGCACCTGCCGTTGGTCGGGTGGAAGCTCCGCGATGGCCGCGGAGACGAGACGAGCCTCGATCCCTGCCAGCGCGGCCTCCTCGGCCGACGAACTCGTTCGCAGGGGCAGATCGGTCACCTCGGCGAGGACGTGCCTCCGGCTGAGGGACCAGCGACGTACGCACTCGTTGCGCACGATCGTGAACATCCACGACGCCAACGCTCCGGTCGCTCGCAGTGTCCCGATCTTGCGGTAGAGGATGACCAGCGCCTCCTGCGTCGCATCCTCCGCGTCCTGCTCGCTCAGGCACAGCGACATGGCGAACCGCCGAACGTGCGGGTGGGCCCCTTCGACGAGCACCGAGATCGCGGCCACGTCGCCGGCCTGCGCTGACCGGACGACGGCCGTGTCGGGCCACGAGCGGCGCATGTCGGTCTGCTGGTTCATCATGGTCACCCCGCCCGTTGTGGCAGGGCGTCGAGCGCCGCGAGGACGTCGCGGTGACGGTATCCGCCGGTGGGCACGGTGACGATGTCCGCGTACGTGACCCGGCCGGTGGCGTCCACGATGACGGTTCCCGACTGCATCATCGAGCCGAGCAGGCGGCGGGCGAGGCCGAGGTCACCGTGGAGTCCGGGGACGACGGGGAACGGGACCTGCCGCCGCTCCACCCAGGCCCGGGCCGTGGTGGCGTCCTCGGGGACGGCGACCAGGACCCGAACGCCGCGGTCGCGGAAGTCTTTCGCGTTGGACGTGAGGGTGCGTACGTGGGCGTTGCACATCATGCAGGTCGTGGTTCGCATGAAGTAGACGAGTGTTCCCCGGTGGCCTTCCCCGAGGAGATCGGCCGTCATGCCGTCGCTCAGCTGCACGGAGGTGGACTCGATCGTGCTTCCTACGTCGATCACGTGTGTTCCTCTCTGTTCCGCCCGCGGCGCGGGCTGTCGCAGACAGGAGTGGTCCGGCGCGCAAAAGGATTCAGCTCGGCCGCCGCCGGTGGTCAGCTGGTCCCGAGCCGCTCGGCGAGCGTACGTCCCAGCCAGGCCGCCGAGCGGATGGCGCTGCCGCAGTTGGCGACGAGGACGCCCGGGCTCGGCTCGTCGACCACCAGGGTCTTCTGAGCGGTGTCGACGCCCCAGAGGATGTCGTCGACGCGGGCATCGCGGAGCCAGGGGAGGGTCTCGGCGAGACCGCTGTCGAGGATCTCCTTCCAGTGGTCGACGGCGCCCGAGGTGTCCTCGTCCTCGACGATGTCCTCCTGGCCGACGAGGACCCTCAGCCGCCCGTCGATGAGCTTCACGAAGACATAGCCGAAGCCGTCGCCGATCGGCACGATCGTGTGGGGCAGCTGCTCGCGTTCGGGCGGGACCGGGAGGTCGAGCACGAACAGCTGGCGCTTCTCCGGCTCCGCGCTGGCCTGCGGGAACACCGAGGCGTTCGCCGCGCCCATCGCGCCGAGTACCCTCCCGGCGCGGATGGTGCCACGGGAGGTCTCGACCACATGACCGCTGCCGTCGGGGCGTACGCCGGTGACGAGCGCGTCGACCAGCGTCGCTCCCGCTTCCCGGGCGTGGTCGCGGAGCATCCCGACGAGCCCGGTCGCGGAGACGTTGAGCGCGGGGATGTGCTCACCGGTGTGCAGCAGGTGGTAGGTGTTCTCGATCATCCCCAGGTCGGCGCCGGGCGCGGCACCGCGGATGTACTGCTCGGTCTGGGTCGTCATCTCGCGCTTGACCGGGTCGGGCCACGTCCACCGGATGCTGCCGCCCGCATAGCGATAGGTCGCGACATGGCCGGGGTCGTCGGCGGGGTCGTGGTCGATGAGGACCACCCGCAGGCCGGGCCGGGCCAGGAACGTGGCCGTCGCAGCGCCGATCGGGCCTGCTCCGCAGATCGCCACGTCGGCCTCCGCAGGCAGTGTCACGAGTCGGTCAGCGGGCAGGTCGGCGGGGAGATCAGTCAACGAAGTCCTTCCGGGTGGTACATCAGGCCGGTGCGCGAATATGCGTCCAGAAGGCTATCGGCTGGGGTACGTCCCTCGCTCAGCAACTGGTCCAGACCATCGAGGTGGCCGACTTCGTGCCGCAGGCCAGCACGTTCGGAGAGCGCCCGGCGCGCCGCCGCGAGCACCTGGCGGGCGCCGGCAGCGATCTCGGGATCGGCGAATGCCGCGGTCGCGGCCCGCTGATGGAGGTCGCGACTGGGCCTGTCGGCCAGTCCGGGCAGGTCGTCGGCGAGGCAGACGCCGAGCGTCAGCGCCGCGCCGCCGAGCAGCAGATCCCGGGTGAGGAAGGAGTCGAAGGCCTTGAACTCGATGCGTCCCTCCTCGCGAGGGATCCGCGGTGGGTGGACCATGGTGGGCTCGACGCCCGCGGTCGTCTCGACGAAGCAGCGCGCCGCCACCCGGCGCCAGGTGCGCTCGTAGGTGCGCTTGCTGGGGCCGTGCCAGACCTTTCCGGCGTGGAAGGGTGAGCTGAAGCTGAACGGCACCATGAACGGGCTGTAGTAGGTCAGCCTGCGGGTCACCTCGACGACCTGTGCCGCGGAGAGCCCCGGGAAGGACAGGTTGATGTCGGGGCCGTAGCTCAGGTTGGAGACCTCGGCGTGGTCGTACTCCCGGTGCTCGGCCCGCATCCGCTGCTCCCACTCGTTGAGCGGCGGGTCGAGGACGTACGCCTCGCGGACCGGGTTGAAGCCGACGATGCCCAGGTGCAGGCCGAGGGGCTCGAGACGCTTGGCGATGTCGCCCTGCAGGTCGACGAGCCGGTCGGCGGCCTCGGTGATGCTCGGGCAGATCGGGGTGCGGATCTCCACGCCCTTGACCAGCATCGTGGTGAAGGTGCCCTCGGCGTCGAACCGCTCGTCGCCCTCGAGGTACCAATAGCCGCTCTTGATGCCGAGGTCGCCGCGGACGAGGCCGTCGTCGGTGGTGCCGGAGCCGTCGGCGAGAGCGCGTTGGAGGGCGTCGAAGTCGAGGTCTTCGAAGTCATGGAATGTGCCCGCGTCGCGAATCGCACCCGCGCCTACGTCGGGTGACTCCGTCACCAGGGCATACTCGAACTCGAACCCGGCGGAGTAGAGCACGGCGCAACTCTAGGGCAGTCGGCGGGCCACCATCCGCATTTCTCGGAAATTAGGTTAGGCTCCCCTCATGTTTCGCGCGGACAAGCCGGAGACAAAGCCGGCGACACGGGTCGTGGTCACCTCGACCCGCCGGCTCAGTGCCGGGATGACCCGCGTCCATTTCCGTGCCGAGGACCTCTCCGCGTTCGACGGCAGCGTGTGCACCGACCGGTTCCTGCGTCTGGAGATCCCGGTCGGTGACGGCTCGACCGTCTGCCGCACCTACACCGCGCTCGACCCCTCCGTCGCCGAGGGCACCCTGGCCGTCGACTTCGTCCACCACGGTGACGAGGGCGTCGCCGGCAGGTGGGCTGCCGCCGCGGCTCCGGGTGACGTGCTGACCGTGCGCGGGCCCGGTGGGACGTACGCCCCGGACCCGGCTGCCGACTGGCACCTGCTCGTCGGCGACGAGTCCGGTCTGCCCGCGATCCGCGCGGCGCTGGCGGCGCTCCCGGCCGACGCGGTCGGCTACGCCGTGATCGAGGTGCCCTCCGCGGAGCACCTCCAGCAGGTCGAGGCGCCGGCCGGCGTCGAGGTGCGCTGGGTGGACGCCACGGTCGACCCGCCGCTGGAGACCGTCGTCCGCGAGCTGCCCTGGCTGCTCGGCCGGGTGCACGCCTTCGTGCACGGCGAGGCCGAGGTCACCATGCAGCGGATCCGTCCCTACCTGCTGCGTGAGCGCGGGATGCCGCGCGGGGACCTGTCGATCTCCGGCTACTGGCGCCGCGGCAACAGTGAGGACAGCTTCCGGGTGTGGAAGCGCAGCCAGGCCGCCGACCGGCAGGCTGCGTACGCCGGTCAGGCGCTGCGGTAGTCTGACGGCCATGTCGAGCCCTGAGGCAGCCACTGTGGGGGCTTTCGGTCACGCCGTCAGCCCCCTGAACCACTGAGGTTCGAGCCCTCCCGCCCTGGCGCGAAACGCGCGGGCGGTCGATAGGCCACCCCGGGTGCTGGCCGTGGTGACGAGACGCGTTCCGTCCGTTTCCTGCCTCGGAGTATCCACATGCCTCTCGCGCTCTACCTGCTCGCCCTGGCGGTCTTCGCCATGGGCACCTCGGAGTTCATGCTCGCCGGCCTCGTGCCGGACATCGCCGCCGGCCTCGACGTCTCGGTCGGGACCGCCGGTCTGCTCACGTCCGCGTTCGCCGTCGGGATGATCCTCGGCGCGCCCGTCATGGCCGCGTTCGCTCGCCGGTGGCCGGCCCGGGCCGCCCTTCTCGGCTGCCTGGCGCTCTTCGCCGCCTGCCATGTCGTCGCCGCCGTTACGCCGGCCTTTTCCGTGCTGTTCGCGACCCGGGTGGTGGCGGCGGTCGCCAACGCCGGGTTCCTGGCGGTCGCGCTCAGCACCGCCACCCGCCTCGTCGCTCCCGACCGGAAGGGCCGCGCGCTCGCCGTCCTGCTGTCGGGTACGACGCTCGCCACCGTCGCCGGTGTGCCCGGCGGGGCGCTGCTCGGCGCCGCCCTGGGCTGGCGGGCGACGTTCTGGGCGGTCGCGCTGCTGTGCGTGCCCGCCGCCATCGGGATCGCCCACGGGGTGCGGCCCGGCACGGTGGAGGCGTCGGTCCGGTCCGGTCCGTCCTTGGTCGCCGAGCTCGCCCAGCTGCGAGCGCCGCGACTGCTCGTCGCGATGTCGCTGGGTGCTCTGGTCAACGGCGGAACCTTCGCCGCGTTCACCTTCGTGGCACCGATCGTCACCGGCCCGGCCGGGTTGGCCGAGGTGTGGGTGTCGCTGGCGCTGGTGCTGTTCGGCATCGGCTCCTTCGTCGGGGTCGCCGCGGCCGGGCGGTTCTCCGACCGGCACCCGCGGCTGGTCATCGCCGTGGCCTCGCCCGCGCTGCTCCTGGGGTGGCTGGCTCTGGGGCTGCTCGCGGACCGTGCGGTGCCGCTGCTCGTGCTGGTGCTCGTCCAGGGCGTCCTGGCGTTCGCGGTCGGCAGCAGCCTGATCGCGAGGGTGCTCTACGCGGCCTCGGATGCGCCGACCATGGGCGGCGCCTACGCGACCGTGGCGCTCAACGTCGGTGCCGCGGCAGGTCCGGCGCTCGGGGCGGCCACCCTGTCGGGCACAGGCGTGCTCGGGCCGGTGTGGGTGGCGGCCGTCCTGACCGGGGTCGCGCTGGTCGCCATGGTGCCGTCGCTCCACCTGATCGCCCCGCGGGACCGGCCCGGGAGTGGCGTCGTGCCGACTCCGTGACCGGTCCGCGCGGCGCGACCCGATCAGGCCCGGGTCAGCGGGGCGCGACGATCTCGACCGGCCCGTCGACCCGGGCGGCGACCCAGGCGCGGTGGAAGTCGCTGCCCGGCGCGACCTCGGCCCGGCGCTCGGGCTCGCGGAGCAGGTCGACCGGGCACTCGAGCTGTCGGCGCGGTGTCGGAGCAGGGCGAGGACCGCTGTGCGCCGCGATCGCCTCGGCCAGCGCCTCGGCGACCGGCTTGCGCCGGTGGTCGACGGTGAAGAGACCGAGGTCGTACTCCCGCTCGGGGAAGTCGACCAGTGACCGGTCCAGGTCGTGGGAGCACCACCAGGTGATGCCGAACAGCGCCGGGTTCTGGACGACGTGGTCGACCGTTCCCCGGACGAACTCGCGGACGGACCCAGGGTCGATCTCCGGCAGGGGAGCGCCGATCTCCTGGAGCCAGACCGGGCGCCCCGGCTCGGTGGCGTACGCAGCAGCCAGCTCGACCAGGTAGTCGGCGTGCGTGAGCGTGGCCGGCCCCAGGGGCGCGTCGATCGCGCCGACGCCGTTGAAGACCCAGGAGTGCACGGTGCTCAGGTCGCCGAGCGTGGTGACGTCGGCAGGCGCGAAGGGATGGTCGGGCGCGTAGAAGGCGTCGTCGAAGAGCGAGTGGAGGCAGAGCAGGCCGGGGGCCGCCTTGCGGGCGGTCTCGAGGAGCTCGTGGGCCCACGAGCGCGAGTCGGCGATCGTGGTCGGGTTGGACGGCCACAGGTTGTTGACCTCGTTGCCGAGGGTGAGGGCGAAGACGTTGTCGCGGGTGGAGACCGCGGCGGCGAGGGTGTCGACGTAGGTGCGCAGGCCCGCGCGCACCTCCGGGTGGCTGAAGACCGATCGCTGGTGGTGGGTGAGCACCCACGAGGGCAGGAAGTCGAAGCTCGACAGGTGTCCCTGGACCAGGTCGACGCAGACGTCGAGGCCGCGGGCGGCGGCCAGATCGATGGTGGTGAGCACGTCGTCGACCGCCGCGGAGCGGATCAGCGAGCGGTTGGGCTGGATCCACGGCCAGACCGGGAAGATGCGTACGTGGTCGAGACCGAGGCCGGCGAGGTCGTCGAAGTCGCGGGCGATCTGGTCGGCGTCGAAGTCGAGCCAGGAGTAGAACCAGCCGGATGAGGGCACGTGGTTGGCTCCGAAGCGCAACGGGGCAGTGGCGGCGGGGGTCGGGTGAGCTGGCACCCGCGCAATATAAACCGTTTAAGTAAACCAGACAATCAGCGTCCGGCGGGCGGAGCCGTGCTCTCCCGCGGGACGAGGACCGGGGTGCTCGACTGGTGACGCACGGTGAGCGTCGGGTCGGCGATCAGCCGGAGCAGCTCACGGGCCGCCTCGGTGGCCCAGCCCTGGGTGTCACGGGTGAGTGCGGTCAGTGCGGGGTGGGTCAGCCGGGCCAGCAGGGAGTCGTCGAAGGAGAGGATCGAGAGGTCCTGCGGCACCCGTACGCCCATCTCCAGGGCGACGCCCAGTCCTGCCACGGCCATCACGTCGCTGTCGTAGACGATCGCGGTCGGCCGCTCCCGCCGCGAGAGGACCCGACGGGTGATGACGGCGCCCTCGGAGTCGCTGTAGTCGGTCGGGATCGAGACCACCTCGGCCAGCTCGTGGCGCGCCTTGGCCTCGGTGAGCACGTCCATCCGGCGCTTGGTGTGCAGGAACTGTGGCATACCGGCGACGTGGACGACGTGGCGGTGGCCGAGCGCTGCGAGGTAGTCGACCGCCTCGTGCATGGCCTCGCTGTCGTCGGCCCAGCTGTAGCTCAGCGACGTGTCCGGGAGCGGTCCGCCGAGCACCATCACCGGCACGTCGAGCGCCTCGAGCACGGCGAACCGGGGGTCCTCGATGAGCGGGTCGAGGAGCACGAAGCCGTCGACCCGCTTCTCGGCCGCCCAGCTGCGGTAGGCGGCCATCTCCGCCTCGGGGTCCTCGACTACGAGCAGCTGCAGCGCGGTGCCGTCCTCGGCAAGGCCGGCCTGCAGGCCGGAGACGACCTGGCCGAAGAAGGGCTCGAGCCCGAGCGTACGAGCGGGGCGGGACAGGATCAGGCCGACCGCTCCGGCGCGCGAGTTGCCCAGGGACCTGGCGGCCCGGTGGGGGCGCCAGTTCATCTCGTCGGCGACGGCCAGGATGCGTCGCCGGGTCTCCTCGCTGACTCCCGGCCGTCCGTTGAGCGCGAACGAGACCGCGCCCTTGGAGACGCCGGCGCGCTCGGCGATGTCCGCGATCGTGGGTCGTGCCATCGGGCAAGTCCTTCCTGGGTCGAGGCAGGAGGCTGATTGTGGCGCTCCTCACACGGATGCCTTGACGGCACACCTCGTTCGGTGAATAGTACGGCCCGAACTTAACCGCTTTATCAAAAGCTTTCAGCAAGGAGCCGAAAATGAGCGTACGCCGGTTGGTGGGGGTCGCCGCTGGATTGGCCATGGGCATCACTGCGATGACGGGTTGCGGGGCAGGTGACGAGCCGTCCGCCGGTGACCTCGAGGGCAAGATCGAGGGCAAGGTCTCGATCCAGACCTGGGCGCTGAAGCCCAAGTTCACCGACTACGTCGAGGGCGTGATCGCCGCCTTCGAGAAGGAGAACCCCGGCGTCGAGGTCACCTGGCTCGACCAGCCCGGCGACGGCTACGACCAGAAGGTGCTCACCCAGGCCCAGTCCGGTGATCTCCCCGACGTCGTCAACCTGCCGCCGGACTTCGCGCTGCCGCTGGCCGAGCAGGACCAGCTGCTCGACCTCGAGGAGACCGACGTCGACCTGGAGGGGACGTTCGTCGAGGGTGGCCTGCAGGGCTACCGGTACGACGGCCTCGACGGCACCTACGGCTACCCGTGGTACCTCGGCACCGACGTGAACTACTGGAACACCAAGCTGCTCGAGGAGAACGGCCTCGACCCGGAGAACCTCCCGACCGACTGGGACTCCCTCTTCGAGCAGGCGGCGACGTACCAGAAGACGGCCAAGGGCTCGTCCTACCTGGTCAGCCGCAAGCCGGGCATCAACGACTTCCAGAACCTCGGCGTCGACATCTTCAACGAGGACGGCACCGAGCTGACCTTCAACCAGCCCGAGGTGGTCGAGCTGGTGCAGAAGTTCGCCGACGGCTACGAGGCGGGCCTGCTGCCGAAGAACCTGCTCTCGGAGGAGTTCCAGGGCAACTCGGCGATGTACAACGAGTCCAAGGTCGCCTGGACCACCGGCGGTGGCCAGCACATCAACACGACGCTGAAGACCGAGGCCCCCAGCCTGGTCGACGTGACGACCTCCAACCACGCCTTCGGCGACGGCCCGCTCTACGTCCAGGGCCTCTCGGTCAACGCCGGGTCGAAGAACCTCGCCGCCGCCAACGCGCTCGCCCAGTTCGTGACCAACGCCGAGAACCAGAAGGCCTTCGCCGAGCTGGTCCCGGGCATCTACCCGAGCACCACCGAGTCCGCCGAGGACGAGTTCTTCGCCAAGAGCGACGGCACCAACGCCGGTGACGCCCAGGTGACCGCGTTCGAGACCCTCTCGACCGCGATCCCCAACAACCCGCGCTGGTCGCCGGCCATGGAGACGATCCTGCAGCAGCAGCTCGCCGCGGCGATCACCGGAGACGCGACCCCGCAGGAAGCCCTCGACAAGGCCGTCGAGGAATGCAACAAGATCCTCACCCAGTGACGAGTCCGATCACGAGGCCGGGCGGCCGGGTGCGTGACCACCGGTGGTTCACGCCCTGGCTGCTGGTCGCGCCGGCCGTGGTGTGGCTGTGCGTCTTCAACGTCTATCCCGCCCTCAACACCATCTACATGGCGTTCACGAACACCAAGCCACTGGGCGGCGGGGAGTTCACCGGGCTGGCCAACTTCGAGCGGATGCTCGACGACGACCAGCTCGTGCACGCGCTGACCAACTCGATCCTCTACATGATCGTCTGCGTACCGCTGCTCACCCTGCTGCCGCTGCTGCTCGCGGTGCTGGTGGAGAAGAAGCTGCCGGGCCTGACCTTCTTCCGGGTCACCTTCTACACGCCGGTGGTCGCCTCGGCGGTCGTGGTCGCGCTGATCTGGGGCTGGCTGCTCGACGACCGCGGCGCGATCAACTCGATCCTGTCGGCGCTGCAGGTGGTCACCGAGCCCATCCCGTTCCTGACCGACCGCTGGCTGCTGCTCTTCAGCGCGATCAGCCTGACGGTCTGGAAGGGTCTCGGCTACTACATGATCATCTACCTCTCGGCCCTCGGGAACGTCGGCAAGGAGCTGCACGAGGCGGCCGCCGTCGACGGCGCCGACCCGGTCCGCCGCTTCTGGAGCGTGACCGTCCCGGGCGTACGCGGCACGATGCTGCTGATCACGATCCTGATCACCATCTCGGCGCTGCGCGTGTTCACCGAGCTCTACGTGATGACCGGCGGCACGGGTGGCCCGGGCGGCAAGGTGAGCTCGATGGTCATGCTGATCCAGCTCTACTCCACGGGCTTCACCGGCAGCCTCGGCTACGCCTCCGCGCTGAGCCTGCTGCTCTTCGTGCTCACCCTCCTGCCGATGCTGCTGCTGGCCCGGCTCAACCGGAAGGACGGCTGATGACCGACACGCAACCGCGTGCGAAGCGCACGAGGAGGTCGTACTCCTTCCACCGGATGTCCACCGGCGAGATGGTGACGCGCTACGTGCTGCTGCTGGTGGTGCTCGCGATCACGGTCCTGCCGTTCGTGTGGCAGCTGTCGACCTCGCTGAAGTCGATCGACGAGGACGTCTACTCCTCGACCCCGAGCTTCATCCCGGAGCACCCGACGTTCGCCAACTACGTCAAGGTCGCCGAGGTCGTGCCGGTGGTCGACTACGCGATGAACTCGGTCGTCGTCGCGGTCCTGGTCGTGGGCGGGAACATCCTCGGCGCCACGATGGCGGGCTACGCGCTGGCGAAGCTGCGCTTCCGCGGGTCGAGGCTGGTGCTGGGCGCGCTGCTGGCCACGCTGATCCTGCCGGGGGAGGCCACGATCATCGCCCAGTACGTCACGGTCCGCTCGCTCGGGCTCACCGACACCCTTCTGGGCGTCGCGCTGCCCGGCATGATCGGGATGATCAACGTCCTGCTGATGCGGGCGGCGTTCACCGCGATCCCCGACGAGCTCGAGATGGCCGCCAAGGTCGACGGCGCCAACGCCTGGCAGCGCCTGATCCACGTCAACCTCCCCGGCGTACGCGGCATGCTCAGCGTCATCTCGATCTTCGCGTTCATCGGCGCCTGGGACGACTTCCTGTGGCCGCTGATCGTGCTGACCGACCCGGAGAACCTCACGCTGACCGTCGGCCTGCAGTATCTGTCCGGAACGTTCACCAACAACCCCCGCCTGATCGCGGCAGGCACCATGATCTCGTTCGTCCCGATCGTGATCGTCTTCGCGGTGCTGCAGCGCTACTTCTTCCGCGGGGTCGAGGAAGGGGCCATCAAGGGATGACCGAGGTGCAACTGACCGCCGCCGAGATCGCCCGCTTCGAAGAGGAGTCGGCCCGCTTGCTGGCCTTCGCCCGCGGGTCCCGTCACGAGGGCGGCGGGTTCGGGTGGCTCGACGAGCACGGTCTGCTCACTCCCGGACGGCCCGTCGAGACCTGGATCACCTGCCGGATGACGCACGTCTTCGGGCTCGCGCAGCTGCGTGGCGACGCCTCGGCCGCTGCGTACGTCGACCACGGCGTCGCCGCGCTCACCGGACTGCTCCACGACGCCGAGCACGGCGGGTGGCACTCCGCGGTCTCCCCGGAGACCGGCGAGGTGGTCAGCACCGTGAAGGAGGGCTACGCCCATGCCTTCGTCGTGCTCGCCGCCACCACCGCGTACGCCGCCGGCCACCCCGGTGGGGAGGCGCTGCTCGAGGACGCGCTGAGCGTGATGGAGGAGCGGTTCTGGCGCGAGGAGGACGGGCTCATCCTCGACGTGTGGAGCGCCGACTGGACATCGTTGGACGGCTACCGCGGCGTCAACGCCAACATGCACGCCGTCGAGGCGTTCCTCGCGGTCGCCGAGGTGACCGGGCGCCGGGTCTGGCTCGACCGCGCGCTGCGGATCCTGGAGCGGGTCGTGCACGGCTTCGCGCGCGAGCACGACTGGCGGCTCCCGGAGCACTTCTCCTCGTCCTGGACCGTGGAGCTGGACTACAACATCGACGATCCGGGGCACCCGTTCCGGCCGTACGGCGTCACCATCGGGCACCTCTTCGAGTGGGCGCGGCTGGCGCTGCACGCCCGGACCATGCTGGGGCCGGAGGCTCCTCCGTGGCTGCTCGAGGACGCCCGCTCGATGTTCGCCGCCGCGGCCTCGCGCGGCTGGGCCGTGGACGGGGCCGACGGCTTCGTCTACACCACCGACTTCGCCGACGAGCCGGTCGTGCGCGAGCGGATGCACTGGGTCGCCGCCGAGGCGGTCGCCGCGGCCTGGACGCTCTTCCGCGACACCGGCTCGGCCGATGCGCTGGCCGACGTACGCCGCTGGTGGGCCTGCTGCGAGGAGCACCTCGTCGACCGCGAGGGCGGTTCGTGGCACCACGAGCTCGATGCCCGCAACCGGCCCTCGGCCACCGTCTGGCCCGGCAAGCCGGACGTCTACCACGCCTACCAGATGGCGATCCTGCCGTTGCTCCCCTCAGGTGGCAGCTTCGCCGGTGCTGTGCTGAAGGGGCTCGCGTGAGCCTCACTCTCGGGAACGGGCCCGCCGACCCGGTCAACGCCCGTGCGGGCGTGGGGTACGCCTCGCCGCAGGCGTGGTGCTTCGAGGTCGAGCCGGGGGTCGGCCATGTCGAGGCGGAGCTGCCGCTGGAGGCGCCGATCGAGGTGGCCGCCGGGGACGAGCTGCGCTTCGTCGTGTTCCCCGAGTCGGCCTCGGCCGACCAGCGGCGGTGGGAGGCGACGTACGTCTGTGTGGACGGGCTGCTCGACGACGGCCGGCGGCTCAGCGAGATCGGGCTCGTGGACCAGTACGGGCAGGCGCTGACCCCGACCGGGCAGGGGGAGGGGAAGCGGTCCTGGGTGGATCAGTGGAACCTGCGCCGGGCGGCGCTGACCGGGCTCGCCGGGCGCCGGATCGAACGGCTCCTCGTCGTGGTGCGGGCGGCCGAGCTGCCGCTGCGGGTGTGGGTCGACGATGTCGCCGTCGGGCCCGCCCGCGTGCTCCCGGCCGCGCCGCTCGACCAGGTCGACACCCGACGCGGGACCCACTCCAGCGACCGGTTCTCGCGCGGCAACAACGCGCCGCTGGTCGGCCTGCCGCACGGCGGTGTCTTCGGGCTGCCGATGACCGACGCCTCGGCGGGCAACTGGCCCTACGCCTGGCACGCGCACCACCGTGAGACCGCCGGCGGACCCAACCGTCCGGCGATCGAGGCGTTCGCGACCTCGCACATCCCGAGCCCGTGGATGGGCGACCACGGGGTCTTCCAGGTGATGCCGAGCCCGCTCGTCGAGCCCGACGACGACCGGCGTGCGCGGGCACTCGGTTTCGACCACGCCGACGAGCAGGCCGGGCCGCACCGGTACGCGGTCGCGCTCGACGGCGGCGTCACCGCCGAGCTCGTCCCGGGCGACTTCGCGCTCGGGATGCGGTTCACCGGCGCCCGCTCGCTGGTGCTCGACCACCACGGCAGGATCCGGACGCTGACCTGCCAGAACGACCGGGGAGAGGTGGTCGTCCGTGCCCTCCTGGACGGCCGCGAGGGCAAGCCGGCCCAGCACATCCACCTCCGCGTCGCCGGGACCTCCCAGCTGCGCCTGGGCGGCGGCCGGCTCCGTGGCCACATCGCGCTGAGCGGGGCGGGGGCTGTCGACGTACGCCTGGGCATCTCGACGGTCAGCGACGAGCAGGCGGCAGCCAATCTCGAGGCCGCCGGGTCGTTCGACCAGATGGCCGCGCGGGCTCGCGCGGCGTGGGAGCAGGCTCTGGCGACCGTCGAGGTGGAGGGGGCGAGCGAGGACCAGCTGGTCTCGATCCGATCAGGGCTCTACCGGCTCTTCCTCTACCCCAACCGCTACGGCGAAGGGCCCACGCACGCGCACACCTCGCCCTACGACCTCGCCACCGTCCGGCATGCGCCGATGACGGTCACTCACGGCTTCTGGGACACCTACCGCACCGCCTGGCCGCTGCTCGCGCTGCTCGACCCGGCCGGTGCCGGTTCGCTCGCCGAAGGCTTCGTCGAGCACTTCCGCGACCGCGGCTGGACGCCGCGATGGAGCGCTCCGGGCGCCGAGGACTGCATGACCGGCACCACCTTCGACACGGTGGTCGCCGACCTGGCCCTGCGCGAGGTGCCCGGGATCGACCTGGAGACCGCCTACGCCTCGGCGCTCAAGAACGCGACCGTGCCGCCCGATGACGTACGCGTCGGCCGCAAGGGGCTCCGCCGCGGGATCTTCGCCGGCTACGTGGACACCGACACCCACGAGGGCATGTCGTGGACCCTGGACAACGCGATCAACGACTGGGGGATCTCTCGGCTTGCCCGGAGGTTGCGTGCGGGTGGATCACCCCGCACCTCGGAGGACCTCGCGGCGGAGGAGGAGTACTTCGCGCGGCGGGCGCTCGGATATCGCAACGTGTTCGACCGTGAGAGAGGGTTCTTCATCGGTCGCGACCCCGCGGGCGAGTGGCGTGGAACATTCGATCCCGACGTGTGGGGCCACGACTACACCGAGACCAACGCCTGGGGGACCGCGTTCACCGCACCCCACGACGGCGCCGGGCTGGCCGAGCTCCACGGCGGCGAGGAGGCTCTCGGCGCGAAGCTGGACGACTTCTTCGCCCGCCCGGAGACGGGCGCGGCCGAGCTGAGCGGCCACTACGGCTTCGCGATCCACGAGATGACCGAGGCCCGGGACGTACGCATGGGGATGCTCGGGCTCTCCAACCAGCCGGCCCACCACATCCCGTTCATGTACATGTTCGCCGGGCGGCACGACGACGCCCACCGGATCGTCCGCGAGTGCCTCTCCCGGCTCTTCGTCGGCTCCGACCTCGGCCAGGGATATCCCGGCGACGAGGACAACGGCGAGATGTCGGCCTGGTACGTCTTCGCGACGATCGGGCTCTATCCGCTGGTCCCCGGGACGGCGTCCTACGTGATCGTCCCGCCGTCGGTCCGGCGGACCGTGCTGCGGCCGACCGACGGCAAGGAGATCGTCATCGAGGCGGTCGGCACCGGAGGCCACATCCGCTCGGTGACGCTCGACGGCGAGCCCTGGGACGAGATCTCGGTCCCGCACGCCCGCCTGGCCGACGGCGCGCACCTGGTCGTCGAGCTCTCCGAGACGCCCTGCGGCTGGGCGAAGGCGTCCCGCCCGCCTTCTGCGTCCCGGACGGCTCCCGGTCTCCAAGTGACCGACGCGACCGTGGTGGTGCCGGACTCCCTGACCGACGACACCGGCGAGACCACGGTCGCGCTGAGGGCGGGGGAGCGGATGGAGGTCCCGCTCCTCGGCGAGCGGCGGCTCTCGCTCTACACCGTGACCTCCGCCGAGCCGGGCGACCTGGCCTGGAAGCTGGACTATCTCGGCCCCGACGGCACGACCGTGGCTCGCGAGGAGCGGGCTGATGAGACGTACGTCTGGGCAGGTCAGACCCGGGTTTTCCGGGTCAGGCGCGGGGAGCCGGTCGCGGCGGGAGCCGTACGGTTCACCGCGTCGACGGACTGCGTGCTCACGCAGCTGGAGTTCATCGAAGACGACGCCGACAACGCAGACAACAGACAGGACGAGCACTGATGCACGACGACGTACACCTCACCGAAGGCCGCGTGAGCCGGGTCCTCAAGGAGCGCCTGTGGCCGGCCGTGCACACCGCCTCGGCGCCCGTGAGCGTCGCCTGGCACGAGCTGCCCGGGGAGCCGATCGCTCCCGCGGAGGGGCTGGCGCTGACGTACGAGCCCTTCGAGGTCGGCAGCGACTGGGGTCCGGCGTGGGGGACCGCCTGGTTCCGGATCACCGGCACCGTGCCCGCGGAGTGGGCCGGCAGGCGGGTGGAGCTGGTCTGCGACCTCGGCTTCGACGTCAACATGCCCGGCTTCCAGTGCGAGGGGCTGGTCTACACGCCCGAGGGCGAGCCCATCAAGAGCCTCAACCCTCGCAACCAGTGGGTGCTGGTCGCCGACGAGGCGAAGGGTGGCGAGGAGATCGAGCTCTTCCTGGAGGCCGCGGCCAACCCGGTCCTGCTCGACTACCACCCCTTCCTGCCCACCCAGGAAGGCGACATCGAGACCTCCTCGAAGAAGAGGCTCTACACCACCCGCCGGGTCGAGCTCGCCGTCTTCGAGAAGGACGTCTTCGAGCTCTGCCTCGACCTGGAGACGCTCCACGAGCTGCAGGTCGAGCTGCCCGAGGGGCCGCGCAAGTTCCGCATCCTGCAGGCCATCGACGACGCCCTCGACCGTGTCGACCTGCAGCGGATCCGGGAGACGGCCGCCGATGCCCGGGAGGCGCTCGCCGAGGTCCTCGAAGCGACCGCGCACGACTCCGCCCACCAGATCGCCGCGATCGGCCACGCCCACATCGACTCCGCCTGGCTGTGGCCGGTTCGCGAGACGATCCGCAAGGTCGCCCGCACCACCTCCTCGATGACCGAGCTGCTCGGCGAGGACCCCGACTTCCGCTACGGGATGTCGAGCGCGCAGCAGTATGCGTGGCTCAAGGAGCACCGTCCGGAGGTCTACGCCAAGGTCAAGGCGGCGGTCGCCGAGGGCCGCTTCATCCCGCTCGGCGGCATGTGGGTCGAGTCCGACACCACGATGCCGTCGGGGGAGTCGCTGGTGCGGCAGTTCCTCTACGGGCAGCGGTTCTTCGAGACCGAGTTCGGGATCCGCTGCAAGGGTGTCTGGCTGCCCGACTCCTTCGGCTACAGCCCGGCGCTGCCGCAGCTGATGAAGCGGGCCGGGTTCGAGTGGTTCTTCACCCAGAAGATCTCCTGGAACCAGGTCAACAAGTTCCCCCACCACACCTTCGAGTGGGAAGGCATCGACGGCTCCCGGATCCTGAGCCACTTCCCGCCGATGGACACCTACAACTCCCGGCTCTCCGGCGCGGAGGTCGCCAAGGCCTCCCGCCAGTTCCGGGAGAACCGGATCGCCACCGGCTCGATCGCTCCGGTCGGCTGGGGCGACGGCGGTGGCGGCACCACCCGAGAGATGGCCGGCAAGGCCCGTCGTCTCCGCGATCTCGAAGGCTCCGCTCAGGTGTCCTGGCGTCACCCGGACGAGTTCTTCGCCGAGGCCCGGGCCGAGCTGCCGGACCCGGCGGTCTGGGTCGGCGAGCTCTACCTCGAGCTCCACCGCGCCACCCTCACCTCCCAGCACCTCACCAAGCAGGGCAACCGGCGCTGCGAGCACCTGCTCGTCGAGGCCGAGCTGTGGTCGGCCACCGCGGCCGTCCGCGGTCTGCTCGACTACCCCTACGACGAGCTGGACGCGCTGTGGCAGCAGGTCCTGCTCCAGCAGTTCCACGACATCCTGCCCGGGACGTCGATCGCCTGGGTGCACCGCGAGGCGGCGGCGCAGTATGCCCGGGTCGCCGAAGCGGCGACGGCCATCATCGAACGGGCGCTCACGGCGCTCGCCGGCGAGGGAACCGTCGCGCTGCGGGCCGACGGGCGCTCGGGTGCGGTGCTGGCGGCCGAGCCGGTGGCGGCCGTCTCCGTGGTCGAGAAGGACGGGACGTACGTCTTGGGGAACGGGGTCGTCGAGGTCACCGTCTCCGCCGAGGGCCTGATCACCTCGGCGATCGATCTCGCGACCGGGCGTGACGCGATCCCGGCCGGGGCCGAGGCCAACCTCCTCCAGCTCCACCAGGACTTCCCGAACATGTGGGACGCCTGGGACGTGGATCGGTTCTACCGCAACCGGGTCACCGACCTGCGCGAGGTCACCTCGATCGAGATCACCGAGGACGGGCTGGTCGTCGAGCGGCCGATCTCGCCCGAGTCGTCGACGACCCAGGTGCTCTCGCTGGCTCCCGGCTCGCGGGTGCTCGACATCGCGCAGAGCACCGAGTGGCACGAGACCGAGAAGTTCCTCAAGGTGGCCTTCCCGCTCGACGTCAAGGCAGAGCAGACGCTGGCCGAGACCCAGTTCGGCTACCACCGCCGCCCGACCCACACCAACACCTCCTGGGAGGCGGCGAAGTTCGAGACCTCGATGCACCGCTGGGTGCTGGCCTCCGAGCCTGGGTTCGGAGTGGCGCTGATCAACGACTCGACGTACGGCTTCGACGTGACCCGCCCGACGGCGCTCACCACCGAGGTGCGGCTCTCGCTGCTGCGGGCGCCGCGGTTCCCCGACCCGGAGACCGACCAGGGCGTGCAGACCCACCGCTACGGCCTGGTCATCGGTGCCTCTGTCGAGACTGCGACCGAGGCCGGGGCCGCGCTCAACACGCCGTCGCGCCAGATCACCGGCGCAGGTGCTGTCGAGCCGCTGGTGACCGTCTCCGGTGACGGTCTGGTGGTCTCGAGCGTCAAGCTCGCCGCCGACCGCTCCGGCGACCTGGTCGTGCGTGTCTACGAGTCGACCGGCGCGCGTACGCAGGGGGAGCTGCGCGTCGCGGAGAGCTACGAGCGGGTCGAGGAGATCTCGCTCGTGGAGGACCCGATCGCCGAGGTGAGCTCCGACGGCGGTGTCGTCGCGCTCAGTCTCGGGGCCTTCGAGGTCCGCACCCTGAGGTTCCACCGCAACTAAAGGAGACCAGCACCATGTCAGTTCCCCACATCTCACGCAGACACATGCTGCTCGGCGCGGGCGCCGCGGCCATCGGAGCGACCGCGGCCACCGGCCTCGCCCCCTCGGCGGGGGCGGCGCGCCCGCTCGCGTCGCCGACGCTGATGACCGGCTACGTCGAGGTCAACAACTACAGCATCGGCAACGTCGCCAAGTACGAGCTCGCCGGAGGCGGCAACGTCTTCGACATCGGTCTGATCTTCGCGGCCAACATCAACTACGACACCGTCGGCCAGCGGGCCTACCTCTACAACAACCCGCAGGTGCAGGCGCAGCTCGACGCCGCCGACGTGCACATCCGTCCGGCCCAGGCCAAGGGCATCAAGATCCTGCTCTCCGTGCTCGGCAACCACCAGGGCGCCGGCTTCGCCAACTTCCCGGACCGGGCGTCCGCCGAGGCGTTCGCCGACCAGCTCGCGGACGCGGTGACCCGCTACGGCCTGGACGGGATCGACTTCGACGACGAGTGGTCCAACTACGGCGCCAACGGCACCGGCCAGCCCAACGACTTCTCCTTCGTCTACCTGCTCCAGGCGCTGCGCTCGCGGATTCCGGACAAGCTGATCACCCTCTACTACATCGGCCCGTCCTCGCAGCGGCTCTCCTACGGCGGGGTCAACGCCGGCGACCTGCTCGACTACGCCTGGAACCCCTACTACGGCACCTGGGGCGTACCGAACGTCCCCGGGCTCGGCAAGCCCGAGCTCGCCCCCGCCGCGATCAACATCCAGGGCACCTCGGCCTCGACCGCCGCCAGTCTCGCCTCGCGCACGGTCTCCCAGGGCTACGGCGTCTTCAACACCTACAACCTCGGCTCCGCCGACGCGAGCGCCTACCTCTCCAACGTCACCCGCAACCTGTACGGCAAGGCGACCGTCTACACGGGCTGACCGAAAGGAGCGGTCGCCGCGGTCTGGGAGTATCGTTCGCGCACGGACCGCGGCGGCCGGTGCTGAGGGAGAAGAGGCGTAGATGGGTGTCACGAGCGAGAGCGGGCGGATCGTCGCGGGTGGCCGGAAGGGCACCTACGTACGTCTGGCCGAAGGCCCTCAGGAGCGCCACATCTCGCGCACCGACCTGGCCCGGAAGCCCGAGGAGCTCGGTGATCCGGTGCTCACCGTCGCCCACCTGTCCGACATGCACATCTGCGACCACCAGTCGCCGGCGCGGGTCGAGGTCCTGGACCGGCTCATGGACCCCGACGCCTCGACCCGGGAGCTGATCGAGGAGATCGGGACGTACCGGGCCCAGGAGCTGCTGACCGCACAGGTCGGGGCGGCGATGGTCGAGGCGATCAACGAGATCACCGAAGGACCCGTCGGCGGCGGCCCGCTCGACCTGGCGATCGCGACCGGCGACAACACCGACAACGGGCAGTACAACGAGCTCGACTGGTACCTGACGCTGCTCGACGGCGGCCGGCTGACCCCCGACTCCGGCGACATGCTGCACTACGAAGGCGTCGCCGCGCTGCCGGACAAGCGCTTCTGGCACCCCCAGGGCGAGACGTACGACATGCGCCGGGGCGACCACGGTTTCCCGCTCGTCCCCGGGCTGCTGAAGGCCGTGCGGCGTGCGATCGACTCACCCGGGCTCGAGGTGCCCTGGCTGGCCGTCAACGGCAACCACGACGGGCTGCTGCAGGGCACCGTGCCGGGCAACTCCGCCATCGCCGAGATCGCGGTCGGCGACCTGAAGGCGATCGCGATGCCCGAGCACTGGACCGACGAGGCGAAGGCGAAGCTCATCGCCGGGCTGATCTCCGGTGACCCGGCGGCGCTCGCGATGCTGGCCGAGCTGGAGCCGTACGAGGTGACCGCCGACCGGCGTCGCCGGCAGACGACGCTGCAGGAGTTCGTCGATTCCCACGTCCACGACGAGGCGAAGCCGCCGGGCCACGGGTTCCACGCCGGTGGCGAGTCCTACTACCGCCACGACGTCAACGACCAGGTCACCTTCGTCGTCCTCGACACGGTCAACCCGGCCGGCGGCTTCCAGGGGTCGATCGACGCCGAGCAGTTGGAGTGGCTCGACGCCGTGCTCGCCTCCACCGACTACGACGAGCGGCTCGCCGTGATCGCCAGCCACCACGACGTGGCCTCGCTGGTCAACGACATGAGCGGCGCGAGCGGCAGCCGGCGGGTCCTCGGCGACGAGATCGAGCAGACCGTCTCGCGTCATGAGAGCGCGGTCCTCTGGCTCAACGGCCACACCCACCGTACGTCGGTGAAGCCTCACGGCTCGTGGTGGGAGGTCACCGCGCCGTCCCTGATCGACTGGCCGCAGCAGGGCCGGGTGGTCGAGCTCATCTCTGACGGGGACGTGCTCACCATCGCCACCACGATGCTCGACCACGCCGGTCCCGCCCGGTGGAGCGGCTCCATCGAGGAGGTCGGCCACCTCGCCTCGCTGTCTCGTGAGCTGGCCGCGAACGACTGGCAGACGCCGAAGGTCCCCCTGGCCGAGCATCCCTTCTCCGGGACGGCCCAGGACCGCAACGTACTGCTCCATCTGCTCGATCCGAGGGCCTGAAGGGCCTCCGACACGCCGTTATCTAGCGGTTGACAGGCGGGTGGGGTTGCGTGGACCAGCGTTCTCCGCTGGACTACCACCAACCAAGTTCATGCAAGCGGCATGGACACATCAAGCCTTGGAGGAAAGACACGTGAGCTCGACCGCAGCCACAGGGCCTGCGGACCGGCTGGGCCTCAAGTCCGGCATGGTCATCCAGGAACTGGGCTGGGACAACGATACGGATGACGAGCTGCGGGTCGCCATCGAAGACGCCGTCGACGCGGACCTGGTGGACGGTGAGTACGGCAATGTCGTCGACGCCGTGCTGCTGTGGTGGCGCGACGACGACGGCGACCTCGTCGACGGACTCGTCGACGCGCTGACCGACCTCGTCGGAGGCGGGGTCATCTGGCTGCTGACGCCGAAGGTGGGCCGCCCGGGTGCGGTCGACGCGGCGGACATCGCCGAGGCCGCGCCGATCGCAGGACTGTCCCAGACCACCACCGCATCTGTGAGCAAGGACTGGGCCGCGACGCGTCTGCTGGCGCCGAAGACTCCTGCCTGATGGCAACGGTTCTCGGGGTCGGTGGACACCCGCAGGAGTCTTCGCGTGAGCGACGTTAGACTCCCAACGGTGTTCTCGACTACGGCTGCCAAGGCACGCACCGCCGGATCCGCGGCGATGATCCTGGCCGGTTCCGGCATCGTCCGGCCGGTCAGTCCGCTCGGGCTCGCACGGACCGGTCTGGCGCTCGCGCGCTGGGGCACCGGGCCGGCTGGAGGCTTCATCGGCCTCGCCCACCGCTATCCGCGCCGCACCGCGGTCATCGACGAGCTCGGGTCGCTGACGTACGCCGACCTCGACCGCCGCTCCAACGCGATCGCCCGGGCCCTCGCGGCCCGGGGGATCGGCGAGGGCGACGGGGTCGCGATCATGTGCCGCAACCACCGCGGGTTCGTCGACGCCACCCTGGCGGTCGCGAAGCTGGGCGCCGATGTCCTCTACCTCAACACCGCCTTCGCCGGTCCGCAGCTCGTCGGGGTGCTGGAGCGCGACAAGCCCGCGCTGATCATCCACGACGAGGAGTTCACCGGGATGCTGTCCTCGGCGGCCTCGGCCGAGCGCCTGGTCGCGTGGGTCGACTCCGACGATCCTGGTGAGACCCTCGAGTCGCTGGTCGCCGGCGACGCGCGGCCGGTGCCGCCGCCGAAGCGGCACGGCCGGATCGTGATCCTGACCTCCGGCACGACGGGGGCGCCCAAGTCGGCGCCGCGTCCGGAGGCCGGGTTCGACGCTGCGGTCGCGCTGATGTCGCGGATGCCGATGAAGGACGGCTGGCGCTGTTTCATCGCCGCGCCGCTCTTCCACACCTGGGGGCTCGCCCACCTGCTCTTCGCCGAGCTGCTCGGCACCACCATGATCCTGCGTCGCCGGTTCGACCCGGAGGACGCGCTGGCGACCCTCCAGGAGACCGGGGCCGACTCGTTCGTGGTCATCCCGGTCATGATGCAGCGGATCCTGTCGCTGCCGGAGGAGACGCTTGCTGCGTACGACCTGGAGGGGATCGCCTCCCGGCTGAAGGCCGTCGCGTCCTCCGGCTCGGCGCTGCCCGGCGACCTGGCGCTGGAGTGGATGGACCGCTTCGGGGACAGCCTCTACAACGTCTACGGCTCGACCGAGGTCTCCTACGCCTCGATCGCCGACCCCGTCGACCTGCGCGAGGCGCCGACCTCGGCCGGCAAGATCCCGTGGGGCACCAGGATGAGGATCCTCGACGCCGACGGCGTGCCGGTCCCCGACGGTGAGGCCGGCCGGATCTTCGTCGGCAACGGGCTGCTCTTCGAGGGCTACACCAGCGGCGGCGGCAAGGAGGTCGTCGACGGTCTGATGGCGACCGGCGACGTCGGACGGTTCGGTCCCGACGGCCGGCTCTACGTCGAGGGCCGCGACGACGACATGATCGTGTCCGGCGGCGAGAACGTCTTCCCGCAGGAGGTCGAGGACTGCCTGATGCGCCACCCGCTCGTCACCGACGCGGCCTGCGTCGGGGTCGACGACGCCGACTTCGGCAAGCGTCTGCGCGGGTTCGTCGTGGTGGTGCCCGGCACCGAGGACGGCGTCGATGCGGTCCTCAAGGACTGGGTCAAGGAGAATCTTGCTCGCTTCAAGGTGCCGCGGGAGATCGTCGTGACCGACGCTCTGCCACGCAACGCGACGGGTAAGGTGCTCCGCCGCGAGCTGGCCACCTGGGACATCGAGGCGGCAGGATCGAACGGCGAGAGGGCGGCAGGGCAGTGAGTGGACTTCAGATCGGCGGTCCGGCTCCGGACTTCACCCTCCGGGACCAGTTCGGGGCCGACGTCACGCTCACCGACTTCCACGGCAAGAAGGCCGTCGCGATCTTCTTCTTCCCGTTCGCCTTCTCCGGTGTGTGCACCGGCGAGATGAGCGGACTGCGCGACCGGCTCGACGAGTTCGTCACCTTCGACACCGAGGTCCTGGCGATCTCGTGCGACCCGGTCTACGCGATCCGGCAGTTCGCCGACACCGACCGGCTCAACTTCCCGGTGCTCTCCGACTTCTGGCCCCACGGCGAGGTCACCAAGGCCTACGACGTCTTCAACGAGCGCACCGGCGCCCCGCTCCGGTCCTCCTACGTCATCGACAAGGCGGGTGTCGTGCGGTGGGCCGTACACAACGACAACGCCGACGGCCGCGACCTCGAGGAGCACCTCCGGCAGCTCCACGCGGCCGTCTGAGCAGGTAGTTTACGGGTCATCAAAGGTCCATTAACAGGGTGGTTACATCGCTTTTCCTATGCCCTGGGCGGGATCTAATCTTGAGTTGTTGAGCCGCTGATGACCCGAGACGTCAGCGGCTCAACTTCCATTTCAGGGTTGGTACGTCGGCCCGGTTCGCCGGGCCCGCCCCTGATCGCGTACTCTTGGGGCGCTTCGGACGCATAGCTCAGTTGGTAGAGCGCCTCCCTTACAAGGAGGATGTCAGGGGTTCGAGTCCCTTTGCGTCCACCACAAGATCAGTCCTCCACGGCGATGTCGGCGACGGTGAGGTGGAAGACGGGATGGCGGTGTGCGTCGGCTGCGATGTCCTCGTCGGGGGAGTCCGCCGTCACGGCGAAGTAGGGCCGAGTCACCGGTACCTCGCGCAGGTACTGGCGCAGCACGGGAACGCTGGCCGACGGGTCCAGCTCGGTCACGTACAGCGTTTCAGATCGGCCGCCTCGGCTGAGCGTGACCTGACCGGCGGCGCGGGCGTTGCGCACCCAGTTGGTGACGCCGTAGCCGGCGACCAGCCAGCGCTCGCCGTCCCGGGCCATGACATCGACGGGCGTGGAGTGGGGTGTGCCCGTGCGGCGGCCGGGGACGGTGAGGATGTGTCGGTACGCCTTGCCGAGCCCCAGCCGGGTCATCGCCGCGAACGCGCGGTTGACCAGGCGTGTGACGGCGTTGACGCGATAGGTCCTGGCCATCGGCTTCTCCTCGGGTTCGTGGTCCGTCGGTGGTGACCTGGAGCGAATGACAGGCCGACCGCGCTGGTCCACGATACGGCGACAGCCGTCTCGCTGGTCAGCGCGGAGCTGCGTACGTCTTCGGTGGTGTCTGTGCACTGATTTCGTTTGCGGTGCCAGGCAGGAGGGTGCGGGCGGCGGCGAAGGCGATCAGGACGATCGCGATGACCATGGTCGCGGTGCCGGTCCAGCCGGCGGCGAAGGCGAGGCCGCCGAGCCAGCCGAAGAGGCTGGAGCCGGCGTAGTAGAAGAGCGTGTAGAGCGAGGTGGCCTGGGCGACGCCGCTGGTCGCCATGGGGCCTACCCAGCCCGACGCGATCGAGTGCGCGGCGAAGTAGGCGGTGGCGAACAGCAGCAGGCCGATCAGGACCGAGGCCAGCCGGTCGGGGATCGTCAGCGCGGCGCCGGCGACCATGGTCAGGGAAGAGGCCAGGAGTACGCGTCGACGGCCGAACCGGCCGGCGAGCGTGGCCGCCAGCCGGGCCGACACCGCGCCGGAGAGCCCGGCGAGGAAGATCACCGCGGTCAGGGACGGAGGCAGGTCGAACGGCTCGAGCTCGAGCCGGTAGCCGAGGTAGTTGAAGACCGCCACCTGAGCGCCCATGAGAAGGAATCCCTGCGCGTAGAGCGCCAGCTGGGCGGGGTTCGTGAGGTTGGCGACCATGCCCGGCCAGACACCGGCGGGGCGTGACCGTGCCGTGGCCGGGCGGGAGCGCTCGCGCGGGAGGGCGATGACCGCCACGGCGGCGCCGAGCGCGCTGACCACGCCGGCCACCAGGGCGGCCACGCGCCAGTCGCTCACGTCGGCGACCGGCGCCGCGATGAGCCGTCCCACCAGTCCGCCGACGACCGTCCCGGAGATGTACGTCGCGGCCGCGGCCATGGCGACGCGCCGGCTGACCTGCTCGTCGAGGTAGGCCAGGGCAAGTGCCGGGGTGCCGCCCAGGGCGATGCCCTGCCCGACGCGGAGGAGGACGAGCACGGGGAACGAGGTCACGAACGGAAGCACCAGCCCGATGGCAGCGGCGGCGAGGATGGCGATCGTCATCGCCCTGGCCCGGCCGATCCGGTCGGCGATCCACGACCAGCCGAGCGCGGCGACGGCGAGCCCGATCGTGGCTCCGGAGATGGTCAGAGCGGCCTGGGAGGCATCGACCTCGAAGTCGCGGCTGAGCGCCGGGATCAGCGCCTGGGGGTAGTACAGCTGCACGAACGTCGTCATCCCGATCGCGACGAGGGCGATCAGCACACGTCGATGTCCGGGTCCGTCCTGTTGGCTCATCTTCGTCACGCTAGGCAGTCCGAAACCATGCGTCCAATGCATTAGTGGTGTCGAAAGAATGCATCAACGCATACAGTGTCTGCCGTGGATGCCACCGCCAGAAATGTCCTGCCGATGCTCCCCGCCCTCGCTGCCCTCGCCGAGACGGGCCAGACGCTCGCCGCGGCCGACCTGCTGCAGATGCCCCAGCCGACGGTGAGCCGCATGCTCGCCCGGCTCGGCAGAGAGCTGGGCGTGGACGTGGTCGAGCGGCACGGACGAGGTCTGCGGCTGACCCGCGCCGGAGAGGCGCTCGCACCCCATGCCGCGGCCGCGGTCGCGGCGGCCACGGCAGGCATCGAGGCGGTCCAGGCTCAGGAGTCCGGCGCCCGCGGACGGATCGCCCTCGCCTTCCAGAGCACGCTCGGCGAGCGGGTCGTGCCGGCGCTGGTCAAGGCGTTCCTCCAGGAGCATCCGGGCGCGTCCGTCGACCTGATCCAGACCTCACGACCACGGTGCCTGGCGGCCGTCGCCGACGGCACCGCCGAGATCGCGCTGATCTCGCCGCTCGAGGAAGGCGCCGGTCTGCGCCGATGGCGGCTGCACACCGAGCCGCTCGTCCTGGTCGTGCCGCCCGGCCACCGCCTGTCGACACGTGCCCGGGTGAGCTTCGAGGAGGCTGCCGAGGAGATGTTCATCTGCATGAAGCGCGGCTACGGGATGCGTACGCTGCTCGAGGAGCTCGCCCAGGCCAGCGGCGTCACGCCCACGATCGGCTTCGAGGGCGACGATCTCGCCACCCTCCGAGGCCTGGTCTCGGCCGGCCTCGGGGTCAGCCTGGCACCTCGCGACCCCCACGGGGCCACGGGCTGTGTCGAGGTTCCGTTGACCAATCCGGAGGCGGTGCGGCACATCGGCGCCTGCTGGCTCGACCGCAAGCCCTCGACGCTGGCCGCTGCCTTCCAGGACCTGCTGCGCCGGCGCGGCCGACGGCTGACCGAGATCGGCCTGCGTCCGCCGACTGCCTGATCCGTCCTCCAGAAATCAGTGCGGCACCGGATCCGGCAGTGCCATCATGACGACATGGCAGGGCAGGCTCGGAACATCGGCAGGTGGCAGCCAACGGCGCCGAGGGGCTACTTCGACGGGACCGTCGAGGTCCTCCACCACGACCGCGCTCTGCCAGAGGCGTCGGTCAGCTTCTCCGGCGGCCCGGACCGCGTCCACACCGACGACTCCGAGACCGAGACCGAGTTCGACCCGGTCCGTCGCGTCGGCTTCACCGCCCCGCTCGCGGTCCGTGAGCCGCTCGTCTGGGAGGGCGACCAGGCCTGAGCGCGCGCCTCAGGAGTAGGTCGACGAGGTCTCGATGAGCACGTCGTGCAGGGCGAGCTCGGCAGCGCTGCGGACGCGACCGGTGCGGTGGGCGACGAGGATGCGCCTCGGGGGAGCGGTGTCGCCCAGGGAGATGACGCGTACGTCGGGATGCTGGTTGACGGTTGCCGTCCTGGGGGCGAGCGCGATCCCGAGACCGACGCTGACCATGGCCTGGGCCTCCTGGTAGTCGTTGGCCTGGAACGCGATGGTCGGGTTGAAGCCCGCGGCGACCGCGCTGCGCTGCAGGACTTCGACGACCGGGTGACCGCCCGCGCGGATGATCCAGGGTTCCTCGGCGAGGTCGGCCATCCGGACCGTACGCCGCCGGGCCAGGCGGTGGGTGGCCCCGACGAGCAGCACGGTGGGGTCGGTGAAGAGCTCGGTGAGCACCAGCTCGTCGTTGTCGACCCGCTCCCAGGCGTAGTCCCACAGGAGGGACATGGCGACCTTGCCCTCCTCCAGCATGCGCACGAGGTCGTCCTCGCGGCCGCTGTGGATGGTCAGCGCAATGTTGGGGTAGAGCTCCTTGTAGCGCCGGACCGCCAGGGGTAGGAACGAGCTGCCGATGGTGGGGAAGGTGCCGAGGGTGACGCTGCCGCGACGTACTCCTGCGATGTCGGCGAGGTCCGACTCGGCGGCTGCCAGCTGGCGCAGGACCTTGCGCGCGTGGGTGGCGAGCACCAGGCCCGCATCGGTCGGGGTCATGCCCCGGGCGTGGCGGTCGAGGAGCGGCTGGCCGGCCTCGCGCTCGAGCCTCAGAAGCTGCTGCGAAATCGCGGACGGTGTGTAGCCCAGCACCGTGGCGGCACTGGTCACGGATCCTTCCTCCACGATCGCCAACAGGATCTGCAGCCGTTTGATGTCGAGCACGACCCCAGTCTGCATGAAGGTCTGCTACATGGCCATGTAGGACCGTGCAGTGCTGCTTCCGCCGCGACGACGTGCAACGAGGCATGGGAACCGTGCCGGAGACGCCTGTTGAGCATGCAGTTTTACTACACGATGATGTTCGAACTCGCGATTGTGCTACAAGTCACCTCGCTCCAGTCTGTGTGGGTCCGGAGAGCCCGGACGACTCGGCTCAGGAGGCAATATGCGCGAGATCGCCGCGACATGGATGCGGGGTGGCACCAGCAAGTGCTGGGTCTTCCGTCGCGACGACCTGCAGGTCCCGGATCTGTCCGTCGACGAGGTGCTGCTGCGGATCTACGGCAGCCCCGACCACCGTCAGGTCGACGGGGTCGGTGGTGGCACGTCCACCACGAGCAAGGCGGTCATCCTGGCTCCCTCGGCGACGTCCGGGGTGGATGTGGAGTACACGTTCGCCCAGGTCGGCATCGAGGAGGCCAAGGTCGACTGGGGGAGCAACTGCGGCAACTGCTCCGCGGTGGTCGCGTCGTTCGCGATCAGGGAGGGCTGGGTACGGCCCGGGGCGTCCGAGACGGCGGTTCGGGTCCTCAACACCAACACCGACCAGCTCATCGTGCAGCGCGTCCCGACCCCCGGCGGCGTGCTCGACGAAGAGGCCTCCGCGACCATCCCCGGCGTCCCCTTTCTCGGCGCACCGGTGCACATGGGGTTCGTCGACCCGGCCGGCCGGAGCACCGGACACCTCTTCCCCACGGGGCATCAGCGCGACACCCTGTCCGAGGCGGCGGGCGGCGTGGTCGTCACGCTCGTCGACGCTGGCGCCCCGGTCGTCGCCGCCCACGCCGCCGACTTCGGTGTGCGCGGTGACGAGGACATCGCCGAGCTCGACATGGTGCCGGGCCTGCTGGCCCGTCTCGATGCCGTACGCCGGGAAGCGGGTGTCCTGATGGGACTCGCCCCGACCCCGGAGGCCGTCGCCCGGGCCGTTCCCAAGCTCGCGCTGGTCGCCGCTCCCGATGCGGCGAACGAGGAGGGGACCGACCTGACCGTCCGCATGCTGTCGATGGGGCGCTTCCACCCGGCGGTCCCGGTCACCGGCTCCGTGGCGCTGACGCTGGCCGCCGACGCCCCCGGAACGGTGGTGCACGACCTCGTCCCCGAGGGGCGGCCCACCACCGGCCTGCGGCTCGGCACGCCCGCAGGCCGGGTCAGCACCTTCGCCGAGGAGCACGACGGCGTCCCCGTCGTCGGCGTCGTACGCACCTACCGCCGTCTCGCCCACGGATCCGTGGTCCTGCCGGACCCGCCGCTGCTGCCGTCCGCATCGGCTTAACCATCTGACCCCTTGACACGGGATGCCCGTGTGAGGCTCGCTTCACCTGGAGGAACTCATGACCCAGCACGTCGATGAAGAGGACGTGGCCACGACTGCAGACGAGGATGCCGTCTCCGCGCAGGATCCGCCGGAACGCCCCGCGCCGAGCCCGCGACTCGCCGGCGCAGTCCTCGCAGGCTTCACCGCGTTGGCGGTGGGCGTCTCCGTCCTGGGCGGGGACTTCTTGAACCCGGCCGCCTCGACGGCCGACGGTGACTACTCGGGTGAGACCGTCGAGATGATGATCCCGCTGGCCGAGGGTGGCGGCACGGACACCTGGGCGCGGTTCGTCGGCGCCGAGCTGACCGAGGCGGTGCCCGGCTCGCCGGGCCTGGCGCCGGTCAACGACGACGGTGGCGAGGGCATCCTCGGCACCAACCACTTCATGACCTCGGCGAAGACCGATGGGACCGAGGTGCTGGTCAGCACGGCCTCGACGGTGGTGCCGTATCTCCTCGACATGCCGGCCGTGCGCTACGACTTCGACAAGCTCCGGCCCATCCTCGCCAACGGCACCGGAGCAGTCGTCTACGCCCGGACCGGCGCCGGCGTACGCGGGGTGGAGGACCTCGTCGGCCGCGACAAGCCCCTCATCTTCGGCGGCATCGCGGCGACCAGCCTCGACCTCACCACGATGCTGGCCTTCGACCTCCTCTCCGCCGACATCGACGCGACCTTCGGTTTCGAGGGCCGCGGCCCGGTCAACCTCGCGCTGCAGCGCGGCGAGGTCGACATCGACTACCAGACGACCTCCTCCTACGAGCCCGCGGTCGAGCCGCTGGTCGAGGACGGCACCGCGGTGCCGCTCTTCTCGCTCGGGCAGGTGGACGAGGACGGCGAGATCGTGCGCGATCCCAACTTCCCCGACCTGCCGACCGTCGTCGAGGTGTACGAGCAGATCCACGGCGAGCAGCCGGACCCCGAGGCGCTGGAGACCTATCGCGCCATCCTGGCGCTGACCTACACGTACCAGAAGGCGCTCTGGGTGCCCGAGGACACACCGGACGAGGCGGTCGAGCTGCTGCGCTCGACGGCGGACGAGATGGGCGCCGAGCCCGCCTTCCAGAAGTCCGCGGCCGAGGTGCTGGGTGGCTATCCGCTCGACGCCTCACCCGACCTCGCCGACCGGATCGGCGAGGCGTACCGCGTGGACGAGAGCGTCCGCGAGGACGTCCTCGAGCTGCTCGAGACCGACTACGACATCACCATCGAGCAGAGGTAGAACGATGACCGACGCAGCCTTCTCGGCCCTCGCCTCCCTGGCCGATCCCTCACTTCTCATCATGCTCGCCGTCGGCGTGGTGGCCGGCCTGATCATCGGCCTCATCCCCGGTCTCGGCGGCACGGGCGCGGTGGCGATCCTGCTCCCGATCACGTTCGGCATGGACCCCGAACCCGCTCTCGCCATGCTCATCGGCGCCCTGGCCGTCGTGCACACCTCGGACACCGTCGCCGCCGTGCTGCTCGGCGCACCCGGATCGGCCTCGGCCAGCGTGACGATGCTCGACGGCTACTCCATGGCGAGACAGGGGCAGGCCAAACGGGCGCTGTCCCTCGCCTTCCTCTCCTCGATGGCCGGCGGCCTGATCGGGGCGGTCGGGCTCACCCTCGCCATCCCGCTGGCGCGGCCGCTGGTGCTGTCCTTCGGCAGCCCGGAGCTCTTCATGCTGACCATCCTCGGCGTCTCGCTCGCCGCGGTGCTTTCGCGCGGCAACGTCGTCAAGGGCCTGACCGCCGGTCTGCTCGGTCTCCTGCTCGGTCTGGTCGGCACCTCGCCCACGACGGCCGAGGAGCGGTTCTCCTTCGGGTCGCTGTTCCTCAGCGACGGCATCTCCCTGGTCGCCGTCGCGCTAGGTGTGTTCGGTCTCGCCGAGATCGCCAGCCGCGTCGGTCAGCGCCGGGTGACCGAGAAGCCCGTGGAGCTCTCCGGCGGCTGGGGATCCGGCATCCGCGAGTGGATCACCCACTGGACCCACGTCATCCGGGGCGCCCTGATCGGCATCTGGGCTGGTGTCCTGCCCGGCGTCGGCGCGACCGCCGGCACCTGGCTCGCCTACGGGCAGGCCGTCGCCACCGCCAAGGACAAGCGCAAGTTCGGCAAGGGCGACCCCCGCGGCATCGTCGGTCCGGAGAGCGCCAACAACTCCGTCGAGGCCGGCGACCTGATCCCGACCTTCCTCTTCGGCATCCCCGGAGGCGTGCCGTCGGCGATGCTGCTCGGGATGCTGCTGACGTACGGCATCCAGCCGGGGCCGGCGATCGTCACCGACCATCTCGACCTGATGTACCTGATCGTGTGGGCGTTCGCGATCGCCTCGGTCGCGGGAGCGTTCCTCTGCTTCCTGGCCACCGGGTCGCTGGCGAAGCTCACCAAGGTGCCCTTCGCCGTGCTCGGGCCGGGTCTCCTCGTGGTGATGCTCCTGGGTGCGTTCCAGGAGGGTGGCCAGCTCGGCGACCTGTGGGTGATGGTCGTGCTCGGTGTCGTCGGATTCTTCCTCAAGGCGACCGGGATGCCGCGGGCACCGTTCCTGATCGGCTTCGTCCTGGCCATCCCGATGGAGCGCTACTACTACCTGACCGCGAGCCTGTACGACGGCGCCTCCTGGGTCGCCCGGCCCGGCGTGCTCGTCTTCGCCGCGCTGCTGGTCGTGCCCGTGCTGTGGTCCCTGGTCAAGCGGCTCCGCCGAGCGTCCGGGGCTGTCGACGACGGCCACCGTGACGAGCACGAGACCGACGAGAGCGATGCGGACGAGCTGGAGGGGTCGCTGGCACGTACGCCCTGGTCCCTCGGCGTCGCCGTGATCGCGGTGCTCGTCTTCGCAGGGGCGCTGTGGGTGAGCGGGTCGTTCTCCGACGAGGCGCAGCTGATGCCTCGGCTCGTGGCCCTGGGCGGTCTCGCCGCAGCGGCCGTGCTGACCTGGCAGGAGCTCCGGTCCCGGCGGGACGTCCCACGGAACAGCGGTGGTCCCGTCAGCGGTCCCGTCGACGAGCCGTCCGGTTCCTCCGGCGCGACCATGCTCGCCACCCGGGTCGAGCCGAGGCTCGACGCCCGGGCCCTGAGCCGGCGCCACGACCTGCTGATCGGGGCTCGCACCTTCGCGGCCATGGCAGCGTTCCTGGTGCTCGTCATGGTCGGTGGCTACCTGGCGGCGACGCTGGTGTTCACACCGCTGTTCCTCCTGTACGCAGCCCGCACCCGCCCGCGCACGGCGATCATCTACACCCTCGTCCTGGGTGCGGTGCTCCTGGCGCTGCCGTCGCTGCTGCCGGTCGACCTGCCGCTGGGTCTCCTGCAGTGACCGCGCCGATCTCCCGCCCGTCCACGTATCACCGAGAGGAACGCTGATGACCATCGTCGTCGCCTACGCCGACACTCCACCCGGACACGCCGCCGTCACGGCTGCAGTCACCGAGTCCCGTGAGGGCGAGACGGTGGTCGTCGTCCCCGCCGTACGCGGCGAGCGGATCCCCGAGGTGGGCGAGCTCGAGGGCCGCTGGCCCGATCTCGCCGGCCGCGTCGAGGTCGAGCGCGGAGACCTGGGTGACCCCAGTGACACCGTCGTCCAGGTCGCCCAGCGCCTCGAAGCACGTCTGATCATCCTGGGTCTGCGGGCGCGGACCCCGGTCGGCAAGCTGGTCTTCGGCAGCACCGCTCAGCGGATCCTGCTCGACGCCACCTCGCCGGTGCTCGCGGTCAAGCCGCCCGTGGCCGCCACCTGAGCGTGGACGAGGCGCCGCCGCATCAGCCATTTGGCTGATTCCCGGCTCAGCCTTGTTCGCGATGATCTGCCATGCCACCGCTGATGGAGTTGGTGGCATGGCAGATTCTCTTGTTCGTACGCGGTCGGTGGCCCGTCCGCACGTCGCAGACAGGTTGACCTCACGGCGGGGAGCGTGGCTGGCCCTCGGGCTCGCAGCGGTCGTGATGGGCGTGCTCTTCGGACTCTTCGGCGGGGTGGAGGCGCCGGAGCGGTCCGGGCAGGCGCCGGTGGGCTCGGAGTCGACGCGCGTCGGTGAGCTGATGGAGGAGTTCCCGGGGGCGGACCGTCAGGCAGCGATCGTCGTCGCCACGCGCGAGGACGGCGGCGAGCTCTCCGCGGGTGATCTCGAGGGTCTCCGCCCGGTCGGGGACGTGGCGGGTGCCGGCGAGCCCATGGTCAGCGAGGACGGGAGGGCGGCGGTCCTGTCGGCCCCGATCAGGGTCGGCGCCGACAACGCCGGGAACGAGGCGACGATCGAGGCCCTGCGTACGGCCATCGCGGCGAAGGCGCCCGACGGGATCATCCTCGAGGTGACCGGTGGGCCGGCGTTCGGTGCCGACATGGCCGCCGCCTTCGAGGGCGCGGACGTCACGCTGCTGCTGGTGACGATCCTGATCGTCGCGATCCTGCTGATCATCACCTACCGATCGCCGGTGCTGTGGCTCGTCCCGCTGATCGTGGTCGCGCTCGCCGACGGGCTGGCGGCGAGGGTCACCGCGGCGGCCGGAGCGCTGTGGAACCTCGAGTTCGACGCCGGCATCGTCAGCGTGCTCGTGTTCGGCGCCGGCACGAACTACGCGCTCCTGCTGATCTCCCGCTACCGGGAGGAGTTGCAGCAGAGCGACGACGACCGGGCGGCGCTGAGCCGCGCCTGGCGCACGACGGTTCCCGCGGTGCTCGCCTCGAACGTGACGGTCGTGCTCGCCCTGCTGGCCCTGGTCTTCGCCACGATCCCGATGACCCGCGGGCTGGGGATCCCGGCCGCGATCGGTCTGCTGATCGCGCTGGTGGCGGTGCTGTTCGTGCTGCCGCCGTTCCTGGCGGTGTGCGGGCGCAGGCTCTTCTGGCCGTTCATCCCTCGCCCCGGCGGGGCACGCACCCAGGGGCGTACGTGGCGGGTGATCGCCTCCCGGGTCGCGAAGCGGCCGGCGGCGAGCCTCGTCGGCGGGCTCGCGCTGCTCGCGGTGATGGCCGCCGGCCTGTTCGGCACCTCGGTCGGCCTCGACCAGGTCGAGAAGTTCCGGGTGCAGTCCGAGTCGGCCGCCGGCCTGGAGACGCTCTCGGCCCACTTCCCGCCCGGCGACGCCCAGCCGATCCACATCGTCGCCGACAGCACGGCGGCCGACGAGGTGGTGGCGGCCGTGGCCGAGGTCGAGGGAGTCGTACGCGCCCACCCGGCCGGAACCACCGACGACGGATCGCTCACGAAGATCTCCGTGACCAGCGCCTTCTCGCCCGGCACCGAGCGCAGCCTCGACCAGATCGCCGAGCTGCGTGAGGCCGTCCACCCGATCCCGGGCGCGGACGCGCTCGTCGGCGGTGCGGTCGCCACCGAGCTGGACGCGAAGGAGGGGAGCGAGCGCGACCTGCTGCTGGTCGCACCGCTGGTGCTCGCGGTGAGCTTCCTCGTCCTCCTCGCGCTGCTGCGTTCGCTGGTCGCCCCGGTGCTGCTGTTCCTGGTCAACCTCGCCAGCGCCGCGGCCGCGATCGGGGCGGGAGCCTGGCTGAGCCGGGTGCTGTTCGACCAGCATGCGCTCGACCTCCAGGTGCCGATCCTCGCGTTCCTGTTCCTGGTCGCGCTCGGCATCGACTACACGATCTTCCTCGTCCACCGCGCGCGTACGGAGGTGGCGACGGTCGGCACCCGGGCGGCCATGGTCGAGGCGGTCGCCCACACGGGCAACGTGATCACCAGCGCGGGCATCGTGCTGGCCGCGGTGTTCGCGGCGCTCGGGGTGCTCCCGCTGGTGGTCCTCGGGCAGCTCGGCCTGATCGTCGGGGTCGGTGTGCTCGTCGACACGCTCGTGGTGCGTACGGTGATCGTCCCGGCGATCTTCGCACTCGTCGGCGAACGAATCTGGTGGCCGAGCAGGTCGGCGGGGCGGGCCGGGAGAGTATTGGTCTCATGAGCGTCGTGCACATGCCGCTGGGGTGGACCGGCCCCTCGGGTTCCACCTCGGCCCGGTCGACGGTGCGGGCCATGGAGGTCGGCCAGCACGTCATCGCCGTCGTGCTGACCGCGATCGGTGTCAGCCGTGCCGTCGGCGACGGCGTGGCGCTTCCGGTCGCGGTCGCCTCGGGAGTCGCGATCCTCGGGTGGCACACCGCCGGGGTGGTCCTGCCCTCCCGGACACGCTCGCGCCGGCTCCTGGTGTGGTGGCTGGTCGGCTTCGCCGCGATCTGGACCGCCGCGGTCGTGGTCTCGGCCGAGTTCGTCTGGCTGGCGTTCCTGCTGTGGCTGCTCGCCGGTCACCTGCTGCCGCTGCGCTGGGGGCTGGCCTTCTCGGCACTGATCCTCGTGGTCGTGATCGTCGCCCCCGTCCTGGACCGCGGCACGACCAGCTATGCGGACGTCTTCGGCCCGGTCATCGGCGGCATCTTCGCGTTCGGCATCTCGCGTGGCTACCTCCAGCTCCTGCGGGACGCAGCCGAGCGCGAGCGGCTGGTGACCTCGCTGCGGAGCGCCCAGCAGGAGATGGCCGAGCTGCAGGACGAGCTCGTGCTGGCGCAGCGCCACTCCGGGGCCGTCGCCGAGCGCACCCGGATCTCGCGCGACATCCACGACACCATCGCCCAGGCGCTCTCCTCGATCCGACTGCTGACCCATGCCGGCGGCAGCCGCACCACGGACGAGGACGCGTCGCGGACGTTCGCGCAGGTCGAGGCGCTCGCCGGTGACAGCCTCGCCGACGTACGCCGGATCGTGGCGGCGCTGGCTCCCGCCGAGCTCGAGGACGCCGCGCTCGCCTCGGCGCTGCGGCGGATGCTCGACCGCGCGCACGACGAGGCGGGCTTGGTGGCCGAGCTCCATGTCGACGACACCCTCCCGCTGCTGCGGACCGAGGTCGAGGTCGCGCTGCTCCGCACCGCCCAGTCGGCGCTGTCCAACGTACGTCTCCACGCCGGCGCCACCCGGGTCGTCGTCACCCTGACCGACGACCAGGACTCGGTACGCATGGACATCAGCGACGACGGGGCCGGCTTCGACGTCGCCGCCTGGGAGCAGGACGCCGGCGCGGGATCGTCGAGCTACGGCCTGCGGTTCATGCGGGCCCGGCTCCGCGAGCTCGGCGGCGGGCTCGACGTGGAGAGCACCCCCGGCGAGGGCACCGCGGTCTCCGCCCATCTGCCGATCCACGTCGAGGGGCTGCGATGACGACGGTGCTCCTCGTCGACGACCACCCGGTCGTACGCAGCGGGCTGCGTGCGGTGATCGACGCCGGCGAGTCCCTGCGGGTGATCGGCGAGGCGGCCACGGGGGAGGAGGCGATCGTGCTCGCCGGTGACCTCCGTCCCGATGTCGTGCTGTGTGACCTGCGCCTCGGCAGCGGGATCGACGGCATCCGGACCACGGTCGCGCTGCGGGCGCTCGACCCGGCACCGGCGGTGCTGATCCTGACGACCTTCGACCGTGACGCCGAGGTGCTCGGCGCGATCGAGGCCGGTGCCGCCGGCTACCTCCTCAAGGACGTCGACCCGGGGGTCATCGTCGAGGGGATCCGGCGAGCCGCCGCCGGTGATATGGTGCTCGCCCCGGACCTCGCCGCGCGCGTGCTCAAGGGCATGCGCAGCCCGCTGCCACGGCTGACCGACCGGGAGATCGAGGTGCTGCGGCACCTGGCGCGGGGCGCCACCAACCGGGAGATCGCCCGCACCCTCTTCGTCACCGAGGCGACCGTGAAGAGCCACCTCGCGCACATCTTCACCAAGCTCGACGTCGACAGCCGGTCCCGAGCCATCCACGTCGCCCAGGAGACCGGCCTGATCTGAATCAGTGCTCGACGAGCCCGGACTGGTAGGCCCAGACGGCGGCCTGCAGCCGCGACTTCACCCCGAGCTTGGGCATCATCCGGGCCAGATGGGACTTCACCGTGGAGACCTCGAGGACGAGGGCCTGGGCGATCTCCTCGTTGGACATGCCCTCGGCGAGATGGAGCAGGATGTCGAGCTCCCGCGTGGTGAGGAGCTCGCTGCCGCGGGCGGCGGTCACGGGCTGCGTACGCCTCCGGGTGACGACCTCGCGCAGGACGCGGCGGGTCAGGGAGGTGTCGAGGGTGCCGTGACCGGCGGCGACGGAGCGGACCGCGGCGACGATGGCGTCGGGGTCGGCGTCCTTGAGGAGGAAGCCGGAGGCGCCGGCCTCGAGGGCGCCGAAGACGTAGTCGTCGATGTCGAAGGTGGTCAGGACCAGCACCGGGATGGGGTCGGCGACGTCGGGGCCGCAGAGCTCGCGGGTGGCGCTGATGCCGTCGCGGCCGGGCATCCGGATGTCCATGCAGACCACGTCGGGGCGCAGCGCCAACGCCTGCTCGACCGCGGCTGCGCCGTCCTCGGCCACCGCGACGACCTCGATGTCGGGCTCGGTCTCCAGCAGCGTACGCAGCCCGGCACGCACCAGCGGCTGGTCGTCGGCGACCACGACCCGGATCATCCGGACACCTCCGCGGTCTCGGCCGCCGGGATCCGCAGCCGGGTCTGCCAGCCCCCCTCGGCGGTCGGTCCGGCCTCGAGGGTCGAGCCGGTCAGATCGGCGCGCTCCTGCATCCCGACCAAGCCGAGCCCGCGACGCCTCGGGGACCCGGAAGGTGCGACGGGACCGGGCGGCGGCCCGTTGCGGACCGTCACCACCACCGCGGCCGGCTCCCGGGAATCGACGACCACCTCGCACGGCGCTCCCGGCGCGTGCCGGGCGGCGTTGGCGAGGCACTCCTGCACGGTGCGGTAGGCGGAGAGCTGGGCGAGCGGCCCGACCTTCTCGAACGCTGCCTCGGGACCCAGGTTCGAGAGCGACACCGGGAGCCCAGCACGACAGGCGTCCTCGACGAGCGATCCCAGATGGGAGAGGCGCTCGTGCCCGCTCGCCTCCTCGGCCTGCCCGGGGCTGCGCAGGAGCGTGACCAGGCCGCGCAGCTCGCGCAGCATCGCGGTGCTCTGGGTGCGGACCTGGCGTACGGACTCCTTCGCGCCCGCCGGGTCGGTGTCGATCTGCCGCTCGACCGCGCCGGTCATCACCGCGATGCCGGTCAGGTGGTGGGCGGCGATGTCGTGGAGCTCGCGCGCCATCGCGGTCCGCTCCTCCGCGATCGCCGCGGCGATCTGGGCGGCCTGCTCGCGGTCGACGGCGAGAGCGAGGTCGGTCCGGGCCTCCCGGGCATCGCGCCGCGCCCTCACGGTGGCGGCGAGCAGCGCCGGCAGGACGATCACGCCCGCGCCCTGGACGAGGCCGGCGAGGACCGCGGTGCCGGCCGCGAGGCCGATGCTCGTCTGGCTCAGTGCCGTTCCCGCCGCGACCAGCAGCCCGGCACCGGCCAACCCTCCGGCGAGCGCACGGATCCGGGGGAGCGGGGTCGAGGTCACCGCCGACCACACCGCGACCACCACGGCGGCCGAGGAGAGGCTGGTGACGTCGCCCGCGCCGCTCACCGCGAGCACGACCGCCCCCGCGGCGACGACCAGCAGCACCGCCAACGGCCGCGCACGCCGCCCTAGCAGCAGCACCGCCTGGCCGGTGAGCACCGCGAACGCGACCCACCAGCCGACGCTGCCGAGAGCCGGCGACCCAGCGACCGACGGGTCGGCGGAGTCGAGGCCGGGTGTGACCACCAGCAGCACCGTGGTGAGCAGCAAGACCACCAGGGGCGGGAGCAGTCGCGGCACGATCCGTGTCGTCACATCGTTCACGCGATCATCCTTTACGCAACCGGTCTCGGTCACCAGCATCTTTCGATGCAAGTACGAAGGTTCGCCCTTTTGCCCGGCGCGACAGGGTCGCTCCGATTCCTAGGTTCGGGTCACGGAATCGACCCAACTCGAAAGGGAACGACCATGACCACCACACTCCCGGTGACCCAGCCGGACCAAGGCCTACGAGCATTCGTACGCCGCCACCAGCTCTCCACGTTCTTCGTGCTCGCCCTGGCGGCGAGCTGGCTGGCCTGGACGCCCTATGTCCTGTCCAACAGCGGCCTCGGCCTCTGGGACCTCACCTTCCCTGGCGGCATGATCGGCGGGCAGCTCCTCGGGATGCTCCCGGGTGCGTACCTCGGCCCGATCGGCAGCGCCGCGCTGGTCACCGGGATCGTCGGCGGCCGGGCGGGCCTGCGGGCCTGGGTCCGGGGGATGTGGCGCTGGCGGGCGAGCTGGCGCTGGTACGCCGGCATCCTGATCGGCGTGCCGGCCGCGATCATCGTCTCGCTGCAGGCCACCGGGCACCAGATGGCGACGCCGTCGCAGGCGTGGCTGATCGTGGCGGTAGCGTACGTCCCGGGGCTGCTGATGCAGATGGTCACGACCGGTCTCGCCGAGGAGCCGGGCTGGCGCGACTTCGCTCTGCCCCGGCTGCAGCGCAAGGTCGGGCCGCTCGGGTCCGCCTTCGTGCTCGGTCCGATCTGGGCGCTGTGGCACATGCCGCTCTTCCTGACCGACTGGGGCGGCTGGCCGGAGGTCAGCTGGTTCGCGCCGCTCGTCTTCGCGGGCTTCTGCTTCACCTTCGGCATCGTGATGACCTGGGTCTTCAACCGCACCGGGCAGAGCCTGCCGCTGGCCATGCTCCTGCACGTCAGCGTCAACAACTTCGCGTCGGTGGCCTTCGCCGAGGTCTTCCCCGACGTCGACGCCGACGAGTTCCAGCTCGCGCTGCTGGTCGGGTCGGGTGTCGTCGCAGCGCTCCTTGTCCTCGCCACGCGCGGGCGGCTGGGATACGTAAAGGAATCGGCTCGGTCTGTATAGATTCAGCAGGTGCCTCTCCGTATCCGGCGCAGCGTCGCGCCGCTCGTCCTCGCCACCATCGCACTCGCCGTGTCGGCGTGCTCCTCCGAGAACACCGACGACGCCGGGGCGCAGAGCAGCCCCAGCCCGTCGGCGGAGAGCGGGTCCGCAACCCCGACGACCGAGCCGAGCACCGAGCCGAGCACCGAGCCGTCCGAGTCGGAGGAGGCCGGTGGGGAGTGCGCCACCGGCGACCTGACCTTCACGGTCTCCGAGGAGTCCCAGGCGGGTGGCTACTACCTGGTCACCGCGACCGCCAAGCCCGGCGTGACCTGCACCCTCGCGGGACGGACGATCGAGGCCGGCTTCGGCTCGGCCGTCTCCGGCGACGTGATGCCGAGCGAGCAGGCGGAGGGCGAGCCGATCACGATGACCGGCTCCACCAAGGCGTACGCCGGGGTCAACACGCACAGCGGAGCGCAGGACGGCGGCGTGCAGTTCGAGGAGATCATCGTCTCCGCGCACGAGGGCGACATGGACCCGGTGTCCCTGAAGCTGCCGAGCACCGCCGAGGTCGATCAGCCGATCGGCACCAACTGGCACACCGACGCCGCGAAGGCCGTGCCCTTCTCCAGCTGACCCGTCAGATCCGGCTGATCAGATCCGTTCGGCGACCGGCGCCTCGGAGGCCTCGGCCTCCGGGGCGCCGTCCTCGGCCGCGGTGAGCAGGAAGCGGAGCCGGGTCAGCACCAGGCCGGCGGTGAGGGTGCCGCCGATGACGACGAACGCCCACAGGTGGCCGAGGCCGCTGCCGATGAGGGAGCCGGCCAGCGCGGGGCCGAGGATCTGACCGAGGGTCAGGGTGAGCCCGAGCGAGGCGTTGTAGCGGCCACGCAGGTGGTCGGGGGCGATGGTGTTCGCCAGGCCGGTCACGATCGGCGCCCACAACGTCTCGCCGAGGCCGAAGATCGCCAGGCCGACCACGACGGCGGCCACCGCGCCGGCGACGGGCATCAGGTCCGCGGCCGCCAGCACGCTCCAGGCGAGCGACCAGGTCAGCACGGCACACGCCAGAGCAGTCGTACGCCGCCACCCCGATGTGAGCCGCAGCAGGACGACCTGCCCGCAGACGATCACGGCGGCGTTCGCGGCGAAGGCCCAGCCGAGGGCGGTCGCCGGCACCCCGGCCACGTCCACCGCGTAGGCGGTCGCGCCGGCCTCGAGCTGCCCGTAGCCGAAGGTCACCGCGAGCACGCCGCAGCCGACCAGGGCCACCGCCCGCCGGTCCCGGAGCACCTCGCCCCAGGAGCCGGCGGAAGCGTCGTCCGCGTCGCCCTGCGCGGGGCGGGCGGGGGAGCGGACCAGGAAGGCGAGCACCGCGGCATAGGCGAGGTAGGCGACGGCGTCGCACAGGTAGAGCGTCTGGAAGGTCTCCGGGCGCTCGACATCGATGAGGAACGCGCTGACCAGGCCGCCCAGGCCGATGCCCGCGTTGAGCCCCAGGAACGCGAAGCCGTAGGCGCGCTCGCGGTCGGCCGCGGGGACCATCGCGGCCAGCATGGTCGTCGTGCCCGGCCACAGCGGGGAGGCGCCCACGACCACGCCGGCGAGCACCGCCATCGTGGGAACGGTGCCGTCGACGAAGCCGAGCGACCCGATCGAGACCGCCTCCACGGCCAGCGCGCCCAGCAGCACCAAGCGAGGTCCGAAGCGGTCCAGGAGCGCTCCGACCCCGGGGGCGGCGAGCAGGCCGACCACGCCCATCCAGGCGAACATCCAGCCCGCGGTCGACGACCCGAGGTCCTGGACCTGGGCCATGTAGACGTAGAGGAACGGCAGGGTGAGGCCGTTGCCGAGGGAGGCGAACGCGAAGCCGGCGAGCACGCGAGCGGCCTGGCTGGGGGAGTTCGGCACGGGTGTGATCGTCCTCTCTCTGGCCCACCTGTCTGGCGGGGATGCGTTTAGGGTAGCCTCACTTAGGTTCGCCTAACCTAATCCCCCCGTGTCGAAGGAGACCAGTGAGCGCACCGCACTTGGAGCATCTGTTCCACCCCGACAATGCTCGTGAGTACACCAGCGGGATCACCGAAGCAATCAGACTGCTCGTCGACCAGCTCGCCACGCTCGAAGGCCCCACCACCGGGATCTCGCCCGAGACGGCCGCCGAACCGGTCGCCGAGGTCGACCTGGACAACCCTCTCGTCGACAGCACCGCGGCGCTCGCCGAGGTCAGCCGGCTGTGGCTCAAGGACGCGGTCTGGTTCCACGACCCGTCCTACGCCGCTCACCTCAACTGCCCGGTCGTCATCCCCTCCCTCGTCGGGGAGCTGCTGATCGCGGCCGTCAACACCTCGATGGACACCTTCGACCAGTCCGTGGGCGGCACGTTCATGGAGCGTCGCCTCATCGACTGGACCGCCGCCCGCGCCGGTTACCCCGAGGCGACCCGCGACGGCATCTTCACCAGCGGCGGCAGCCAGTCCAACCTGCAGGCGCTGCTCCTGGCCCGCGGCGAGGCGGAGCGCCGCGGCGTACCTCTGGACCGACTGCGCTTCCTGACCTCCGCGGACAGCCACTTCTCCATCGCCAAGTCGGCCCGTCTGCTCGGCATGGGCGAATCGGCCGCGATCGCGATCCCGACCGACGCCGAGCACCGGATGGACGTCGCCGCACTGCGCGAGGCGCTCGACGAGTGCGTCGTCGACGGCCTCGTCCCGGCGGCGGTCGTGGCCACCGCAGGCACCACCGACTTCGGCGTGATCGACCCGCTCCACGCCATCGCCGACGCCTGCCAGGACTTCAACGTCTGGTTCCACGTCGACGCGGCGTACGGCGGTGGGCTGCTGGCCTCGCCGAAGTACCGCCACCTGCTCGACGGCATCGAGCGGTCGAACTCGATCACGATCGACTACCACAAGACCTGGTTCCAGCCGGTCTCCTCCAGCGCGCTCCTGGTCCGCGACCTCGCGACCATGCAGCACGCCTCCTGGTACGCCGACTACCTCAACCCGCGGGAGTCGGAGAACCCGAACCAGGTCGACAAGTCCCTGCAGACCACCCGCCGCTTCGACGCGCTCAAGCTGTGGCTGACCCTGCGCACGATGGGCGCCGACCAGATCGGTGCCTACCTCGAGACCGTGATCGACCTGGCCCGCGAGGTCTACGACATCCTCAGCCTGCAGTCCGACATCGAGGTCGTCACGCCCTCCCAGCTCTCCACCGTCGTCTTCCGCTACGTGGACCCGCACCTGGACGAGGACGCCCTGGGCGACCTCAACCGACGGATCCGCGCCGAGATGTGGAGCGGCGGTCGCGGTGTCGTCGCCGCGACCAAGGTCGACGGCCGGCAGTTCCTCAAGCTCACCCTGCTCAACCCCATGGCCTCCGTCCAGGACGTGCTCGACATCATCGAGCAGGTCCGTACGCTGGGCCGTGCCGTTCCGGAGGTCGCCCGATGAACGCTCCCGACACATCAGCTCACGTCCATGACCTGATCGGCATCGGGCTCGGCCCGTTCAACCTCGGCCTGGCCGCGCTCGCCGACCCGATCGACGAGCTCGACTGCCTCTTCCTCGAGGGCCGCGACCGCTTCGACTGGCACCCGGGCATGATGCTCGACGAGGCCACCCTGCAGGTGCCGTTCCTCGCCGACCTGGTGACGATGGCCGACCCGACCTCGCGGTTCAGCTTCCTCAACTTCCTCAAGCAGACCGGGCGGATCTACCCGTTCTACATCCGGGAGAACTTCCTGCCCCACCGGCGCGAGTACAACCAGTACTGCCAGTGGGTCGCCTCGCAGCTCGGCTCCGTCCGGTTCGGGCAGCAGGTCATTTCCGTGGAGCACGACGGCGAGACGTACGTCGTCACCACCGCCTCCGGCGAGACACATCGGACCAGGCGGCTGGTGCTCGGGACCGGGACGAGCCCGCGGGTCCCCGAGTGCGCGGCCGAGGCGGTGGCGGCCGAGGGGCCGGCGCTGCACAGCTCGGAGTACCTGGCTCGCCGCGACGAGCTCGTGTCCCGGCGCAGCATCACCGTGGTCGGCAGCGGCCAGTCGGCCGCCGAGGTCTACCTCGACCTGCTGAACGCCCAGCCCGACCACGACTACCAGCTCGCCTGGCTGACCCGCAGCCCGCGGTTCTTCTCGATGGAGTACACCAAGCTCACCCTCGAGCTGACCTCACCGGAGTACTCCGCCTACTTCCAGTCGCTCCCGGCCGAGAAGCGCGACCGGCTGCTGAAGTCGCAGCAGAGCCTCTACAAGGGCATCTCGGGCGACACGATCGACGCGATCCACGAGGCGCTCTACACCCGCTCCGTCACCGAAGCGGCCGAGACCACGCTGCTGACCAACACCGAGGTACGTGGCGTGACCCGCACCGACGGTGGCTACCACCTCGCGCTCCACCACGTGGAGCAGGAGGAGGACTACGAGATGTCGACCGAGGCGCTGGTCCTGGCCACCGGTTACCGCGCCGGCATCCCGGACTTCCTGGAGCCGGTCCGCGACCGGATCCGCCTGGACGAACAGGGTCGCTACGCCGCCAGCCCGACCTTCTCGGTCGACACCGCCGACCGCGAGATCTGGGTGCAGAACGGCGAGGAGCACACCCACGGCTTCGTCGCCCCCGACCTCGGCATGGGCGCGTACCGCAGCTCGGTGATCCTCGCCGCCATCCTCGGCCGCGAGCCCTACCCGGTCGAGAAGCGGGTCGCCTTCCAGGAGTTCGGCGTCCCCGACCGCTTCAAGCTTCAGCCCGGGGTCTCGACAAGCTCGACCACCGTAGATATGGAGAACCGATGAGGATCACGATCGAACCGCTCGAGATCGAGGCCCACCTCGGCACCGTCCACTCCTGGGTGACCCATCCGCGCTCGGCGTACTGGATGATGCTCGACGCCACGCTGGAGGACGTCGCCGCGGAGTACGCGCGGATCGCCGCCCACCCGCACCACGACGCCTGGCTCGGCCGGGTCGACGGCGTGCCGGCGTTCCTGGTCGAGACCTACGACCCCGCGCGCAGCGAGCTCGCCGGGATCACCCACGTGCCCGACCTGGCGCCGGGCGACCTGGGCATGCACGTGCTGGTCGCACCGACCTCCGGCGAGCCCGTCTCGGGCTACACGACCCGGGTCTTCCGGGCGGTCATGCGGCACTGCTTCGCCGATCCCGGGGTCCGTCGCGTGGTGGTCGAGCCGGACGTACGCAACGAGCCGATCCGACGCAAGAACACCGAGGCCGGCTTCGTCGAGCTGCGCGAGATCAGCATCGGGGAGAAGACCGCGATGCTCTCGGTCTGCACCCGTGAGATGTACGCAGCCGCCCACCTGCGCCCGGAGAACGTGCGGGTCGCTCACCGGCACCTGGTCGCCAAGGCGATCGCGGAGTTCAGCCACGAGCGGCTGATCGCCCCGACTGCCGTCGACGAGGGGACCGACGGCGGCTGGGAGCTGCAGGGACCGTCCTCGACGTACGCGTTCTCCGCGCGTCGCTTCCTGCTCGACCACTGGGTCGTGGACCCGGAGTCGATCGTGCGACGCACCGGGGAGGCACGGGACGTGGAGGACGTGGTCGACGCGCAGGCGTTCGTCGCCGAGTTCGCGCCCGACCTGGGCATCCCGGACAAGCTGCTGCCGACCTACCTGGAGGAGCTGGCGGCGACCATCGCCTCGGCCTGCTGGAAGCTCGAGCACCAGACGCTGACCGCGGCCGACCTGGTCGACGCCGACCACCAGAGCGTCGAGGGGGCGATGAGCGAGGGCCACCCCGCCTTCGTCGCCAACAACGGCCGGATCGGCTTCGACATCGACGACCACGCCCGCTGGGCGCCGGAGACGAGCAACGACCTCAGCCTGCTGTGGGTCGCCGTCCCCCGGGACCAGTCCCACCTGGCCCTGGGCCGGGGTGAGGAGGAGGACCGCCTCTACGCGGCCGAGCTCGGTGAGGCCACGCTGGCCCGGTTCGCGGCGAAGCTGCGCGGGCTCGGGCTCGACCCGGACGGGTTCCGCTACCTGCCCGTCCACCCGTGGCAGTGGCGCCACAAGCTGGCGGTCACCTTCGCGGCGGACGTCGCCGCGCGCCGGATCGTGCTGGTCGGCTCGGGGGAAGATGTCCACCGCCCGCAGCAGTCGATCCGGACGTACTTCAACACTAGCCGGCCCGAGCGGCACTACGTCAAGACCGCGCTGTCGATCCAGAACATGGGCTTCATGCGCGGACTCTCCCCGGCCTACATGGCCGCGACCCCGGTCATCAACGACTGGGTCGCCGACCTGGTCGAGGGTGACGCGGAGCTGAAGGAGCGCGGTTTCGGCGTGCTGCGCGAGCTGGCCTCGATCGGCTGGACCGGCGACATCTTCCACGAGCTGCCGACCCCCTCGCCCTACCGGAAGATGATTGCCGCGCTGTGGCGCGAGTCGCCGGTGCCGCGGCTCGCCGAGGGGGAGCGGTGCGCGACGATGGCGGCGCTGCTCCACCGCGACGCGGCCGGTGCCTCGTACGCCGCCGAGCTGGTCCGTGCCTCCGGGCTGCCCGCCCGGGAGTGGGTGCGCAGCTACCTCGACGCCTACCTGCGGCCGCTGGTGCACTGCCTGCTGGCGTACGACCTGGCGTTCATGCCGCACGGCGAGAACCTGGTGATGGTGCTGCGCGACCACGTCCCGGTGCGGATGTTCATGAAGGACATCGGTGAGGAGGTAGCGGTGATGGGTGACCTGCCGCTCCCCGAGGAGGTCTCCCGGATCCGCGGTTCCTTCCCCGACGACGTCAAGGCGCTGGCCGTGCACACCGACATCTTCGACGGCGTGCTGCGCTACGTCGCCGCGATCCTCGATGATGAGGGGGTGCTGCCGGAGACCGAGTTCTGGGCCGAGGCCCGGGCGTGCATCGTCGACCACGCCGCCGACCACCCCGAGCTGGCCGACGCGGTCGCGCGCTACGACCTCCTGCGCCCGCGCTTCCGCCACTCCTGCCTCAACCGGCTGCAGCTGCGCAACACGCTGCAGATGGTCGACATCACCGACCAGGCCGAGTCGCTCATCTTCGCGGGCACCCTCGCCAACCCGGTCGCCGACCCGGTCGCCAGTCCGGTCGTATGACGCCCCCATCAAATGGGCTCTGCCGTGACGAGTGGGGCATCCCGCATGTGCGGGGTGCCTCGCTGACCGAGGTGGCCCGGCTCCAGGGCCGGGCCACCGCGCGGGACCGCGCCTGGCAGCTCGAGATCGAGCGCCTGCGCGGTGAGGGCCGCACCGCCGAGCTGCTCGGCCCGGCCGGGCTGGAGTGGGACACCTTCGCGCGCCGCGCCCGGATCGAGGCCGTCGCGCGCGCTGCCTACGCCGGGCTCGACGTGGAGACGCAGGAGTTCCTGGCGGCGTACGTCGACGGGGTCCGCACCGGACTCGCCGAGACGTCCTGCGTCGAGCTGGACGGGCCCGACGGGCTCGGGCCGGCGCCGGGGACCTGGCAGCCGTGGACGCCGCTGGCGGTCTTCTGGGTGCAGCAGATCCTCTTCGGCTCGTTCCCCTCGAAGCTCTTCGGCGCCCGGGCCGCGCGCGTGCTCGGCGCCGAGGCCGAGCTGTTCCGCACGGAAGGGTTGACCGGAGGCCTGTCCGGCGGCTCCAACGCGTACGCCGTCGGCGGCGGCCGCACCGGATCCGGTCTGCCGCTGGTGGCCGGGGACCCGCACCGGGTCTTCGAGGCGCCCAACGTCTACCTCCAGGTGCGGCTTGCGTGCACCGATCCCGACGACGCCTTCGACGTGGTCGGGATGACCTTCCCCGGCGTCCCCGGTGTGCAGCACTTCGCGCACGCCGGGTCCGTTGCGTGGGGGATCACCAACGCGATGGGCGACTACCAGGATCTCTACCGTGTCGACCTGCGCCCGGGCGGTGACGTGGTGCGGCGGAGCGTGGAGACGGTGCTCGTCCGTGGTCAGGAGCCGGTCTCGGTCGAGGTCCTCGAGACCGAGCGCGGGCCGGTGGTCCTCGATGATCCGGAGGAGGGCTGGGGCCAGGCGCTGCGTACGCCGGGCCACGAGCTCGGTGACCTCGGCTTCGGGGCCCTGCTCCCGCTGCTGCGGGCCCGCTCCGTCGCCGACGTGGAGGCGGCGGTGGCGCACTGGGTCGAGCCGGTCAACAACTGGGTGATCGCCGACGTGGCCGGCGACGTCGTCCACACGGTCGGCGGCCGGGTGCCCACGCGTGACGAGGCGGGGGAGTGGACCGGCTGGGTCGACCCGCCCCCGCGGCGTACGGCTTCTTCTGGCGGCGCTGTGGTGACCGCCAACGACCGGTGCATGCCGGAGTTCGACGTGCTCGCGACCGGCTTCGCGCCGCCGTTCCGTGCGCACCGGATCGGCGAGCTTCTCTCCGACGCAGGTCTGCTCGACGCGAAGGACGCGGTGGCGGTGCTCGCCGACACCACCCAGATGGCCGGTGGGCCGCTGCTGGCGCTGGTCCCCGCCGACCTGTGGCCGCAGGCCCTGGACGAGTGGGACGGCACGATGGACGGGTCGCCGGGCGCGGCCTGGTACGCCGCGCTGCGCGCCGAGGTCGTCGACCGGATCTGCGCGGCACCGGCGCTCGCGCCGCTGCGGGAGCCGTCGGAGCACGGGCCGCTCTACGAGCCCTGGTTCAGCCTGCCGGCCCGGGTGGCCAGTGCGCTGCACGTCATCCTGGCCGCCGAGAAGCCGTTCGGCCTGGACCTGCGTGAACTGGTGGCCGAGGCGGCGAAGGCCGTGGCCGGCCGCGAGCCGACGCCATGGCCGGAGAACCACCGCTTCTGGCCGCTGCACGCGCTGGAGCAGTTCGAGCTCCCGCACACCCGGTCCGCGCCCGCCACCCCGCTGCCTGGCGACACCGACACGGTCCGCTGCAACGCCTGGATCCCGGGCACCACCGTGACCGTGCGTGGATCGGTGGCCCGCTACGCGTGGGATCTCGCCGACCGCGACAACAGCCGATGGGTCGTACCGCTGGGTGTCAGCGGCGACCCGGACAGTCCCCACCACACCGACCAGCACGACGCCTGGGCCGACGGAGGCGCCGTACGCGTCGTCACCGACTGGTCTCTGCTCACCGAGGAGAAGACATGCCCCTGACCGACCCGGTCCTGACCATCCGCGACCTGGAGCCGTCGGCCGACATCGACCTGCTGTGCGGCTGGCTGCACGACGACCGGGCCCGCTTCTGGGGCATGGTCGAGAAGCCGCGCGAGGAGATCGAGGAGATCTACACCTGGCTGCAGGAGCAACCGCACCTGGCGGCGTACATCGTCGAGATCGACGGCGAGCCGGTCGCCCTGTTCCAGACCTGGGACCCCGAGGTCGACGAGCTCGGCACCTTCTACGACCGCCAGCCTGGCGACATCGGCGCCCACCTCTTCCTGGCCGACACCCCCACCCGCCAGGGCCGGACCGAGGGCGTCCTCGACTTCTTCATCGAGGAGGTCATCGTCAAGGCCAGTGCCCGTCGCATCGTCGTCGAGCCGGACGCCACCAACGAGGCGTCTCTCGCCCGGCTCGACGACTACGGCTTCAAGCGTGGCCCGGTCGTCCAGCTCCCGCACAAGGTCGCCCAGTACGCCTTCCTCGACCTGCCCTGACTCACGACAGCTTCTGGGCGACCTCGTTGAGGCTGGCCCGGAGCTTGTCCCGGTAGACGTCCTGCTGCTCGGGCAGTCGGGCGTCGCAGAACGCGGCCAGATCAGTGCCGGTGACCTCGACGGCGCTGCGGCCGGCGGCGGCTTCGGTCTCGAAGAGGTCGAGGATGTCGCGCAGGATGTCGACGATGTCCATGCCGTCGCTGGTGGTGAAGCGCCACATGTAGTTCTTCATCTCCGCATACACGGTGCGGTAGTCGGCGGGGAGCTCGTTGGCGCGGGCTTCCATGCGCTTCCAGTCCTTCTTGTCGCCGATGAGGCGGGTGAGGATGTTGTTCATGTTCTGCTTCTTTCTTCGGTGGTTTCGGCTCCCTGTTTTGGGGCCGTGGAAGAAGCGTGCAGGGCTGACGTAGCGTCAGGGTCAAGCACTGATCCGAAGAAAGTTCTCGAGAGCCTCAGGCTGCGAGTGTGTGGTCGAGAAGCACGTCGCGCAGCGTGAACTCTGCTCGAGACAGGGGTGGGTCTTGTGCCCAGGTCGCGGGTGGTGGGCTGACATAGGTGTGCCCGGTGGGTGTGATGGTGGTGATGCTGCCATCGGGTCCGGGTCGGGCTTGCCAGCCGATGGCTTCTTTCGCCTGGTTGCATCGTTCGCACAAGCCCTGCAGGTTCTGGGCGCTGGTTTCTCCGCCATCGGCGTGACGCTCGATGTGGTCGATGTTGCGGATCGGGGCGTCGCAGCCGACGGTCCGGCAGATCCCGCCATCCCGGGTGATGACGAACTCGGCCAGCCCGTCGGGTGCCTTCCTCGAGCGGGATTCCATCGCCACCAGCTGCCCGGCAGGATCGGTGAACAACCGGCGCACGAACACCTCGGCATCGGCCAGTGCCTCGCGGGCCCAGGCTGCGGGGACGGGGCCGTATCCCTCAACCATGGCTGACTGGTCGCTGTCGTTGGCGAGGGCGTCGGCGGTCATGACGATCTTGACCTCGATCCGCGGCTTTGCCCCGGCGCTGCTGCGCCCGGTGACGCGGTCGACCAGGGTGTCGGCCATGACCTGGCCCCGGGTCCGTTCGTCTCCGGCGGCACGGGCGGCGTTGGCGGCCTGGTCCAGGGCAGCGAACACCGCGACGCCGTCCTTGACCGGGAGCAGGGCACCGAGCCACGTCATCGTGTCGGGTGCCGGCCGCAGACTGACGCGCCGGTCTTTCTCGGCGTTGGCGGCGTGGGCGACGACGGAGGCCTGGTCGAGGCTGATGGCGAGTTTCTTGGCGGCGTTCTCGAGTTGCCGTAGCCCCATCGCCACCGCCTTCGCCGGCTGCCCGTTCGGCCCGGGTGCGCAGAGGTCGTAGTCGATGACGCGGCGGTCCTCCAATGAGAGGCACGCGGTCTCGCGGGCCAGGATGGTGGCCTGCCACTGCGAGAACAGGCCGGCCTTCATCAGGGCGAAGGTGTGCGGCATCCCGGTGATCAGGATCTTCGCCAGCCCGAGGAGCTTCGCACCTCTGGCCGGGGAAACCCGTCGCGCCAACGCGATCTGGGAGGCCACGCCTTCGCCGAGCTTGCGGGCAGGGACACCGGCCTCGGCCTGCCGGGCTCGAGCGGCTTCCTCAAGGCGTACCGACGCTTCTGCCTGGACGGCCTCCGCGGTGCACTTGACCTCTTCGAGGCGAGCGATCCAATCAACCAGCTCTCGCTCGGACGCACCCGGAGGTGGCCCGTCGAGGAGGCGGTCGATGGTCTCGTACATAGTGCTTATTATATGCTCTCGATCACGATCCTGCTACTCATTTATGCTGTTCAGAGGCCAGTTACGCAGTCAGTGAACAAGTCACGTGGCTGCTGCGCCACACTCTCGCCGCCGCCCCGATATAGGCGAAATCTTTCTCGATCGGGTGCCGAGTCAAGGATGGCCGAAGGCCACCGCGAAGCGGCGCCCGAAGGGCGTCCTTGACGCGGCGCGTGATCGAGAAACACTCAAAGAACGGGTCGGCGGCGAACCCTGAAACGGGGCCACACCCGCCCAACCGAGGTAAGCCATTCACCAAAACTATATGCAAATCGCATACAATCGGCCCATGGACCCCAGCCTCGAAGCAGCAATCAACGAGTGGCACACCTGCGTGAACGCCGCCGACCAAGAGCGCGCGAAACGCGCAGTAGGCGACCCAGTCGTCGTCCTAGGCCCGAAGGGCGCAGGCCCGATCACCCCCGCGCAGTTCGCCGAGTGGGTGGAGCGTTCAGGAATCAAGCTGACCCCCAGGTCCTGGCACCCGGTCAGCGAGCGCCTGATGGTGGTCGAGGAGGATGCCACCTGGCCCGAGAGCACGAAGCCCACGCGGGTGGCGACGGTGTTCCGCGCCTCCGGCGGGAAGATCACGGCTGCACTGAGACTGCCGAACCTCGAGGCCGCTCTCGAGCTGGCCTACGTGTGCCGCGAGATGGCGGCAACCGAATGACCGACCAGGGCCCGGGACAGGTCATGTTCCATTTCGTCCGACACTGGGCACGCCGGCCGGTCGCGACAGACGCGGCGGACGAAAATGGGCGACTCGTGCTCGTCTGCGAGGCAGTCCATGCGCTCGGTCAGCGCGGGGTCGCGGTGACCGTGAACGCGATCGCGCACGAGATCGGGATCGACCAGAGTGGAGCTTCCCGACTGATCAAGAGCGCCATGGCGGCGGACTACCTGACCATGGCGGCGTCTTCGACCGATCGTCGACGGCGCGAAGCATCACTCACTGCCGCAGGTCGGTCCATGCTCGACCAGGCGCATCGCTGGCAGGAGGACGTCTTCGCTGAGCTGACCACAGGGTGGAGCGACAGGAAGCGCCGCGACTTCCAGCAGGCGATGACTGATCTGATGGACCGCTCCTACGCCATCGACGCGTGAGCTGCTAGGAGTCGGCGACCATCTCGACCAGCCGCCCCATGGCCCCGAGCTCAGCATCGTGAACGCCCTCATCAGGAACAATGACGAGCGACCACAGCCGACTCCCGACAGCAACGTTCCCGACCACGAGATCCCCGTCGTCGTGCGACTCGATACAGACGAACGCCCGGTCGCCGACCTCCACAGGCGGAGGAGACGGGATGCAGTCCTCCCGGCTCGCGTCCAGCCCAGCCGAGACGGAGGTGTCGACCAGCGTCGTCACGAAGATCGCTCCCCGGTCGCTGGTGTAGGTGCAGACGTCGTCGTCGGCGGTGTGCGACCAGGACCCGGGGATGGCGCTGGCGACCTGGGCGGGCTCGAAGAGACACGGCCCGGAGGCCTCGACGGGGGAGGAGGTGGAAGGGCTGGGCCCAGGGCTGCCGCTGCTGGGCTCGCCGGACCCGCAGCCTGCGAGAGCGGTCGCCGAGAGGACAGCCGCGACGCTCAGCAGCTTCCTCGACACGTACGTCTCCTCTGGGGTTGCGGGGTTCCGCCAGTTTTGCAGGTCACCGTCGCAAGCCCGCAACCGAGGTTGGATCGGGCGCGGCGAGATCGGGGAGCTGGTGGCGAAGCCGCGCCAGCGCGTCGCTGGTCTGGGACTTGACGGTGCCGATCGAGACGCCGAGCGTGGCCGCGGTCTCGCGCTCGGTGAGGTCGTCGTAGTAGCGCAGGACGATGACGGCGCGCTGTCGAGGCGGGAGCCGCAGCAGCGCGTCCCGAACGGCGACGTTCGAAGTCAGGTCCGGGCCAGTCGCCTCCCGATCCGGGAGGTGTTCGACCACGGTCTCCCGCCACCGACGGGTGCGCCACCGGGTGGTGGCTTCGCGGGCGAGCACCTTGCGGACGTACGCCTCGGGGTTGTCCTTGATCCTGCCCCACTTCGGGACCACCTTGATGAGCGTGGTCTGGACGAGGTCCTCGGCGTCCTCGGCATGGCCGGTGAGGAGGAACGCCGTACGCAGCAGGGCTGGGCGGCGGCCGGCGACGAACTCCTCGAACAGATCGCTGTCAGGCGACGGCACGGCGCCTCCAGATGAAGATCGCGAGGGCTGCGGCCACGACGGTCGTGCCGGCTGTGATGGTCGGGACCCACGGCGACCTCGGACGAGGTGGGGCGGGCTGGTTCTTCACGGGCGAGCTGAGGAGGTTGAGAGCCAGGTTGGCATTGTCGACGTACTCCGAGAGCATCGTGGTTGAACCGTCTCGGATGTCGATGGCGACCAGGTCGCCCCGGGCGTCCTCGCCGTGGCGTTCCAGGGCCGCGAGGTGGAACTCGTCCAACCAGCAGAACACTCCGACATAGCTGCCCGGGATCGGATCGCCGTAGCCGTGGTCGTCGGCGTCCAGGTCCTTGACGTAGACGGGCGTTTCCGCACCGTTCCCGAAGATCGCGGCGATGCGCTTCGCATCGTGCGAGAGGGCGAGGAACTGGGTCCGGTCGATTCGCCCTGCGGTCTGAGGAACGTTGGCCGGCGTCGTGGAACCGTCGGTTTCGATGACGAGCGTGCTCTCGATCCCCGCGACGATGCTGCCAGCTGCGTTGGTGCTCGCGCCAGCGAGCGTCGCCGCGATGGCGACGGCCTGACCCGTGGCCAGGTCGAAGACCGAGCTGCCAGCATCGGCCGACGAGCAGCAGTCCCGCATCTGCCCGATCTCGACGCCGAGATGAGTGGGGTCGAACCAGACCAAGGCTCGGCCGTCGAGGCCATGCTGCGTCGACTGCATCATTCGCTCGACCTTGCCGGTGACGGTGTCGTAGACGGCATGACCGACGATCGGTGGGACATCGGAGAATGCGCTGCTGCTCGGCACTTTCGGACGTTCCGGGAGCGGATCGGGAACCGAGCCGGTGATCCAGTACGCCACGTACCGGCCGTCGGGTGACAGCGCGGCGTCACCGAGGTACTCCGGATGCGCGTCGGGTAGGTCGAGGAACCGGTAGTCGCCGGTGGTCGCCGAAACTCCGACCAGCCCGAATCCACGATCGGCCCAGCCCTTGCGCTCGGCTTGGATCGTCGCGATCAGGACCCCTGGCGGACCCTGATCGTCGGTCCCCGGGAGATAGGGGCTCGGCCTGTACATCCGTGCCGGGACGTACGTCTTCGTCTCGGTGTCCGTGACGGGCGGCTCGACGGCGCGCTGCTGCCAGGTCACCGAGCCCAGCGCGATCAGCACCAGACAGGCGACTGCAGCGATGGCGACGGTGCCGACACGCCGCGTACGTGCCATCCGGCGGCCACGACGCCACAGCTGCCCAGGCGGGGCGCCGCCGGTGGGTGCCTCACGGGCGAGGTCTTCGAGCAGGTCAGTCAGCACATCGGTCTCCAGATCGGTCGTCCGATGGCTTACACGTATCGAGCCCGGCGGAAGGTTGGGTGCCGATTTGAACAGAATTGACGTGCGGACTTTGCTGGATTGGGCAGAATCACCCGGGTGACCTCTGAGATCAGAGAACGGCTCGCGGGACAGCACGTCCTGCTCACGGGCGTGACCGGGTTCGTCGGGGAGGCGCTGCTGCACCTGCTGCTGACCGAGGTGCCGGACGTACGCCTCAGCGTCCTGGTGCGGCCCAAGGGGTCGACCCCGGGAGCGGCCCGGATCGCGAAGCTGCTGGCCAAGCCGATCTTCGAGTCGGTCTCGGACGCGCAGGTGAACGTCGTCGAGGGCGATCTCTCCGACCCGCCCGCGCTGCCGGACGATCTCGACGCCGTCGTGCACTCCGCCGGCGACGTCTCGTTCGACCCGCCGGTCGACGAGGGCTTCGTCACCAACGTCGTCGGGGTGCGCGAGCTGCTCAAGCGGGTCGAGGAGACCGGGCGCGACATCCACTACCTGCACGTCTCGACCGCCTATGTCTCCGGCCGGCGCAGGGGCCACATCCCCGAGGGGCCGGTGGACCACGATGTCGACGTGGACGCCGAGCTCGCCTGGGGGCTCGCGCAGCGCGCCGCCGTCGAGGAGCGCTCGCGCAGCGTCGAGGTGATCTCCAAGCTGCGCAAGCAGGCCGAGCGCGAGCACGGTCGTGCCGGCCTGATGACCGCCGCCGCTGCCGCCGAGGAGGCGCGCAAGAAGTGGGTGAAGGATGAGCTGGTCCGCCTCGGCACCGAGCGGGCGCGCTCGCTGGGCTGGACCGACTGCTACACCTTCACCAAGGCGCTGGGGGAGCGGGTCGTCGAGGCCCACGCCGCCCGTGGAAACCGGGCCACGATCTACCGCCCGGCGATCATCGAGTCGGCCGTCTCCCGTCCGCATCCGGGCTGGATCGAGGGCTTCAAGATGGCCGAGCCGCTGATCCTGGCCTACGGCCGCGGTGAGCTGCCGCTCTTCCCGGCCGCAGCCGACACCGCCATCGACATCGTCCCCGTCGACCACGTGGTCGCCTCGATCGTGGCCTGCCTGGCGCACCCGCCGCGGCACGGCGAGCCGGCCTACTTCCACCTCGCCTCCGGCGACCGCAACCCGGTGACGTTCGGGATGCTCTACGAGACGGTGCGCGCCTACTTCGAGAAGCAGCCGTTCGCGGCCGGCGACCGCGGTGCCGCTCGGCTGCCGGAGTGGACCTTCCCGGGCGGCGCCTCGGTCGAGCGGATGATGGCGACCGGGGAGAAGGTACACAAGCTCGCCGACACTCTGCTCGGCCTGGCCCCGCGCAGCGACCGCACCCGCGGCTGGGCCCGCGACCTCGACCGCCAGGGCCGGCGGCTGAAGTTCCTGCGGCGCTATCTGGACCTCTACAAGGAGTACGCCCAGGCCGACCTCCGCTTCGTCGACGCCAACACCCTCGCGCTCTACCGGTCGCTGTCGCCGGCCGACCAGGAGACCTTCGCCTTCGACACCGGCGTGATCGACTGGCACGAGTATCTCCACGACATCCACGTGCCGTCGGTGACCAAGCCGGTCCGTGAGCTCGACGAGCTGCGCAAGCTGCGGAAGAAGCCGGTCCCCGGCCGGATGCCGCGGATCTCGGCGGCCTCGCCCACCGACGAGAAGCGGGTCGCGGCCTTCTTCGACCTCGACGGCACCCTGATGTCCTCCAACGTGATCGAGACCTACCTGTGGCTGCGCCTCGGCGAGCTGTCGGGCACCAAGAAGGCCGCGGAGATCGCCCGGATGGCCGGCAAGGTGCCCAAGTACGTGTGGGCGGATCGTGCCGAGCGCAGCTCGCTGCTGCGTACGGTCTACAAGGAGTACGCCGGCGCGCGGCTCTCCGAGCTCGACGAGATCGTCGACCAGCACCTGACCACGCACATCCTCGGGCGGCTGGCCCCGGACGCGGTCCGGCGGATCCGGGAGCACCGCGCCGCGGGGCACGTGACGGTGCTGGTCACCGGCGCGATCCGGCCGCTGACCAGGCCGCTGCTGCCGCTGTTCGACCACATCGAGGCCGCCGACCTGGCCGTCGACGACCGTGGCTACTGCACCGGCCACCTGGCTGCCTCGCCGCTGGTCGGGGAGTCACGCGGCGCGTTCGTCCGCGAGTGGTCCCGCCGCGAGGGCATCTTGCCGGCCGACTGCTTCGCCTACGCCGACTCCCACTCCGACCTCCCGCTGCTGGCGGCGGTCGGACACCCGGTGGCGGTGCGGCCGGACGTACCTCTCTTCCGGCATGCCAAGAGGTCGCACTGGACGATCGTCGACTGGGAGTCCCCGGGACACGCCAGCCGTACGCTCGACCCGGCCGGGCTGAACCGATGAGGAGGAGCTGAATGCTCGCGCTCGAGATGTACCGCAGCGTCGCCAAGACCGCGCTGGGCAAGGTCGCCGGCGGACGGCTGCCGCTGCTGCTGACCGGGGCGGCGGCGCCGCTGCGGATGGTCACGCTCGACCCGCCGAAGGTCGAGCACGACGGGTGGGCCCGGCTGCGGGTCTCGCTCTCCGGCATCTGCGGGTCCGACCTGGGGATGCTGTCGGGGAAGACCTCCCTCTACTTCCAGCCGCTGGTCAGCCTGCCGTTCGTGCCCGGCCACGAGATCGTGGGCGAGCTGCTCGACCCGTGCGGCGACCTGGCGGCCGGCACCCGCGTGGTCGTCGACCCGGTCCTGACCTGCGCGGCGCGCGGGCTGGAGGCGTGCGAGACGTGCGCGCGCGGCGAGACCAACCGGTGCTCGCGGATCACCGTCGGCGACATCTCCTCCGGGTTGCAGACCGGGTTCTGCCACGACACCGGCGGCGGCTGGTCCCAGCAGCTCTCGGTGCACCGCTCCCAGCTGCACGTGGTGCCGGAGGGCTACTCCGACGAGCAGGCGCTGCTCGCCGAGCCGGTCGCCTGTGCGGTCCACACGGCGCGAAGGGCCGCGATCAAGCCCGGTGACCGGGTGCTCGTCTCGGGCGCCGGGGCGGTCGGGCTGCTGGCCACGCTGGCCCTGCGCGAGCTCACCGACGCCGGCGAGATCCTGGTCGTGGCCAAGCACGCCCACCAGCGCGAGCTGGCGCTGGAGTTCGGCGCCACCGAGGTGGTCGCGCCGTCCGAGACGCTGCGAAGAATCCGCCGTGCGACGAGCGCTTTCATGCTCGAGCCGGAGATGCTGTCATCGCCCTACCTCCTCGGCGGCGTGGACGTGACCATCGACGCGGTCGGCTCCAAGGAGTCCTTGCAGACGTGTCTGCACGCGACCCGCGCCGGCGGCCGCGTGGTGCTCTCCGGGATGCCGGCCTCCGCCGACCTGTCCGCGGCCTGGTTCCGGGAGCTCGAGGTGGTCGGGACGTACGCCTCCGCGCGGGGCTCCGGCGACTTCGCCACCGCTCTGGACCTGGTCGGCCACGACGCCATGTGCCGCCTCGCCAAGACCGTCGCGCCCTACCCGCTCCACCGCTGGCGCGAGGCCCTCGACCATGCCCACTCAGCCGGTCGGCTCGGCACCGTCAAGGTGGCGTTCGACCCCCGACGTACGTCATAAGGAGAGCCATCGATGACACGCCCAGGATTCGTTCTGGAGGTCGACGACCGTACGCCGCCCCTGCTCGTCCACGAGGGGCTCGGGTTCCGGCTGGAGGAGTTCCCGCAGGGCACCCGGGTGGTCTACCCGCCCGAGTCGCTGCCGACGGTGCCGGACGTGGACGAGGCGATCCGGGAGGCCCTGGAGAACCCGGTCGACTCCGAGCCGCTGCGCGAGCTGATGTTCCCGGGGATGCGGCTGACGATCGCCTTCGACGACCTCTCCCTGCCGCTGCCCACCATGAAGGCGCCCGACATCCGCGGCCGGATCATCGAGCAGGTGCTCACGATCGCGGCCGAGAAGGGCGTCGACGACGTCGAGATCATTGCCGCGCTCGCGCTGCACCGCCGGATGACCGACGCCGAGATGAAGCACATCGTCGGCGAGCGCGTCTTCCGCAGCTTCGCGCCGCAGGGCCTGCTCTACAACCACGACGCCGAGGACCGCGCCAACCTCGAGCACATGGGCGTCACCGAGAAGGGCGAGGACGTCGAGATCAACAAGCGGGCGGCCACCTCCGACCTGCTCGTCTACGTCAACGTCAACCTGGTCGCGATGGACGGCGGCCACAAGTCGGTCGGCATCGGGCTGGCCTCCTACAAGTCGATCAAGCACCACCACAACGCCAAGACGATGGTCCACTCGCGCTCCTTCATGGACCACAAGCACTCCGAGATGCACTCCTCGGCCTGGCGGATGGGCCGGCTGATCGGTGAGCACGTCAAGGTGTTCCAGATCGAGACGACGCTCGACAACGAGGTGTTCGGTCGCCCCTATGACACGCTCCTGAAGCGCGAGTGGGAGTGGTCCTTGCGCGACCAGGCCACCGTGCTCGGCCTGCGCCGAGGCCTGGCCGTGGCGCCGCAGAAGATGCGCCACAAGATGTTCCACGACCTGCGCTCCAACTACGGGCTGACCGGGATCACCGCCGGCGCCGTCGAGCCGGTCCACGAGCTGACCGTGCAGCGCGTCCACCAGCAGCAGCGGGTCAAGGTCGAGGGGCAGTCCGACGTGATGGTGATGGGGGTGCCGTATCTCGGCCCCTACAACGTCAACTCGACCATGAACCCGATCCTGGCCGCCTGCATGGGCCTCGGCTACTACTTCAACTCCTACCTGCGGCAGCCGGTCGTCCGCGAGGGTGGCGTCGCGATCCTCTACCACCCGCTCGACGAGGGCTTCAACACCCTGACCCACCCCTCCTACGTCGACTTCTATGAGGAGGTGCTGGCCGACACGACCGATCCCGCGCTGATCGGGCCGAAGTTCGAGGAGCAGTTCGCCACCGACCCCTGGTACGTCCACCTCTACCGCACCTCGAACGCCTACCACGGGGTCCACCCGTTCTACATGTGGTACTGGATCGCGCACGCGCTCGACCACCTCGGCGACGTCATCTGGGTCGGTGGCAACCCGAAGGCCGCGGCCCGGATGGGCTTCCGGTCGGCGACCACCTTGCGCGACGCGCTGGAGATGGCCAGCTCGACCGTGGGGCCGTCGCCGTCGATCACCTATCTGCGCAACCCTCCGCACCTGCTGGCGGACGTGCGATGAGCGCCATCGTCGGTCGAGCCGGATTCGTGAGGAACGAGCGAATCCGTGTCGAGACCAACACAATCGGTTCGAGCGCGGAGGGGACCGTGTTGGTTTCGACACGCCTCCGCCTAGCGGCTCCGGCGGCTCAACCAGCGGGGGAGGCGGCACGATGAGCGGCTTCTGGAAAGAGACAGTCCGCGACATACGCCTGATGAAGCGGGGCTGGCGGTGGGGCCACCGGGCGCAGGTGCCGCGGTCGGCGGAGCCGTTCGTGCCGCCGGCGACGACGACGGTCTTCGACAACGAGTGGTCGCGCAAGCCCGCCGCCCGAGCGGTCCGGGAGGTCGCCCAGGCCGGGCTCGAGGCGGTCTTCCGGTCACAGGTGAAGACCCAGGTCGAGGGCCTCGACGTGCTCGACCGGCTCGAGGGCCCGGTGATCTTCGTGGCCAACCACGCCTCACACCTCGACACCCCGCTCATCCTGCTGTCGCTCCCGGACCGGTGGCGACGCAAGACCGCGGTGGCGGCCGCGGCGGACTACTTCTTCGACACCTGGTGGCGGGCCGTGGGCTCCTCGCTGGTCTTCAACACGCTGCCGATCGACCGCCGTGGCGGCGCGCTCTCGACCCAGCCGGGGGAGGTGCTCGCCGAGGGCTGGTCGCTGGTCGTCTTCCCCGAGGGCACCCGGTCCAAGGACGGCACCGTCGGCCGGTTCCGGTCCGGCGCCGCCTACCTGGCGACCGAGTACGGCGTCCCGGTCGTCCCGATCGCCCACCGCGGCACCTACGCGGCGATGCCGCGCGGGGTGAACTGGCCCGGGAAGGACACCTCCGGGGGCCGCCGTCAGCTGACCGTACGCTTCGGGGAGCCGCTCCGCCCGGCCGACGGCGAGTCGGTGCGCGAGTTCGCGCCCAGGATCCGGGCGGCGGTGTCGCGGCTCCTCGACGAGGACGCCACCGACTGGTACGCCTCGATGCGTCGCGCGGCCGAGCGCAGCACCCCCGACCCGGCCGGTGAGGAGATCGCGGAGTGGCGCAAGGTCTGGGCGGCCACGGAGTCTCCCGACACCGAGCCGGACCGGATCAGGGCCTGGCACCGCTGAGGATCAGGACCAGCGCAGCAGCGCGGCCACCGGTGCGTCGCCGAGCACGCTCGCGGGCAGCACGCACACCTCCGCGTCCGTGAGGACCGCGGCGGCGATGAGCGCCTCGCCGGCCTCGACCGGGCCGGTGACTGGAGCCTCGCCGAAGGTGAGGCCGGGGTGGTCCGCCGGGTCGAGCGTGTGCCCGGCCAGGGCGCCGGGGTCGATCAGCAGGGTCTCGACGCGGCCGGTGACGAACGCGTCCGCGACGTCGCGTACGCCGGTGGCCGCGCGGTCGCCTCGGCCCCACGCCTCCTCGAGGCGGCGGACCAGGGCGGTGCGGCGGCGTACGACCCGGTCCAGCAGGGCGCTGCGGATCGCGTCGGCGCGAGCCTGGTCGCCACCGTCCGCGGCCCGCTGTCCGCTGGCCAGCTCGACCACCTCGACGGGCAGGTCGGCGAGGTCGGCGCGCAGCCTGCCGACCGAGGTCGGGTCGCCGCCGACGAGCACGAGGTCGTGGCCGTGGTCGCGGATCAGCCTGGTCACCTCGGCGGCGACCTTGTCGGCGTTGTGGCGCCAGACGTTGTCGGTGGTCTGCTGCATGCGGTAGGCCGCCCAGCCGACGTTGTCCTGGGTCTTGTGCACGTGCTCGAGCTCGTCGCCCTCGACGGTGTTCGTGCTGGTCGGCTCCGGCAGGCCCGAGTCCCACAGGGAGATCTCGCCACCGGTGTGGTCGACCAGGACCAGGACGAAGGGCGTCGAGGCGTCGCGGGCGGCGATCCAGGAGCCGAGGTCGGGCAGCGCATCCCAGGTGGCGACCTGGTTCGGCACCTCCGCGACGGCCACCTGGTCGTAGGCGATCCCCTCGGGCGTCGCGACGATGACGCGAGCCACCGGCGCCGGCTGGCGTACGTTCGTCTCCAGCCGCTCGGAGACCTGCGCCACGACATCCGGTGGCGCGCCCTGCGCGGAGAGCTCCTCGCAGGCGGCGCGCACGCGCAGCTCCTTGGCGTGGGCCGCGTTCTCCGAGTCCTGGCTGACATCGGCCAGCACGGTGGCGTACGGCCCCGGACGGGTCAACAGGTTGGTGAATCCAGCGGTGTCCATACCGGTGTGGTACCCACCTGCGGGGCATCTGACACGGGCCGGATCAGCCCGCCGCGCAGGTCACCTCGGTGACGTGCCACTCCTCGTCCTTGCCCTCCCCGGAGCGGGTGACCACGAGGGTGAACACCGACCGACCGCCGTCCGGGGTCAGCTCCACGGTGGCACCGGTCTCGGTGAGGTCGGTGGAGGTGATGCGTACCTTCTCCAGATGGCCGCGGGCGTCCGCCGTCTTCTCGGTCGGCGGAGTCTGGACCGAGGGGCAGGCCCGGGCCCACTGCGCGACCAGCTCCGGCTTCGCCTCGACCGTCGTCCAGCTCGTGGTCCGGGCGAACCGGCTGGCCGCCGTCTCGGCCTGTTCGGTGGCGTGCTCGCGGAAGCGTGAGCGGGAGTAGCCGTAGCCGGCCACGGAGATCAGCACCCCGACCAGCAGCAGGACCCCGACCTTGAGCGCGATCTCGCGCCACTCGCTGCGTTGCACGGGACGTTCCTACCACCAGCGGCCCCAGGACCCGAACCGGCTCGCGGATGAGAGAGCTCTCATGGTCGTCTCACGATCACCTCACCGCGGGTCGAGATGGTTCTTGCATGGCGCCGGGAACACCCGGGGCAGAACCGAGAGGACGAATGATGAAGAAGCTTCCGATGTTGCTGGCGAGCGGGCTGGTCGGCGTGGTCGCGGCCGGTGCGATCACCTTCCAGAGCGCCGCTGCGGACGACGACCTCGCCAAGCGTGAGGAGAAGGTGGGTACGCAGGTGACCACCGTCGACGACGTGGACGACGACGACGCGGACGACGCCGCCGACGTCACCCGTGACGACGCCGGGAACGACACCGTGACCAACGGCACCGGCGTCACCCGGGCGACCAAGGACGCCACTCGCGACAACACCCGGGACAACACCCGGGACAACACCAAGAACGACAACACCCGCGACAACACCAACGACCAGACCAGGTCCGAGGACTGAGCTCGACGATGACCGACACCTGGGGCATCGTCCAGGGTGACGCGATCACCCCCGAGCTGACCGCCATGCGGCTGCTCGGGGGCGGCTCGTCGTACGAGGCCTTCCTGGCCTTCGACGAGGTCACCTACGGTCCGGTCGTGGCCAAGGTGCTGCGACCGGGGCTGGTCGGCAGCGAGACCAGCCGCAACGCGCTGCGGCGTGAGACCGAAGCGCTGACCAACCTGAAGCACCCCGTCCTCGTCCGCGCCCTGCGCGAGGACCTCGACGGCGAGCGGCCGTACGTGGTGATGGAGCACGTCGAAGGCCCCCGGCTCTCGACGCTGATCCGCCGCCACGGGCGCCTGCCGGAGCAGCAGTACCTGCCGCTCGTGCTCGACCTCGCCTCCGCGCTGCACTACCTGCGCCGCTCGGGGTGGGTGCACCTCGACATCAAGCCGAGCAACCTGATCATGGGCTCACCGGCCCGGCTGATCGACCTCTCGGTCGCCCGGCCCGTGGCCGCGGCCGCCGCGCTGCGCCACGAGATCGGCACCGACGCCTACATGGCACCCGAGCAGTGCCTGCCCGGCGAGCGCGGCGAGGTCGGCCCGGCCAGCGACGTCTGGGCCTTGGGTGCGACCCTCTTCCACGCCGTCACCGGCGAGCGCCCCTTCGCCCACGGCGACCCGAGCGCCGCGGACCGCACCGAGCGCTACCCGCAGCTCGTCTCCCGCCCCGCCGCCCTCCCCAGACGTACGCCGCCCGAGATCGTCAAGGTCATCGAGGCGTGCCTGGCCCCGGAGGCCGGTGACCGCCCGGCTCCGGCCGAGATCGCCGAGACCGTCTCGCCCGCGCTGGAGCGACTTCCGCGGGCCTCGCTGGGCGGCCTGCGGATCAGCTGATCCCCCGGGCCCGGGTCAGGGCTGGAAGCGGTAGCCCATGCCGCGGACGGTCTCGACCCGGGCCGAGCCCAGCTTCTTGCGCAGATAGCCGACGTAGACGTCGACGACGTTGGAGCCGGGGTCGAAGTCCATGCCCCAGGCCAGGTCGAGCAGCTGCGCGCGGGAGAGCACCTGACCCGGATGCCGCAGCAGCACCTCGGCCAGGGCGAACTCGCGGGCCGAGAGGTCGGTCTCGCGCCCGTCGACCCGCAGCCGTCGCGTACGCAGGTCCAGCGCGACCGAGCCGGAGCGGAGCTCGCCCACCTCGGCGTCGGTGTTGTCCTGCTGCCGCAGGCGTACGTTGATCCGGGCCCGCAGCTCGGCGAAGCGGAACGGCTTGGCCAGGTAGTCGTCGGCGCCGCCCTCGAGCGCGGAGACGGTGTCGTGGACCGAGTCGCGGGCGGTCAGGACCACCACCGGCATCCGGGACCCCTGGGCGCGCAGCTGGTCGAGCACCTCGAAGCCGTCGATGGTCGGCAGCCCGATGTCGAGCACCATCAGGTCGAAGGCGCCGCTGAGCGCCTCCTCGAGCCCTTCGAGGCCGTCGGCGACGGTGGTCGTCTGATGGCCGTCGGCGCTCAGGCCCTTGGCCAGGAAGGCCGCGATGCGGTCCTCGTCCTCGACGATCAGGATGCGGGCCATGCCTCTCCTTCGGTGCGTGCTGGCAGGGTGAGGGTGAAGCGGGCGCCCGCTGGCGTCGCGTCCTCGACGCCGACGGTGCCGCCGTGGGCGGTGGCGATGGCGGAGACGATGGCCAGACCGAGGCCGAGCCCCGGCCGGTCGCCGGAGCCGGTCTCGGAACCGCGGGCGAACCGCTCGAAGATGCGCTCCCGGTCCTCGGCGGGCACGCCGGGCCCGGTGTCACGTACCCACAGCCGCAGGGTGCCGTCGACGGTCGCCGAGCCGACCGCGATCCGGTCGCCGGGCGCGGTGTGGCCGACCGCGTTGTCGCACAGCTGCAGCATCGCCTGGGTGACCCGCTGCGGGTCGAGGCGCCAGGTGCCGGGGGTGGCCGCGTCGAGGTGCCAGTCACGGTCGGCGAGTGCGCTGGCCTTGGCGAGGATGTCCTCGGTGAGCGTGTCGACGTCGACCTCCTCGAGCGTGAGGAAGTCGGGCCGGTCGTGCTTGGCGAGCAGGATCAGGTCGCCGACCAGACGGCTCATCCGGTCGACCTCGTCGAGCGCCAGCCGCCGGGTCTGCTCGACCTCGGCCGGGTCGGACTCGTCGAGGAGCTCGAGGTGGCCGCCGATGATCGTCAGCGGCGTACGCAGCTCGTGACCGGCGTCGTCGAGGAACTGCCGCTGGTCGGAGAACGCCTGCTCCAGGCGGGCCAGCATGTCGTTGAAGTTCCTGGTCAGGGCTGAGATGTCGTCGTTGCCCGACTCGGGCAGGCGGGCGGAGAGGTCGGTGGCGCTGATCGCGCCGGTGGCCTGCCGCAGCCGGGTCAGCGGGGCGAGCAGCCGCCCGGACTGCCAGGCCGCGACCAGGGTGACCAGTAGGGCGAGGAGACCCGCCACGATCGTGTAGGTCCGCATGGTGCTGCGCAGCTCGGCACGGTCCTCGTCGAGGTAGGAGACCACCAGGAGGGCACCCTCGGTCGTGCCAGTGGCGGTGTCCTGCCGCACGGGCTGGCTGGTGATGCGTACCTCGCCCTCGGCGGTGTCGAGATAGGTCGTCCCGCCGTCGACGACGACGCCGGCGACCGCCCTGCTGAACCGCGCCGTGGAGATCAGCGGGTCCTCGGGGAAGTGCGCGCGTGGCTTGCCGTCGACCCAGGCGACGAGGAGCTCGTCGTCGTCGGGCACGTTGCGGCTGAGGAACGTCCGCAGCAGGCCCTCCACGTTGTACGGCGCCCGGGTCTCGGGGTCGATGCCTTCGGTACGCAGTCGGGAGAACTCGTCGAGCTCCTGCTCCATCTCGCGCGTGGTCGCGGCGTCGACCCGGCCGAGCTCGACGGCGTAGACGATGAGACCGGCGCCGGCCAGGGCGAGGGTGACCAGGAGGGCGACCGAGGCGGTGATCCGGGCGCGTACGGACAGCCCCCGGCGAGGCGGTGGCGTCGTCCCGGGAGCCTGAGGGTCAGTCGTCGTCATGGCGGTCGTCGCGGTCATCGTCGTCATCATCATCGTCGACGGGACCGGGGGTGACGACCGGGACACCCGAGGGGTCCGTGCTCGGGGACGATCCGGTGCTCGGCGCGGACGGCGAGGCCGACTGCGAGGGCAGCACGACGGGCTCGCGCGGCGGCGGGTCGTTCTCGGAGGCTCCGGCGAAGGAGCCGGCGAGGTAGACGCCGACCGCCACGAGCACGACCAGCGGGAGGACGATTTTCAGGGTGCGGGACATGACCCTCCGATAGTGCCTGACGACCTGTCCGAAGTGGGGGTCCATGAGAGACCTCTCATCGATACAGTGATGCGGGTCACCACTTGCACCTGGAGGTAACGCCCGTGTTCGTCCCGTTCAGCGTCAACGACTTCATCGACCGTGCCGCATCCGTCTACGGCGAACGGGTGGGCATCGTCGACGAGCCCGACCAGCCGGCGGCCTCCCTCGGGGAGGTGACGTACGCCGAGATGAAGGCGCTCGCCAAGCGGATGGCGGCGAAGCTGGACGAGCTCGGCATCGGGGTCGGGGAGCGGGTCGCGATCGTCTCCCACAACTCGGCGCGGCTGCTGACCGCGTTCTACGGCGTCTCCGGCTACGGACGGATCTTGGTGCCCGTCAACTTCCGCCTCCGCCCCGACGAGGTCTCCTACATCGTGGAGCAGTCGGGCGCCTCGGTGCTCTGGGTCGACCCGGAGGTCGACGAGGCGCTCAAGGATGTGACCGCCAAGCACCGATTCGTGCTGGGCGACGACGCCAACCTCTACGCCGCCGAGGGCGTCGAGCCGGAGCCGTGGGAGCGGGACGAGAACGCGACCGCGGCGATCAACTACACCTCCGGCACCACTGCCCGGCCCAAGGGCGTGCAGATCACCCACCGCAACATCTGGACCAACGCGCTGACGTTCGGGCTCCACGCCGGGCTGACCGATCGTGACGTCTACCTGCACACGCTGCCGATGTTCCACGCCAACGGCTGGGGGATGCCGTTCGCGGCGACCGGCCTCGGCATCAAGCACATCGTGCTGCGCAAGGTCGACGGGATGGAGATCCTGCGCCGCGTACGCGACCACGGGGTCACCTACATGTGCGCCGCCCCCGCGGTGGCGGCCGCCGTGCTCGACGCGCTGCCGCAGTGGCAGAAGACCGAGGGAGAGATCCCGGGACGGGACAAGGTGCGGATCATCATGGCCGGCGCTCCGCCGCCGACGAAGACGGTCGTCCGCGTGCAGGAGGAGCTCGGCTGGGAGTTCATCCAGATCTACGGCCTCACCGAGACCTCGCCGCTGCTGACCATCAACCGCACCCGTGCCGAGTGGGACGACCTCGACCCGATGGAGCGCGCCGCGAAGCTGACCCGCGCCGGCGCGCCCGCGATCGGGGTGAGCCTCGACATCTCGCCCGACAAGGAGGTCCTGGCCCGCTCCAACGTGGTGCTCGAGGGCTACTGGGAGAAGCCGGAGGAGACCGAGAAGGCGCTGGCCGACGGCTGGTTCCACACCGGCGACGGCGGCAGCATCGGCGACGACGGCTACCTCACCATCTCCGACCGGATCAAGGACGTCATCATCACCGGCGGCGAGAACGTCAGCTCCGCCGAGGTGGAGGACGTCCTCTTCCTGCACCCCGCGGTCGCCGAGGTCGCCGTCATCGGCATCCCCAGCGAGAAGTGGGGCGAGACCATCCTCGCCCTCGTCGTCCTCGCCGAGGGCGCGCAGGCGACCCAGGAGGAGCTGATCGCCTGGTGCAAGGAGCGCGCCGCCGGCTACAAGGCGCCGACGGTCGTCGAGTTCCGAGACTCCCTGGCGCGTACGGCCACCGGGAAGCTGCAGAAGTTCAAGCTCCGTGAGCCCTACTGGGGTGACCGCGAGCGCAAGGTCAACTAGACGTCCGGCGGGTCGCTCAGGCCGTCGCCCTGGGGCGACGCCGGGCGGCCCGACGGATCACCGAGCCCGGCTTCGAGGCCAGGAGCGGGTCGAAGTCGTCGGTGATCGGGGTCAGGTCGGCCTCGTCCACGAAGACCGCGCCGTCGCGTACCTCTGCGACGAGGTCGCGACCGAGCACGGCGCCGGCGGTGCCCATGCCGCCCCAGATGGTGGCGTTGATGCCGAACATGTGCTCCGTGCTGCCCCCGGCGAGGAACAGCCCGGGGATGTGGGTGGTGACCCGCGGGCGGAACGGGCCGAGGTTCCTGATCAGCGGCGCGATGCCGTAGCAGGAGCCGTCGCTGGTCAACGTGAAGCGCTCCTGGGTGATCGGCGTGGAGGCCTCGCAGAAGACCATCCGCTCGCGGATGTCCGGGATCATCAGCTCGGCGGTGTCGAGTACCCGCTGGGTGAGCTCCTCCTTGAGGTGGAGGTAGCGCTCGTCACGGCCGTACGACGCTCCGTCGGTGGGGTCCTCGGAGACGTTCCAGAACTCGTGTCCCTTCGGTGCCCAGCTGACCAGCTCGAGCGTGGAGTAGCCCGCCGGCGCCGAGTGCGTACCCTCCGGGTCCTTGGCGGTGGGGCAGCTGATCCCGACGGGCATCCGCTCAGGACAGCGGCCCGCCTCGACCTCGCGGTAGTAGCCGTCGACGTCGTTGGTGGGCCACACCCACGCCAGCGGCGGCGTGCCGCGTTCGCGCAGGTCGACGTCGAGAGCGACGTAGACCGCGAACATCGGCAGCGTCATCTCCAGGTCCTGGAGCCGGCGCCGCAGGCGGCGGGTCAGGTGCTCGTCGCCGACCAGGTCGGCCCAGGTCCTCTTGAAGTCCGCGGCGGAGACGACGGCCTCGGCGCGGATCTCCTCGCCGTCGGCCAGACGTACGCCGACCGCCCGCCCGTCCTCGATGAGGATCCTCTCGACGCGGGTCTTGGTGCGCACCCGGCCACCGTGCGTGGTGATCACGTCGGTGAGGTGGGCGCCGATGACCTGCCCGCCGCCGCGCGGGTAGTAGGCGCCGGCCTGGAGGTAGTGGTGGAGGAAGCCGGCGTGCATCGCGGTGGGCGTGCGGTAGGGCGGCCAGGTGTAGTCGCCGTTCTCGGCGAGGATCACGGCCTGCGCGTCTGCGCTCAGGCCGCAGGCGTCCATCAGCTTCGTGATCGGCCGGATGCCCCAGCGCAGCAGGTGGTAGGGGCGCAGCCGCGGCTGCTCCCCGGCGGCGATGATCCGCATGACCCGTACGCAGCGCCGCAGCCCGGCCTCCTCGCCGGGGAAGGCCGCGATGAGCCGGTCGAGGTAGGTGTCCCAGCCAGTCGGCGTCTGGAACGTGGTGCCGGGGATCATCACCTGGCAGTGGCCCTCGGGTCGCTGGCGCAGCCACTTGATCCGCTCGGTCAGTGCGAGGCCGGACAGCGCGGTCTGCATCCGACCGCCGGGGCCGCACTCGCCGACGTAGTGGGTGCCGACGTCGAACTCGAACTTGTTGCCGGCGCGCCGGAAGACCTGGGTGCTGCCGCCGACGACCTGGTTGGCCTCGAGCACCAGGACCCGCTTGCCGTTGGCGGCGAGGTAGGCCCCGCAGGTGAGGCCGCCCGGCCCGGCGCCCACCACCACGGCGTCCCAGGTGTGGTCGTCGGCCTCGTGGCCCGGAGTGAGGGGTGTCGCGGTCTGCGTCATCACGGGTCGCTTTCGGAGCAGTAATTTGGAGTCGGACTCCAGTTAACTCGTTTCGACCCGTTCCGCCAAGTCCCGCCGTCCGTCAGGCAGGCGGAGCCTGGATCAGACCCTCGAGCAACACCAGGCCGGCTTCGATCACGGCGAGCTCGACGCGGTCGGGCTCCAGCGCCAAGGCGTCCCGGCGCAGCGCCAGCGCGGCCACCCCGTTCCAGGACCCGAAGAGGAAGTAGGACAGCAGCTCCGGATCCACCTTCCGGATGGCGCCGGAGTCCACCGCATCGCGGATGCTCTGCTCGAACTCGCGCCGCAGCTCGCTGAACCGCTCGACGACCTGATCCTCCACCGCCGACCGGGGGCCGCGCTCACCGGTGACCATCAGGTACTTCACGACCGACGGGTGCTCCAGCAGCAGCTTCAGGTAGGCCGACCCGACGCCGGCGAAGCGCTCCAGTGGAGTCGTCTGCGCGGCGTAGGCCGACCGCAGCGTCTCGGTGGCCACCGTCAGCAGCCGCTCGGTGACGGCTGCCATCAGCCCGTCCTTGGTGCCGAAGTGCACATAGACCGAGGCCGGAGAGATCCCCGCGAGGGCGGCTACGTCCTCGATCCGGATCTCCTCAGGGGCGTGCTGCGACAACAGCTGCTCGGCGGCCTCGAGCACCCGGGCGCGGGTTCGCTCCCGCCGGCGCGTCCCGCGCGCCGCGGCGTCGCCGGCCTGATCCTTCGGCTTCTGGGCGTGGTTCACCCGATCAGGGTAGGGCGCGGGCTGCGTCGCCACCCGGACGTGGGCGGCCGACCTTCTCGTCGGCCAGCGATGTGGTGGGACAGTTGCGCCGACTCGCCGGGTTCTGGCGGGACATCAGCGCCGGGTCGGGGGCGCGGCGCCCATGGCGGCCTCGGTGGTGGTGTCGACCGCGACGGCGAGCGAGCCCCTGTAGCCGGCGCTCGGGCTGCCGGTGAACGTGCCCATCTCGAGGTCGTAGCCGTCGCTGAAGACGTTGTCGGTGTCGAGGCTGACCTTGGCGAGGTTGTCGGTCGAGCCCTCGTAGGCGTCGTCCTGGTAGACCTTGGTCAGCATCTTCTCCGGGAACGCGACCTGCGAGGTCGCGATCGCGTTCTCGCCGGTGGTCGCCGACTCGGCGTCGGGGTAGACCTCGAAGTGCATGTGCGTCCAGCGGCCGTCGTAGCAGCCCGGGACGATCGTCGTGAAGGTCACCTGGCCGTTGGCGTCGGCGACCTGGACACCGCGGAGGTACGTCTCGTCCTCGACGCCCTCGGAGTACATCGAGTAGCGGCCCAGTGCGTCGCACTGCCACAGATAGACCGCGGCGCCTTCGAAGGGCACGTTGTCATTGGCCATGTCGGTGACCGTGAAGGTGAACCGCAGGGGCACGCCGTCGACGGTGGTGCCGCCGTCGAGGCTGGAGGTGATGTCGCTGCGTACGATCCCGGACTCGGTCAGCACGTTGGTGCCGTTGGTGCCGTCGGCCGGGTAGGGGCCGTTGGTCTCCTGCGGGATCTCGCCGTCGGCGGTCGCGGACGCGTCGGTCGCGGAGCCGCCCGTGGAAACGGAAGAGCCTGACGAGCCGGACGCCCCACAAGCGGCCAGGGCGGCGGCCCCGACGCCGACCCCGACGAGCCCGAGCACCCGGCGCCGGGTCAGCAGCGTCGAGATGTCGAAGCCGGCGCCCTGGTCGACCACCTCCTCCTCGGGGCGGGCCAGCAGGCGGCCTTCGAAGGTGGGGCCTTCAGGGGTGTGCTCGGGTTCGGGTACGCGGCTCATCTGGTTCTCCTTGACGTCGGTCCTGGTGCGTTGACCTGACTCTGACGTCCGGATCGGTGAGGATCTCGTGCCCCGCCTGTGAGGTTGCTGTGAAGCCGCGGCGGATCAGCCGACGCCCGGACGTGGCGCGGACTGGAGCTGCTCGGCCTGCTCCTTGGACAGCTTCGAGGCGTAGCCGCAGTAGGTGCAGTCCATCCGGCGCGACCTGCTGACGGGGAAGAGCGGGATGAAGAAGAGGGTGAACTTGTTGACGTTCTCGAAGAGCCGCTGCGCGGCCCGCTGCCCACAGTTCGGGCAGACCAGCGAGAGCGTCGCGAGCAGCCGCGTGTAGGTCTTGAACCCGAAGATGATCATGCCCACGAGTCTTGCACGCGGTCAGAGCCGGTGGACCTCGCGACCGTCGACGTACGTGTGGGTCACCCGGGTCCGGCCGAGGACGGTCGGGTCCGGGCCGAGGATGTCGTGGTCGACCACGACCAGGTCGGCCGCGTACCCGGTCTCGATCCGGCCGGTGGAGTCCTCCAGGCGGTTCAGGTAGGCGGTGCCGGTCGTGTAGCCGGCGAGGGCCTCGGCGACCGAGAGCGCCTCATCGGGCAGCAGCGGGGCGGCGTCGGTGGGCTGGTCGGGGGAGCGGCGGTTGACCGCGACGTGCATGCCGAGCAGCGGCGCCGGGTCGGAGACCGGCCAGTCGCTGCCGCACGCGATCCGGGCCCCCGTACGCAGCAGCGACCCGAACACGTACTGCTGCTCGCGCGCGGCCGGTGCCAGGAACGGCAGGGTCAGCACCTCCACCGCCTCGTCGAGACAGGCCCACAGCGGCTGGATGTTGGCGGTGACCTCGAGCTCTGCGAAGCGCGGCACATCGGCGGCGTCGACGACCTGCACGTGGGCCAGATGGTGGCGCAGCCCGCTGGCTCCGTTGGTCGCACGCGCGTGCGCGATCGCGTCCAGGCTGTCGCGGACCGCCCGGTCCCCGAGGGCGTGGATGTGGGCCTGGAAGCCGTGGGCGTCCAGCGCCGCGACGTACTCCGCCAGGGCGTCGGCCGGGATGAAGGAGAGTCCGCGGTTGTCGGTGACTCGGCCGTGGGTGTCCAGATAAGGAGAGAGCATCGCGGCGGTGTGGGTCTCGCAGACGCCGTCCTGCATCAGCTTCACGCTGGCCGCGTCCAGCCCCGCCTGGGCCGCGAGCGCACGGCGTACGACGAGCTCGGGCAGCTGCTCCAGGCCGCGGTCGCGGTCCCACCACTGGGCCAGGACGACCTTCGCGGTGAGCGCGCCGGAGTCCCGGGCGGCGATGTAGGTCGGCAGCGAATCGGGCATGCCGAGACCGTCGCCCACGAGCGCGTCCTGCCAGCCCACGATGCCGACGGAGTGGAGGTGGCGCTGGGCGGTCAGCAGGGCGTCCGTCAGGTCCTGCGAGGTCGGGGCGGGCACCAGCGAGCCGACCAGCGCCATCGCGCCTTCGTGCAGCGCGCCGGTCGGGTTGCCGGAGGCGTCCCGCTCGATCCGCCCGTCGGACGGGTCCGGCGTACGGGCGTCGATGCCGGCGATCTCGAGCGCGCGGGTGTTCACCCAGGCGGAGTGGTGGTCGCGGTTGGGCAGGAAGACCGGTCGGTCGGGAAGCAGGCGGTCGAGCGGCGAGGCATCCGGCACGCCGCCGGGGAAGGAGTCCATCGACCAGCCACCGCCGGAGACCCAGGCACGCTCAGGGTTGGCCGAGGCGTAGGACTCGATCGCGTCCAGATACTCCTCGAGCGTGGACAGACCCGTGAGGTCGCACTGGTTCATCTCCAGCCCGGCCTGGACCGGGTGCACGTGCGAGTCGTGGAAGCCGGGCAGGACCCAGCGACCGTCGAGCTCCTCGACGACGGTCTCGGGCTCGACAAGTGAGTCGAGCGACGGGCCGACGGCCGCGATCCGCCCGCCCCGGACGGCGAGGGCCACGTCCTCCCAGCGGCCCTCGCGCAGCACCCGGCCCCCGCGCAGCAGCAGCTCCGCGGGGAGAGCCCGTCCACCCATCAGGCCACGGCCATGGTGTCGGTGACCGAGGAGCCCGAGCGCTTGAGCACCCGCGCCACCAGGCCGAGGACCAGGAGCGTGAAGACCAGCAGGATGGTGGAGACCGCGGCGATCTCGGGCTTGAGACCGGAGCGGACCGAGGAGAGCACGTAGACCGGCCACGAGGTCGTGCCGGAGACGTTGATGAACGAGGAGATCACCGTGTTGTCGAGGCTCAGGGTGAAGGCGAGCAGCCCGCCGGCCAGGACCGCCGGGCCGACCAGGGGAAGGGTGACCTTGAAGAACGTCGCCACCGGCCGGGCATAGAGGTCCGCCGACGCCTCCTCCAGGGACGCGTCCAGCCCGACCAGGCGGGCCCGGACGATGTAGGTGACGACCGCGGTCGCGAAGAGCGAGTGACCGATCACGAGGCGTACGTAGCCGTTGTTGAAGGGCAGCAGCGACCAGTCCTGGCCGAGCGTCACGAACCAGGGGAGCAGCGCGATGCCGTCGACGATCTCGGGGGTCACCGAGACCAGCAGCAACAGCAGCGTGAACGGGCCCGTCCAGCGGCCCGGGAACCGGGCCATCGCCATCCCGGCCAGGGTGCCGAGCGCACTGGCCAGGATCGCCGCGATCACGGCGGTCTGCAGCGAGACGGCGACGGTGTGGCGTACGGTCGGCCGCTCGACGATCGCCGTGAAGGGCTCCAGGCTGAAGCCGTCCCAGGCGGTCAGCAGGCGGCCGCCGTTGAAGGAGTAGATGCCGATCACGATGATCGGGGCGAACAGGAAGACGAAGACCAGCGTGGTCCACACGCCGAGCGCGAGATTGGTTCCGGACGGCCTGCTCATGCGGTCGCCACCTCCTTCGTTCCGACGACCTTCGTTCCCCCGACGTTCGTTCCGATGACCAGCCTGGTCCGGCGCCCGACGAGCCAGCCCACGCCCCACAGCAGCGCGATGGCGAGGACGACGACGAGCATGGTGAGCAGGATGAGCACGACCGCCATCGCCGAGCCGAGCGCCCAGTTCTGCGCGGTCAGGAACTGGCTGGCGATCAGTGAGCCGACCATGGTGCCCTTGGCGCCGCCGAGGACGGCCGGGGTGACGTAGTCGCCCATCATCGGGATGAAGACCAGGATCACGCCGGCGACGATCCCGGGCCGCGCCAGCGGCAGCGTGACCTGGAAGAACGTCCGCACCCGGCCGGCGCCGAGGTCCTTCGACGCCTCGCCGAGGGCGCCGTCGACGCGGTCGAAGGCGACGTACAGCGGCAGGATCATCAGCGGGAGGTAGTTGTAGATCAGGCCCAGCAGCACCGCCCCGCGGGTGTTGAGCAGGTCGTGCGGGTCGCCGACCAGGCCGACGTCGGTCAGGAACCCGGCCAGGGCGCCCTCCGAGGAGAGGATCACCTTCCAGCCGATCGTCCGGATCAGGAACGAGGTCCAGTAGGGCACCATCACCAGCGCGACCAGCAGCCCACGACGGTGCGCGGGGACCTTGAGCGCCATGTAGTACGCAGCGGGCAGCGCGATCAGCAGGCAGGCGATCGTCCCCAGCACGCTCATCCACAGCGTCGCCCGGAAGATCGTGAAGAAGGTCGGGCTGAACGCCTCGGCGTAGCGTTCCAGCGACATCACCGCGTTGCTGTGGGTGCCGAACATCCCGGGCTTCTCGCCGAGGCTGAACCAGGCGATCTGCAGGAACGGCACCACGAAGAAGACCGTCAGCCACAGCCACGCCGGGACGGCGAGGACGAACCCGGGAAGCCTGCTGGACGCGCTCCTAGGCACTGGCGGCGGCCTTCAGCTTGTCGTAGACCTCCGTACGCCGGTCCTGGGCCTCGTTGACCGCACCGTTCTTCATCGTGGCGAGCTGCTCCTCGGTGAAGAAGATCATCTCCGGCAGCTCGACGTTGCGCTCCTTGGCCATCTCCTCGATGCCCACCGCGCCGGTGTTGTAGCCGATGTAGTCCATCTCCAGGAAGGAGTTCTCCGGCTCCAGCACGTAGTCGAGGAACGCGTGCGCGGCCTCGGGGTGAGGGGCGCCGGTCGGGATGCACCAGTTGTCCATCCACAGCTCGGTCGTCGGGCCGGGCAGGACCCACTTCCAGCGGTCGGGCTGCTTGTGCTCGAGGATGCCGAGGCGGGAGTCGCCGTTCCAGTTCTGCATGAGCGCGAAGGTGTTCTGCTGCATGGCGCCGGTGGCCGGGTAGGAGTCGAAGCCGGCGATGTGCGGCGCCCACTTCTCGACGGCCTCGGCCTCGTAGGCGTCGTAGTCGGCCATGTCCTCGGTGTTCCAGTCGATGCCGTTGGCCCAGAAGTAGAGGCCGGAGACACCCTGGGGGTCGTCGAGCAGCGAGGTCTTGCCCGAGGCCTCGTTCTGCATCGCGTCGATGAAGTCGTTCCAGGTCACCAGGTCGCGCTTGATCACGGTGGTGTCGTAGACGAATCCGGTCGTGCCCCAGCACTTGCACACCGAGTACTCGTTCTCCGGGTCCCAGTCCTGGCCGAGGAACTGCGGGTCGACCTTGGAGATGTTGGGGATCAGGTCCTTGTTGAGCGGGACGATGATCTCGTTCTCGATCAGCTGCGGGATGTAGACGCCGGTTGGCACCACGATGTCGTAGCCGCTGGTGCCCTTGGCCGCGACCAGCTTCGAGATCAGCTCCTCGTTGGAGCCGTAGGAGTCGAGGGTCACCTTGGGGCCGGTCTTGCCGAAGGCGTCGATCACCTCGGGGGAGTCGTAGTCGCCCCAGGTGTAGATCGAGAGCGACTTCTCGACCGGACCGCCGGTGGCGCCCGCGCCCGGCTCGACGGCGCTGGACTCGCCACCGCCGTCGGAACCACAGGCGCTCAGGGCGACACCGGCACCGGCGAGAGCCGCCAGGCTCAGGAAGTGGCGGCGGGAGAGCTCCTGGCGGATCGCTCGCGCGCCGGCATGGCTGGCCAGGATGCGTACGTTGCCGTTCTTGTCTACGGGCTTGCTCACTGTGGGCTCCTAGCGGTGGTCGGGTCGAGTGGGGTGTCGAGGGGGAAGAGACGTACGTCCTCGGCGGCCCAGCCGCAGAGGACCGGGTCGCCGGGGGAGAGCCGGACGGCGCCGTGGGTGGGGCGGCGGATGAGGAGGCTGGTCTCGTCGGTGACCTTGACGAGGTACTGGATCACCTCACCCAGCGGGGAGACCTGCAGCACCTCGCCGGCGACGGTGTTGAGGCCCTCGGCCCGGGTGCCGGGCTCGATCGAGATCAGCTCGGGACGGATCGCGGCCTGGTGGGCCTCGCCGGGCTTCCCGTCGGGCTTGGCGGGGCCCTCGACGACCACGAAGGGGGTCTCGACGGTGGTGCCGTCGGCGCTGACCTCGCCGTGCAGGAAGTTCTGCTGGCCGACGAAGCCGGCGACGTAGGCGCTGGCCGGCTGGTTGTAGACGGTGTCGGCGTCGGCGAGCTGCTCGATCCTCCCGGCCCGCATGATCGCGATCCGGTCGCTCATCGCGAGCGCCTCACCCTGGTCGTGGGTGACGAAGACGAAGGTGATCCCGAGGCGGGACTGGAGCAGCTTCAGCTCGAGCTGCATCTCCTCGCGCAGTTGGCGGTCCAGGGCGCCCAGCGGCTCGTCGAGGAGCAGGACGCTGGGCCGGTTGACCAGCGCCCGGGCCAGCGCCACCCGCTGCTGCTGGCCGCCGGAGAGCTGCGTCGGCGAGCGGTCGGCGAAGTCGAGCATGCGCACCATCCGCAGCGCCTCGACGACCCGCTCGCGGATCTCCGCCCTGGGCGTCTTGCGCTGCTGCAGGCCGTAGGCGACGTTCTCCGCGACCGACTTGTGCGGGAACAACGCGTACGCCTGGAAGACCGTGTTCACATCGCGCTGGTAGGGCGCGAGCCTGACCACGTCCCTGCCGCCGATCACGATGCTGCCCGAGTCGGGCTTCTCGAATCCGGCGATCATGCGCAGCGTCGTCGTCTTGCCGCAGCCCGAGGGACCGAGCAACGAGATGAACTCGCCGGCCCTGATCTCCAGGTCGAGGCCGTCGACCGCCGTGGCCTGGCCATAGGTCTTGGTCAGGCCGCTGATCGTCACCGAGCCGGAGGATGGGTCCGGGGTAGCTTTCGTGGTCATCGCTGCTCCAGTCGATTGTTCACTTAGCGCTGCATTCCACCACAAGATCCGGGGAAAAGTACGGAATCGGTTGTAAAAGAACGGTTACGAACTGGATTCCGTGCCGGGTGTCGCCGCTGGCTGTGGCCCCGGTGGCGGGATCTAGGGTTACACCATGCCGATCCCGCCCACCCCGCCGACACTGGCTGCCGTCATCTCGCTGCTGGACGACTGGTATCCGCCCGCCACCGCCGACGACTGGGATGCTGTCGGGCTGGTCTGGGGCGAGCCCTCGCAGCCGGTCTCGAAGGTGCTCCTCGCCGTCGACCCGACCCTCCCGGTCGCCGAGGAGGCGGCCGCCTGGGGTGCGGACCTGGTCGTCGTCCATCATCCGCTCTTCCTGAAGGGCGTGCACGGGTTCGCTCCGACGACCCCCAAAGGGCGTACGCTCTCGACGCTCGTCTCCGCGCGGTGCGCCCTGCTGACCGCGCACACCAACGCCGACCAGGCGCTCGGCGGGGTCTCGGAGTCGCTGGCGCTCGCCCTCGGGCTGAGCTCGCTGCGGCCGCTGGTGCCGGGGCTGACGCCTGACGTCGGCACCGGACGCGCCGGGACGGTCGAGCCGACGACGCTGGGTGCCTTCGCGGAGTCGGTGGCCGCGGCGCTGCCCGCGACCGCGGCCGGGATCCGGGTCGCCGGAGACCTCGACCGGCCGGTCTCGTCGGTGGCGCTGTGCGGTGGCGCGGGTGACTTCCTGCTCGACCAGGTGGCTGCGTACGACGTCTATGTGACCAGCGATCTGCGCCACCATCCGGCCTCGGAGTTCTGTGAGAAGGGTGGTGCGCTGATCGACATCCCGCACTGGGCCGCCGAGTGGACCTGGTTGCCTGTGCTGGCGAGGCGACTTCGGGAGGCATTCGGGGATACGGTGGACACCCGGGTCTCGGAGATCGTCACCGACCCGTGGACTTTGCGATTGTGAATAGCTGAGGAGAATCCGCTGAAAGCCGACCCGTTCGCCCAGGTGAAGCTGCTCGACGTCTGTGAGCTGGACTCGCGTGCGCTCCAGCTGCGCCACCGCCGTGCGCATCTGCCGCAGGCCGCCGTCGTGGCGGAGCTGCAGGCATCGAAGAAGACCACCGACGATGCCGTACGCGACGCCCGGGTCACCCGCGACGACCTCGAGCGGGTGCAGAAGAAGGCCGACGCCGATGTCGAGGCGGTCAAGACCCGCCGCCGGCGCGACCAGGAGCGGATGGACTCCGGGGCGATCAGCAGCGCCAAGGACCTCGAGCGCATGCAGCACGAGCTGGCCACCCTCGACCGCCGGATCTCGGTGCTCGAGGACGAGGAGCTCGAGGTGATGGAGCAGCTCGAGGAGGCTCAGGCGAACGTGACCCGGCTCGAGGCCGAGCTCGCCGAGATCACCGAGAAGCTGGCGGTCGCGGTCGACTCCGTCAACGTCGAGACCTCGAAGATCGACACCGAGCTCGCCGCGGTCGCCGAGGAGCGTACGCCGGCGCTCGAGGGCATCCCCGACGACCTGCTCGCCCTCTACTCGCGGCTGAGCGAGAAGATGGGCGTCGGCGCCGCCGAGCTGCGTGCCCGCCGCTGCGGCGGCTGCAACCTCCAGCTCGACCCGGCCGAGATCTCCCGCATCCGCGGCCTCGCCGCCGATGAGGTCGTGCGCTGCGAGGAGTGCTCCCGCATCCTGGTCCGCACCGCCGAGTCCGGCCTGTGAGCGAGAAGTCTGCGCGGGGGTGGAGCGCCGGAGCGGCTGCGACGACCCTCGTCCTGGTGCGTCACGGGGTCACCAAGCACACCTCGTCCAAGGCCTTCTCCGGAGGGCTCGGCGGCGACAACCCGCCGCTGACCCAGGAGGGCCGCGAGCAGGTGCTGCTGACCGCCGAGTGGCTCAAGCCGCTCGCCCCCGCGGTCGACGCCGTCGTGACCTCGCCGGTCCTGCGGGCCGCCGAGACCGGTGAGATCCTCGCCGGCACGCTCGGCGCCCGGCTGGTCGAGGAGCCCGGGTTCGCGGAGATCGAGTTCGGCAAGTGGGAGGGGCTCACCTTCGCCGAGGTCGCCCAGCAGTACCCCGAGGAGATGAAGACCTGGATGGGGGCGACCGAGGTCGCGCCGCCTGGCGGCGAGTCGTTCGACGCCGCGCAGGTCCGGGTGCTCGACGGGCTCTCCCGCGTCCTCGAGGAGCACGCCGGCCAGACCGTCGTGATCACCTCGCACGTCTCGCCGATCAAGCTGATCGTCGCCCACGCGCTCGGCACCCCGATCGGCGGCGTCTTCAACATGGAGCTCTCGCCCGCCTCGGTGACCGTGGTGGCCTTCTACTCCGACGGCCGCGCCTCCATGCGCCTCTTCAACGGCCTCCCGGTCGCCCGCGACCCCTTCGCCACCGGCACCTTCTGACGCTCGCCGGTCGCCGAGTCGGCGCGTCTGTCCCGGATCCCAGCGCCGAGTCGGCGCGTCTGTCTCGTGGTCGTGGGACAGACGCGCCGACTCGACGGTCCTTGATGGGACAGTCGCGCCGAGTCGGCGGGGACGGCTAGATCTCGGTGACGACGATGTCGAGCTGGGTGCCCTTCTTCGTCGGAGCGCCTTCTTCGACGGTCCAGCCGAGGTCGCGGAAGGCTTCGGCGAGCTTGGCGGGGGTGCGGGGGTTGGCGCCGGACTCGAGGAGGGCGCGGACGAGGCGGCCCTTGGTGGCCTTGTTGAAGTGGCTGACCACCTTGCGCTGGCCGTTGTGCTCGTGGAGGACGCGGACGGTGGCGGTGCGGGCAGGCACCGTGCTCGCCCCTTCGGCGTCGGGGCGCCAGAACGCGGCGTACGTCCCGGACCGGAGGTCCACGAGCAGACCGTCGCCGAGGGCCTCGGTCATGCCGGCGCCGAGGTGGGCGCGCCAGTGGGACTGGATGCCGCCGATGCCGGGGAGGGTGGTGTCCCCCGAGAGCCGGTACGCAGGGATCCGGTCGGCCAGGCCGACGAGGCCGAACACGGAGCTGGTCACCATGACCCGGCTGGTCGCGCGGCGCTTCGCGGCCGGTGACAGGGTCGCGGGGGAGAGGGCGTCGTAGAGGACGCCGGTGTAGATCCGGTCGGCGCGGGCGGTGGGCGCCTCGAACAGCCCGGCGTTCAACGTGACCAGCTCGGGCTGGGTCTTCGGGATGCCGAGGATGTCGACGGCGGCCTCGGGGCGGGTGGCGCACAGCTCGACCAGCGCGTCGATGACCTTGGCGCGCGCCGGGTTGAGCACCGGCAGGCTCAGGTCGTCGAGCGTGAGCGGGTTGCCGCGTACGGCCGCGGTCTTGCCCTCCGAGGGCGGCAGCAGGATCAGCACGGTGACTATGGTGCCGTCCGGGACCAGGATGGCCGAATCGAGGATTGGGTATCTTTCAAAGTGCCTGTGACCTGCGAGAACGCGGCGTGCCTACAGTCCAGAGATGATCGCCCTGGCCGCCGAACCCGCGTCCGAGACCAACCTCGGCGGCCTCCTTCTCGTGATCGTCATCATCGGGGTGTTCTGGATGATCCAGGACCTCTCGAAGAAGGCTCGGGCACGCTCGGAGCACCTCAGGGCGAAGCGGTCGCTGACCTCCTCCCAGCGCAAGGCGCTGGCCCGGATCAACAGGTCGGCGAAGGCGCACAACGGGTCCAAGAAGGACCTGTGGGAACAGTTCGCCGCCTTCAAGGGCAACCCGAAGGCCTTCGGCAAGGAGGCCGCCTCGCTGTACAAGACCTACAAGGCGAAGTCGAAGAAGAAGTAGCCACTAGAGTTCCGGCCATGGGCTCCGCACGCATCATCCGGGTGGCCAGTGCCGACAACGGTGTCGCCGCCACCACGCTCCGCGACGGGATCGCCGCGCTCCAGGCCGAGCTGGGGGTGACCCCCGAGTTCCCGCCGGAGGTGGAGGAGGCGGCGGCCGCCGCGGCGGGCAACCCGAGGCTCCCCGAGCTGGACCGCACCGACCTGCCGTTCGTGACCATCGACCCCGAGACGTCGATGGACCTCGACCAGGCGCTCCACCTGGAGCGCGACGGCGAGGGATACGTGGTGCACTACGCGATCGCGGACGTGGCCGCCTTCGTGTCGCCCGGCGACCCGGTCGACATCGAGGCCAACAAGCGCGGCGAGTCGCTCTACGCCGCCGATGCGAAGGTCCCGCTCCACCCCAAGGTGCTCTCCGAGGACGCCGCCTCGCTGCTTCCCGACCAGGTGCGACCGGCGCTGCTGTGGACCCACAAGCTCGATGCCACCGGTGAGGGGATCGACACCTTCGTCGAGCGCGCGCTGGTGAGGTCGCGGGCGAAGCTGTCCTACGACGGCGTGCAGAAGATGTTCGACGGCGAGGGATTCGGCGACACCGACTATGCCGGGTCGCTTCAGCTGCTCGAGGAGATCGGTGAGAAGCGGATCGCCCTCGAGGCGGCCCGCGGCGGGGTGAACCTCCCGCTGCGCGACCAGGAGATCTCGGTCGTGGGCGAGCACTGGTCGCTCGAGTACCGCGACCTGCTGCCGGTCGAGAACTGGAACGCCCAGATCTCGCTGCTCACCGGCTTCGCGGCCGCGGACCTGATGGTCTACGCCCGCGTCGGGCTCCTCAGGACCCTCCCCGACCCCGACCCCCGAGACGTCCAGCGGCTGCACCGCACCGCCCGGGCGCTCGGGCTGGAGTGGCCCGCGGAGATGCTCTACCCCGACTTCATCCGCTCGCTGGACGGCAAGAACGGCAAGCACGCCGCGATGGCGATCGCCTGCACCCGGCTGCTGCGCGGGAGCGGGTACGCCTCGTTCAACGGTGAGCTCCCCGAGCTGACCGAGCATTCGGCGCTGGCCAACGAATACATGCATGTCACCGCTCCGCTGCGCCGGTTGATCGACCGCTACGCCGGCGAGGTCTGCCTGGCGCTGTGCGCCGACCAGCCCGTCCCCGACTGGGTGACCAGCGCGTTCGCCACGCTCCCCGAGACGATGCGGGCCTCGTCCCGCACCAGCGGCGCCTACGAGCGCGGCGTGGTCGACCTCGTCGAGGCCGGGCTGCTGTCCACGCGGATCGGGGAGACGTTCGACGCGGTCGTCGTCGAGGTCGACGACGAGGACAAGCGGAAGGGCGCGATCACGGTCGAGGAGCCCGCCATCGAGGCCGGGGTCACCAGTGCGTCGGCCCTCCCGCTGGGCGAGGAGGTCCAGGTGCGGTTGGAGACGGCCGACGTCGTCGCCCGGAAGGTCGGCTTCACCATCGCCTGAACCGGCGGCCGGCCGCCCCGCGGGGGTCGGGGCGGCCGGCCGCGTCAGGAGATCAGCTCGTCGAGGCGGTTGTAGACCTCGGCGGAGCCCTCGATCACCCGGCTGTGCGCGCCGCCGATGGAGACGGGTACGTCACCCTGCACGGTGATGCGCCGCACCTCGCGCGGCAGCTCGTCGAAGTCGGCGACGGCGTAGTGCTGGGTGGCGCGGTTGTCCCAGATGGCGACGTCACCCTGCTGCCAGTGCCAGCGGACGGTGTTCTCCAGGGCGGTCACCCGGTCCTGGAGCAGGTTGAAGAGGGTGGCGCTCTCCTTCTGGTTCAGGCCGGTGAAGTGCTTGACGAAGTGACCCAGCACGAGCGCGCGCTCACCGGTCTCCGGGTGGATCCGGACCGCCGGGTGCTCGGTCCGGTAGATCGTGGAGACGAACTCCTCGCGCTTGCGCGCGGCCACGTCGTCGGTGGACTCGGCCTCGTCGGGGCGTACGTAGTCGTAGTCGTTGGAGTGGACCGCCCACAGGTCGTCGACCAGTGCCTTGAGCTGCGGGTGCAGCCTCTCGTAGGCGGTGGCGGTGTTGGCCCAGACGGTGTTGCCGCCGTACTCGGGGATCTCGGCGCCGCGCAGGATCGAGAACGCCGGCGGCCGGTCGACGAAGGTGACGTCGGTGTGCCAGGAGTTGGCGGCCATGCCGCGGTTGGCCTTCAGGGTCAGCACCCGGGCGCTGCCGGTGTTGACGGTCGGGTGGGCGGTCGTCAGCGGGCCGAGGCGCTCGCCGAACGCGATCTGCGTGCGGTCGTCGAGATGGTCCTGGCCGCGGAAGAAGACGACCTTGTGCTTCAGGATCGCGGCCCGGATCTCGGCGATCGTCTCGGCGGGCAGGTCGCCGGAGAGGGTCACGCCGTCGATGCGGGCGCCGATCCGCCCGCCGACCTTGTGGACGGTCAGCTCGTTGACGGGGGATGCTTCGGTGATGGTCATGCGTGGTCTCCTCTGACGGCGTCGGCTTGATCTGAATAAAGTCTAGTGAAATACATGACTTAAGACCACGGGTGTCTCACGAGACGTTTGGGCACTCCGCACAATGATGCGAGTGGGGGCCGGTGGATATCGTGCGCTCATGACGCTCGCCACATCCGAGACCGTGTTCACCTATGGCTCCCCGCAGCTCAAGTTCGGCACCGGCGCATCGGCCGAGATCGGCTACGACCTGGCGTCGCTGGGCGCCCGCCGCGCCCTCGTGGTGACCGATCCCGGCATCTCAGCGACGGGGCTGCCGCAGCGCGTGGCCGAGCAGATGAAGACGTACGACGTCGAGGCCGTCGTCTTCGACGGCGTCCATGTCGAGCCGACGGACGAGAGCATGCGGGCCGCGGTGCAGTTCGCCCGCGAGAACGGGCCGTTCGACGCGATCGTCGCGGTCGGCGGCGGGTCGAGCATCGACACCGCCAAGGCGGTCAACCTGCTGACCACCAACGACGGCGACCTGATGGACTACCTCAACGCGCCGGTGGGTCGCGGGCTCGCGCCGGCCAAGCCGTTGCTGCCGCTGGTCGCGGTGCCGACGACCACCGGCACCGGGGCGGAGTCGACGACCGTGTGCGTCCTCGACGTGCTGTCGCTGAAGGTGAAGACCGGGATCTCGCACGCACGCCTGCGGCCCACCCTGGCCGTCGTCGACCCGGACCTGATGATGACCCAGCCGGCCGGTGTCACGGCGGCCGCCGGGATGGACATCCTGTGTCATGCACTGGAAAGTCTCACTGCCCGCCCCTACACCTCCTATGAGCGCAAAGAGCCGTCGCAGCGGGTGCCGTACTGTGGCGCCAACCCCATCGCGAACGTGTGGTCGGAGAAGGCCATCTCGCTGTTGGCGACGTCGTTCCGGTCGGCCGTCGCGAACGGTGAGGACACGATCGCCCGGGGCGAGATGGCGCTGGCGGCAACCTTTGCGGGCCTGGGATTCGGCAACGCGGGGGTCCACATTCCCCACGCGAACGCCTACCCGATCGCCGGCCGCGTGCGGGACTTCCACCCGAAGGACTACCCAGGGGCCGAGCCGATGGTCCCGCACGGCATGGCGGTGGCGCTGACCGCTCCGGAAGCATTCCGCTACACCTTCGATGCGAATCCCGGCCTCCATCTCCGCGCGGCGCATCTGCTGGCTCCTGATGTGCTCGGTTCGGGGCCGGAACGGGATCGTCTGCCCCAGGTGCTGACCGACCTGATGCGCGACATCGGGATCCCGGCGGGGATCGGTGAGGTCGGCTACGTCGCCGCCGACATCCCCGACCTGGTCGAGGGTGCACTCAAGCAGCAGCGCCTGCTCGCCACCGCACCGAAGCAGCCGTCGGCCGAGGACCTGACCGGGATCTTCGAGAGGTCGATCACGCTCTGGTGAGGAATGCCCGGCGGGGCTACGACGTTCGGTTGGTTGTCTTCTTCAACTGTCTTTCCTCGACCAGACTCTTCCGGAGGTTCCCTCGGTGACGTCAGTCCCGCCGCGGCTCTTGCTCGCACTCGCCCTGCTCTCGGCATCCGCGCCGCTTGCGATCGACTTCTACCTACCCTCTTTCCCGCAGATCGGCTCCGATCTCGGCGCCGCGGCGAGCAACGTGCAGCTGACCCTCACCGCCTTCCTGATCGGGCTCGCGCTCGGCCAGATCGCCTGGGGCCCGATCTCTGACCGGTTCGGGCGCCTCAAGCCGCTGCTGATCGGATCGGTCGTGGCCGCGGTCGCCGGTGTGCTGGCCGCGCTGGCGCCGACCGTCGAGCTGCTGATCGCGGCCCGCTTCGTCCAGGCGCTCGCCGCCGCGGCGGGCATCGTGATGGCGCGGGCGATCGTGGCCGACGTACTCCACGGCTTCGCCGCCGCCCGCGCGATGTCGATCATGATGTCGATCAGCGGGATCGCGCCGATCCTGGCCCCGGTGATCGGCGGCGCCCTCGCCGGGTTCGTGCCCTGGCGCGGGGTGCTCGGGATCGTCGCCGCGATCGCGGTGCTTCAGGTCGTCGTCGTGCTCCTGGTGATCCGGGAGAGCCTGCCGGCCGAGCGGCGGAGCAGCCGGGTCGAGTACGCCGACCTCGGCCGCCTCCTCGCCAAGCCCGCCTTCCTCGGCTACACGCTGACCCAGTCGCTCACGTTCGCCACCCTGATGACGTACGTCTCCTCCTCCTCGTTCCTCTACCAGTCGGTGATCGGCACCTCGGCGGCCGTGTACGGCATCGGGTTCGCGGTCAACGCCGCCTTCCTCACCGTCGCCGGGCTGGTCTCGGCACGGCTGGCCAAGCGGCAGGTGCACCCGGCCCGGATCATCCGCTCGGCACAGCCGGTGATGGCCCTGGCGGCGTTGTCCGTGCTGGTCGTCGCGCTGCTGCCGGTGCCGAAGGTACTCATCCTGCTGCCGATCGTGGTCGTTACCACCTCCGTCGGCCTGATCATGGGCAACACCGGCGCCCTGGCCATCGAGCAGGCCCGTCCTTCGGTCGGCGCCGGCTCGGCGTTGATGGGCGGGATCATGTTCCTCGGCGGTGGCCTCGCCTCGCCGCTCGGTGCCGTCGCCGGCGAGCACACCGCGGTGCCGCTGGCGATCACCATGGTGGTCACCTCGGTCCTCGGCGCGGTCGCCTTCTCCCTCGCGCGGCGCTCGGTCGCCCGCAACCCGGAGTCGGAGGCGGCCTTCGCCACCGCGGCCTGACCTGCCGAGACGTCACCCCCGTCGGCCGACGTACGTGACGCCTCGGCGCTGACTAGGCTTCGCGGCGTGGAGCTCCGTGTTCATCAGCAGCGTGCGCTGTCCGCGCTGGGCGCGGCCTGGGAGGCGGGGCGGTCGCGGGCGTGGGTGGTGCTTCCGCCGGGTGCGGGGAAGACCCTCGTCGGGCTGGAGACCGCGCGGGACGCGATCGACGACGGGGCGAAGGTCGTCGTGCTCAGCCCCAACACGGCGATCCAGGGACAGTGGCTGCGGCAGGCGGCCGCACTGGGTATCTCGGCATCGTCGTCGCGGGAGCTCACAGCTCCGCTGACGTCGCTGACCTACCAGTCGGTCGCGGTCTTCGGCGATCCCGACGACGAGGCGGAGACCGGGGAGAGCCACCTGGCCAGGCTGCACGACAACGGCCGAGCCCTGGTCGAAGCGCTGCGAAGCGCCGGGCCGCTGCTGCTCGTGCTGGATGAGTGCCACCACCTGCTCGAGGTCTGGGGCGAGCTGCTGGGCGAGATCCTCCAGCTGCTGCCCGACGCGCGGGTGCTGGGGCTGACCGCGACGCCGCCCGAGGCGCTGACCAAGGAGGAGTCCGCGCTGGTCGGGACGCTGTTCGGCGAGATCGTCTTCTCGACCTCGATCCCGGCGGTCGTCCGCGAGGGCGACCTGGCGCCGTTCGCCGACCTGGTGTGGCTGACCGCGCCGACGACGGGGGAGCGGGAGTGGCTGTGGGGGAGCGCGGAGCGGTTCGAGGAGCTGCTCACCGCGCTGACCTCGGCCGATCTGGGCAGCGTGCCGTTTCTGACCTGGCTGGACCGGAGGTTCGTGGTGCGGTCGGAGGGCGCGCCGTCCTGGGCCGAGCTCGCCAAGGCGTCGCCCGACCTGACCACCGCCGCCCTACGAGCCCACCATCGGGGGCTGATCGCGCTGCCCGAGGGGGCGACGTCGACCGAGGCCCATCGTCGTGACCCGTCGGCCGAGGACTGGGTGGCGCTGATCGGCGACTGGGTGCGCGGACATCTCATGTCCTCCGAGGAGGCGGCGGACCAGGAGGCGCTGGCCGCGATCAAGCAGGCGCTGCCCGCGGTCGGCTACTCGCTGACCCGGCGCGGCATCCGGGCCGGCCGCTCACCGGTGGACCGGGTACTGGCCCGCTCCGAGGCCAAGACCGCGGCGACCGCGGCGATCGTCGACCACGAGCGGCTCGCGCACGGCGACTCGTTGCGGCTTCTCGTCGTCACCGACCACGAGCGGGCCTCGGCGACGCTGCCGGTCGATCTGCGTGGGGTGATCGCCGAGCAGTCCGGCTCGGCGCGGGCGGTGCTCGCGACCCTGTGCGCGTCCCACGACGACGTCCTGCTGGTCACCGGCGCCACCGTCGCCGGGCCGCCGGCGACCCTCGCCGCGCTGGTGGCGCACATCGCCGAGACCGACCCCGCGCTGGCCGCGGGCCTGGCGGTCGAGAAGGAGGAGGCGTACGCCACCCTCGTGGGGCGCTGGGGGAGCCGGCAGTGGGTCGCGCACGTCACCCGGTTCTTCGAGGCCGGCGGCTGCCGGGTGCTGGTCGGCACGCGCGGCCTGCTCGGGGAGGGCTGGGACGCCCGGTCGGTGACCGGGATCGTCGATCTCACCGCCGCCACGACCACGACGGCGGTCGTGCAGCTGCGCGGGCGGTCGCTGCGTACGGACCCCGGGCGGCCCGACAAGGTCGCCGTCAACTGGACCGTCGTCTGCGTCGAGGAGGAGCACCCGCGCGGCGACAACGACTGGAAGCGACTGGTCCGCAAGCACTCAGGCTTCTTCGGCGCCGACGAGGACGGTTCCGTCGTCGACGGCGTCGGCCACATCGACGAGTCCTTCTCGCCGTACGCCGCCCCGCCCGAGTCCGACTTCGACACCGTCAACGCCCGCATGGTCGCCCGATCGGAGGACCGTGCGGCGATCCGGGAGCGGTGGCGGATCGGGGAGCCGTACGCCGATGTCGCCGGCCGCACCGTCAGGATCCGCCTGCGCCGGGCGGGTGCGCTGCGTGCGCCGGCCGGGGTCGTCCTCGCTCCCCGACCACCCGGCTTCCGGCTGCTGGAGGGCCGTGTCCCGGAATGGCGGCTGCCGGCGAAGGCCGCCCTCGTACCCGCGGTGCTGGCGAGCGTCGTGCTGGTCGCGGTCCTCGTCGCCGGCGGCGGGGGAGCGGCGGCGCTCGGTGGCGTGGCCGGTGCGCTGTGGATGCTGTGGGCCGGTTACGTCTATCGCGACGGCACCCGGATCGCTTCCCAGCTGCGCCGGCGACCGAGCGTGGGCGCCGTCGCCGCGGCGGTCGCCGACGGGCTGCACGAGACCGGGCAGACCTCGGCCGGCGCCGGCGGGCTCGAGATCGCGGTGGATTCCGACGGCAGCTACCGCGTTCACCTGGCCGGGGTGCCCGAGAAGGAGTCGGCGCTCTTCGCGGCCTCGCTCGAGGAGGCGCTGGCGCCGATCGCGGCGCCCCGCTACCTGGTCTCGCGGCCGGTCGTGGGCGACGTGCACCCCCTCGCGAGCCTTCGCCTGGGGGTCTCCGGAAGGCACACCGCCGAGGCCGAGGCCTGGCACGCGGTCCCCACCGCCCTCGGCCGTCGCGCCGCCGACGCGAAGACGTTCCGTGCCGCCTGGGAGCGCTGGGTCGGCGGCTCCGGCCTGCTCTACACCGGCTCACCCGAGGGCGCCGGCCTCCTGGCCGCCCAGCGCGGCGCCGACCCCTTCGACGTCACCGCCGTGATCCGCCGCCACTGGTCCTGACCCCTCGGCCGTCTCGGCCGCCTCGGCCGTCAGTCGGCGATCGCCGTCCAGGTGGGGAACTTGGCGGTACGGCCGTCGCCGGAGGATCGGCCGGTGAGGCGGCGGTGGATCCACGGGCCGACGAACTCGCGGTAGTAGGCCAGACCCTTCTTGCCCGCAGCGGCCTCGAAGTCGAGGTCCCACCAGCCCTCGGGGACCTCGACGCCGAGCGAGTCGAGGACGCGGGCGGCGACGCGGTGGTGGCCGCGGGCGTTCATGTGCAGGCGGTCCTCGCTCCAGAAGCGGCCGTCGGTGAGGGTGGTGTCGGGCCAGTTGTAGGCGCGCACGATGTCGTCGCGGTGGGCGACCCGCTGCTCGACCAGGTCGACGAGCTCGTCGCCGCGACGCTGGAAGACCTTGCCGAGCGGGAGCCGGGCCGAGGGGTTGGCGCCGGAGAGCAGGATCAGCTGGATCCCGTTGGCGTCACAGGCCTCGAGCACCGGATTGAGGAAGTCGGCGATCGCATTAGCGTCGGCCTTCGGGCGGAGCATGTCGTTGCCGCCGCCGTTGAAGGAGAGGTGGGTCGGCTTCAGCGCGAGCGCGGCGGGAAGCTGCTCCTCGACGATCGGGCGGATCAGGCGCCCGCGGATGGCGAGGTTGGCGTACTCCACCCGGGTCCCCGACGCCGCCCACCCCTGGGCGACCAGGTCGGCCCAGCCGCGTACGTGACCGTCCGGGGTCTCGTCGCCGACCCCCTCCGTGAACGAGTCACCGATCGCGACGTAGCGCACTGCCTCCACGAGTCCTCCAACCCCAGTCATCCAACCCAGTAACCGATGCCGGATCCATTGCCAGCCTCTGGATTCTAGTCCGCCCGGGGTCTGACCATGACATCCGTCCCCGGGCTGACGTCTCGGCCGCCTCGGCTCCTCTACGGTGGCCCTGTGGAGGAGTTGGTACGCCCCTGGCGGCTCGGCCCGCGTGGGCGATGGTGGTTCGACGTACTGCTCGCTGGCACCCTGTTCCTGATCATCCCGTTCTACGCGATCCAGGTCATGCTGAACGGTGGCGCCGCGAAGGACGTCGACAGCAGCAGCCACGTCGCCGACCTCGTGCTCGTGGTGGTCCAGCTCGTACCCCTGCTGTGGCGCCGCCGGCACCCGGTGATCGTCTACGCGATCGTGGCCGGCGCCTGCGGCCTGCAGGTGCTCCTCATCGACTATCCGCTGGTCTCGCAGGTCTCCTACCCGATCGCGGTCTACTCGGTGGCCCGCTACGCCAGCCCGCGCTGGGGACTGGCCGCGCTCGCGGTGGGCCTCTTCGGCTCCGTCCTCGGCACCCACGACTGGATGAGCTCCGTCGACACCACCTCCACCGAGCCGCAGGACGGCATCAACTGGAGCACGTACGTCCCGGTCGCGCTCTCGCTCGCCACCTTCCCGGTCGCCGCCTGGGCGCTGGGCGCCCTGGCCCGTACGAGAGCGGCGTACGTCGACTCCCTGATCCAGCGCAACGAGCAGCTGCGCCGCGAGGCCGAGCAGCGCGCCGAGCTCGGGGCGACCCAGGAGCGGGCCCGGATCGCGCGCGAGATGCACGACGTGGTGGCCCACGGGCTGAGCGTGATCGTGGTGCAGGCCGACGGCGCGCGGTACGCGGCCGAGCAGGATCCGACCCTGGCGCCCAAGGCGCTGGAGACCGTCGCCCAGACCGCGCGCGAGGCGCTGACCGAGATGCGGCAGCTGCTCGGTCTGCTGCGCGACGGCGACGCCCTGACCCGCCCACAGCCGCGGCTGGGCGACATCGCGACGCTCGTCGAGGAGACCCGGGCCGGTGGGATGGAGCTGACCGCGACCCTCCCCGAGCCCGGCCTCGCCGTGCCCGAGGGCATCGCCTTGACCGCCTTCCGGGTGGTGCAGGAGTCGCTCAGCAACGTACGCAAGCACGCCGGTCCGGGCGCCGCGGCCAAGGTCACCGTGACGGCCGGGAGCGGCAGCCTCGAGATCGAGATCACCGACGACGGCCGGGGTGCTGCCGCCGATGCGCGCGAGTCCGGCGGTCTCGGCCTGGTCGGGATGGAGGAGCGGATCACCGCCCACGACGGAACGCTCGAGACCGGCCCGGCGGCGGGCGGCGGCTTCCGCGTCTACGCAAGGATGCCGCTATGACTGGCTCCACGACGATCCGTGTCCTTCTCGTCGACGACCAGGAGCTCGTGCGAGCCGGCTTCCGGATGCTCATCGACTCCCAGCCCGACCTCAGCGTCGTCGGCGAGGCCGGCGACGGCCAGGAGGCCGTCGCCGCGCTCACCCACGGCGGCACCGAGGCGGACGTGGTCCTGATGGACGTACGCATGCCACGCATGGACGGGGTCGAGGCGACCGGTCTGATCGCCGGCCGCGAGAGCGCACCGAGGGTGATCGTGCTGACCACCTTCGACCTGGACGAGTACGCCTTCGCCGCCATCCGGGCGGGCGCCGCGGCGTTCCTGCTCAAGGACGCCCGCCCCGAGGACCTGCTCACCGCGATCCGCACCGTGCACGCCGGCGACTCGGTCGTCGCGCCCAGCACCACCCGGCGACTGCTGGAGCACTTCGCCGCCTCCGCGCCCTCGACCAGCACGCCCGCCGCTGCCGAGCAGCGGCTGGCGGTGCTGACCGAGCGCGAGCGCGAGGTGCTCACGCTGGTCGGCCGTGGTCTGTCCAACACCGAGATCGCCGAGACCTTCGTGGTCGCCGAGGCGACCGTGAAGACCCACGTCGGCCGGCTGCTGGCCAAGACCGGTTCTCGTGACCGCGTCCAGCTCGTGGTGCTGGCCTACGAGACCGGCCTGGTCGGCCGCTGAGCCCGGAGATCCCTACGAGAGGTGATGCACCGGCGCCAGGTTGTAGACCGGCGTCTCGATCCCCTCGAACCGGGCCTTGAGCTGCAGCGCGAGGTAGAGCGAGTAGTGGCGCGACTGGTGCAGGTTGCCGCCGTGGAACCACAGCGCCTCCTGCTGGGTCGGCTTCCACATGTTGCGCTGCTCGCCCTCCCAGGGGCCGGGGTCCTTGGTGGTGTCGGAGCCCAGGCCCCAGCACTTCCCGACGCGGTCGGCGACCTCCTGGCTGATCAGGTCGGCGGCCCAGCCGTTCATGGAGCCGTAGCCGGTGGCGTACACGACCAGATCGGCGGGGAGCTCGGTGCCGTCCTCGAGAACGACGGCGGACGAGGTCAGATGCGAGACCTGGCCCTGCGCGAGCTTGACCGACCCGTCGGCGACCAGCTCGGCCGAGCCCACGTCGATGTAGTAGCCCGAGCCGCGGCGCAGGTACTTCATGAACAGCCCCGAGCCGTCGTCGCCCCAGTCGTGCCGGAACCCGGCCTTCTCCAGGCGTGCGTAGAAGTCGGCGTCGCGCTCGGCCATCTGCTGGTAGAGCGGGATCTGGAACTCGTGCATGATCCGGTAGGGGAGCGAGGCGAAGACCAGGTCGGCCTTCTCCGTGGTCATCCCGGAGGCGACCGCGCGCTCGGAGTAGAGGTCGCCGAGGCCGATGTCCATCAGCGTGTCGCTCTTCACGATGTGGGTCGAGGACCGCTGCACCATCGTCACGTCGGCGCCGTGCTCGAACAGCGCGCCGCAGATGTCGAAGGCGGAGTTGTTGGACCCGATCACGACCACCCGCTTGCCCTCGTACGCATCCGGCCCCGGGTGCTGGGAGGAGTGGTGCTGCTCGCCCTCGAAGATGTCCATGCCGGGCAGGTCGGGGATGTTCGGCTTGCCGGACATCCCGGTGGCCATGATGAGCTGCTTCGGGTGGAGGGTGATCTCCTCCCCGCCACGCTCGACGGCGACCGTCCACTCCCCGTCCTCCTCCGAGTAGGAGGCGCTGGTGGCCGTGGTCGAGGACCAGTAGGGCACCTCCATCACCTTGACGTAGGACTCCAGCCAGTCGCCGATCTTGTCCTTGGGCGCGAAGACCGGCCAGTTGTCGGGGAACTTCAGGTAGGGCAGGTGGTCGTACCAGACCGGGTCGTGCAGGCACAGCGACTTGTAACGGCCGCGCCACTGGTCACCGGGCCGCTCGTAGCGGTCGATCACGAGCGACGGTACGCCGAGCTGGCGCAGCCGCGCACCGAGCGCGATGCCGCCCTGCCCGCCACCGATGACCAGCACGTACGGCTGCTCGGTCAGGCCCAGCGTCTCCGCCTCGGCCTGCCGCTTCTCGGCCCAGGTGACCCGGTCGCGGTTGACGCCGTGCTCGGCACCCTTCGGGCGACGTTCGCCGCGGGGCTCCTCGTGGCCCTTGAGCTCGTAGAGCGTGGTCAGGAACGTCCACGCCTTGGGGCGGTCACCCTCGACCTTGAGCCGCAGCAGCCCGCGGCCGCGCCCGACGGCGGTCTCGAACGTGAACCACGCCGTGGTCACGCCGTCCGCGGTCGCCTCGGGCTCCTCGAGCGCGAAGCCGGAGGGATCGACCCGTTCCAGCGTGGCCGAGAGCAGGTCGGTGACCCCGGTCGGGTCCTCGACGGTGGTGATGTTCCAGGAGAAGGCGACCAGGTCGCGCCAGAAGCTCTTGGTGGCGAACAGGCCGGCGGCCCGAGGGATGTCGCGCGCCTTCAGGGCGGCTTCGAAGTCGGTGAGCCAGGTCTGCGCCGGACCGCTCTGCACGGCCGCGGGAGGGGGTTCGAGTGTCTGCGTCATGGCACCAGCACACCGCCGCGCGGGTGCCGGAGAAAGGGTTGCAACGGATTGCATGTGGCGCGGGTCACAGCAATGCACCTACCCTCGGAGGCGGAGGTGGACGCCAGATGACAGTGACCGGAGCAGTGCCGGCGGGAGCAGACCTGCCGCGCCTCGCCCGCGACCTCGTACGCGTCCACGACGCCGTCCTGTCCGGCAGCCGCCCGCCGAGCACGCCCAGGATCCTGGTCGAGCGCTCCTGGCGCCGGGTGATGAGCATGGGCCTGGAGCCCGGCAGCAGCAACGGCAGACGTACGCCGTCGGCGGCCGAGTGTGCGGCCAGGAGAGCCCGCTCGCCGCTGGCGACGGTGATCGGCGACCTCCGCGCGGTGCTGACCTCGGCGGCGGATGCCGCGACATACCTGATGGTGGTCACCGACGCCGAGGGTGTGGTGCTGTGGCGCGAGGGGTCGGCGCGGGTGCTCAAGATCGCCGACCAGCTCGGCTTCGTCGAGGGCGCGCTGTGGACCGAGCGCGCGGTCGGCACCAACGCCATCGGCACCGCGCTGGCCGAGGCCGCGCCGGTCGAGCTCTTCTCCGCGGAGCACTTCGAGCAGGCCCAGCATCCCTGGTACTGCACCGCCGCCCCGATCCACGATCCCCGCACCGGAGCGCTTCTCGGCGTCGTCGACGTCAGCGGGCCCGCGCTGACCCTGCACCCGGCGATCGGCGCCCTGGTCGAGAGCGCGGTGCGCCTGGCCGAGATGAGCCTGTGGCGCCACCACCAGGAGTGGCTCGAGCGGCTGCGCCGCGAGACCGACCACGTCGTCTCCGCCGTCGAGGGTCCGCTGCTGGTCGTCGACGACGACGGCTGGGTCGCCCACCACGCCGGGATGGCCGCCCGCGACCGGATCGCGGCACCCCGGCAGGACAAGATGCTGACCGTCCCGGGCCTGGGGCTGTGCCTGCCCGAGCGGGTCGGCGAGCGCGGCTGGCTGGTCCGGCCCACCTCGTCAGGGGCGGGAAGCCTGACCGCCCGGCTCGATCCGGACGGCACTCTGGAGGTCGTCTCGGAGTCGGGCAGCTGGCGCACGACGTTGACCCGGCGCCACGTCGAGATCCTCACCCTCGTGGACCGGGCCGGTCCACAGGGCCTCACCGCCCGCGGGCTCAGCGAGGCCGTCTTCGGCGACGCCGAGCACATCGTCACCGTCCGTGCCGAGGTCTCCCGGCTGCGCCGCTCGATCGGCGCCCTGGTCTCGACCAACCCCTACCGCCTGGCCGACGGAGTGACGTTGACCCGGGGATGACCCTGAGCCGACCCTTGCCGATCAACCCCAGGTCGTACGCCGGGATCAGCCCCCAGCCCGATGTGGGCTGACGCCTCCCGACGAGAGGCTCTGGGGCATGACACAGACCTCTGTTCCCACGATGACGGCCGCCGCCCGAGCGGTGGGCCTGACCAAGACCTATGGCAAGGGTGCCACCGAGGTGCACGCGCTGCGCGGGGTCGACCTGGAGATCCGCCGCGGCGCCTTCACCGCGATCATGGGCCCGAGCGGCTCGGGCAAGTCGACGCTGATGCACTGCCTGGCCGGGCTGGACCGCCCGACCTCGGGTGAGGTGGTGGTCGCGGGCCAGCCGCTGGAGAACCTCAACGACGACCAGCTGACCGTCTTCCGCCGGGAGAACGTCGGCTTCGTCTTCCAGGCGTTCAACCTGCTGCCGATGCTGACCGCCGGCCAGAACATCCAGCTCCCGCTGGAGCTGGCCGGCAAGCGGGTGACCGACGAGACCCGTGCCCGGGCGCAGATGATCGCCGACACCCTCGGCATCGGCAAGCGCCTGGGCCACAAGCCCTCCGAGCTCTCCGGCGGCCAGCAGCAGCGCGTGGCGATCGCCCGTGCGCTGGTCACCCAGCCCGCGATCCTGTTCGCCGACGAGCCCACCGGAAACCTCGACTCCGAGACCTCGGCCGAGGTGCTCGACCACCTCCGGCGCAGCGTCCGCGAGCTCGGCCAGACCGTGGTCATGGTGACCCACGAGGCCTCCGCCGCTGCGTACGCCGACGAGATCGTCACCGTCAAGGACGGGCACATCGAAGGGGTGACGCGCTGATGCGGACGGTGTTGTTCGCATCCCTGCGAACCTACGCCCGCCGGTACGCCGCGGCCGTGGTGGCGGTCGTCGCCGCGGTCGCGCTGATCGTGGTCACCAACGCGCTGACCTCGGCGACGAAGTCGGGCCTGTTCGCGGGCATCGACGCGCCGTTCCGGAACGCGGTCGGTGCGGTCGACTTCCCGAGCGAGGAGGTCACCGAGAAGTACGTCGAGAAGGGCGGCTGGGCGCTGGCCGCCTCGATGCAGCCGGTCCGGACCGAGAAGACCATGCTTGGCCAGGAGATCATGGTCGGCGCGGTCTCCACCGAGAAGCGCTGGCAGTGGCAGGAGCTCGAGTCGGGCCGGTTTCCGACCCGCGCCGGCGAGGCCGTCGTCGACGCCAACGCCGCCAAGACCAACAAGGTCGCCATCGGCGACACCCTGAAGGTCGGCACCGGGAAGTCGGCGGTCGAGACGACCGTGGTCGGTCTCGTGGACGCGCCGTCGATGTGGTCCGCGCCGGTCTACGTCACCTGGCCCGAGATGCAGGGCTGGAAGAACCAGTACGTCCAGACCGTGATGACCGCCGGCACCGGCGACGAGGCCGACAACTGGATGAACACCGACGACTACCTCACCGAGCTGCAGACCCAGCTCAACAAGGAGGTCAACGTCGTCGCGTACATGGTCCTGATCTTCGCCTTCATCGCGCTGTTCGTCTCCGTGCTGGTCATCACCAACACCTTCTCGATCCTGTTCGCCCAGCGGATGCGCGACTTCGCGCTGCTGCGGGCGATGGGCGCCACGAAGCGCCAGGTCCTGAGGTCGGTACGCCGCGAGGCGCTCGCCCTCGGCCTGCTCGCCTCGCTGCTCGGTCTGGTCGTGGGCGCCGTCCTCGGCTGGGGGATCGTCGCGGTGGTGCGGCAGCTCGCCGAGACCGCGCCGCTGGGCGACGTCTCCCTGGAGTGGCCGTGGCTCCTCAGCGCCTTCGTCCTCGGCACCCTCACCACCCTGGTCGCCTCCTGGCTGCCCACCCGCCGCCTGATGCGGCTCAGCCCGCTGGCCGCGCTGCGTCCGCAGGAGGGCTTCGACGTACGCGGCGCCGGCATGTTCCGGCTCGGGCTGGGCGGGCTCGCGACGCTGGCCGGTGTCGCGATCATCTTCGTGGCCGTCGGCTGGGACGACGCGCAGACCGGGATGCTGATCGTGCTGGTCGGCTGCGGGGTCACGTTCATCGGCGTGATGCTCCTCGGGCCGGCTCTGGTGCCGGGTCTGGTGCGGATCGCCGGGTCGGCCCTGGCGCGGGTCGCCGGATCGCCGGCGAAGCTGGCCGCGGCCAACGCCGGACGCAACCCGAAGCGCACCGCCGCCACCGCGGCCTCGCTGCTGGTCGGCGTCACGCTCACCACCGGCGTACTCACCGGGATGAACACCATCCGCGCCGCCACGCTGGACGAGATGGCGAAGCAGCACCCGATCGACATCGCGCTGCAGGCGGAGTCCGCACCGCTGGCCGACTCGGTCCTCGGGGACTCGAAGGCGGTCCCGGGCGTCGCGGACGCGGTCGCCGTACCGGGTGCGCTGGCCTCGGTCGAGGCCGACGGCAAGCCCGTCCCGGTGCCGGTCGTCGCCCCGCCCGCGGGCGACATCGCGATGAAGGACCTCACCGTGAAGCCGGGCACGATGGTGGTCTCGCCGGTCGCCGCCTCGACCTTCGTGGAGAACTCCTTCGAGGCGTCGGGGGAGAAGGTCGAGCTGGCCGTCGGTGGCCGGAAAGTCACCGTGACCCTGGACGTACGCGAGATCGACGGTGCCGCGCAGATCTCCGCGGCCACGCTGCGCGAGCTGACCGCCGACCCGCAGACGTACGCCGTCTGGGTCCGCGCCGACGCCGGAGCCGACCCGGAGGACCTGGCGGGGGCGCTCGGGGTGCTCGCCCCGGACGCCGAGCTGATCAACGGCAAGGCTCAGCGGGCCTGGGTCGAGCTCCAGCTGGACGTGTTCACCTGGGCGGTGATCGGGCTGCTCGCGATCTCGGTGCTGATCGCGCTGGCGGGCATCGCCAACACGCTGGGCCTCTCGGTGCTCGAGCGTGGTCGTGAGCACGCGCTGCTGCGGGCCCTGGGCCTGACCAAGCGTCAGCTGCGGCGGACGCTGGCCGCCGAGGCGGTGCTGCTCTCCGCGGTCGCCGCCGTGGTCGGCACGGCGCTGGGCGTCTTCTTCGCCTGGGGCGGCAGCGAGATCCTCATCGGTGACATGCTGCCCGACGCCAGCTTCGACCCGCCGGTGCTGCAGCTGATCGGTGTCGTGGTCGTCGCCGGCGTGGCCGGCCTGGTCTCCTGCGTGGTGCCCTCCAAGCGGGCCACCAGGGTCAGCCCGGCGGAGGGACTCGCGCTGGACTGACCCGGTCGGGACTGTGTTGGTCTCGACACGGACTCGTTCGTTCCTCACGAGTCCGGCTCGACCGACGGGATGGCCCGTCGGTCGAGCCGCGAGGCCGCCCGCGGCCGAGCGTGTCGAGACCAACACGGTCGCCTACTTGTTCGTCTTCTCCAGGTCCTTGGTCTCCTCCTGAGCCTCCGTGCGCGCGGAGGCGATCAGGCTGGTGGTGACCGTGACGGCGAGGATGCCGACGATGATCACCAGCGAGAGCCACGTCGGCACGACCGGGACACCGTCCCAGTGGCCGTGGGCCCAGTGCAGGCCGAGCTTCACGCCGATGAAGGCAAGGATCGCGGCCAGACCGTAGGAGAGGTGGACCAGCTTGGACAGCGCACCCTCGAGCACGAAGTAGAGGGCTCGCAGGCCGAGCAGGGCGAACGCGTTGGTGGCGAAGACGAGGTAGGGGTCGCCGGTGATGCCGTAGACCGCGGGCACCGAGTCGACCGCGAAGATGATGTCGGTCGCGAAGATCGCGAGCACCACGATGGCCATCGGCTTCAGGCCGATCTTGCGGCCGATGCGTACGGCCAGCATCTCGTCGGGGTCGACCTTCTGGTCGTGGCCCTGGAGCGCCTCGACGAAGAGCTTCACCGCGGTGACCAGCAGGATCGCACCGAAGATCAGGAAGACGATGTCCCACTGGGACAGCGCCGCGGCGCCCAGGGCGATGAAGATGCCGCGCAGCACGAGCGCGCCGACGATGCCGAAGAGCAGCACCTTCTGCTGCAGGTGGCGTGGCACCGCGAAGGCCGCGAGCAGCAGCATGAAGACAAACAGGTTGTCGACGCTGAGCGACTTCTCGACGATGTAGCCGGTGTAGTACTCGAACCCGGTCTGGCTGCCGTGGGCGTTCCAGACCCAGACGCCGAAGGCGAGCGGTAGCGCGACGTAGAAGGCCGACCAGCCGATGGCCTCCTTCATGGAGACGTCGTGGGGCTTGCGGGTCAGGACGAAGTCGAGGGAGATCAGCACCACGACGGCGGCGATGGTGACGGCCCACAGGGTGGGCGTGGCGATGGAATGCAGCATGCAGGGTCCTCAGGCGTGTCGATGAAACGTCTGAGGTCTCCCTCACCCCGGATCGGGGTGTCATTCCGGGACGGTGTCGGCACCGACGTACTGACCGGAATGAACTTGGTGAGGTACTCCCCTCGAGGTAAAGCGTATCGGTAACGCCGAACGGGTGTGCAAATCGTGGTCAAGGACGTCGGCCGGACGACACAATGGCGCGATGACGACGGAGTCACAGCCTTCCCTGGTCGACGACCTCTCCGCCAGCGTCTCCGAGGTGGTGACCGACGAGCTCTCGCTGCTGGCCGCCTCGACCGACCGGTCCGGATCGGTCGCCGCCGGTCTCCCGCTCGCCGTGGTGAGAGCCCACAGCGTCGCGGACGTCCAGGCGGCGATGCGGGTGGCCTCGGCACACCGGGTACCGGTCGTCCCGCGGGGCACGGGCACCGGGCTGGCCGGGGGAGCGGTGGCCGGCGCAGGCCACCTCGTCGTCGACCTGTCCGCGATGGACCGGATCCTCGAGCTCGACCCGGTCGACGAGCTGGCGGTCGTCGAGCCTGGTGTGCTCACCGCACGGCTGGACGCCGCGGCCGCCGAGGCGGGCCTGAGGTACGCACCCGACCCGGCCTCCGCGGCGATCTGCTCGATCGGCGGCAACATCGCCACCAACGCCGGCGGGCTGCGGTGCGTGAAGTACGGCGTCACCCGGGAGGCGGTCCTGGGCCTCGACGTCGTCCTCGCCGACGGCACCCTGATCCACACCGGCCGGCGCACCATGAAGGGCGTCGCCGGGCTCGACCTCACCGCCCTCTTCGTCGGCTCCGAGGGCACCCTGGGTGTCGTCGTCGGGGCGACCCTGAGGCTCAGGCCACGGCCGGTCTCCACGCTGACGGCGTCCGCTGCATACGCCTCGGTGGCGGCGGCCGCACGCGCCTGTGCCGAGGTCGCCGCCGCCCGGCGGCTACCGTCGATGCTGGAGCTCATCGACCGGCGGTGTCTCGAGGCGATCGACCGGTTCGCGGGCACCTCGTATGCCGCCCGCGGTGATGCGCTGGTGATCGCCCAGGCCGACGGGCCCGCGGCGGAGTCGGAGATCGAGGCGATCGCGGCCGTGCTCGGCAAGGAGGCCACCTGGATCGAGCAGGGTGTCGACGAGGGCTCCTCCGACCGTCTCGTCGCGACCCGTCGTCAGGTCCTGCCGGCCATCGAGGCCGAGGGTGCCTTCTTCATCGAGGACATCTGCGTGCCCCGCTCCCGGCTCGCCGAGGCGGTGGAGCGGATCTCCGAGATCGCGGACCGCCACGGCGTACGCATCTACACCCTCGCCCACGCCGGCGACGGCAACCTCCACCCGGTCATCGGCTGGGACCCTTCGCCCGGTGACGTCCCGGGCGTGATGCCGCCGGCGGAGACCGCCGCGGGCGACGAGATCTTCGGGCTCGCCCTCGAGCTCGGTGGCACCACCACCGGCGAGCACGGGGTCGGCCGGCTCAAGCGTGCTTGGCTCGAGCCCGAGCTCGGGGCCGACTCGATCGACGTCCAGCATCGGATCAAGGCGGCCCTGGACCCGCTGGGGATTCTCAATCCTGGTGTCGGGATCTGACCAACGCCATGACACTCTTTACCCGTGCGTGTCGGAATTGCTGCTGTCGTTCTGTGTCTCGGTCTTGCGGTCACCCTGATCGCCTGCGGCGGCGAGCCGGAGGCGGCCGACCCCACCTCGACCCCGAGCGTGGCGACGGTCGTGACCGAGATCGAGGGCGCCGACGGCACGTCTGCGACCGCGGGCGGCTACACGCTCGGTGACGTCCGGCTGCCGGCCGAGGCGGGCACCCCGGGCACGGTGAGCTTCACGATCACCAAGGACGGCGACCCGGTCACCGATTACATCGAGGAGCAGACCAAGGACCTCCACCTCTACGTCGTGCGCGACGACCTGGAGGTCTTCCGCCACCTGCACCCGGCCCAGGGTGAGCCCGGCGCCTGGTCCGGCGACCTGACCCTGCCGGCCGGCGGCACCTATCGGGTGGTCGTCGAGTTCGCCGCCCGGACTCCCGACGGCAAGGGGGACCAGGCGATGCTCGGCGCGACGGCGGAGGTCGCGGGGCCGGCCGAGGTGGACGTACCGGGCTCCGACGACGGCACCGTCATCGCCGCGCTGGAGGAGACCCCGAAGCCCGGGATCGACCAGGAGATCGGTGTCCTGCTCTCCGACCCCGCCGGCAAGCCGGTCAACCTCGGCACCTACCTCGGCGTCTACGCGCACGTGACCGCGTTCAGCCGCGAGACCGGCGAGGTCATCCACCTGCACCCGCTCGGCGGCCCCGAGAACGGCGAGGACGGCACCCGCCTCGGCATCCACGTGAAGCCGCCGAAGGCGGGTGACTACGTCTTCTTCGTGCAGGCGCGCGTCGACGGGATGATCCACACGCTCCGGCTCCCGGTCACTGTCTGACGGGGAACTCCAGCACGCCCAGCGGGCTCTCGAACTCACCGAGCCGCAGCCCGACGGTGGCCTCCCAGGTGCCGCCCTTGGGCAGCACGACGTCGGCCTCCCAGGTGCCCGCGCCGACCGACCGCAGGCCGAGACTGCCCAGGTCGACGTCGCCCGAGCGCAGCTTGGCGGTCGGGATCGCGGCCGCCTCGACCGGCTCGCCGGCCGCGTCCTGGATCTGCAGCCGGAGCACGTTCGGACCCGGACCCGCGGGGGTCAGGGTCGCGTAGACCCGGTGGTCGTCGCCGAGCTCCGCGGCCTGGGTGTTGGTCTGCGCGACCGTGGCCGTGCCGGCCCCGGTCGAGCCGGCGCCCGCCTGCGGCGGCTGGTCGACCAGGAAGCCGGTGACGCCGAGGACGACGACGAGCACGCCCGCCTCCATCAGTACCGCGCGGCGCAGCATCGAGCCCGCCTCGACGGTGTCGTCGTGGCCGGCCGCCTGGCGGACGCGGGGGAGGACCAGCAGCCGGTTGCCGGCCGCCATCACCGCGACCGCGACGACCAGGGCGATCTTGGTCATCAGCAGCGTGCCGTAGGTGCTGTTGAGCAGGTTCTCCCAGGAGCCGAGGATCCGCCAGCCCATCAGCACCCCGGAGACCGCGAGCGCGGCCAGGGACGCGGCCGCGAGCGTGGAGAATCGGGTGACGATCTCGGCCGCGACCGCGCCGCGCCGGGTGATCAGCGGCAGGGTCAGCGCGAGACCGACCAGACCGCCCAGCCAGAGCGCACCGGCGACGAGGTGGAGGACGTCGGTGATCGTGACCAGCCAGGCGGGTACGACCGCGCGCGAGTGGCCGACCAGGGCCGGGGCGCAGATCGCGACCAGCCCGGCGGCAGCGGCCAGGCGAGGACGTTCGCGCAGGGCGAGCGCGGCCGCGATGCCGAGGATCCCGACCAGCGCGCTGAGCCACTCCTTGCCGACCGAGGCCGGCGACCAGGCGTCGAAGGTGAGGATCGCGCCCGGTCCGCTCTCGCTCTGCAGCGCACCGCTGGCCGGTGCCAGGGCCACCAGTGCGACCACGGCGACCATGCCGGCGAGGATCTGGACCCGCTGAACGCGGGTGACGGCGCGGTCGGGGACGCGGTGCTCCCCGACGATCACCGCGCGGAACCAGACCAGGCCCACGACCAGCAGCAACGCTGCGTACTGGAGGAACTGGAGGACCCCGTGGATCACGGCCGTCGCCCGCGACGGCTCCGTGGACGGCGGCGGGGCGACGCTGAGGCTCGGGGCGCCGACCGCGAAGGTCAGCGAGCCCGAGATCGGGTGGCCGTCGGCCGACACCGCTCGCCAGGCGACGACGTAGGTGCCGTCGCCGAGGCTGCTCGCCTTCGCGAGCGCGACCTCCATCTCGGTGCCGCTCGCGGTCGCCTCGGAGGTCACCTCCTGACCCTTGGCGTCGTAGACCGTCACGCCCGCCGGAGGCAGCGTCACCGCCTCGTCGAAGGTGAAGGTGATCGTCTCCGGCGCTCGTTCGAGGACCGCCCCCTCCTCGGGGTCGGTGCCGATCAGCGAGGCGTGCGCCTGGGCGGGGGAGATGCCGAGCAGGACCGCGTACGCAGCGGCAGCAAGCACCACCAGCAGCCGAACCAGGCCGCGCCGGCCCGGGCCCCGGTGGTCGGGGCCGGGCCGGCGCGTCAGGGGAGCGCTCACGCCTTACGACGCCCCAGCGCGAGGGCGGTCGAGCCCGCGATCAGGCCGAGGATGCCGGCGCCGGCGCCGACACCGCCCCACAGGTTGCTGTCGTCGTCCTCGGTCTCCACGGCAGTGGCCGGCTCGGCCTTCTCTGCGGACTCCTCGGCGCCATGGCCGTGGCCGTCCTCGGCCTCCGCCGCGGTGACCTCGAAGGACGGGGCCGGGCTCTCGGGCTCCTCCGTGGCGCCTTCGGGGGTCTCCTCGATCCAGGCGGTCTCGCCCTTCTCGCAGGTCTGCACCGTCGGGAAGGCGAGGGTGCCCTCCTTCTCCGGCAGCTGCAGGGAGACCTCGAAGGCGTCGCGCTGGCCGTCTGGCAGCGGGGTCTTCGCGGTGTAGACGATGGTCGCGTCGCGCTCGGTCAGCTCGTTGCCGTGGGCGTCCTTGATCGGCTCGGCGAGCTTCTCGGTGGTGACCTTCACGTCGTAGAACGGCTGGCGCGTGGGGGTGACCGTGTTGATCCCCTCCGGCACCTGGATGGTGATCTTGTTGGTCGGGGAGCCCTCGCAGCCGTGGCCGACGCTGAAGGTCAGCACGGAGTAGGCGCCGGCCGCGGTCTCGGTCGGGGTGACCGTGACGTGCGCGGAGGCGGGAGCGGCGACCAGGAAAGTGATGGCCGCGGCAGCGATGGCGGGCGCGCCGAGGCGCGCGAGGGTACGTCGAGACATGGTTGATGCTTTCTGTGGAGTGTCTGCATGGTCGGGCGTGGGTGCCCGGGTGTCGGGTCGGGTCCTCAGGCGAGGACCGGCGGCCCGCGGCCGGCAGCGACGTACGTCCACAGGTGGTTGCGCAGAGCGATCGTCTGCGTCAGAGGGAGAAGGCGGAGCAGGATCGGGGTCCGCGGCGTCGTGAGCGCCCGGGAGATGACCTGCCAGGCCCGGCGGTGCAGCAGCCAGACGACGACGGTGAGCACCGCGGCCGCGGCGTGGGCGACCAGCATCGAGGAGTCGCCCGCGCCGGTCGAGTGCGCGTGGGCGGCAGGGGCTGCGTACGCCTCGAAGGCCTCGTGCATCCCCAGCTGCGCCGCCCCGGCCAGCACCGCCCCCAGGACGATCCCGACTCGTCGCTGCAGCACCACGACGCCTGCTCCGAAGGCAGCGAAACCCGTCGCCACCAGCCACAACGCGTCCGGCAGCTCCCCGCCGCCGGCCAGGTGGGCCAGGCTGGACCCGGTGGTGATCTCCACCGCCGCGAGCAGCGCCAGCCACACGCTCCCGCGCGTCGGCCGCACCACCCTCAGATCCACGCCGGACATTGTCGCAGACATGCCGAGCCGTCACGTACGTCGGCCGAGACGTCACACCCGTGACGTCTCGGCCGACGCGGCTGACCTCTCGGCGGTCAGCGGAGGATCGGCGGCTCGGTCTTCTCCTCGACCTCGTTCAGCGTGACGCCCGGGGCGAGCTCGACGAGGCGCAGGCCCTCGGGAGTGATGTCGAGGACGCACAGGTCGGTGATGATGCGCTGCACGACACCGAGGCCGGTGTAGGGGAGCGAGCACTCCTCGACGATCTTGTAGGAGCCGTCGCGGGCGACGTGCTCCATCAGCACGACGACCTTCTTGGCGCCGTGGACGAGGTCCATCGCGCCGCCCATGCCCTTGACCATCTTGCCGGGGATCATCCAGTTGGCCAGGTCGCCGCCCTTCGAGACCTGCATGGCCCCGAGGATCGCGGCGTCGATCTTGCCGGAGCGGATCATGCCGAAGCTGGTGGCGGAGTCGAAGAAGCTCGCCCCCTTGCGGACGGTGACCGTCTCCTTGCCCGCGTTGATCAGGTCGGGGTCGACGGCGTCCTCGGTCGGGTAGGCGCCGGTGCCGAGGATGCCGTTCTCGCTCTGCAGCACCAGCTCGACGTCGTCGGGGACGTAGTTGGGCACCAGCGTCGGCAGCCCGATCCCGAGGTTGACGTAGTCGCCGTCGGAGAGCTCCGCGGCGGCGCGGGCGGCCATCTCTTCACGTGTCCATGCCATGTCAGCGAACCGTCCTCTTCTCGATGCGCTTGTCGGCGGCCTGTTCGGGGGTCAGGGGCACGACACGGTGGACGTAGACCCCGGGGAGGTGGACGTCGTTCGGCGGGATCTCGCCGGGCTCGACGAGCTCCTCGACCTCCGCGATCGTGATCTGGCCGGCCATCGCGGCCAGCGGGTTGAAGTTGCGGGCGGAGTCCTTGAACAGGAGGTTGCCGTGGCGGTCGCCCTTCCACGCGCGGACGATGCCGAAGTCGGCGACGATCGCCTCCTCGAGCACGAACTCCTGCTCGCCGTTGCGGGTCTCGAAGGTCATCACCGGCTTCTCCGGCGAGGTCTTGATGACGTTGCCGGCGTCGTCGTACTTCCACGGCAGCCCGCCCTGCGCCACCTGCGTGCCGACGCCGGTGCGGGTGTAGAACGCGGCGATGCCGGAGCCGCCCGCGCGCATCCGCTCGGCCAGCGTGCCCTGCGGGGTCAGCTCGACCTCGAGGTCGCCGGAGAGGTACTGCCGCGCGAACTCCTTGTTCTCACCGACGTACGACGCGACGACCCGGCGCAGGCGCCCGGCGCCGAGCAGCAGGCCCAGGCCCCAGTCGTCGACGCCCGCGTTGTTGGAGACCACCTCGAGGTCGGTCACGCCCGCCTCGAGGATTGCGTTGATGAGCACCGAGGGGATGCCGCACAACCCGAAGCCGCCGACCGTGAGGGTCGCTCCGTTCGGGATGTCCGCGACCGCCTCGGCGGCTGAGGAGATGACCTTGTCCATGATGATCAGTCAAGGGCGGGTGCGTCGCTCGGTCAATAGATGATCGCGAGTTCACGCTCGATCTTTCGTTGAACGACCCCGCTGCCGCAGAGGCGTTCACTGAGCGGACGTCGACTATCGTACGTCTCATGGAACCCGGTCCCGGCTCGAACCAGCCCAGCGTGATCCGCCGCAGCGCGCACCTGCTGCGGCTGCTCGCCGCGCGCGAGCCGGAGGGCGCGACGACCACCCAGCTGGCGACGACCGCTGCCATCCCGCGCCCGACCGCCCACCGGCTGCTGAGCACGCTGCAGGAGGAGGGGCTGGTCGAGCGCGACAACACCACCGGCGCCTGGCACCTCGGGCCGGAGTGCTTCCTGCTCGGCGCCGCCGCGACCACCCGCCACGACATCACCCCGGCGGCCCGGGCAGCGGTGCTGCGCATCGCCCGCGAGACGGGGGAGAGCGCGTTCTTCTCCATCCGGCGCGGCGACGAGACCGTCTGCGTCCTGCGCGAGGACGGCAGCTTCCCGATCCGCTCCCACGTGCTCCACGAGGGCATCCGGTTCCCGCTCGGCGTCGCCTCGGCCGGCTTGGCGATCCTGGCGCTCATGCCCGAGTCGCGCCGCGAGGCCTACCTCGCCCGCACCGACCTCGTTCCCGCCTACGGCGAGGAGCACTCGGCGTCCGCTCTGCGGAAGCGCATCGCCGCGACCCGCGAGCGCGGCTTCGCGGTCAACCCCGGCCTGATCGTGGTCGGCAGCTGGGGTCTGGGCGCCGCCGTCTTCGACGCCCACGGGCAGCCCTACGGAGCGTTGAGCATCACCGGCATCGAGGCCCGCCTCGCGCCCCCGCGCCAGGCCGAGCTCGGCCGCCTCCTCCTGGAGGCCGCCCACATGCTCAGCTCTGGTTCGGAACCGCGGTGATGATCCCCGCGGTCATGATCTGGGCGAGCGCGGCGTCGGAGGCGAGCTGGGCGTCGCGGTCGTAGGTCGAGGTGAAGGCGAGGAGCTCGTCGGCTCCGGTGGTCTCGGCCAGCCGGTCGAGGCGGCGCCGGACGGTGTCGGCGGAGCCGGCGGTCGTCCGGGCGAGATGCGCCTCGACCCGCTCACGGAGCTGGTTCGACCAGGTCTGCGACCGGATCGCCGCGACCGGCTCGAGGGGACCGAACTCGCCGGTCTGCCGCGACCTGGCCATCGCCCATGCCTCCGGCAGCGCGAGCTCGGCGGCCTCGGCGTCGGTGTCGGCGACGAGCACGTCGACGGAGACCATCACCGAGGGCTCGGCAGCCCGCGAGGAGGGCCGGAAGTCCTTCCGGTACGCCCCGAGGACCTCGTCCAGCCGTGGGCTGTCGAGCACCGGACCGCCCACGACCACCGGCAGGCCGAGCTTCGAGGCGAGCGCGACACCGCGCCCCGTGGCGAGCACGAACATCGGGATCTGCTGGGCGGCCGCCGGCCGCGCGGTGACCGCCGCGGTGCGGTCGAGGTAGCCGCGGAGCTCCTCGATGTCCTCGGCGAACGTGTCCGGGTCGTCGAGATCCTGGCGCAGGGCGCGGCGTACGGGTGCGGTGAAGCCCAGCGTGCGCCCGAGGCCGACGTCGATGCGGCCGGGGTAGAGCGCGTCGAGCATGAGGAACTGCTCGGCCACGACCAGCGGCTGGTGGTGCGGCAGCATCACCCCGCCCGACCCGAGCCGGATCGTGGAGGTGTGCGCGCCGAGCGCACCGATCAGCACCGGCGGTGCCCCCGACGCGATCCCCGGCACCGCATGGTGCTCGGCGACCCAGAACCGGTGGTAGCCGAGCCGCTCGGCGGCCACCGCTCGCTCGATCGTGTGGGTCAGCGCAGCGCCCTCGGCGTACCCCACCCGCGTGCGGGACCGGTCCAGCATGGAGAGCTTCACGGTCATGACAACGACGCCGGGGGCCGGAGGCTTCCCGTCGGGGCTGGTGTGGCGAAGAACGCACCCGACAGGCGTGCGATGCGGGACACACATCCGCTGTCCGAGCCGTCGATCTCGGTACGCTGATGGCTTCAGCCAAATGACGACAGGAGCGGCTGGGTAATGGATCAAGACGTGCTTCGGCACGCACCGCTTTTCAGCGAGCTGGACGACGAGTCGATGACGGCGCTGCTCGCGATGATGGGCCAGACCCGCCTCAGGCGAGGCGAGGTGTTGTTCCACGAGGGAGACGCCGCGGACCGGCTCTACGCCGTCGTGAACGGCAAGGTGAAGCTGAGCCGCGCCGCGGCCAACGGACAGGACAACCTGCTGGCGATCCTGGGGCCGGGCCAGGTGTTCGGCGAGCTGTCGCTCTTCGACCCCGGTCGGCGCTCCTCGACGGTCACGGCCGTCACCGACGAGGTGGAGCTCGCCTCGCTCTCGCACGACGACCTGCTGGGCCTCCTCGACGGGCGCCCCAGCGTGACCCGTGGCCTGCTCGCCCTGCTGTCGGGCCGGCTGCGCCGGGCCAACGACGTGATCGGCGACCTGGTCTTCGCCGACGCTCCCCGCCGGGTCGCCAAGGCGCTCCTCGATCTCGCCGAGCGGTTCGGTCAGGAGACCGAGGAGGGCGTCCACGTACGCCACGACCTGACCCAGGAGGAGCTCGCCCAGCTCGTGGGCGCGGCTCGGGAGACGGTCAACAAGGCGCTCGCCGACTTCGCTGCCAAGGGCTGGGTCAGGCTGGAGTCGCGCTCGGTGGTCATCACCGACATGGAGCGGATCGTCCGCCGAGCCGGGTGATTTCTGCTCGTGAGCGGTGGGACCATCGAGCATGGTCTCACCGCTCGATGAGCTGCCCCAGCCGCCGGCCCGGCGGCCGGACCTCGACGAGGACTTCTCCGGTGGGCTGTCCGAGCAGTGGTGGATCCCGCACTACCTGCCGCACTGGACGACACCGGAGCGGTCCGAGGCTCGCTACCGGCTCGTCCCGGGTGGGCTCGAGCTGCGGATCGAGGCCGACCAGCTCGACTGGCGGCCCGAGGATGCGCCCCTGCGGGTCTCGAACCTGCAGACCGGCACGTACTCCGGCCCGGTAGGCTCCGCGCGCGGCACGCACCGTCACCGGGAGGACGGGCTGCGGGTCCGGACCGAGACCCCGCGACGGCTCCTGTTCGCGCCCGCTCGCGGTCGTGTCGACGTGACCGTCGCCGCGAGCCGGGACGACGGCTGCATGCTCGCGGCGTGGCTGGTCGGCACCGAGCACCTCTCCGGTGAGGACTCGGGGGAGATCTGCCTCTTCGAGATCGACGCGGACGCGATCGGCACGACCACGGTCGCCCGTTCCGGGGTCAAGGCGCACCACGACCCGCGCCTGAGCACCGACATGGCAGAGGTCACCGTCCCGTTCGACGCGACCCGGGCCCACACCTGGACGGTGATCTGGGACAGCCGGGAGACCGTCATCGGCTGCGAGGGTCTCGTCGTACGACACGTGCCCCAGGCTCCGACCTACCCGCTGTTCCTGATGATCGACCTCTTCGAGATCGGGCCGCCGTCCGGATCCCACCCGAAGACGGCGACCGTCCACCGCGTCCGAGGCTGGGCGTCGGCGTCAGAGGCTGACCCGGACCAGCTGGCGGAGCCGGCGTAGACCCTCGGTGCTCGGCCGCTCGGCCTCGGTGAGGGCGTCGATGAGGTGCTTCCGGACCGAGTCGGTCTCGAGGTCGAGGCCGATGGCCACGAGCTCGCTCGTCGCGTCCGGTGTGCGCCTGGCCGCGGCGACATGGGCGCTGCGTCCGACCAGGTTCACGTGGTAGCTGCGAGGTCCCTGGCCGGTCGCGACGGCGACGGTCCCCTTGATGCGGTACGCCGTCGGTGGCGGGTCCTCGAGAAGGTCGAGCAGCCGGGCCGGCTCGATCGTGCCGGGGGTCGTCACGGTCACCGATCCGGCGTGCTGGTGCTCGTGGTGGTCGGCGGCCGCCTCGCGCAGCAGCGCGGCGATCGGCAGCTCGTCGGGCGGGTCCTCGGGCACGGCGGGGTCGTAGACCAGCCGCGGGGTCGATGCGGCCGCCCACTGCGTACGCCACGTGGACCTCGGGGTTGTGCTCCCGCACCCGCGCTTCGATCCGAGCCAGGGTCTCCTCCCGCTCGGCCGACGGCACCAGGTCGGTCTTGTTGACCACCACCAGGGAGGCGGCTGCGAACCGGACCGGCGCCGGGCCCCGGCCGTCGTCGAGGGTGTCGAAGTAGGAGGCCGCGTCGACGACCTCGATGAGCCCACCGCGGCGTACGCGCTCGACGCCGCTGAACCGGACCAGCTTGGCCAAGGTGCCGGGCTCGGCCAGCCCGCTGGCCTCGACGATGACGACGTCGAGCCCGAGCCGCGGGTGGGTCAGCTTCTCCAGGGCGTCGTCGAGGCCGCCGGCGTCGGGCAGGCAGCACAGGCAGCCGCCGGCGATGGAGGCCGGCTCGTCGATCTGGCCGGTGACGAGGCCGGCGTCGACGTTGATGTCGCCGAAGTCGTTGACGACCACGCCCACCCGGGCACCGGGCTGGCGCAGCAGATGGTTGAGCATCGTGGTCTTCCCCGACCCGAGATGACCGGTGAGGATGACCACGGGAACGCGGGTGCTGGCGTTGGGTGGCACCGAGCCATCGTAGAGCCGGTGAGAACAGTTCCCGTTAGTGGGTCGCGGTGCCGAGATCTTGACGGCCGAGGAGGCCAGACCTAGGTTTGCCGCACAACTTCACATCCGCCACTCGAACTGCAGCGGGAGAGTCCTCGCCCATCCCGGGTGAGGCGCCGAAGGAGCAAACCTCCCCAGAATCTCTCAGGCCCCATGACCGCTGTGGTGAGGCGACCTCTGGAAAGTCAGGATCCGACGATCCTGCACCCACGGTGCAAACCGTCCCCGTCGGGGCGGTGAAGCTCTCAGGTAGCGATGACAGAGCGGGGAGGTCACCCGTCCACGGGTGCCGCTGTCGGCACCCACCACCAGGGAGCCTCCCGCACACATGACCTCATCCGTCCCTACCCCTCTGCACGAGATCCACCAGGCCCTCGGCGCCTCGTTCACCGACTTCGCCGGCTGGGACATGCCGGTCCGCTACGGCTCGGAGACCGCCGAGCACCACGCCGTCCGCACCGCCGCGGGGCTCTTCGACCTGTCCCACATGGGCGAGATCGAGGTGACCGGGCCCGAGGCCGGGCGAGCCCTCGACCACGCCCTGGTCGGCCGCCCGTCGGCGATCGGCATCGGCCGAGCCCGCTACTCGATGATCTGCGCCGAGGACGGCGGCATCATCGACGACCTGGTCGTCTACCGGCTCGAGGAGGAGCGCTACCTGGTCGTCGCCAACGCGAGCAACGTCCACGTGGTCGCTCCGGCACTGGCCTCGCGAGCCGAGGGCTATGAGGCCGTGGTCCGCGACGCCTCCGCCGAATGGGCGCTGATCGCGGTCCAGGGACCTGCCTCGGCGGCGATCGTGGCGGCCTTGACCGACCTCGACGTCCCCTCCCTGCGCTACTACGCCATCGACGCCGGCACCGTCGCCGGGATCGAGGTCCTGCTCGCCCGCACCGGCTACACCGGCGAGGACGGGTTCGAGATCTACTGCGCGCCCGCGTCGGCCGCTGCGGTCTGGGAGGCTCTCACCGAAGCCGGGACGCCGCACGGGCTGCAGCCCGCCGGGCTCGCCTGCCGCGACACCCTCAGGCTCGAGGCGGGCATGCCGCTCTACGGCCACGAGCTGAACCGCGACACGACGCCCTTCGAGGCCGGACTCGGCCGGGTCGTCTCCTTCGACAAGCCCGACGGCTTCGTCGGGGAGGCCGCCCTGGCCGTACGCCGCGACGAAGGCCCGCGCAGCGTGCTCGTCGGTCTGGTCGCCGCCGGGCGCCGCTCCCCGCGGGCCGGCTACGCCGTCGTGGACCCGGCCAGCGGCGACGAGATCGGCGTCGTCACCAGCGGCTCCCCGTCGCCGACTCTCGGACGTCCCATCGCGATCGCGTACGTCCGGCCCGATCTCGCCGCCGCCGGCGTCAAGGTCCAGGTCGACGTACGCGGCAGCCGCGAGGACGCCGAGATCGTCGACCTTCCCTTCTACTCCAAGAAATGAGCACCGCCATGAGCAACCCGACCCACCTGTCCTACACCGCCGAGCACGAGTGGCTCGAGAGCCGCGGCGACGTCGCGCGCGTCGGTGTCACCACCTTCGCCACCGAGGCACTGGGCGACATCGTCTTCGTCGAGCTGCCCGAGGTCGGCAGCAAGATCACCGGGGGAGAGAGCTGTGGTGAGCTGGAGTCGACGAAGTCGGTCAGCGACATCTTCGCGCCCGCCGACGGCGAGATCCTCGAGGTCAACGCCGCCGTCGTCGAGGACCCCGCGCTGATCAACAGCGACCCGTTCGGTGCCGGCTGGCTCTTCGAGATGCGCGTCTCGGGCGCCCCCGAGCTCCTCGACGCCGCGGCCTACGACGCTCTGATCGAGGAGTGACATGACCGCCGAGGTCGCCGGTTCCACGGCCGTGGCGATGGCGCTGAGCGCCTTCGACCTGTACTCGATCGGCATCGGCCCGTCGTCCTCGCACACCGTCGGCCCGATGCGCGCCGCGAAGACCTTCGTCGACGGTCTCGTCGCGGACGGTCGCCTGGATGCGGTGACACGGGTGAAGGCCGAGCTCTACGGGTCCCTCGGCGCGACCGGCCACGGGCATGGCTCCGAGGGAGCCGTGCTCCTCGGCCTCGAGGGGGAGGAGCCGGCGACCGTCGACACGCGCGCATCGTCCGGGCGGGTGGCGGCCATCCGCGAGTCCGGGGAGCTGTCGCTCGGCAGCCACGCTCTGATCCGTTTCAACAGCGGAACCGATCTGGTCATGCATCGCCGCGCCAGCCTGCCGGGCCATCCCAACGGCATGGTGTTCACCGCGTACGCCGCCTCGGGGGAGGTGCTGCGCGAGCGGACCTACTACTCCGTCGGCGGCGGCTTCGTGGTCGACGAGCACGCGGTGGGCGCCGCTCGGGTGGTCCCCGACCGCTCGGCCGTCCGCTTCCCGTTCGCCACCGGTGCCGAGCTGCTCGGCATCTGCGAGCGCGAAGGGCTCCGGGTCTCCGACCTCATGCGCGCCAACGAGCTGACCTGGCGTACGCACGACGAGATCCGCGCCGGCCTCCTCGAGATCTGGCGGGTGATGGCGGACTGCGTGCAAGCAGGCTGCGACCGTGATCCGGTCAGTGACGGCGTACTTCCTGGTGGTCTGCGGGTCCCGCGCCGGGCGCCGCTGCTCTACCGTGACCTGGCCTCCGGAGCCGGTGCCCAGGACCCCTTCCGGGTCATGGACTGGGTCAACCTGTTCGCCCTCGCGGTCAACGAGGAGAACGCGTCGGGCGGCCGCGTGGTCACCGCTCCTACCAACGGCGCGGCCGGCATCGTGCCCGCCGTCCTGCACTACTGGGTACGTTTCGTGGCGCCCGAGGCCGGGCTGGACGAGGCCGCGATCGAGGACGGCATCGTCCGGTTCCTGCTCACCGCGGCCGCGATCGGCATCCTGTGCAAGACCAACGCCTCGATCTCCGGCGCCGAGGTCGGCTGCCAGGGCGAGGTCGGCTCGGCCTGCGCGATGGCCGCCGGTGCGCTGTGCGAGGTGCTGGGCGGCACCCCGGAGCAGGTGGAGAACGCTGCCGAGGTCGGCATCGAGCACAACCTCGGCCTCACCTGCGACCCTGTCGGTGGCCTCGTGCAGATCCCGTGCATCGAGCGCAACGCCATCGCCAGCGTGAAGGCGATCAACGCGGCCCGCCTCGCCCTCAACGGCGACGGCTCCCACAAGGTCAGCCTCGACAAGGCGCTCAAGACGATGCGGGAGACCGGCGCCGACATGAAGGTGAAGTACAAGGAGACCTCCCGCGGCGGCCTCGCGGTCAACGTCATCGAGTGCTGAGCCGGGAGGGCTTCCTCGGCGCACGGCGCCGTCGCATGAAGTCGTCGTCCACGGGTACCACGTCTGAGGATGTCGATCACCCTTGTCACCGGAGCGTCGAGCGGGATCGGTCTGGCGGTCGCGCGCCTCGCCGCCACCCGCGGAGACCACGTCGTCCTCGTCGCCCGGGATCGCGAGTCGCTGGACGTCGCTGCGAGCGGTTGTGCGCGGCTGGGCGCCGCATCGACCATGGTGCTGACCCTCGACGTGGGGGACGACGATGCGGTGCGGGACGGCATCGGGGCGGTGCTCGACCGGCACGGGCAGCTCGACACGGTCATCCACTGCGCGGGAGTGGTGGCGCTGGGTCGCACGGAGTCCCTGCCGTCCGAGATCTTCGAGGGCGTGCTGCGCACCAACCTCCTCGGCTCGGTCAACGTGGCACGTCATGTGGTGCCTGTGCTGCGCCGGCGGGGCAGCGGAACGCTGGTCCTGGTCGGTTCCGCGCTCGGCCACATCACGGCGCCCTCGATGAGTCCCTACGTCATCAGCAAGTGGGGCGTTCGCGCGCTGGCCTATCAGCTGCGCCTGGAGAACCGCGACCGACCTGACGTCGCGATCGTGTACGTCGCGCCGGCTGGCGTGGACACTCCGATCTATCGCCATGCCGCGAGTGTCATCGGTCATGAGGGTCGGCCTCCGCCTCCGGTCTCGAGCCCCGAACGGACAGCCCGGCAGATCCTGCGCCGGGTCGACCGCGGCCGTGGCCGGCCACAGCTGAGCATGGCCGGCGAGGTGATACGGCTGGGGCATGCGCTGCCGCTTCTCCACGACCGGGTGGTCGCGCCGATCCTCGGCTTCCTGCTCACCGACCTGACCCGCCCCGTGGACCCGCATCCGGGCAACGTCCTGACCAGCATGAGAGGAGAGAACGCGATGCGCGGCGGCCGCGGGAACGCCGCCCTGGGTGTCGTGCGCAACCTGGCCGTCCGCATAACGCGCCGGGGGCAGGGTACCGCTAGGTCCAGTGACCCCGAGCCGCCGAGGACGTCTCCATGAGCACAAATCACAGGCTGGTCCACGCCTCACCCGAGCACGTGTGGGAGGTCCTCTCGGACGGCTGGCTCTACCCGCTCTGGGTGGTCGGCGCCTCTCGACTGCGCGACGCCGACAAGGACTGGCCGAACGTCGGCTCTCAGCTGCACCACTCGGTCGGCGTCTGGCCGCTGCTGCTCGACGACAGCACCGAGGTGCTCGAGTGCGATCCCGGGAGCAGGCTGTTGCTCCGTGCGCGCGGCTGGCCCGTAGGCGCCGCGCACGTCGAGATCACGGTGGAGCCGGCAGGCGAGGACACCGAGATCTCGATTCGAGAGCAGGCCGTCGCCGGCCCGGGCGCTCTGATCCCAAGGCCTGTGCAGGATCCGCTTCTCAAGTGGCGAAACGTGGAGGCTCTCCGGCGCTTGGCCTTCATCGTCGAACGCCGCCCATGAGTGAGGCCTCCTACGACGCGGTCGTCGTCGGTTCCGGGCCCAACGGCCTGGTCGCGGCCAACCTGCTCGCCGACAAGGGCTGGTCGGTGCTGGTGCTCGAGGCCCAACCCACCACAGGTGGAGCGGTCCGCAGCTCCGAGGACGTCCACCCCGGCTTCATCCACGACACCTTCAGCGCGTTCTATCCGCTCGCGGCCGCCTCGCCCACCATCCGTGGCCTCGGCCTGGACGAGTACGGGCTGCGGTGGAGGCATGCTCCCGCGGTCCTGGGCCATCCCATGCAGGACGGCAGCTGGGCGCTGCTGCACCGCGACCGACACGTCACCGCAGAGCTGCTCGATGCCCAGCACGCCGGCGACGGCGACGCGTGGTTGGAGCTGTGCGGTCTCTGGGACCACATCGGTGAACCCCTCGTCCATGCCCTGCTGACCCCGTTCCCGCCGCTGCGGCCGGGGGCCCACCTGCTCAACGCCCTACGTCGGGCAGGAGGCCTGGCGGCGGTGCGTACCCTGCTCACGCCGGCCGGAGACCTCGCACGCACCCACTTCGGGGGCGAAGCTGCGCGTCTGCTCCTGGCCGGCAACGCCGGACATGCCGACATCCCGTTGGACGCGCTGGGCTCCGGCACGATGGGACTTCTGCTCGCCATGCTGGGCCAGACCGTCGGCTTCCCCGTGCCGGAGGGCGGTGCCGGCATGCTCGCCGCAGCGCTGGAGCGCCGATTCCGTGAGCAGGGTGGCGACGTCCGCTGCGGTGCCGAGGTCATCCGCCTCGGCGTCGAGGACGGTCGCGTCACCGACGTACGCACCCGTGACGGCGACCGGATCAAGGTCGACCGGGCCGTGATCGCCGCCGTCGCGGCACCCCATCTGTACGGCCGGCTCCTCGATCCCACCGACGTGCCGCGACGTGTCGCGGCCGGCATGGAGAACTTCCAGCTGGACCCGGGCACGGTCAAGGTCGACTGGGCCCTGCGCAAGCCCATCCCCTGGCTCGCCGAACCCGCGTACGCGCCCGGCACCTTCCACGTCGCCGACTCGGTCGAGCAGATGACCGAGTCGTTGTCTCAGGTCTCCGCCGGCGTGATCCCCGATGCTCCGTTCCTCCTGGCAGGTCAGATGACCACCACCGACCCGAGCCGCTCGCCGGCCGGGACGGAGTCGGTGTGGGCCTACACGCACGTGCCGCAGACGGTGCTGCGCGACGCGGGGCCCGACGGGCTGCGCGGGCGATGGGACGAGGAGGAGCGCGAACGTTTCGCCGACCGCATGCAGGCGCGCATCGAGCGCCTGGCGCCCGGCTTCGGCAGCGCCGTCGCCGCACGACGGGTGCTCGGGCCCCATGAGTTCGAAGCTCTCGACGCCAACCTCATCGGCGGCGCGATCGGAGGCGGCACCTCCCAGCTCCACCAACAGCTGGTCTTCCGACCGGTGCCGGGCACGGGGCGGGCGGAGACCGGCATCACCGGACTGTTCCTCGGGTCCGCCTCCGCCCACCCCGGCGGCGGCGTGCACGGGGCCGCCGGCAGCAACGCCGCTCGCGCCGCCCTCCTGCACGATCGCCTTCGGTGGCGTGGTCGTCGTCAGGCACGGTCGACAACGACCCGGTGACGGGCCGAGCTCGACGGCGCGGCAGTCGCGAACCCCCGGCGTCAGGCCGCTACGCGGGCCGGAGCACCCGCGCCACGAATGAGTCGAGGTTGCCGAGCAGCCGGTCGACCTTCTGCTCGACGCTGAGGGTCTCGTGGACGACCGGGGTGTCCAGCTTGCGCTTGTTGCGCGCCTTGAGGGAGCAGTCGAGGTCGGCGCAGATGTAGGTGCCGACCGAGTTGCCGTCCTGTCCGGAACGACCGGCGCGCGAGGCGACCAGCAGCGCGACGTCACCGACCGTCGTGCACAGCGCGCACATCGTCTTCCGCGGCCCTCGCGTCTCGCGTGAGGCCCGGAGAGCCACGCCGCAGAGCCTGCCGTCGTGCTCAGTGACGAGGTAGTGGTTCTGCGGCGCCTTCGGGTCCTGCCAGCCGAGGTAGTCGAGGTCGTCCCACGGCCGTTCAGCCAGGTCAGCGGGCATGTTGAGGCGCTTGGTCGCACCCTTGGTGAGGTTGACGAACGAGGAGCGTACGTCGGTCTCGGTCAGCGGCTTCATGCTCATCAGGCTAGGATTTCCTACAACTGTTAGGCAACTCGTTATTCGGGAGGTTGTTGATGGGACGTCCAGGGCTGAACCGGACCGCGGTGATCGCGGCCGCCGCCGACCTGGCCGACGAGCTCGGCTTCGACGCCGTCACCATCTCGGTCCTCGCGCGCCACCTCGGCGTCAGGTCGCCGACTCTCTACTCCCACATCACCGGAGCCACCGACCTCCGCACCGCCGTCACCGCGTACGTCCTCGACGAGCTCGCCGACGCCACCAGCGCTGCCATGTCTGCGGGGGAGTCCCGCGACCTCCTCGTCGCCTACGCCAACGCCATCCGCGACTTCGCCCGCCGCTCACCCGGCCGCTACGACGCCACCACCCGTCAACGCATCCCACCCGCCCCGGGCTCGAGTTCCGCTCCGCCCTCGGTGGACGACGCGATCGCCGCCGGCCGCCGCAACGCGGATCTCGCCCTCGCCGTCGTCCGCAGCTTCGGAGTGGCCGAGGCCGACGAGACGTACGCCGTCCGTCTGATGTCCAGCCTCATCCACGGCTACATCACCCTCGAGCTAGCTGGCACCTTCGCCCACAGCCAGCCGCCGAGCGAGACCACCTGGCCCGACGTCCTCGACGACCTCGACCGCACCCTCACGCGGATAGCGACGGGGCGGCGTCAGTGACCGCGACGCGAGTGCCGCCTGCGGCGAATCTATACCCCGGAACGGGGATCTACTTCTCGGGCAGCCAGGCGGATACTTCGAAGTAGCTGACCGGCCGATCTCGGCACCCAGAGTCTTCGGCCGCAGCTCACCAGAAGGCGGAGGTGGCGCTATGCGCCGGATTCTCTTGGCGTTGACACTCTGCGTCGGCCTGCTGATCGCCGGCAGCCCCCACGCCTCTGCGGTCCCTACCGACCTGGACTCGTGCCCGACGGACAGGCCGACGTTGTACGACGTGACCATCGGCAACACGAACGTGGCGGACTTCGCCAGCGACGGCCATGTCTGGGCTCTCGACTCGTATCTCCAGCATGTCCAGGTGTGGAAGATCGGTCAGAAGCACTACTGCTTCCGCATCGAGTACGACGGCACCTGGACCAGCTTCGCGGGCGTCAGCCCGGGCGGCACCGGAACGATCAGCGAGGGCCTCACCGGCACCTTCTACGGCCTGCGGATCCTCCGGCTGACCGGCGAGTTCAACCCGCAGTATCCGCTCAGCGGTCACGTCGCCGACTTCGACTGGCAGTGCCAGGCGGACGGCACCTGCACCGGGCTGCGGCCATCGCCCGCCATGTACTTCTCGCCCATCACCAACGCCAACATCACCTGGTCCGAGTTCCACGCCACCAGTGCCGCCAACGGCACCTGGCACGACACGACGTACGGCTACTCCGGCGACATCACGGACTGAGTCTTCTCGGAAGTGGTCAGGCCGCGCCGGACCCTGCGCCGCTCCGTGTCGGCGACTGCTGGACCTGCCAGGCAGCGAAGGCGGCGAGCAGACCCCCGGCGATGCCGACCCACCCAGCCGGACCCACCTCGCCCTCCTCGCCGATCGCCTGCCAGGCGGCGATGACGACCCCGACGTAGTGGAGTGCGGTGAGGACACCGGCAGAGATCAGGACGGCGGTGGCGAACCGACGCCGGGAGGAAAGGAACAGCGTGCCGAAGGCCAGGCAACCGACCGTTGCGGCCGGCTCGAAGATGTATTCGGCGCTCGCGCCTTCCTCCACCTCGGTCCAGTACGAGCTGAAGCCGTCGTAGGGGATGAACAGCGCCACGGTGGCCACTCCGGCGCCCACCATGGCCGATACGAGCCAGACGGGCTCGACAGGGCCGAGGTCGCGGTCCCTCGGCGACACGCTCGAGCACGCCCGGCCTGCCACGACAGCCCCCACTCCGCCGCACACGACGAGAAGACCCAGGCCGACACCGACGCCGCCGATGTCCTCGAGGGAGAACTTCACCAGCCCGAGGCCGGCGGCGCTCATGAGGACCCCGACCACGATGAACAGTCCGGCTGCGTCGGCCGAGGCCAGCTGCTGGCGGCGGAGCCGGCCCGCAGCGAGGAGGAGAGCGAGGGCGGCAAGCGCCACCTCGAACGGCGTGACCACCGCGAACGAGTTCCACGACGTCGGGGCCTCGGCCAGGAACGGCAACGGAATCGCAGCCAGGAGCGCCACGGCAGCGATCGACGCGGCGGCCGGCACCCACGCGGGGGGCCGGGGCTCGGTAGCTGCCACCGGCCGCGGGCTGTGCTCGGGCTCGCGGTCGGGCTCGCGATCGGGCTCGCGCGCGACAGCGGCTCCGGGCACCGGCGCAGGTGTGACTGGTGTGTCTGGCGCAGGCGGCGCGACTGCCGGCTGCCCCGGGGCGGCGGGTGGCGGTGGGGGCGAGGTCTCGACGGGCCGGCAAGCTCGTTCGGCCGATCCGCGCACGACGCGCTGCGTGTCGTGCTCGGCCATGTCCTCCAGCGCCATCCGGGCAGCGGCGGCGCGATCGGGGTCCTCGTCGTCCAGCAACGCGGCCAGCTCCTCCACCGCCCCGAGACGTACGTTGGTGAACGGACTCGAGATGGCACCACGCAGGTCGGCCAGCACGTCCGCCGGCTCGGGCGGGCGGTTGCTGCGGGCGATGTAGAAGTCCCCCTGCACGTCGAAGACCCACTTGCCCGGAGTCTGCGACGGCGTGACGTTCCGTACCCGGTCGAAGGCGAAGTCGTACAGCTCGTCGACCGACACGAAGCCGTCACGGTCCCGGTCCGCCTCGCCGGTGGCCAGACCCTCGACCAGAGCCGAGGTGAACACCGACGGTTTGCCCTGGCCGGCAAGCTGGTCGCCCTCGAACGAGTACTCCATCGCGCTCGACGCCGTCAGCACGATCCGCCCGCGACCGTCGAAACGCTCCATGATGTCCATGCGCTCGTCGCCGCGATTCATCATCCCGCGCGCGAACGCGCCGCTGTAGCAGCAGTCCAGGAGCAGCACGATGCGCCGGGACCGACTCTTCGTCATCTGTCTGTTCACGTAGTCGGCGGGCAGGGACGTCGCGTCCAGGTGGTCGATCTCGGTGTCCGGCGTAGCGAAATAGAGCCTCCCGTCCTCATCCTTCACCCCGTGGCACGACAGGTGCAGCAGGAGGAGATCGTCGGGCCCGCGGTCGTCGAAGAAGCTCGAGACCTTGCGCCGGACCACGTGCTCCGGCTCGTTGAGCGACACCTCGACCTCGAAGCCCCCGATCTCGGCGTTCCGGAGCACGCCTGCCAGTTGCTCGGCGTCGGTGGCGGGCGCGCGAAGCCTGCTCAACCGCTGGTCGTGGTACGTGTCGTTCGCGACCACCAGCGCGCTGCGCCGCCCCGTGGTCATGGCACCGGTGAGGAGGCAGGCGGGTCCGGCTCCCCTGAGGCGTGCAGGGCTGCGACGAACTCATCGATGAGTCGATCCTGCTGCTCCCGCGACGCCGAGTCGATCTTGAGTGTCTGGTCGCCGATGGTGAGCTCGACCGCGTGGGCCCCGCGAGCAGAGGACATCCACCCGCGTATCGCTCCCACGATGGCGGTCACGGCGACCAGGGGCTCCTGGAAGGCCACGATCAGAACGCCGATCGCCGCGATGTCGATGCCACGGGTGCCGGCAGGCGCCTCGCCCGCGCTCGCGCGCTCGACATCATCGACGCCGAGGTCCAGCAGCTCCCGGCGCAAGACCGAACTGAGCTCCTCGAGACGCTCCACATCAGGATCGTGGATCGTGATGGTCATCTGGCGACTCATCCTCGGCTCCTCGCTTCAATACTCCCCCTACCGCCAGTGTCCTCCCGGACCGAGGGCTCGTCAGCGGTTTTCAGCGACATGATCAGGCCTTTCAAGTCGGGCCAGCACCGCTCGTGACACCTTCCTGGTGCGGCCAACCGAGTCATCCCCGTCAACCGGGCGCACGTCCCCAGGTGATGACCGTGCGTACGGCTGGATCGAGGGCGTCGGCGAGGGTGATGTCCGGCCGGGCGCCGAGAGCGCCGTTGATGCTGGAGAAGGCCGTGCGCAGCCCTGCGTAGATGGTCAGCGCCACGATCTGTGGCTCGCTGAACCCCGCGTCACGCAGACGCTCGATGTCTCGCGGTGTGCTGCTGCCGGGGGAGCGGGCGACGGTGCGTGCCCAGGCGGCCAGCGCGTGTTCGCGTTCGCTGAAGGGTTCCTCGTCGCCCGTGAGTGCGGCGATCGCAGTCTTTGGGTCGGACCAGGCGCTCAGGCGTTTGCCCCACGCGACAGCGCAGTAGGAGTCACCGACAGCCACGGCCTGGGCGATCACGATCATGGCTTTGTCGCGCAGTGTCAGTCCTGCCGCGTCGGCCGTGGCGTCGAACAGTCGCTGGAGCTGCTCCTTCATCTCCGGCTGATGTGCCCACACGCGGGTGAGGTCCCAGACATAGCCGTCGTCGGCGAGGTCTTCGGCGTACAGCTCTTCCTGGCCGGCGCTCGGCGCAGGTTCCTCCAAGAAAGTCACGAGCCCAGAACATCGGCGGCCGATTTACCCTGTGCCGAATTGGTGCCGTACGTCCCCGGTGTTGGGGATGGGAGTCAGGTCTCAGGCTCGCGGGCGATCCGCACGGTCGTGACGAGCCGTTGGCGTTGCGGCCACCGCGCCCGAACTCGGACTGGCCGAATCTGCCTGACGAATCTGCTAATCGAGTGGCATCTGACCGGTCGCGTGCATGACGATGACTATCCCGGTCCAGCATGGTCGAAGGAGGGAACGGCATTAGTCGGACCTCGTTCGTGAGTAAGCTTCGGGACCAGGTCATTCGACCGCTGATTCACAGCGCGCTGGTGGAGCAAGAGATCCCCGAGGTCACTGTCGCGGTCGTGGTCGGCACGGAGTTCGAGAGCTCTCTCCGGGACCGGGGGAACCGCATTGGACGTATCCCGAGGATGGGCACGAGTACGTATGGGCTCACGTCATATCAGCCCACGAACGCGGGAGCTGGGTGGCGGTTGGGGCGCTTAGAGGATCTCCATGATCCAGCGGTGCTGGTTGATGCGCTCCGGCAGTTGGGCTCGGATCTCGAGGACTGGGTGTGTGAGACGACATTCGCGTGGGGCGAGGAGCGCCATGCCCGGGTTCCGGAGATTCGAGACCTGCCTGAATGGTTGATCGCCGGTGACTGAGGGTGCAGGCGCCGGCGTTCACCTCAGACGTACGGCCGGATGGCGTCGATGATGCGCGACCAGTTCTCTGCGCCGTGGCTACGGGAGCGGGCCCAGGTGTAGTGGGCCTGGACGGCGCGGGGGAGGTCGGTGTCGATGCCGGCGGCCTCGCTGGCCTCGACGAGGTGGTCGGCGGTCGCGCCCATCATGGTGACGGTGATGAGGTGGCCGGGGTGGCGGCTGGCCTCGAGCTGGTCACCCATGACTTACGCCGCGTGGCCGAGCTCCGCCTTGGCTTGCCCGCCGTCAGAGCTGGCGAACGGACATTCGTTCGTACGACTTCCGACCTCAGAGTTGGGATCTCGGAGAAACACGGATGCTGGCAGCCGTTGATCGTCGGTACCGTGCGCCGGTGGAGACCGAACAGGCGCTGCGAGCGCGAAGTGTAGAAGAGCTCGTGGCTGCGTACGAGGCCGGCGAGCGTCCCCGATACGTCCACTTCTGGGGCCACACGCCAAAGGGGCCTGGTGTGGGCATGCACGTCTTAAGTCAGTGGTGGCCGAAAGTCTTCGCAGACGCTGATGGGCGGAGCTTTGCAAGCGCTGAGCATTACATGATGTGGCGCAAGGCCGTCCTCTTCGGTGATGACCGCACCGCTGCAAGGATCCTCGACGCTGCCAGCCCTGGGGCAGCGAAGGCACTCGGGCGCGAGGTCTCAGGCTTCGAGGATGAGGTGTGGCTCGAGCACCGCTGGCGGATCGTGGTCGAGGGGTCGACGCTCAAGTTCGGTAGCGACCCGGCGCTGCGCGACTACCTTCTTGCAACTCGCGGCCGGGTGCTGGTCGAGGCGTCTCCGCGCGACCGGATCTGGGGTATCGGCCTGGGAAAGAGCTCCCCGTACGCCGAGGAGCCAGCACGCTGGAACGGTCTGAACCTGCTCGGGTTTGCCTTGATGGAGGCCAGGAACCGGTTGTGAGGCCCTCGTCGATCGCTTCGGAACTTGGCACGGGGCGAGCAACGCCATGCCCGGCGCACGGAGCCTGATGGCCTGACGGATTGCCGTAAGGAATGGCAGCATAAGCACCCCGTCACCAGGAGGCCTCATGCCCACCGCAGCCACATTCGTCTCGCCGACCGACGGCACTGTTCTCGCAACCCGGACATGGGGAGCGGAGCTGTCGGCGCCGCGTGGCGTTGTCCAGATCGCCCACGGGATCGCCGAGCACGGGCAGCGTTACGACCGGCTCGCTCGGGCTCTCGTCGGGGCTGGGTACGTCGTGCGGGCGGTCGATCACCGCGGTCACGGCGGGTCCGTCGCGTCGGCCGACCAGCTCGGCCACTTCGAGTTCGAGGCGCTGGTGGCTGACGTCGCGGCCCTGGGTGCGCCGCTGCGCGAGGAGTTCTTCGGGATCCCGGTGTTCCTGGTCGCGCACTCGATGGGGTCCTTTGCGGCGCAGACGGTGATCGTGGACCGGTCCGACCTGTACGACGGTGTGGTGCTGTCGGGCTCGACCGCCCTCGACGTACTCGCTGGTGCGCTCTCGAGCGCCGAGGGTCCGGCCGGGCTGGAGGCGTTCAACGCCGGGTTCGAGCACCGGACCGGGTACGAGTGGCTCTCGCGCGACGAGGCCGAGGTCGATGCGTACGTCGCAGACCCGTTGTCCGGCTTCGATCTGCCCGACACCGCCGTGCCTCAGCTGTTCGCCGGCGCCGAGCGTCTGGCGGACCCGGCAGCCATTAGTCGGATCCGCCCCGATCTGCCGATTCTCGTCGTCTCCGGCGACGCCGACCCGCTTGCCGGAGGTGGCGCCCTGGTCGAGCTGCTGGGGCAGCGTTATCGCGAGGCCGGACTGAAGGATGTGACGGTGACGCTCTACCCCGGGGCGCGCCACGAGATCTTCAACGAGACCAACCGCGATGCGATCACCGCCGACGTGATCGACTGGCTCACGGCTCATTCCTGACTGTCGTGAGGGCGGCCTCCTTGCGGGGGGCCTCCCCGCGACAGCTCACCCCCGGCCGTAAGGCCGGATGGCGTCGATAATCCGTGACCAGTTCTCCGCGCGCCGTAGCCGCGGGAGCGGGCCCAGGCGTAGCGGGCCCGGGCGCCGGCGGGGTCAGTGTCGATGCCGACGGCATCGCTGGCCTCGAGGAGGCAGTAGGAGCCATCTTCGGGTGTACGAGATCGCCGGCGCGTCATCGCCGGGAGGATGGCCGGACTGGGTGCGCCAGCAGCCCGTTCAGCCGCGTCTGTCGGTTGTGGATCCGGTTACAGTCACCTCCGTGCCGGACGGATCCAGCAATACGTGGAAGCTCATGGAGAAGACGGAGGTCGTTGGCCTTCTCACCGTGACAGGGAGCGACTTCCCGTGGCTGGAGGGCGCCTTCGTCCCATCCGCTGGGTTCGACAAGTGGCGGGCGGTCTTCGCCGAAGAGAGCAGGCTCGTTGAACACGAGAACTTGGAGGAGACCGACGAGTACGACGCGTGGGAACTGCTCGTCGAGCAGATCACCGGGGCCCTGAACATGGTGGACCCACAAGGACAAGTGGTCGAAGAGTTCCTGCTCCACATCGACGGCGCTCATGCCAGTTGGCGTTGGTGAGCCCGATGGTGACAGACATCTACGGCGGTATCGAGATCCGTGATCCCTGGCCAGACGACGCGAATCAGGGTTGGATCAAGGCGATCGACCTGTTTCCTCTATTGGAAGACGGAGGACCCGCCGGCGCCTACCCGGCGTACGCGTTCCTGTTCGGCGTCCGAAACGAGTACGGGTTCAGCCCGATCGCCGAGGCGAGGGGATTACCTGCGGACGTCGCAGCATCGACACGGGAGTACCTCCAGCCGGAGTTGGACTATGGCCAGTTCGTCGTGTCGTGGCTGCTGTGGTCTGAGGTAAAGGACCTTGATCTCGATGGACCGTTCGGGCACATCGCCGGCCAGTTGGAGTGGAACGACGGGGCGTCGTTCTGGATCTCCAGGTTGATTCCAGCGGAGGTCGAAAGCGGAGTGCTCGCATTCGCGGGCGAACCGGCGTCGTCGCTGAATCTTGCCGAGGCGACGACATGGCAACACAACGGGGTCACGTACAGGTATCGACCGATGACTCTCGGGAGCTATTTCGGCGATGGGACACCGTGGGGGCATGTGTTCGCGGTCATGAGTGCTCTCGCCGGCAGGTTCGGCGATGAGGGCGTACGCCTAGTAGCGGGGTTTGACTGACATGCGAACGAACAAGGGTGCCGCCTGCTGACCATGCAGCCGACTCACGCCGAAACTCCGATGCGGGCGGCGACATGGGTCGGCAAAGGGGCATGGCTCCTCGGCAGGTAGCGGCTGTTCGTCGAGCGGATAGCGGGCAGTTGAGCGGGAGCACCTGGCGGTGATAGACGGGTTCCTCGCGGGGAAGCTGAAACCTGATGGCACGACACATCCGCGATCGGCGAGGATCAGCGCCATGTCTCTGACCTATCCCGAAGCATTCGACCTCGCGACTGCTGTGTCCCAAGCGATCGTGAAGGACGTCGGTGACCGGGATGAACTGCGCTCGACGCTGAGTTCGCTCTCGGGCAGAGAGTGGCTTGTGCTGGATCAGGCGGCACGGTCCTACCGCCATCCGACGACCCCGGTCTCTGGCCTCCGAGGTTGGCTGGACGAGTGCCTGAACGAACCCGACGGGTTCGTTGCTGCGGTGACGAGCATGCATGTTGACGGACGGTTCAGGGAACGGGCGACACGGGCGCTGGGCGGGGTCGCAGGGCCTCTTGCGGCTGCGGCTCTTGGCGTACGTCTCCTCGATCACGTCCCTCAAGTTCGTCAGGCTGCCGCGGAGTCTCTCCAGTACGCCGACATGGTGGAGCATCTGGATCGCGTGATGGACGTCGTTCTCGCCGGACGCGAGAGGCGCTTCGGCAGCCACGCCATCGAGCTTGTGGAGTCGCGCGTGCGCTCTGAGGTGGGGGAGGAGACGCTGGCGACGATGCTCATGGCGTCGCCCCTGATGCGGGTAAGACGGCGCGGCGTCGAGATGGCGCATGGAATCGGCCTGCTGCCGGTTGAGCGGCTTCGTGAGATCGCGCGTACCGAGACGGATCAGCTGGTCCTGGCCTGGTGTGCCGAGTGGCTGTTTGCCTCCAGGGAAGTGACGGACCTTGTCGATCTACTCGATGCTCGATCCGCGATGATCCGACAGGTTGTCGTGCTGGCCGTTGCGGACGACGACCTGACTGATGAGCGTCTGCTTGCGTTGGCAGTCGACCGGGTTCCGCGAGTTCGCGAGTCGGCTCGCTTCCGCGCGCGCAGGCGCGGTCTCGACGTCGCCGGCTGGTATCGAGCGCAACTGCAGCAAGACCTTCCGGGCCGTACCCAGGCCGCCGTCCTGGACGGGCTCCTTGCTGTCGGCGACGCAGCAGCAGACCTGCCGAGATTCGTCGGCGCGCTGACTAGTTCACGGCCCCGCGTGCGTGAGGTCGCCGTCCGAGCAGTCGCCCTCTGGGCGGGCCGCGACGAGGTACTTCGACTCTTGCCCGCGCTCCTCACAGATTCCAGCGGTCGGGTGTCCTCGGCCGCCGCACGTGCCCTCGGTCGGCTCGGGGCACCCGTCCGGATGGCGTCGGACGCATGGGCATCGGAACTTCGGTCGAACCGTCGCGCCGCGTGGCTCTTGGCGCGCTCCAACGGCGGTTGGGATCAGGTCGAGGCAGATCTCAGGCTCGCTGTAGACCAAGATGCTGAACTGGCCGGCCTCGGGCGCGCGCAAGTGTCGAACTGGTTGGAGGTCCGCGCAGCGACAACCTGGCAGCCGATGAGCGCTGAGCAGCGAGCCCGAATTGCTGCACTGCTGGAGATGTGGGACGGACAACCAGGCGCGAAACGTGCCATCGCCTTTCATGCTGGACTCAAGACCGAGGTTTCAGAGGACAACTACGACGACGGCGTGGCGGCACAGAAGTGGTGGTGGCGGCGTCGTTGACGTCTCGTCGCATGTGCGAGAAGAGCATGTGACGTCGTCTCCTGACCAGCTGGTGGAAGGAGTGAAGGCATGAGTCGGACCTCGTTCGTGAGCAAGCTTCGGGACCAGGTCATTCGGCCGCTGATCCAGAGCGCGCTGGTGGAGCAGGAGATCTCCGAGGTCACCGTCGCGGTCGTGGTCGGTACGGAGTTCTACAACTCGCTCCAAGACCCCGAGGAGCGTTGGACCTATCCCGAAGACGGGCACGAGTACGTCTGGGCGTACGTCACCTACCTGCCCACAAACGAGCGTTCTGGCTGGCGGTTGGGGCGCTCGGAGGACCTTCACGATCCGATCGAGTTGGTGAATGCGCTCTGGCAGCTGGGCTCGGACTTCGAGGACTGGGTGTGCGAGACGACGTTTGCGTGGGGCGAGGAGCGCCATGCCCGGGTTCCGAAGGTTCGAGATCTGCCTGAGTGGCTGACCGCCGGCGCCTGAGGGTCGCTCAGGCGCCGGTGAGCACCTCAGACGTACGGCCGGATGGCGTCGATGATGCGGGACCAGTTCTCCGCGCCGTACCCACGCGAGCGGGCCCAGGAGTAGTGGGCCTGGACGGCGCGGGGGAGGTCGGTGTCGATGCCGGCGGCCTCGCTGGCCTCGACGAGGTGGTCAGCGGTGGCGCCCATCATCGTCACGGTGCTGAGGTGGCCGGGGTGCTTGCCCGCCTCGAGCTGGGCGCCGAGGTCCTCGCCGGCGGCGAGCATCGGCGGGATTCCGGCGAGGGTCTGCATGAGCTCGGGCAGAGCAGCCGAAGGCTTGATGCCGCCCGTCTCCAGCAGCGCGACGGCGTGGAGGAGCGAGGAGAGTGAGGTCAGGAAGATGTCCAGGTTGGCCTGGTACATCAGTTGCGCGAGCCCCGGATCCTCGCCCAGGTAGCGGACCGACCCGATGCGGGCCAGCGCGTCCTGGTGCAAAGACAACACGGAGGCGGGGCCGCTGACATAGACGTACGCATCGGGCGTCCCGACCATCGGGGCCGGGACCATCACGCCGCCGGTGAGGAAGTGCGCGCCGCGCGCGGCAACCCAGGCGGCACCCTCACGCGTCCCGTCCGGCGACTCGGAGCCGAGGTTGACGATCGTGCGTCCCTCGAGCTCGTCGGTGGCGGAGTCGAGCACCTCGTACATCGCCTGGTAGTCGGTCAGGCTGAGGATGACCAGGTCGCTCGCCGCGACGGCCTTCGCCGGCGAGTCCGCCAGCTGGGCGCCGGCGGCGACGACCTCGTCGGCTCGCGAGGCCGTGCGGTTCCATACGGTCACCGGATGCCCGGCGGCGAGCAGGCTGTGGACCATCGCCTGACCCATGGGGCCCAGGCCGATGACGGTGACGGCGGTGAGAGGTTGATTCATGAGGACAATCCTCGGCCTTTACGTACGATAGCGGGAGTACCCACTATTTCCTGGGGTACTTACCAGAAGGTGAGTGAGGAGAACCCGATGGCGAAGGCGCCCCGAAACGGCCCCTACATCTGCGGCATCGACGCCGCGCTCGACGTGGTCAGCGGCAAGTGGAAGGGGCTGATCCTGTGGGAGCTCGACAACTACGGCGTACGCCGCTTCGCGGAGCTCCGCCGCGGCCTGCCCGGCGTCAGCGAGAAGATGCTGACCCAGCACCTGCGCGAGATGGAGCAGGACGGGCTGGTGCACCGGGAGGTGTATGCCGAGGTGCCGCCGCGGGTGGAGTACTCGCTGACCGAGCACGGACGCAGCCTCAACGCCGCGCTCGGGCCGCTGGGACGCTGGGGCATGGACCGTATCGCCCGCGAGCGCACCGAGCTGGTCGAGCACCGCGACGCCGAGATCCTGCCCCGACCGTCGTAACCGGCCTCAGGCCGAGACCGGCACGTGCTCGCGCAGGAACGCGAGCTGGTCGGCGATCACGGTGCTGAAGAGCGGCTCGACATACGGGTCGAAGTGGCCCCCGGGGTAGACACGTACGGTCGCGTCGGCCATGCGCGCAGCCGTCTCCTCCGCGACATGGCGAGGGGTGATCGCGTCCGACTCGACGATCTGGACCAGAGCAGGGCAGGTGACTCCGCGGGCCCATCGCCTCGGGGAGTACAGGCCGATCTTGAGCACGATCCGTGCGGCCACCTCGACGGGGTAGTCGCCGTTCTCGAGCCCGGACTCGGAGATGAGCGTGTCCATGCCGGGCAGCGCGTCGGGAGTGGTCATCACGGCGGTCTCCCCGGGTCGGCCTGCCGCGTCGACGTACACAGGCCCTCGCCTCGTCCAGGCGCTGATCTGGTCGCGGATGCCGGCCATCCCGACGCGCAGGCTGGGAACGAGGCCGGTCGCGCGGACGGCTGCGGGGCCGCTGACGTGCGGGACCTGGGCGATGATCGCCGCGAGCGGCTCGCCCTGTCCGGCGAGGCTGATGACGTGGCCGCCGGAGAAGGACGTACCCCAGGCGACCACGCGCTCGGCGTCGACCCCGGGAAGGCTGCGGGCGTAGGCCAGCGCTGCCCGCCAGTCCTGGTGCTGCATCGCCACGTCGAGCAGCTGGCGGGGCGTGCCGGCGCTCTCGCCGAAGCCGCGGTAGTCGAAGACGGCGACTGCGTAGCCCGCGGCGGCGAACTCCTCGGCGTAGGCATACAGCCGCAGGGCGCGGACGCCTCCGAACCCGTGAGCCATGACGATCACCGGGACGGGCACCGGCTGCCCGGACGGCCGGTAGACACGTACGGCGCACTCGACGCCCTGGGACGGGAAGGTCCCTTCGGACCAGGTGAAACGGTCGTTCACGGAGGACTCCCGGGCTCGTCTTGAATGGCGTGCAAGAAAGGTACGCGTCTTCTAGAACGGCAGTCAAGATAAGATTGCGTATGCCTCGAAACCGCAGACCCCAGGATCGTGAGGAGAAGCGGCAGGAGATCGTCCACGCCGCGGCGACTCTGTTCACCGAGGTCGGCTACGACGAGACGTCGACGACGAAGATCGCGACGGCCGCCGGCGTGACGACCACGACGATCTACTGGTACTTCGCGGACAAGGACGCGCTTCTCGTCGCCGTCCTCGATCATGTTCTCGAAGCGGCGCTCGCCGAGGCCGCTCTCCACTCACAACGTCCGTGGGCCGATCAGGTTCTCTGGGCCATCGATCGGTTGGAGAAGTATCGGCGGCTCGTCACGGTGGTGCATGCGCGCGCTTCGACCTCTGAGTCCATCGGCGCCTGGCACGACGAGTTCCACCGCCTTGTCGACTCGATGATGGTCGAAGGATTTCGGGCTGCCGGTGTCCCGGAGAGCGATGTGGGCGCGATGACGAAGATCGGTGTCTTCGTGGTCGAGGGTCTCCTGATGCACCCGCAGTCCGAGCAGGATCGTCGGGCTGTCGTCACCCTCCTCACGGATCAGGCCCGTCGGGGCTCCACCTCGTCCTGACGGGTAGGAAGCCCCGCGGAGGCCAGCAGAGCCAGCTTCTCCGCGTCGGGTGAGCCGGCGTCGGGGTGGTAGACGACGAGCATCAGGTCGTCGGTGCCGTTGATCGTCAGCCGCTCCCGGTTGAGGGTGAGCTCGCCGACCTGCGGATGGTTCATCTTGATCGGGGCGCCGGTCTGGGCGCGTACGTCATGGCGTGCCCAGAGCTGCCGGAACCGTGCGCTGGCCAGGGAGAGCTCGCCGATGAGCTCGATGAACCGAGGGTCGTCGATGTCGGTGCCCACCGCCTGGCGCAGGTTGCCGACGAAGCACTCCGTCATCGACTCCCACTCCGGGTGGAACTCCTGCTGGCTCGGGTCGAGGAACTGGTCGCGCAGCTGGTTGCCGCCCGGCGCGAGCCTCGGCGAGAGCGCGCGGGCGAGACTGTTGGCCGCGAGGATGTCGAAGTAGCGCCCCTCGATGAACGCGGGCTGCACCATCGAGTCGAGCAGCTTGAGCGCCCCGGGCGGGACGGTCTCCTTGCGTCGGCGTGGCCGACGGCGGCGGGGAGCCTCCGCGACCAGCGACATCACGTGGGCGGTGTGGTCGTCGTCGAGCTGGAGCACGCGGGCGATCGACTCGAGCACCTGCGCCGACGGGTTGCGGTCGCGGCCGCGCTCCAGGCGCAGGTAGTAGTCCGCGCTGATGCCGGCCAGCATCGCGACCTCCTCGCGGCGCAGCCCGGGGACGCGACGTACGCCCATGGCGGGGATGCCCGCCGCCTCGGGCGTCACCAGCGCCCGCCTGGCCTGGAGGAACGCGCCCAGCGGGTTCGTCGCCTCGCTCATCTCTGCCACCTCATGCCTCCAGCCTAGGTCGGCCCCGAGCGGACAGAGGGGGTCCTGTCAGGCCCCGGTCTGACCAGGACTCTGGGTGGACCCGGCCGGCGTGCCTAGCGTCGAAGACGGGCCCGACCGGGCCGTCTGTCGAAAGGGAAGAACACGCAATGACCGTCGCACTCATCACCGGCGCCAACAAGGGCATCGGCTTCGAGACCGCCCGCCAGCTCACCGAGGCCGGCTACGACGTCTACCTCGGCGCACGGGACGTCGAGCGAGGAGAGAAGGCCGCGGCCGAGCTCGGCGCGCGCTTCGTACAGCTCGATGTCACCGACGACGCCTCCGTCACCGCCGCTCTGGCGACCGTCGAGGAGGCCGAGGGGCGCCTCGACGTACTCGTGAACAACGCCGGTGTCCTCGTCGCCGAACCGCTCGACGGCCCGACCGCGCTGCGGGTCTTCGACATCAACGCGGTCGGGATCGTACGCGTCACCGAGGCCGCCCTGCCGCTGCTGCGCCGCTCGGAGGACCCACGCGTGGTCAACGTGTCCAGCAGCATGGGCTCGTTCTGGGCCAACACCACGCCCGGCCGGGTCGAGCAGGGGATGTTCCTGCCGCTCTACGCCGCATCCAAGGCCGCCGCCAGCATGCTGACGGTCCAGTACGCCAAGGCGTACCCCGACATCAGGTTCAACGCCGTCGAGCCAGGTCCCACGGCCACCGACATGACCGCCGGCTTCGGCATCGACGACATCGCCGGCCCGCCTGCGGAGAGCGCGAAGATCGTCGTACGCCTCGCCACGCTGGACCTCGACGTCCCCACCGGAACACTCCAGGACAAGGACGGCGAGCTCGCGTGGTAGTGGTCACATCCGGCGGTTATCGGCCGTTCGCGATTTGGGCGGGGGAGCGGAGCCTTGTGAACCTGAGGTAATGAGCCAACTGAAAAGTGAGACCACCGCCGGCGATCCCGGCGAGCGGTCTTTCCTCGGCCAGCCGCGCGTCCTCGCCAACCTGTTCGGCGTCGAGCTGTGGGAGCGGTTCAGCTTCTACGGCATGCAGGGCATCCTGGCGATCTACCTCTACTACTCCGCGGCCCAGGGCGGCCTCGGGATCAGCGAGACGGTCGCGCTCGGGATCGTCGGTGCGTACGGCGGTGCGGTCTACCTCTCGACCATCATCGCGGCCTGGATCGCCGACCGCCTGCTCGGCGCGGAGCGAACGCTCTTCGCCTCCGCCTGCCTGGTCGTCCTCGGCCACCTCGGCCTCGCGCTGATCCCCGGGATCGCCGGGGTCGGCGTCGGGCTCGTCCTGATCGCGCTCGGCTCGGGCGGCGTGAAGGCCAATGCGTCCTCCCTCGTCGGCACCCTGTACGCCGCCGATGACGAGCGCCGCGACGCCGGCTTCTCGCTCTTCTACCTGGGCATCAACCTGGGCGCCCTGGTCGGTCCGCTGCTGACCGGGCTGCTGCAGAAGCAGTGGGGCTTCCACTTCGGCTTCGGTCTCGCCGCGGTCGGGATGATCCTCGGTCTGGTGCAGTACGCCGTGGGCCGCCGCGCGCTGCCTGCCGCGAGCCGCGTCGTCCCCAACCCGCTTCCCGCCGCCGAGCGTGGCCGTTGGATCGGCATCGCGGTCGCCGCGGTGGCGCTCATCGTGGTGCTCTGCCTGACCGGCGTCATCACCGCGCCGCGCCTGGCCAACATCGTGATCGGCATCAGCATCGTCGCCGCGGTCGCGCTCTTCGCCGTCATCCTTTCCAGCCGGCTGATCTCCTCGGTCGAGCGGAGCCGGGTGTGGGCGATGGTGCCGCTCTTCGTGGCCAGCGCCGTCTTCTGGTCGCTCTACCAGCAGCAGTTCACCGTCATGGTGGTCTACTCCGACCAGCGCCTGGACCGCGACATCTTCGGCTGGGAGATGCCGGTCTCCTGGGTCAACTCGATCAACCCGGTCTTCATCATCCTGCTCGCCGGCGTCTTCGCCGCCCTGTGGACCAAGCTCGGCTCCCGTCAGCCGTCGACGCCGGTGAAGTTCGGTCTCGGCACCATCTTGATGGGGCTGGCGTTCTGGGCGTTCCTGCTGATGCCGAGCGGTGCGCACTCGGTGCCGCTGATCGGCCTGGCGTTCATCCTGCTGCTCTTCACCCTCGCCGAGCTGCTGCTCTCGCCGGTCGGCCTGTCCCTGGCCACCAAGCTCGCCCCGCAGCGCTTCCAGACCCAGATGATGGCGCTGTTCTTCCTCTCGGTCGCGCTCGGCACCGCGATGTCCGGCCGCCTGGCCGAGTTCTACGACGTCTCCAACGACAGCGGGTTCTTCTGGTGGGTCGGCCTCGCCTCCGTCGTCGTCGGAGTGCTCCTGCTCGTCGGCAACCGGCCCATCCGGCGGCTGATGGCCGGCGTGCACTGATCTCTGCGGCGTACGCGTCCGAAGGTGTGTTCCGGGCGAACGAAAATTCGTTCGCCCGGAACAGCGGCCACCCGGCCGCGGGGGCCTCACCCGAGTCATGCCCGCCTGGAAGGTGGGTCAGGCGTTCTTCCGGCGACGGGTGAGGAAGGTCCCGATGCCCCCGATGCCGGCGAGCAGCCCGCCGACGGCGAGAAGCGCTCCGTTCGGACCGCCCGTGTTCGGCAGGTTCCCGGTCAGGCCGGCATCGATCCGCGTCGGGACCTCGGAGTCTGCCTTGGTGCCGGCGACCTTGGTGCTGGCGACCTTGGTGCTGGCGTCCTTGGTGCTGGCGTCCTTGACGACGGCCGCGCACTTCTCCGACGTGTCGGTCTTGGTCTCGTAGACAGCCGGGACGACGACCGTGACCGAAGAGGCTGGCGTGTCCACCACGGTGACGTCAGAGGCCGGGCTGTCCTCCACCGTACGGGTGTCGACCAGGTCCCAACCCTCAGGCACCTCGGCGGTCCAGGATGCGTCGGCCAGGTTCGTGGTCGGCTCACCGTCCTCGACGAAGTAGAGCGTGACGTCGGGGTCGGTGTAGGCCTCCTTCGTGATCACGGTCTGCTCGTACTGCTCGCCGATCTGGGACAGGTTCAGGGGGTTGTCCTCGCCGTCCTGACCGTCCTCATCGGCAGGGGTGCCCGACGTGGTGGTCCAGGCGGTGAAGTGGTCCCACTGCCACGGGCCGAAGACGGCAGGAGTGGCCTCTTCGACCACGATGGTCTCGGTCCAGGCTTCCTTGTCGACGACGGTCTCGGTCCAGGCCTCCTTGTCCACGATGGTCTCGGTCCAGGCCTCCTTGTCCACGACCGTCTCGTCCCACGCCTCCTGGTCCACGACGGTGACGGTCTCGGTCAGGTCGCCCTCGGCGAAGCGGACCCAGCCCTTGTCGCCGTGCTCGTCCTCGCCGTTCCAGTTCGGCGTGCTCAGGTAGCGGACCTTCCCGGTCTCCTTCTGCCTGTAGGCGTAGCCACGGTCCCTGACGCGAGTCTCCTCGTGGGTGACCGCCTCATGGTGGACGACGTGGGTCTCGGCCGGGTGCTCGACGGTGTGGGTCTCGGCCGGGTGCTCGACCGTGTGGGTCTCAGCCGGGTGCTCGATGGTGTCGGTCACCGCGTCGGTGCCGGGCGTGTAGGTCCGGGTGTAGACCGAGTTGCGGAACTGGTTCTCGGTGAGGGCCTCGTGGCTCTCGCCGAGGACCACCTTCGAGAAGCGGGACTCCTCGTGGGTCACCGCGTCGGTGTGCTCCACATGTGTGACCGCAGGTGTGACGGTGGTGGTCTTCTTCTCGTCGGCGACCTTGACCTGAGAGGTCACGGTGGTCGTCTTGCAGTCCTGAGCGGCCTGAGCACCCGGGGCTGCCACGACGGTGGCCACTCCGGCAACGGCTACAGCCGCGAGGCCGATCTTGGTGGAGCTGTGCATGGTCATGGGTTCGTTCCTTCATGGGTTCATGCCTGCGGTGGGCAGGCAGGGCTGAGCTACCCGGGACCGGGCGGGCGGCCGCGGATGTCTGCCGGGGTCGGCCTGAGCCGATCTCGGGTGGAATCGCGGGGACCTCTTGAAACCGAGGAGCAAGTGCGGCGTGTGGGCCGCCTCGGCGAGGCCTGTGAGAGGAGGGTCTCCCGGCGCTGTCTCAGCGGGTTGCGGGAGTTCTCCCCACATACCCAACATTGGGGTAGACGGGACTTTCGACCCCCTTGTTCCCGGGCCCTGCTTGGGACCAGGTCGGGTGGTATCCACACACCCCATCCAGCGGCTGATGGCTCGCGGCACCGACCCGTCGTTGTGTCTGCCCGTACGTTAAAAGTGCAGGCAGTCGGGCCATTCGAGTCGGTAGCATCGTAAAGGTGACCACCGCAGCGAGCTGGAGAAGCCAGGCGCTTCGGCTGCTCGGCGAGGTGGTCCGGTTCATGGCGGTGGGCGGTCTGGCCACCGCTGTCTCGTTCGTGGGCTTCAACGCGCTGGCCCACGGCCTGCTCTTCGGCGCGGCTCCGCTGCGGAGCCATCCGATCGTCGCGTACGTGGTGGCCAACGTTGTCGCCGGAATCGTGGCGTACGTCGGGATGCGGCTGTGGGCCTTCCGGGAACGCGAGGCGCGCGATCAGACGACCGGTGTGATCAGGTTCTTCGTCCTCGGTGCGCTCACGATGGCCATCCCCGTCGTGTGCCTGTGGATCAGCCGCTACGTCCTGGGGCTGTCCAGCCCCCTCGCGGACAACCTGTCGGCCAACGTGATCGGGCTCGGGATCAGCACCGCGACGCGATTCTGGGTGTTCCGACGGTTCGTGTTCAACGAGCCCGTGGTTCGCGAGCCGTGGCGGCCTGTGGCGTGATGACCCGAGAAGGCAGGTGCTTCCGTGGCACGTGGTGACCACATCTTCGTCCACAGGGGTCGGGGTCGCTACTACACGCACCACGGCATAGATGGCGGTGACGGCACCGTCATTCACTACACGGGCACGGCGGCCACCGGCCGGCGCGTCGAGAGGAGCTCGCTCGAGTCCTTCGCCGATGGCGGCGAGATACTTCTCCGCACCTATCGAAGCCGACTGCCGGCGGACGAGATCATCAGCCGGGCTGAGTCCCGGCTCGGAATGAGTGGCTACCACCTGGTCAGGAACAACTGCGAGCACTTCGCGACGTGGGCCTCCACCGGCTCGGCCGCGAGTCGGCAGGTGCGCAGCTGGGCGGTGGCGGCGCCCGGGGCAGTCGCCTCCCTCGCCATGGCCCAGGCTGCCGGAATCCATCTGATCGTCCTGGGCACCGTGAGCATGTGTGCCTACGCCCTGCGGGGCCTGTGGCACCGTCGCAGCGGGTCACGGACGGCGGCCCTGCGCGTCGACGTCGACCGAGACTGCGCCGCCTGACCTGGCGTAGCCTGAAGACATGAGCGACGACGACCTGTACGGCGAGATCCCATCTCTCGATGAGCGATCCCGGCGCGCTCTGATGGTCGCCGAGAAGTGGATCGGGGAGGGCATCGCGGGGGTCGCGATCGGTGCCGCCGAGGATGGCGGACCGGCGGTGGTGGTCTACGCCCTCGACCCGGCCTCGGCGGCGGTGCGGTCGCTGCCCGAGGAGTGCGAGGGCCTGCCGGTGCGGGTGGAGACCGGAGACGCCTTCAGGACCGAGGACTGACGGCATCTCCGGGTCCGTGGGTCGATCACGGCCAGACACGCACTCCGAGGGAGAGCTGGACCAGCGCGATCGGGTTCAGGATCGTCGCCACGCTCGATCCGGCGAAGAGCAGCCCGACCGGGTTGTTCTGCAGGTCGAGCACCATCGAGCCGGAGTCGCCGCCGGCTGACATGTTGGTCGTGATGATCTGGTTGCAGAACTTCGCGACCTTGCCGGCGCCGTAGTTGACGTTCACGGTCGCCGCGACGGCGGTGACCCGGCCGGTGGTGAAGTTCGTGGTGCGGCCGGTCTTCTTGAGGAGCATGCCGACGGTCGCGGCCTTGGCGGCAGTGGCCGGGTAGCCGTTCCAGTAGACGTCGCGGTCGATGACGTGGAAGGGCACCTCCGCGACCGCGGCGTCCACGTAGTTGCAGGACCCGTCGAACCTGATCGGTACGAACCGGGCCAGCCGGCCGATCACGTCCGCCGGTGCCGTACCGCCGTCGAACGGGCCGGGCTGCAGGATCGGGTCGCCGATGCTCGCGTCGTTGGAGTTCGCGAGCACGTGGTTGTTGCTCAGGATGTAGTAGCGCGGCGGGATCCCCGGGAAGGTCCTCAGGTCGTACGCGCCCGCACCGATCGTGCCGGCGGTGATCTTGTAGTGCCCGACGCTGAACCCCGGACGGGCCGGCCGGATCCGGAGCGCCAGGGTCTGGGCATCGACCTCCTGGGTCTCCATGAGCTGCTGGCTGCCGCCGGCGAACAGATGCCCCACCTCGAGGACGTCGGTCGGCGTGCCGTCCACCGTGTCCGGGACGGTGTCCGCGTCGCTGACCAGCTCGGTCGGCATCTTCTGGCTGACCAGCACCATGACGCTGGGCGTATCGGTCTGCTCGCCGTCGGTGATCTTGAGGCCGACCCCGACACCGACCACGTTCTCCATGCCGAGCAGCTCCTCCTCGACCGACGCCTTCGAGTCGGCGACGGCCGTGAGCTCCTCGGGCACGGCATCCGACTGCGCCATGAACAGATCTTCGTTGTTCATGTTCGTTCCCCCTGTCGGCTCCAGGTCCTGGACCGTCCAGAACGACGACCGGAGCCTTATCCTCAGGAGCGCGCAACGGACGGCTCTGATACGGCGTCACGCCCGGCGGGAGGCCCGTCCTCACCAGGGGTTTCGTCCGCGAAGGGGAGTCGGCGCCGGCGATCCGGGGCTAGGGTGAAGACGATGAGCGACGTACGGCGCCAACGGGTCGCCCGCGCGGTCGACGTGCTGCGGGGGCAGCTGCGAGCGCCGTTCGCCGCGTCGACCGGCACGGTGGTGCTGCTCTGGGCATCGCTGACCCCGTCGCTGATGCCGCGCACCGCGCTCTTCCAGGCGTTGCTCACCGCCCTGTGCATGCTCGCCGGCTATGGTGCAGGCGCGCTGGCCGGCTGGCTGGTCCGCAGCTGCGGTGGACGGCTCACCGGCCGGGCGCGGGTGATCGCCTGGCGGGTCCTCGCCGTCGCGGGTGGCGTCGGCACCCTGATCATGCTGGGGCTCTCGCTGCGGTGGGAGAACGAGGTCCGCGACCTGGTCGAGGTCGACAGGGTGGGCGTCGTGCACCTGGTGCTCACCGTGCTGATCACCGCGGTCCTGTTCGCGCTGCTGCTCGAGCTCTCACGTGGCTGCAAGGCGCTGGGGCGGTCGATCGGACGGTTCCTGGGTCGCTTCCTGCCCGCTGCCGCGTCGACCGTGATCGGCGGACTGATCGCCGCGGTCCTGATCTACCAGCTGGCGATCGGAGTCGGCGGCGGTCGGCTGCTGGGAGCACTCGACGCCAGCTTCGCCGCGATCAACGAGGAGTTCAGCACCGACGTACCCGCGCCCACGACGCCCGAGCTCACGTCCGGTCCGGCCTCCTCGCAGGACTGGGACGACCTGGGCCGCCAGGGGCGGGTCTTCGTCGCGAGCGCCCCGACCGCCGCCGACATCGGCGAGTTCACCGACGAGCCTGCGCTGCAGCCCGTGCGCGCGTACATCGGGTCCGGACCGGAAGGTGTCGACATCCGTGACGAGGCGCTGGACGCGGTCGCCGAGCTCGAGGCGCTCGGCGGTTTCGACCGCGCGGTGATCAACGTGGTGACCGGCACCGGCCGGGGCTGGGTCAACGAGAACCAGGCCCAGGCGCTGGAGTTCATGTGGGGCGGCGACACCGCGACGGTCAGCCTCCAGTACTCCTACCTGCCGAGCTGGATGTCGTTCATCCTGGACCGGCAGCGGGCCCAGGACGCCGGTCTTGCCCTCTTCGACGCCGTCTACGGCCGCTGGCTGGAGATCCCCGAGGCCGATCGCCCCTTGTTGGTCGTGAGCGGGGAGAGCCTGGGCAGCTTCGGTGGCGAGGCCGCCTTCAGCGGCGCCCAAGACCTCGCGACCCGCACCGACGGCGCCCTGTTCGTCGGCCCGACCGCCGACAACCGGCTGTGGAACCGGTTCACCGACGAGCGTGAGCCGGAGACCCCTCAGGTGCTGCCGGTCCTCGACGACGGCGAGATCGTCCGGTTCGCCGACCGGCCCGAGGAGTGGGCGCTGCCCGGGACCTGGGACGGCACCCGGATCGGCTATCTCCAGCACGCGAACGACCCGATCACCTGGTGGTCGCCGGAGGTGGCGCTCGAGCGCCCGGACTGGTTGGCGGAGGAGCGCGGCCGCGACGTCTCCCCGAACGTACGCTGGATCCCCGGGGTGACGATGCTGCAGCTCGGCGTCGACCAGTTCTCCGCCAACTCGGTCCCGGCCGGGCAGGGCCACCAGTTCGGTACGGCGCCGGTCCACGCCTGGGCAGCGATCCTGCCGCCTCCGGGATGGACCGATCAGCGGACGGTCGAGCTCGCCGAGGTGATCGGCGACCGGAAGTGGCTGAGGTGACCGGCCACCGCTCAGGTCCGGTTCGGATCCCCGCGGGTGACGTCGACGTACTCGATCTCGATCGCCGAGAGGTCGATGCCGGGAGCGGGCCCGAGGAGGGTCGTGACGATGTCGAGGATCTGCGGGCGCAGGGTGTCGGCGAGGGGGTGGAGCTCGACGCCGTACCTGGCGACGAGCCGGATGTCGATGCCGGTCAGGCGGCCCTCGTCGACGTGGAGCTCGATGTTGTCGGGCGCGTGGGTCGGGTGCTCCTGGAGGAGCCGGCGCAGCGCCGCGCTGACGACGCGCGCGGAGACGAAGGTCGCCGAGCCTTGCTCGTCGCGCGCGGAGATGCCCTGCTCGGTGAAGGTCAGGATCGGCTCGGAGGGGACGACGACCCGGCGCACGCGCGCCATGATCGACTCGGCCAGGTCGACCCAGCCGGCGGGCTCGTCGGCTCGGGCGGCGCGGACGGCGCGACCGAGGGGGCTGGGATCTAGCGCCATCGTGCCATCCTCTCCGCGAGTGTGCGTCGACCGCGGTAGAGGTGTCCGCGGACGGCGCCGATCGGCATGGCCAGGGCGATGGAGATCTCCTCGTAACTCATCTCTTCGACCTCCCGCAGCAGCCAGGTCGCCCGTTGATGCCACGATAGTTCATTCAATGCTAGCTGCAGCGCCTCGAGCAGCTCGGCGTCCAGCACGGTCTGCAGCGGGTTGTCCGCAGCGGGCGGAGTGAGCCTGGACATCAGCCCGTCGTCGATCGGGGTCGCGCGTCGATTGCGCTGGAGATCGGCCGCGCGGCGGTGGACGAGACGGAACAGCCACGTACGTAGGGAGGAGTGCCCCGCGAAGCCGGACAGGCTCCGCCACGCCGAGACGAACGCCTCCTGGGTCGCCTCGGCGGCGTCCGTGGCGTCGCCCACCAAGCGAAGGGCGTAGCGATACATCGCCGGGCCGTGGCGATCGACGATCTCCCGGAAGGCCTCCTGGTCGCCCAGGCGGGCCGCGCGCACCAACGCCTCGTCCGTCGCCGACGGCTCAGCTGTCGCCTGCGGTTCCGACATCGCCCCCGAGTTTCTCTTCTGCCGCCCACGCAAGGGCAGCGTTCCGATACGAGGGAAGTTCTACCACCTCCAAGCAAAGAGATGTGATCCAGAACACACCACAATTTCTGTGACACATCGGTGGGACGTCGCGACCAACCAGCGTCAGCAAGACCGAACACGATCAGGAAGGTTCTTCTCATGACGCAGACGAAGTCCGGCGACACGAGCTCGACGACGAACGGCGCCGGTGGTCAGGCGGAGCGGAGCGACTCGGGTGCACTGGTGAGTGAGTACGGGCGTACGTCGATCGCCGACACGGTGGTCTCGAAGATCGCGGGCATCGCTGCTCGGGAGATCAGCGGCGTGCACGACCTCGGCGGCGGCGCGGCGCGCGCGGCAGGGGCGATCCGCGAGCGGATCCCGGGTTCGCGTACGAACCTCGGCCAGGGCGTCGCGGTGGAGGTGGGGGAGCGGCAGGCTGCCGCCGATCTCGACATCGTCGCCGAGTACGGCACCTCGATCCCTGACCTCGCGTCTGCGATCCGGCGCAACGTGAAGGCGTCGGTGGAGCGGATGACCGGCCTCGAGGTCACCGAGGTCAACATCACCGTGCACGACGTCTACCTCGAGGACGAGAGCGGCGACGCCGACCAGGATGCCGCCCGGCGGGTGGAGTGACCGTGACCGCCGACGCCGACCCACAGGGCCACGACGGCGCTGAGCCGGAGGTCGTGGACGTCGTCGCGGCCGCCGTGCTCGCGGTGCCCGGCGTCCACGACCTGCACGCCGGCGCCGGGGAGGTGGCCACCTACCTTCCCGGGCGCCGCGTCAACGGGGTGAGGCTGCGCGAGCCCGGCTGCGCGATCCACGTGGTTCTCCACTGGGGCGCACCGGTCCTCGGCACCACCGACGCGATCCGCGATGCCGTCCGGCCGTACGTGTCGGGCCCTGTGGACGTCACGGTGGAGGACATCCTCGCGCCCGACAGCACCGGCTCGGCCCCGCTCTGACCCTCAGAAGGAGAGAAACGTCATGACCAACTCGACACTCGGCCTGGTCGCCGGACTGTTGCTCACGATCGCCATCGTCACCGGTGGCCTGGTCGGCCTGTTGCTGGCCATCGTGCTGGGCGGGGCCGGCTACCTCATCGGCGGCCACGTCGACGGTGAGCTCGACGTCCGCAGCCTGCTGCGAGGACGTCGTGGTTGAGGCCCCGGTGCGTCCGATGCAGCTCGTGGACGCAGGCACCGAGACCGCTGACCCGACGGAGGACCGCGGGACCCTGGACGTCCGCAACAAGGCCCTCCAGCGGATCATCGAGCACGTCGCACTGAAGGTCCCGGGCACGGTGGTTCATCGCAGCGCCCTCGGCCGCGTCACCGGCTCGGCGTTCCCGAAGGCCGACATCACGGCCGAGGGCCGCGCCGTCCGGGTGAAGCTCGACGTCGCGATGGCCTGGCCAGGCAACGTGTCCCGCATCGCCACGGCAGCCCGCGACGCCGTACGCCACGAGGCGTTCCGGCTCTCGGGCATCGAGGTCCGGAGCGTGGACGTCACCGTGCACGCGGTCGACCCGTCGACCGCCGAAGACACCGGCAGGAGGGTGGAATGAGCACACAGACCATCGAACCGACGGTCGAACGGATCGTCCGTCCCGCGGCGCCACGCACCCAGCCGCGCCGTGCGCCCGTGGTCGTCCCGACGGCCATCGTGCTCGCCCTGGTGCTGATCGGGGTCGCTGTGGTCGCCGTCCGTGAGCTCCTGGTCAGCCAGGGATGGGCGACCGGCTCCCCGGTCGTCCCGGACCTGGTGGCCGGCCTCGACGGGGTCGGCCCCTCGGTCGGGCTCGCCGCCGTCGGCGGAGCGATCGCCCTCGTCGGGCTGGTGGTGCTCTGGCTCGCGCTGCGGCCCGGCCGGCGTACGCACCTCCGGGTCGCGGGCGATGCCGATCTGTGGCTCGCGCCCGGCGCCGTCGCGGCCGTGGCCCAGGAGACCGCCGACCGGCTCCCCGGGGTCATGTCGGCCGACTGCTCGCGCAGCACCCGGCGTCGCGCCGTCGTCGACGTCGTCGTGGCCGCCCGCAACACCCCCGACGGTCCTCAGGAGGCTGCTGCCGTGACCGAGCACGTGAGAGCCGTTCTCGACGACGAGGTCGGCCGGCTGACCGGGACCCCCATCAAGGTACGTGCCACGGAGGTGCCCCGATGACTCCCCGCGTGATCAGGTTCGACCGGCTGATGACCGTGCTCGTGGCGGTGCTCGTGATCGCCCTGGGTCTGCTGATCGTCGACTGGCACTACCAGTGGGTGCTCCGGAGCTACCCGGCCGAGCTGTCCACCCGCCTGGCGAGTGACATCGTGACCTCAGACTGGTTCCCCTGGGCGTTCGCCGCCGCGGGCATCCTGCTCGGCCTCATCGGCCTGGTGTGGCTGCTCTCGCACCTGGGCCGGCGCGGCCCGTCGACCCTGCGGCTCGACGCGAGCGACCAGACCGGGCGCGTCCAGGCCGACCTGCGCTCGATCGCCGATGCTGCCGCCGCCAGGCTGGAGAGCCTGGCCCCGCTGACCGCAGTCACCGGGACGGTGGTCACCATCCGGTCGCGGCCGGTGATCCTGCTGCGAGGTCGGATCGACCCTGCAGCCGCCGTCGAGCCGGTCGCCGACGCCGCCGAGATCTGCGCCCGGGACGTCGCCGCGGCGTTCCCCGACGACTCGATCACCTGCCGGGTCCTCGTCGACCCGCCACGGCGGGGGAGGGGCCGACAGCAGTCGCACGTACGCGTGCAGTGACAGCTGCTCGATGCCCCTGATGGCGTCGCGACCCCGCGCGGGGGCGAGGTCGCGACGTCGCCAGGGGCATCGAGCAGCTTGTCGACGAGCAGCGCTCAGCGCTTGGCCAGCACCAGCGCGTACGCCTCGTCCGGGTCGGTCCACCAGCGGAGGTCGTGGAAACCCGCCGCCTCGAGCTCGTCAGCGATGCTGTTCCGGCGGAACTTGCAGGACAGCTCGGTGAGGAGCTCCTCGCCCTCGTCGAACTTGATGACGAGGTCGAGCTCGCTCAGCTCCACACGGGCGGACTCCTGGGCGACGAGCCGCATCTCGATGCGTTCCTCCTCGGTGTTCCACCGCGCCAGGTGCCGGAAGTCGTCGGGGTCGAAGTCGGCGCCGAGGCTGCGGTTGAGGACGCGCAGCGCGTTGAGGTTGAACTCGGCGGTCACGCCGGCGGCGTCGTCGTAGGCGGCGACCAACTGGCCGGGGTCCTTGACCAGGTCCAGCCCGAGCAGCAGACCTTCCCCGGGCTGCATGGCGGCGGCCACCGATCCCAGGAACTGTTCACGTCCGGGACGGTCGTAGTTGCCCAGCGTGCTGCCGAGCAGTGCGATCAGCCGGCGTCCCGGGGTCGGCAGCTGCCCGAGGTGCTGGTCGAAGTCGGCGACGACCCCCTCCAGAACCAGCCCGGGCCGCTCCTCGGCGAGCGCGTCCATCGCCTGGGTGAGCGCGCTGGCGCTGACATCGACGGGAACGTACGTCGTCAGCCGGCCGGTCCGCTCCAGCGCATCGAGCAGGAGCCTCGTCTTCTCCGAGGAACCCGATCCGAGCTCGAGGAGCACCTCGGCGTCGGAGGCCTCGGCGATGTCGCGCGCGTGCTCGGTCAGCATCGCCCGTTCGGTGCGCGTCGGGTAGTACTCGGGCAGCCGGGTGATCTCCTCGAACAGCTCCGAACCACGCTGGTCGTAGAAGTACTTCGGTGGAAGCCATTTCGGCGACGCGCTCAAGCCGGTGCGGGCGTCCTCCGCGAGGCTCTGCCGCAGGTCCTCGGCGGTCAGCAGGGTGGTGATCCTGCCCCGGGCTGGTGTGCTGGAGCCGGTCCGGCCGTCGATGTCGAGGGTCACGCGAGGGTCTCCTTCGGGTTGTGACGAGGTGTGTCGAGCCGCCACCAGGTGGGCCCGCACGGGCTGAGGACGCCGATGGTGCGCGGCGGGATCGTGGTGGACGGAGCGCCGGGAAGCGGACGGTGGCTGACGACGTACTCCCAGGCCGCGGGTTGGGCGAGATGGCTGCCCTCGTCCCCGGTCAGCAGGGCGAGGTCCTCGCCGTCGCTGAGGAGGACGGAGAAGCCGCCGACCTCCAGCTCGTTGGCCATCTGGACCACGGCGGAGCCGACCGGCAGGCGCTCCTGCTGCGCCTTCTCGAGGACGAAGGGCCAGGAGCCCTCGATGGTGCCGCCGACCGCGACGGTCCAGGTGCCGAGTCGCAGCGGCGCCTGGCAGTCGTCATGCGGGCAGGCCCAGTCGGCGTGGGTCCGGGGCGGTCCGAGGATGCCGCGGTGGGCGCACGGGATCGCGGCGGACCAGGTCACGCACGACGCCCGTCGTCGGCGAGCCGGAGCCCGGTGACGGGCCAGCGCGCGCCGGGCGGGAAGAAGTTGCGGTAGGAGGCCCGGGTGTGTCCCGGCGGGGTGAGCGCGCAGCCGCCGCGGAGCACCATCTGGCTCGACATGAACTTGCCGTTGTACTCACCGATGGCGCCGGCGGCGGGATGGAAGCCCGGGTAGGGCAGGTAGGCCGAGGAGGTCCACTCCCAGCAGTCGCCGAAGAGCTGTCGCAGGCCGCCGGTCGCCGGGCCCGCCGCACGTGGGTGGAAGCTGTCCCGGTCGGCGAGGTTGCCGGACACCTCGTAGGTGCGGGCGGCGTGCTCCCACTCGGCCTCGGTGGGGAGGCGCTTGCCGGCCCAGGTGGCGTACGCGTCGGCCTCGTAGTGGCTCAGGTGGCAGACCGGCAGTCCCGGGTCGAGCGGTGTGGTGCCGTGCAGGGTGTGCTCGAACCAGACCCCGTCGGCCTCGCGCCAGTAGAAGGGCGCTTCCCAGCCCTCGGCGTTGACCCGTGCCCACCCGTCCGAGAGCCACAGCTCGGGACGTCGGTAGCCGCCGTCGGCGATGAACTCCAGCCACTCGCCGTTGGTGATCAACCGGTCGGCGAGCCGGTACGGCTCCAGCCACTGCTGGTGGCGTGGCAGCTCGTTGTCGAAGCAGAACCCGCCGCCCTCCGAACCGATCTCGACCAGGCCGCCCTCGATGTCGACCCACCCCAGCCGGTCGGTCCCGGCGCCAGCGACCGGGCTCCCGGCGTACGTCGGCTGCAGCGGGTTGAGCGACAGCACGTGCTTGATGTCCATGAGCAGCAGCTCCTGGTGCTGCTGCTCATGGTGGAAACCGAGCTCGATGGTGGGCGCGAGCTTGGCGAAGGTGCCCTCGTCCACGCGGTCGAGCAGATCCCTGACCCGGTTGTCGACGTTGCGCCGGTAGTCGCCGACCTCGTACGCGCCGGGGCGGCTGATCACGCCACGCATCGGCCGGGCGTACCGGGGCCCGACCTGCTCGTAGTAGCTGTTGAAGAGGAACCAGTACTGGTCCTGGAACGGTGTGAAGCCGGCCTCGTTCTCGGCCAGCACGAAGGTCTCGAAGAACCAGGTCACATGCGCGCGATGCCATTTGGTGGGGGAGACATCCGGCATCGACTGGACCGTCTGGTCCTCGGGTGAGAGGGGTGCAGCGAGGCGTTCGGTGTCAGCCCGGACTTCGTCGAAGCGGGCGATCGCGGTGGTCGGGTCCATCTCACGTCTCCTGTCGGGTCGTGCGGGGAGTACCAAGCAGCAGCACGGCGATCGCGCCGCTTGCTATGAACTACTCTGCCTGGTCGCCCAACCCGCGATCCGAACTCCGGGTGTCGGCAACAGCACAAACCAGCCCGACGGCAGGCCGGGTCGGCGAGAGCGAACGGGCTGGCCTGTAAGCCGGGCTCCATTCACTCGGGAATGGTTGTTGATGGACTTCGCCGGAAATATCTGGCTGAATGACAGGACTCGTCCCGACTGCATCAGCTCACGAAGCAGAACTCTCCAAGCCACGTCGCCGTGGGCTGATGGGATAGCTGTGGGTCTTGATCGTCGGGACGGTGCGATTGACTGGTGGAGTCCTAGAGATACCGGTGCCACTGGACCGGGCGCACTGCCTCCTGCCGCGGTGTGCAGGTCTAGTCATGGCCGAGGTGTGCCCAGGTCGGCTACGACTCGGGAACGTCGGTGTGAGCGGTCGTCGCACCTGCAGTCGTGGTTCCTCTCTGATTGATCGCGGCGTCCACTGCGGCGCCGATGCGCTTCAAGGCCATCAGGTCGCGCGGTTCGAGCGAGTCGATCAGATATTCGCGGACTGCCGCGACATGTCCGGGCGCCGCCGCGACCACGACGTCGTATCCAGCCTCGGTCAGGGTGGTGTTGGTGCGGCGACCCGCACCGGGTATCCGGGACCTGGTAAGGAGCCCTCGCTTCTCCAGTCGTCCGACGACGTGCGACAACCGCGACAGCGACGCCGACGTGCGTACGGCTAAAGAGCTCATCTGCATGGTCCGGTCGGGTTCCTCGGAGAGGACCGACAGCACCATGTACTCGAAGAAGGTCATCTGGGACTCGCGCTGCATCCGCGCGTCCAGGGCAGCGGGCAGACTGATCATGATCGCGGAGTTGGCCAGCCAAGCAGCCAGTTCATCACCGTTCAACCAGCGCGGCTCGTCGTCCGACCTGACGAGCGACTCCGTACCGGCCGCTGTGCCGCGAGGCTCTTCTGCGGCTGCCGGCGTTGCCTCGCGGGATGCGGAGCCGCCCTGCCCGGCCCTCGTGTCATGCCGCTGAGTACCCGTTGTCTTGGCCATGCGGCCAGCCTATGACGGCAGTTATTGACGCATCAAGTTCGAAAGAGGTAGAACTTGACGCATCAAGTTCATCTTGATGCGTCAAGTCTCTGGTCCGGTCGACGTACCGGCTGTGGGCCTGGCGAACCGATCCAGAGAGGAACACTCAATGCAGACCACGTCGCTCGGCGGGCTTGAGGTCTCGCGCCTCGGTCTAGGAGTCATGGGCATGTCCGCCTTCTACACAGGCAAGGACGAGTCCGAGGAGGACTCTGTCCGCACCATCCAGCGCGCTCTGGACCTCGGCGTCACCCACCTGGACACCGCCGAGGTGTACGGGGAAGGTGCCAACGAAGCCCTGCTGGGCCGGGCAGTCAGAGGCCGCCGGGACGAGGTGGTACTCGCCACCAAGTTCGGCCTGACGTCCCACACCGGCCGGCCGGGGGCGGACAGCACGCCGGCGAACGTCCGACTCGCTGTCGAGGGGTCGTTGCGGCGCCTGGGCACCGACCACATCGACCTGTACTACCAGCACCGAGTCGACCCGGAGACCCCGATCGAGGACACCGTCGAGGCCCTGGCCGACCTGGTCACCCAGGGCAAGGTCCGCTACATCGGCCTGTCCGAGGCCGCCCCCGCCACCATCCGCCGCGCACACGCCGTCCACCCGGTGGCCGCGGTCCAGAGCGAGTACTCGCTCTGGACGCGGGACCCCGAGACCGAGGTGCTTCCGGTGCTGCGCGAGCTGGGGATCGGTCTGGTGCCGTACTCCCCGCTGGGTCACGGCTTCTTGACCGGAAGCATCCGCTCACTGGACGGTCTGGACGCCGACGACTGGCGTCGTACCAACCCGCGCTTCACCGGCGGCAACCTCGAACGCAACCTTCGCATCGTCGACGAGGTCCGGGCTGTGGCAGCCGATACCGGAGCCACCCCCGCCCAGGTCGCCCTGGCGTGGCTCCTGGCCCAGGGCGAGGACATCAACCCCATCCCGGGCACCCGACGCGTCGAGCGACTTGAGGAGAACGTCGCCGCAGACGGGGTCCGACTCACCCCCTACCAGATCAGCCGGTTGGACAACCTGACCCCCGCGTCCGGCGACCGCCATGACCGCGACGGTATGGCCGCCATCGACCAGTGAAGGCGGCTCGGCGACCGCGCCGAACCGCACGAGACAACAGTGTCTCAACCGCAGAGCACCTAGCAGTAGACCGAATGGAGCAGCAGATCATGGCAAGCAGTGTGATTCGTGTCGGGATCATCGGCGCAGATACGAAGGCGAGCTGGGCCGGGGCATCGCATATCCCCGCGCTGGCGGCCCAGCCGCAGCTCGTGCTGGCGGCGGTGGCGACCCGGCGTGAGGAGAGTGCACGAGAGGCCGCCGAGGTATTCGGCGCCGAGCGCTGGTACGCCGACCCGTACGAGCTGATCAGCGACCCGTCGATCGATCTCGTCACGGTCGCCGTCAAGGTCCCGGCACACCGCGAGCTCGTGCTCGCGGCCCTCGCGGCGGGCAAGGCCGTCTACACGGAGTCCCCGCTGGGCGCGAGCGTCGCCCAGACCGAGGAGATGGCTGTAGCGGCCGGTTCCCTGCACACGGCGATCGGGCTGCAGGGCAGCCTCAACCCGTCGGTGCGCCGGGCGGCCGAGATCATCGCCCAGGGCCGGCTCGGGAGGCTGCTGTCTGCACGAGTGAGCGCGACGACCTTCGGGAACGGCCCGGAGTCGGTGAGCGCGTACGAGTACTTCGACAAGGCGGACGCCGGCGCCGGCTTCATGACGATCGCGGTGGGCCACGTACTGGACGTGATCGAGACGGTCCTCGGCGACATCACCGAGATCGATGCACGCACGGAACTGCTCTGGCCGGAGGTGAAGCTGGTCGATACCGGCACGACCACCACCCGCGAGGTGCCGGACCACCTCGACGCGATCCTCAAGACCTCGTCCGGAGCTCCCGTCGGAGTGCAGGTCCTGGCCGGTGTCCCAGTGCCCGATGCCCGGTTCAGCCTCGAGGTCAGAGGCGCCGACGGCTGGCTGAAACTGACCGGCGACCACCCCGCCGGCGTCCAGGTCGGCGACCTCACGCTGACCTCGAGCGTTGATTTCGAGGAGCCCGACCGCCCCGTCGCCACGGGAACCGGTCCGGCCGCGGCCGAGATCTGGACCGGTGCCGCCATCAACGTGGGCGAGGTGTACGCGAGTCTCGCGCGAGACATCGACGAGAACACCTTTGCGACGCCGGGCTTCACTCGCGCGCTGCACAACAGTCAGCTCGTCGCGCGAGTGGAGGAGGCCGCTCGCAGCGGGCGGCGACAGTAGAACACCTCAGCAGGGTGCGGGCTGCCGAGCGGACTCGGCGGTGACGCCTATGGCGTCGATGAAGACGATCGAAGAGTTCGCTGTCTCAGTCGCGGGACCAGGACACCGCGTTCATCGCCACATCAGCGACCCGGCGCAGTTCCGCCTCGCTCTTGCCTGTCGCCGCCTGAACGGCGATGCCGTACGCGACCGTCGTGATGTAGGTCGCCAGCGTGCGCGGATCCTCGGTCTCCGGCAGATCACCCTCGGCCCGCGCACGCTGAAATCGGGACTCGAGCCGCGCAGCGCCATCCTGGCGCCAGTCGACGAGGACCTTCTGGGCAGTGACCCCGTTGTCGCCGGCGGCGAGTGCAGCCTGGACGCCAAGGCATCCGTGGGGTGTCTCGCGACTCGTGCTGGCAGCGGCTGCGCCGCGAAGAATGGACTCGGCGACTTCGCGTGCGGTCGGCTCGGACAGCGCGCGGATTCCGTAGGAGGCTGGGCCTTCCGTGTAACGCTCGACCGCTCGGCGGAACAGCTCGTCCTTGCTCCCGAACGCCGCATACATGCTGCTGCGAGTGATGCCCATCGCCTCGGTCAGGTCCGTCAGGCTCGCCCCTTCGTAACCCTTGGCCCAGAACACTCTCATGGCTTGTTCGACGGCGTGGTCGGGGTCGAACTCGCGGGGTCGCCCCAGCTTGGTAGGCGATACGGGCATGGAAGTCATTGTGCCCCCTTACGGACCAGGCAGTCCAGATAGCGCCAGGATCAGGCGTTCAAGCCGCCGTCGATGGTGGGCACGGCTCCGGTGTTGAACGCCGCCGAGGTACCCGCGACGAAAGCGACTGGGACGCCTGTACAACCCCGCGCAGCGCGATGTCATGACGCGGGGGACCGAGCTGTCGCGCGGGCCGAGGGTGGTGCGAACACCTAGGCCTGACGCCCCGGGCCGTGACGCCTGCCCGCACGGTTGAGGGCTTGTGAATACATCGCAGCCCGTGTACGTTCTTTATGGACCGATCAGTCCCGAATTAACGTACCGGACCTCAGGACACGACCTCGCCACCGGGCCTCCGTGAGCGAGCACGCCGCAGCGGAAGTGCCGCCGGTGACATGAGAAGGAGAAGGATCATCATGAAAGCCGCCGTCATCACCTCGTTCGGCGAACCCTCCGTGTTGCAGGTTGCGGAGGCTCCGCGACCGGTGCCGGGTCCGGGTCAAGTGCTGGCGCGGGTTCGCGCCGCCGGGGTGAACCCGGCGGAGATCCTTGCACGCGCCGGAGCGTTCCGCCTGCGTGCTCCCGCCATCATCGGATTCGAGTTCGCCGGCGTCGTCGAGGCGGTCGGCCCGGGCGTCGACGAGGGCATGGTCGGCGACCGCGTCGCCGGGTGGCCGGACTCCGCCACCCAGGGCTCCTACGCCGAGTACACGGTCAGCAGCAACTTCGCGACGATCCCCGACGGCGTCTCCTTCGAGGAGGCCGCGGCCACCGTCATCGGTGCCGACAACGCGGCGAGGGGGCTCGGGCTGCTGAATCTTCGCCCGGGTGAGACGCTCGTAGTCACCGGCGCGAGCGGTGCTCTGGGAGGCGCCGCCGTGCAGTTCACGCGACAGCGCGGTGTGACGGTGATCGGCGTCGCCGGGACTGCCAACGCCGACTTCGTGAAGAGTCTCGGCGCGATCCCTGTCGCCCACGGCCCGGGCCTGGTCGACCGCATCCGTGCCGTCGCTCCCGACGGTATCGATGCCGCGCTCGACACCGCCGGCAAGGGACTCCTTCCCACCCTCGTCGATCTCCTCGGCGCCCCGGACCGGATCGTGACGCTCGCCGACCGCGATGCCGCACGATACGGCGTCGCATTCAGCCCGGGAGGCAGCGGGAATCGCGACCGGGGCCCTGTCCAGGAAGCCCTGAATCTGATCGCCGCCGGTGCGTGGACCGCACGCATCGGCCGGAGCTTCCCGCTCGACGAGGCCGCGGACGCCCATCGTCTCGTCGCCACGGGCCACACCCACGGCAAAGTCATTCTTCTTCCCTGACCCGGCCGACCGGCCATTCCACCACGACAACAATGAATTGGAGAATCCGAAATGCCTGCAGTCCTCGTCCATGGTGTACCTGATACCCACCGGCTTTGGGACACCGTCCGTTCCTATCTTCGACGCGAAGACATTGTGACGATCGATCTCCCCGGGTTTGGCGCACCCCTACCCGCGGGATTCACGTCGACGAAGGAAGAGTATCTCGACTGGCTTATTAAGAAGATCGAAGAAATCGGCGAACCCGTCGACCTGGTCGGTCATGATTGGGGGTCTCTGCTGACGGGCCGTCTCGCGTCCATCCGACCAGATCTGGTGCGGACATGGACAGGCATCAGCGGACCGATCGATCCGGAGTATCCGTGGCACTATCTTGCCAAGATCTGGCAGACGCCAGGCGAGGGCGAGCAATGGATGGCGGACCTCGACCTCGAGGCGTTCGCAGCGAGCCTCAACGAGGCGCAGATGCCGCGGGACGCGGCAAACGAATCGGTCCGGCATCTCGATGCCACTATGAGAGCAAGCATTCTGGCCCTTTACCGTTCGGCGATCGAGGTCGGGGCGGAGTGGAAGCCAGGTTTGAGCAACGTGACCGCACCAGCGCTGGTGATCTGGGGCCTGGACGATCCGTTTCTTCCTCACCGCTTCGCCGACGAGCTCGGTAATGCCACACGCGCACGTGCCGTCTTCAAGCTGCGCAGCTCGCACTGGCCGATGATCGAGCGTCCGGCCGATGTCGCGCGCGAGCTCGAGGCCCACTGGGCTCACGTGTAAAACCTGCGCTTGGGTCACTCGGGCTCGAACCCCGCGGCCGCTACGCGAACGGCAATAAATGCTCGCTCGCCATGGTGAGCCCGAGTGCCCACGCATGTGTCCGGAAACAAATCATCGTGACGCAGCCCGGAGAGCGTTGCCGGGGCTGCACAAGCCCGGAGCATCCTAATGACGAATTCAGCAAATACCCGGATCGGCGTCGGTCTTATCGGGGCGAGTGCCGATCGGGGTTGGGGCGGAATTGCTCACGTCCCCGCGCTGCAGGCGCTCGACGCGTTCCAGATCCGCGCCGTCAGTACGACTCGTATGGAGAGCGCGAACGCGACTGCTCGTCGGCTGGGAGCCGATCTCGCCTTCGACACACACGAGGCTCTGGTCGTGCGACCGGAGGTCGATCTGGTGGTGGTTGCGGTCAAGGTGCCGGAGCACAAGCAGATTGTCTCCGACGCGCTGGCCGCGGGCAAGATGGTGTATTGCGAATGGCCGCTCGCAAGGAACCTATCGGAGGCCGAAGCGCTGGAGGGGTTTGCCCGCGAGCGGCGGCTGCCGACGGTTGTCGGGTTGCAGGGCGGCCTGCACCCGCCGATCCTCTTCCTTCGCGACCTCATCGCGCAAGGCGTGATCGGTAAGCCGCTCAGCACGAGCATCCGAGCGCATTTGGCCGACGACATGTGGGTCGGCCGATATGACCCGTCGCTCGAGTACATGGCTCACGCAAAGCATGGCGCCACGCTTCTGAGCATCATGCTCGGCCACGGGCTCGAACCGCTTGCTCGCGTGCTCGGCACGTTCGAGAGCCTGTCCGCCCTCGTCGCCAATCAGCGCGGCGACGGCGTCCGCCTCTCCGATGGCGCCTCGCTGCCGAAGGACGCGCCGGATGAGATCGTCGTCGCCGGCGTTCTCGAAGGCGGGATCGTCACTTCGCTGCACTACAGCGCGGGGCAGTCTGCCGGATCGGCGATGGTATGGGAGATCCAGGGCACCGAGGGCAGCGTGCGTGTGGAGTCGGCGTCGGGCTACCTCCACTTCACCGATTTCACCATCACGCTGCGCCGCGGCAGCGAGCCTGTCCACGTGCTACAGGTCCCCTCCACTTATGCGGCTCCTGACCTGCAACTCGACGCACCCGCTGCGGGGGTCGCCCGCCTCTACGCCCAGTTCGCCGCCGACCTCCGCGACGGAACAGCCGATGCGCCGGACTTCGCGGTCGCACTCGATCGCCACCGGGTACTCGAGGCGATCACACGGGCCGCTGAAACAGGTCATCGGCAGTATCTGTCCCGCCCCGACCGAATGACCTCCAATCCTTGAACCCGGGAGAGGCACTCCTCCCGCAGGACCCGAGGAGATGGCGATCCGCGAGCTAACCCGACTTGATCAGAGTGCGCTTGTCTCGCGTCAAGTAGGTGGCAGAGATTACCGCTCTGGCCGGGCGGCCTCACACGGGTGCGAACGTGCTGCAGGTCCGCACGGGCGATGAACCTGGGGTCTGTGCCCCGTCCCGATCCTGCTTTACTTCCAGACCGGACGGTAGAGCACCCCGGAAAAGTAAATGGTCGGGGCCAGGAAAGCGGACGGGCTGGCCTGTAAGCCGGGTTCTGTGATCGGCGACCATCCATCTCGGACCATCGTTGCCGATGGCCTCTAGCAACCTACCCGCATGCTCGGGCGGACAGCCCTCGAGCGCATGCTGTCTGGTCTTGCTCCGGGTGGGGTTTACCTAGCTCCTCGTGTCACCACGAGGACTGGTGGGCTCTTACCCCACCGTTTCACCCTTACCGCTACCTGGAGGGTAGAGGCGGTCTGTTCTCTGTGGCACTGTCCCGCGGGTCACCCCGGGTGGCCGTTAGCCACCACCCTGTCCTGTGGAGCCCGGACTTTCCTCGACGTATCTCTACGACGCGATCGCCCGGCCAGCCCGTCCGCAGGAAAAGTCTAGTGCGAGGCGGGCTCGATGTGGGCATCCGGACCGGGGAAGACGAGCGACTCGTGGTCGCTGTCGCTCCAGCGTACGAGGTAGGGCGGGCTGCCGTCGGGGTGGCTGACCTCGATGATCTCGGCCTCCCGAACGTGGTCGCCGACGTGCTGGCCCATGACGACGAGGTGGTCACCGACTGATGCGTGCATGCGCGTTCACCTCCTAACCGTCACCATGGTGCTCCCATCGCGGGCCCGGATGGAATACCGTGGTGGGGTATCACGTTCGGAGGGTGTGATGACAGAGAACGAAGACTTCCAGTACGTAGCCCCGGCTGTCGTCTTCCCGGGCCAGACCTCGCACGAGGTGGCCTACCGGACGGCCCACGACCTGCTCTCCCGGCGCTTCCCGGTCGAGGCGCTGGAGATCCTGGAGCCGGCGCTCGCCGACGACCCCGACAACATCGGGCTGCGTAGCATGCGCGCGTGGGCCTACATGCTCCGGGCCCAGCTCGCCAAGGCCGAGGCCGAGCTGCGCTGGCTGGTCGAGCGCGACCCCAGCGACGCCTGGAGCCAGCACTCGCTCGGCCGCGTGCTGGAGCGCCAGGACCGCCTCGCGGACGCCCTGGGCCCGCTGCGCCTGGCGGCTGTGATGAGCGACGACTACGACCATCACGCAGCCGTCTACCGCGTACGCAACCGGCTGGCCGAGCGCGAGGAGTGAGCGTGGGGTGAGAGGGTGGTGGCATGGAACCTGACACCACGACTCTCACCGCCGAGCAGGTCGCCCAGGAGCAGCTCGAGGGCTGGACGTACGACTCCTCCGGGGAGGCCGACAGCATCGTCGCCCGCGTGGAGACCGGTGACTTCATCACCGGTCTCGCGCTGGTCAACGCGATCGGGGCCAAGGCCGAGGAGGCCAACCACCACCCCGACATCGACCTGCGCTACCCCTACGTCGAGATCCGGCTCTCCAGCCACGACGCCGGCGGCGTCACCAGCCGCGACATCGCGCTGGCGAAGGTGATCAACGCGCTCTCGGCCGAGTCCTCGCTCTGAGCCGGCCTAGGCGAGGCGCGTCATCTCGACGCTGACCTCGACGGCCGGCTCCGCGGGACCCGAGTAGATCCCGCCCAGCGGCTTGACGTCGGTGTGGTCGCGACCCGTGGCCACACCGACGTAGGTGTCGCCGGGCTCGGCACCGGTGGCCGGGTCGATCCCGTGCCACCCGTCGTCCCACCACTCCACCCAGGAGTGCGCGCCGCCGGGGTAGACGTAGCCGGAGACGTAGCGCGCCGGGATCCCGACCGTCCGCAGCGCGCCGAGCAGCTGGTGGGCGGCATCGGCCGGTGCGGCGGAAGCGACCGCGCGGGCGATCTCGACCGCGGCCTCGCCCGGCAGCCCGGCCGAGGCGGCGATCGCCTTGGCCCGACCCGCGAGCTCCTCCTCGGGCGCGACGTGCGCCGGCAGGCCGAGGAACTCGACGAACCGGTCCGCGACACCGGGCAGCGCGGCCTCCTCCCAGGTGAGCACGGGCGCCGCACCGGGCTCCCGGGAGACCTGGACGGTGCTGGTCGCGGAGACCTTCAGGGTCCGGTGGGCGTCGAGCACCTCGATCGCGGTGACCTCGTTGCCGAAGTAGTCCTTGTACTCATACGTCCACGGCTTGGGCGAGACGTCGAGCCGGTGGTGGACCACGATCTGGTTGGGCGTGGTCAGCGGCGTCAGGCGCGCCTGGTTGTAGGAGGCGACCGCCGGCCCGTCGTAGCTGAACGTCGTGGTGTGCACGATCCGGAACTGCATGCTCATCTCGATCAGACTCCTCAGACCGGCTGCCAGGCCAGTGCCTCGGCACCGGCGAAGTAGCGCTTGGTGACCGCCTCGGTGGCCTCGGCGCAGGTGACCTGGAGGCGCTCCATCTCGGCAGGCAGGTCCGCCAGCAGGTCGTGGAGCGAGCGATACTCCAGCGACGCCCGCATCCGGCCGATCAGCCGGTGAGCCTCGTCGGAGAAGCCGGCCCGCCGGGTCGTGCCCTCCAGCGTGTCCAGCGCTCCCTCGGCCCGCTGCAGCGCGTGCACCACCGAGCGCGGGAAGATCCGGTCCAGCAGCAGGAACTCGGCCGCCGCCTGCTCGGTCTCGACCCCCTTGTTGACCCGCAGGAACGCGTCGTACGCACCGCAGGCACGCAGCGTCGAGTTCCACTGCGACGCGCCGCCGGCCGAGGTCAGCGACGTGGTCGCGACCAGCCGCGAGGTCATGTCGGCACGCTCGACGTAGCGCCCGAGCATCAGGAACTGCCAGGACTCGTCACGCATCATCGTGGCGTCGGCGGTGCCGTTGATCTGGGCCACCCGGTCGCGCACCCAGCCGAAGATGAACGGCGCCCGCATGTGCTTGAACTGCCCGGCGGGGATGGCCCGGTAGGTGGTGTTCAGCGCCTCCCACAACGGCACCGAGAGCGTCTCCCGCGCGCCCCGGGCCGCCTCGCGGGCCGCCCCCAGCGCATAGGCCATCGAGGTCGGTGCGGTGGTGTCGTACGCCAGCATGTCCAGCGTCTGCGGCAGGCCGACCTTCTGGTCGGAGGAGATCTCGACACCCATCACCGCGAGCAGGGAGCGGCAGGCCGTCTCCTCGTCGGTGGCGGCGTCCTCGAGGATGTGCTGGGTCTGGACGTCGAGGATCCGTGCGGTGTCCTCGGCACGCTCCACATAGCGTCCGATCCAGAACATCGACTCGGCGATGCGACTCAGCATCACGCAACCCCCTGCGCTTGAGACTGACCCTGACTCTGACCCCGGTCGGTCGGCCGGGGCGACGTCGGTCCGGCGAGCACCCAGGTGTCCTTCGAGCCGCCGCCACGGGAGCTGTTCACGATCAGCTCGCCCTCGGCGAGCGCCACCCGAGTCAGGCCACCGGGAAGGACCCAGACCTTGTCGCCATCATTGACCGCGAACGGCCTCAGGTCCACATGCCGCGCCCCGAGATCTCCGTCGATGAAGGTCGGGACCGTGGAGAGCTGCACCACCGGCTGGGCGATCCAGGAGCGGGGGTCGTCCAGGATCTTGCCGCGCAGCACCTCCAGCTCGCGCGCCGAGGCCGCCGGCCCGATCACGATGCCCTTGCCGCCGGAGCCGTCGACGGGCTTCAGGACGAGCTCGTCGAGCCGGTCGAGGACCTCCTCGCGAGAGGTCGCGTCGCCCATCCGCCAGGTGTCGACGTTCTTGATGATCGGATCCTCCGCCAGGTAGTAGCGGATGATGTCGGGCATGTAGGTGTAGACGAGCTTGTCGTCGGCGACCCCGTTGCCGACCGCGTTGGCCAGGGTCACGTTGCCCATCCGGGCGGCGTCGATCAGCCCCACGCAGCCGAGCATCGAGTCGGGCCGGAAGTGGACCGGATCGAGGAACTCGTCGTCGATGCGCCGGTAGATGACGTGCACCGGGGCCAGCCCCTTGGTCGTACGCATCAGCACCTGCCCGTTGCGACAGACCAGGTCGCGCCCCTCGACGAGCTCGACCCCCATCGTCCGGGCCAGCAGCGCGTGCTCGAAGTAGGCGCCGTTGTAGACGCCCGGCGTCAGCACGACCACGGTCGGGTCGGCGACACCGGCCGGAGCGGCCGCACGCAGCGCCGCGAGGAGCTTCTGCGGGTAGTTGGCCACCGGCCGGATCCGGTGCTCGGCGATCGTCTCCGGCAGCGCCGCCGAGATCGCGCGACGGTTGGTCATGACGTACGAGACACCCGACGGGACCCGCACGTTGTCCTCCAGCACGCGGAACTCGCCGGCGTTGTCACGGACCAGGTCGATGCCGGAGACCTGGACGCGTACGCCGTTGGGCGGGTGCACGCCCGCGGCCGCGCGGTGGTAGTGGCTGGAGGTGGTGATCACCTCGCGCGGGATCACCCCGTCCTCGAAGACCTTGCCCTCGTCGTAGACGTCGGCGAGGAAGAGCTCGAGCGCCTTGACGCGCTGCTGGACGCCCTTGTCGATCGTCGTCCAGGCGTCCCGCTCGATGACCCGCGGCACGATGTCGAGCGGGAAGGCCCGCTCCTCGCCGCCGATGTCGAAGGTGACGCCCTGGTCGAGATAGCTGGCCTGCATCGCCTCGACCCGGCTGATCAGCTCGGAGGCGCTGAGCCTGCGCAGGGAGTCGCCGAGCCGCTGGTAGGGAGGCCGCAGCTCGCCGCCGGCGAACATCTCGTCGAAGGCCGGATCTCGAGTCTCGTAGGCGTCGAACATCTGGCTCATGGTGGCAACCTACTGAAATCCGTGTAACAGCGCTGTTGCCCACGCGAACATCTCGCACAACGGTAGGTTGGCGGCATGAGCGACGAGCACGCGGGCGAGTTCTACTACTGCCTCAAGCACCAGACCGTCGAGCCGTACGAGGGCTGCAAGGCCAAGGATCGTCTCGGCCCCTACGCCTCCCACGCCGAGGCCGCCCTGGCACTGCAGAAGGTGCAGGAGAACAACGAGCGGTGGGACAAGGAGGACAAGGCCTGGGGAGGTGACGCGGGCACCGAGGACAAGTGATCAGCGCGGGGTGACCCGGAGCAGGACGTCCTCGCCGCCACCGTTGTCGGTGGTGACGAGGAGGTCCCCGTCGGCGGCCAGCGAGACCGTACGCAGCCGCCCGTGGTCGTGCATGACCTCGGGCGACCGGTCGTCGGTGAGCTTGCCGGACTCGTCGAAGGAGATGATCCGCAGCTCCTGGTCCTTGAGCACGGCGACCGCGAGCGCCCCGCCGAACGCGCCCCACCGCTCCTGGACGGGGATGAAGGTGCCGCCGCCGGTGGCCACGGTGGGATTGCCGGAGCTCCAGGCCGCCTCGATCTGCTTCCCGGGCAGATCCTGGTCGGTCATCGGCACCGACTCGTCGTAGCCGGAGCCCGGGTTCCAGCCGTAGTCGCCGCCCAGCGTGATCTCGTTGACCTCGTCGTCGCGGTCGGGGCCGTGCTCGACCGACCAGACGGTGCCGTCGGCACGCTGCGCCAGCCCCTGCACGTTGCGGTGGCCGAAGCTCGTGATGAATCGTCGTGGTCCTTCGTCACCACCCCACGGGTTGCCCGGCCAGGGCTCGCCGTTCTCCGGGTCGAGCCGGAGCGTCTTCCCGCCCAGGGAGTCGAGGTTGCGCGGGTTCTCCTCGTTCGCGGCATCGCCGGTGCCGACCCACAGCGCGCCGTCGGCGCTGATCAGCAGCCGGCAGCCACCATGCCTTCCGGAGCTCGTGGGGAAGCCGTCGATCAGGGTCCGCTCCTGGGTGGCCCGGGTCAGTCCGGCGTCCAGGGTCCAGGAGATGACGCGTACGTCCTCACCACCGTTCCACCCCTGGCAGGTGTAGATGCGCCGGTTCTCGGCGAAGCCGGGGTCGACCTCCAGGCCCATCAGGCCGGTCTCGCCGGAGACCCAGATGTCGTTGTCCTCGAGCGGGATCTCGCGCCGCTCCCCGTCCTCGATCAGCGACAGGACCGCCCGGTCGCGCTCGGTGACCAGGAACCGGTCCTCGCCGAGGTCGGCGACGTCCCACGGATGGTCGAGCCCCTCGCCGGCCACCTCGACGTCGAGCTCGGGCACCCGGTCGGAGGCCGGCAGTACGGCCGGGGGAGCGGACGAGGAGGCGCTCGGCGGCGCACTGGCCGAACCCGACGGGTTCAGCGGCGGCGGGGTCGTGGCCGGAGAGGAGTCTCCGGCGCAGGCGGCGGTCGAGAGCCCGAGAGCGACCACGGAGGCGAGGGCTAGGGCAGCGCGCATGGTGCCGACGGTACTGGCCCGGTGGGCCCTAGGGTGGGCGGTTGTGACGAACGCCTTCAACGCGATGCGGAATCATCCCTCGGCCGTGCTGCTCGTCGGGCAGCTGGTCGCCGTCCTGGCCTACCCGTTCCTCGACGGCTCGACCGCCGGCCGCGCCGGGATCGGCGTCCTCCAGCTGTTGCTGCTGGTCGTCGCCGTCGCGGCCGTACGCCTCACCCCGGCCCTGTCCTGGGTGGCGATCCTGTTCGGTGCGCCCGCGACGGTCTTCGCGGTCTGGGAGGCGGTCGCGCCGGACGAGGGCTGGGTGGTCCTGGTCTCGGCCCTCTTCCACGTGCCGTTCTACCTGTTCGTCTCCTACGCGATGATCCGCTACCTCTTCCACGACGACGTCGTGACCCGCGACGAGCTCTACGCCACCGGAGCCGCGTTCACCGTGGTGGCCTGGGCCTTCGCCTATCTCTACGCGGCCGTGCAGGTGATCTGGCCGGGCTCGTTCGACACCCAGCGCACCTGGTTCGAGCTCCTCTACCTCTCCTTCACCACCCTGACCTCGCTCGGCCTCTCCGACATCGTCCCCGTCCAACCCCACTCCCGCTCGGTCGTCATGGTCGAGCAGGTCGCCGGCGTCTTCTACGTCGCGCTCGTGGTCGCCCGCCTCGTCGGCCTCGCCCGGCCGATCAGCCGCTGACCTGTTCCGCCTGTGGGAGCAGGACCCGAGAAGTGGTCGATCTGGGCCCGGCACTGAGCCGGCGGACGGCCCAGATCGACCACTTCGTCGGAGACGATCCTCAGAAGGTGTGCTCGGGGCCCGGGAAGGTGGAGCCCTTGACGTCGGAGATATAGGCCTCGGCGCCGTCGGAGAGGACCGACTTCACGTCGGCGTACTGCTTCACGAAGCGGGCCATCTTGCCGCTGCGCATCCCGAAGGCGTCCTGCCAGACCAGCACCTGGCCGTCGCAGTCGGGGCCGGCGCCGATGCCGATCGTCGGGATGTCGAGCTCCTTGGTGATCTGCGCGGCGACGTCGCCGGGGACCATCTCCATGACGACCGCGAAGGCACCCGCCTCCTGGACGGCCTTGGCGTCGTCGATGATCCGGTCGGAGGCGTCTCCTCGGCCTTGGACGCGGTAGCCGCCGAGCACGTGCTCGGACTGCGGGGTGAAGCCGATGTGGGCGATGACCGGGATGCCGCCCTCGGTCAGCTTCTTGATCACCGGGGCCATCTCGGCGCCGCCCTCGAGCTTCACGCAGTGGGCGCCGGCCTCCTTCATGAACCGCACCGCGGTCAGGTAGCCCTGCTCGGGCGAGGCCTGGTAGGAGCCGAAGGGCAGGTCGCCGACGACCATCGCCCGCTTCACGCTGCGGGAAACGGCGCGGGTCAGCGGCAGCAGCTCGTCCACGGTCACCGGAAGCGACGTCTCGTTGCCGAGGACGTTGTTGGAGGCGGAGTCACCGACGAGCAGCAGGTCGACCCCGGCCTCGTCGAAGATCTGGGCCGTGTACATGTCGTAGGAGGTGAGCATCGTGATCTTGTCGCCACGCTGCTTCATCTCGCGAAGATGATGCGTGCGCACCTTGCGTACAGGCTTGGCCGGCGCGCTGGCAGTCGCGTTGGCGGCGGCACCGTTCCCGTAGGGCGCGGTCTCCTCGGCAGAGGGGTTCGTGCTCATCATCGAGCCTTTCTGGTGTCATCTCGCAGCTCCCTGATGGAGTCCACGGACTGTCTCCAGCGTAGGTCCAGATGAACCCGTTGGCGCTGTGGTGGTGATCACAGCCGGTCGAACGGCGCGGCATAGCGGAACGGACCCCGAAGACCCGGTTCGTACGCAGCCAGCGGCCGTGCCTGGAAGTAGTCGCCCCACGCCGGATCGGGCGCCTCGATGCCGAGGGAGGAGGCGGGCACGAAGCCGAAGCGCGCGTAGTAGGCCGGTGAGCCGAGCAGCACGACGACCGGCTCGCCCATCGCGTCGGCGCCGCCGAGGACCGCGTGCATCAGCGCCGAGCCGACCCCGTCGCGCTGGCGCTCCGGGGAGACGCTCACCGGGCCGAGCCCGAGCGCGGGCCGGCCGGCGAGCTCGCCCCGCGTGGCCACGGCGTGGCCGACGATCTCGCCGTCCATCTCGGCGACCAGCGAGAGCTCCGGGACCCAACCCGGGTCCTCGCGCAGCCAGCCCACCAGCGTCGCCTCCCCGGGCGCGCCGTCGGGTTCGATCGGCGGGGCGGAGTGCTCCACCCCGGAGAAGGCGGCGGCGGTGACCGCCCGGATGTCGGCCACGTCCTCGGGACGCTCACGTCGGATCAGCACGGTCCGACGCTAAACCGAACGACAGCCCCGGCGCTCCTGGTTATCGTCGCGTCCATGCGGGTGCGAGAGGCGACGACGGCGGACCTCGACGCGGTGATCCATGTCGGTGTGACGACCTGGCGGGCGACCTACCCGCCGATCACCGGGGAGGCGTACGTCGAGAAGGGCATCGCCAGATGGTGGGCTCCCGAGGCCGTGATCCCCGGGATCGAGAACGGCCAGGTCCTGGTCGCCGAGGACGGCGACCGGGTCGTCGGCATGGCCGCCTACACGCCCTTCGAGGACCACGTGATGCTCTGGAAGCTCTACGTCCTCCCCGACGCCCAGGGCTCGGGTGCCGGTGGCGCGCTGCTGACGGAGGTGATCGGCCGCGCTGGCGACCTGCCGGTGCGTCTCACCCACCTGGCCGGCAACGACCGCGCCCATGCCGTCTACGAGCGCCTCGGCTTCGTCGAGACCGACAAGGTGACCAGTCCGATCGACGGCGGCCCGGAAGAGATCGTGATGGAGCGTCCCGCGGGCTGACCTCAGAGCCCCGAACTTTCGAAGATTGTCCGCGAAAGTCGTTCAGGGATGGTTGAAAGTCGCTGGCGGTCGCCACTAGCATCCAGCGTGACGCGCATCACACCTCACTCGGCGTCCCGACGTTCGGAGTCTCGATGTCTCACTTCCTCCACTCACGGCGCACCCGGACCCGGCTCGCGCTCGGATCGGCCGTCCTCGGGGTCGCGGCACTGTGCCTGGGCGGTCAGGTCGGAGCGGCCGCGACGTCTGCCGAGACACCTGCGACGACTGCGACCTGTCCGGCGCCCGACGCCCGCCCGAGCGTGGTCTTCCTCGATCTCGACAGCGGTGTGGCCAACAGCACCCTGAGCTCCGGCTGCACCATCAACGACGTCATCGACGACGAGCGGACGTGGCCGGCTCACGGGGCCTTCGTGGCGCACGTCCGCAGCGTCACCGCCGAGCTGGTCGCCACCGGTGAGGTGACTCGGGCCGAGGCCGGCCGGCTGCAGTCCGCGGCCGGCCGCTCGCAGGTGGGGAAGGTCGAGGGTTACGACTGGCTCTTCGACGGCTCGGCCGGCTCCTTCGACGACTGGGCGTACGCCGGCGACGGCGGGTTCGACCTGGTGCCGGACGGCACCATCCGCAGCCGCGCCGGCGCGGGTGGCGGGTTCGGGACCCTGTGGTACCCGGCACGGGAGTTCGGCGACTTCTCGCTGCGACTGCAGTTCCGCGACGACGCGCCCGGCGCGGCCCGCGGGAACAGTGGAGTCCAGGTGCGCTTCCCCGAGCTGTGGGGCCCGGTCGAGGGATGCCCGACCACCTACAACGGCAGCGAGACCGGCAACCTCTCCTGGATCGCGGTCAACTGCGGTCACGAGATCCAGGTCAACGACTCGCCGGAGACCGGAAGCAACGACCCCCGCAAGACCGGCTCGGTCTACGGCTTCGCCGACCTCACCCTGGCCCAGGCACGACCGACCCCGAAGGGCACCTGGAACGACCTCGAGATCCGCGTCGTCGGCCAGCACTACACCGTGATCCGCAACGGCGTCGTGATCAACGAGTTCGAGAACCTGCCCGGGCTGCCGTTCCCCGGCCGTCCGAACGACCCCGACTCCAGCAGCCGGGGCCTGACCGGTCATGTCGGGGTTCAGGCGCACGGGAGTGCCCCGGACGTGGTGTCCTACCGGAACATCCGCATCCGCGAGCTGTCCTGAGGTCGTACGCGGCCGGCGGCGGGCATCGGGTGGCCGGATAGCCGGTCGCGCCTAGACTCCCAGGTGTGGACTTCTACTCCGCCTACTCCCATGGCTTCGCGCGGGTCGCGGCGTGCACCATCCCGATCTCCGTCGCCGACCCGGCGGCCAACGCGCGCGAGGTGATCGCGCAGGCTCGCGAGTGCTCCGACGAGGGGGTCGCGGTGGCGGTCTTCCCGGAGCTGTGCCTCTCGGGCTACTCGATCGACGACCTCGTCCTGCAGCGGACCCTCCTCGATGCCGTGCACGCCGCGATCAGCGCGATCGTGGTGGCCTCCGAGGAACTGCTGACGGTGATCGTCGTCGGCGCCCCGCTGCGCCACGGCGACCGCGTGCTCAACACCGCGGTGGTGATCCACGGCGGCGAGGTGCTGGGCGTGGTGCCCAAGTCCTACCTCCCCAACTACCGGGAGTTCTACGAGAAGCGCTGGTACAGCACCGGCGACGATGCAGACGGCACCATCATGCTCGGTGGCGAGGAGGTGCCGCTCAGCAATGGCCTGCTCTTCCGCTGCACCGACGTCAAGGATCTCGTCTTCCACGTCGAGATCTGCGAGGACATGTGGGTCCCGGTGCCGCCGAGCGCGAAGGCGGCACTGGCCGGGGCGACCGTCCTGCTCAACCTCTCCGCGAGCCCGGTCACCGTGGGGCGCTCCGAAGCGCGCCGCCTGCTGGTGCAGTCGGCGAGCGCGCGGTGCGCGGCAGCGTACGTCTACACCGCCGCGGGGCCGGGCGAGTCGACGACCGACCTGTCGTGGGACGGGCAGACGATGGTGTACGAGCTCGGCGAGTTGCTGGGGGAGACCGAGCGGTTCCCCGACAGCGCCAGAAGGACCGTGGTCGACGTCGATCTGGAACGGATCCGCGCGGAGCGGATCCGGCAGAGCACTTTCGACGACAACCGTCGGGCAGAGGGCGGATATCACTCCGAGATCGAGTTCGAGCTCGCCCCGCCGCTCACCGGCGACGGGCTGCGGCGCAAGGTCGACCGGTTCCCGTTCGTCCCCGACGACCCGGAGAAGCTCGCGCTGGACTGCTACGAGGCCTACAACATCCAGGTCTCCGGGCTGGAGAAGCGACTGCAGTCGATCGGCCCGGACACGAAGATCGTCATCGGCGTCTCCGGCGGCCTCGACTCGACCCACGCGCTGATCGTCGCGGCCAAGGCGATGGAGCGTCTCGGCCGCCCGGCGAGCGACATCCTGGCGTTCACGATGCCCGGCTTCGCGACCTCCGACGACACCAAGTCCAACGCGATCCACCTGATGGAGGCGCTCGGGACGACCTACGAGACGCTCGACATCCGGCCCACCGCCACCCAGATGCTCAAGGAGATCGGCCACCCGGCCGGCGACGGCGAGCCGGTCTACGACGTGACCTTCGAGAACGTGCAGGCGGGGCTGCGTACGGACTTCCTCTTCCGCATCGCCAACCAGCGCGGCGGCATCGTGCTCGGCACCGGCGACCTCTCCGAGCTGGCGCTCGGCTGGGCGACGTACGGCGTCGGCGACCAGATGTCGCACTACAACGTCAACGCGGGCGTGCCGAAGACCCTGATCCAGCACCTGATCCGCTGGGTGATCACCACCGAGCAGTTCGACGGCACCGCCGACGAGGTGCTCCAGGCGATCCTCGACCAGGAGATCTCGCCCGAGCTCGTGCCGGGGGAGGAGCTGCAGTCGACGGAGCAGAAGATCGGCCCGTACGCCCTGCAGGACTTCACCCTCTTCCACACCGTCCGCAACGGCTTCACGCCCTCGAAGATCGCCTTCCTGGCGTGGAACGCGTGGCACGACGTCGAGGCCGGCGAGTGGCCCCCGGGGTTCCCCGAGGGCAAGCGGACGGCCTACGAGATGAAGGAGATCCGGGCCTGGCTCGAGGTCTTCGTGAAGCGCTTCTTCGCCAACCAGTTCAAGCGGTCGGCGCTGCCCAACGGTCCGAAGGTCTCCAACGGCGGCACGATGTCGCCCCGCGGCGACTGGCGGATGCCCTCGGACGCCTCGCCGGCGGCCTGGCTGGCCGAGATCGAGGCGCGGGTTCCTGTGGAGTGAGGTAGCTGTCGCCGGATCTTGGTGAAGCAAAAAGCTTCATTTCATTCAGGTGAAGCAAATATCTTCATTTTGGGTAAATGAAGGTATGATCTTCATGTGACGTCCGTGGCAACGGTGATCGGCGATCTCGTGGGCTCGCGCACCAAGTCCGACCGCGCGAAGGTCCATGAGGCGTTCGCCGCCGCCATCGAGAAGATCAACCGGGAGTGGCGACCGGTCACGCCGCTGCGGATCACGGTCGGTGACGAGTACCAGGGCGCCTTCGAGACCGTCGGGGCCGCGCTCCAGGCCACGTTCCGGCTGCGGATCGCGCTCGACCCCGTGGTCGGCGTACGCCACGGCATCGGCTGGGGCGCCACCCGGGTGCTCCGCGACGACCCGCGGGTGGAGGACGGGCCGGGGTGGTGGTCGGCCCGGGCGGCGATCGAGGCGGCGGAGGCCGCGGAGAACAAGGCGGCCACGCGCGGCGTACGGACCTGGTACCAGCCCGCGGAGGAGACGGGTGGTCCCGGCCCGGCCGCGGTCAACGCCGCCCTGATCTCGCGCGACGAGCTCTACTCGCGGCTGGATCGCTCCTCGGTGTCGGTGCTTTCTGGCATGCTCTCCGCCATGTCCCAGAAGGCCATGGCCGACGAGCTCGACATCACCCCCTCCGCGGTCTCCCAGCGGGTGCGCCGCGACGGCATCGCCGTGATCGTGCGCGCCGACGAGCTGTTGGGGGAGGTCAGATGAGCTGGATCGCCTTGTTGCTGATCGGGGTCGGCACGGTCGACTTCGCGCACGCGCTCATCGACCCGCTCCGGCGGATCCGCTGGGTGCCCGAGGCGATCGGGGCCGTGGTCGTGATCGCCTTCGGCCTGCTCTCGGCCCTCTTCGGGGGCGACCTGGCGGCGGTGATCGTCATCGCCGGGATCACGGTGCTGTGGGGGTTCCTGGCCCATCCGCCCGAGGGCTCGGACAAGAACCCTCACCCCGGGGTGCCGCTGGCCCTGCTGGGCGGGACGATCTTCCTCGGCATCCTGCTCGCGCCGGTGGCGGGCGAGGTCGCCGGGCCGGTCGCCGCGTGGGCGGACGGCGCGCCCTGGGCCTGGGTCGAGGCGGCGCGGCCCGAGGCCGTGCTGCTCGCCTTCGGTGGCCTGCTGGTGCAGATCTCGACCGGCAACGTCGTGGTGCAGCTCGTCCTCGACGTCGCCAAGGTGGCCAACCCGCTCGACGGGGTCGACGGCAACAACCTCAAGGGCGGCAGGCTCCTCGGCCCGCTCGAGCGGCTGACGATCTTCGGCCTCGGCCTCACCGGCAGCATCGCCGCCGCCGGCCTGGTGGTCGCGGCCAAGGGTCTGATCCGCTGGCCGGAGCTGCAGTCCTTCCGTGGGGAGACCGAGGGGCCGAGCATCAACGACGTGACCGAATACTTCCTGGTCGGCAGCTTCGTGTCCTGGATGACCTCGCTGGTGACCCTCGCCCTGGTCATCACCTAGGCCGAGACTAGATTGCGTGTCATGACAGTGGGAAAGGCTCTCGCGCTCGTGGTGGCCGCGGTGCTCCTCGTGGCCGGTGGAGCGCTCGCGCTGACCGGCATGGGCTATCTCGGCGGAGGCGGCACGAGCACCGCCTGGTCGGTCATCGGCGCGGCGCTGGCGGGGTTCGGTGTGGCGCTCGTCATCTCGATCTTCAGGGGTCCCGGCCGCTGACGCTGGCGCGGGAGTCCCAGCCGTAACGTCGGACCGTTAGTGTTCACGCATGGGCAAGCAACAGGACTTCGTGCTCCGCGCACTCGAAGAGCGAGACGTACGTTTCGTGCGGCTGTGGTTCACCGACGTGCTCGGCTATCTGAAGTCGGTCGCGGTGGCGCCGGCCGAGCTCGAGAGCGCCTTCGCGGAGGGCATCGGGTTCGACGGCAGCGCGATCGAGGGGTTCGCGCGGGTGACCGAGGCCGACATGCTGGCCCTGCCGGATCCGAGCACGTTCCAGATCCTGCCGTGGCGTACCGACGGCCCGTCGACGGGCCGGATGTTCTGCGACATCGTGATGCCCGACGGCTCGCCGTCCTACGCCGACCCGCGCTACGTGCTGAAGCGCACCCTGTCCAACGCCGCGGAGAAGGGCTTCACCTTCTACACGCACCCCGAGATCGAGTTCTACCTCTTCAAGGACAACCCGCGTGACGGCAGCGAGCCGACCCCGGTGGACTCCAGCGGCTACTTCGACCACACCGCCCAGTCGATGGGCGCCGACTTCCGGCGTGAGGCGATCACGATGCTCGAAGCCATGGGCATCAGCGTCGAGTACAGCCACCACGAGGGCGGTCCGGGCCAGAACGAGATCGACCTGCGCTACGCCGACGCGCTGAGCACGGCCGACAACATCATGACCTTCCGCACGGTCATCCGTGAGGTCGCGCTGAGCCAGGGCATCTGGGCCAGCTTCATGCCCAAGCCCTTCACCGAGCACCCGGGCTCGGGCATGCACACCCACCTCAGCCTCTTCGAGGGCGACGCCAACGCGTTCTACGAGCCGGGTGCCGAGTACCAGCTCTCCAAGACCGGCCGCAGCTTCATCGGCGGTGTGCTCCGGCACGCCCCGGAGATCACCGCGGTCACCAACCAGTGGGTCAACTCCTACAAGCGCCTGATCGGCGGGGGAGAGGCACCGGCTCACATCGCCTGGGGCCACAACAACCGCTCCGCGCTGGTCCGGGTGCCGATGTACAAGCCGCTCAAGGGCCAGTCGACCCGCATCGAGGTGCGCAGTCTCGACGCCGCCTGCAACCCCTACCTGGCCTTCGCCGTGATCCTGGCGGCGGGCATGAAGGGCATCGAGGAGGGCTACGAGCTGCCGCGCGAGGCCGAGGACGACGTCTGGGCGCTGACCGAGCGCGAGCGCAAGAGCCTCGGCATCGACCCGCTCCCGGAGAACCTCGACGAGGCGATCGGGATGGCCGAGGACTCCGAGCTGCTCGCCGAGACCCTCGGCGAGCACGTCTTCGACTTCTTCCTGCGCAACAAGCGCGCCGAGTGGGCCGCCTACCGCGAGCAGGTGACCGCTTACGAGCGCTCCCGGATGCTGCCCGTCATCTGAGCCAGCAAACTGGTTGTCAGGGAAACTCAAGCCCGATTCCACACTTCCGATCCGGTGCTGCCACACTGGATCGAACGGGAGAGTGGGAGTGATGTCGTTGAGTCTTCCCCGAGTGCTTGTGATTCAGCACGAGGAGACAGTTCCGCCGGCGTTGTTCGGTCATTGGCTGGCTGAGGCGGGCATGTGTGTCGACGTCTGTCGGGCGTACGCCGAGCCGATCCCGCCGCTCTCGTCGCTGGACGCCTCCTACTCGGGGCTGCTCGTCATGGGCGGCTCGATGGACGCTGACTCCGACGCCGAGCACCCCTGGCTCCAGGTCACCCGGGAGCGGATCGCCCAGGCCGCCGAGGCCGGCATCCCGACGCTCGGGATCTGCCTGGGTCACCAGCTCGCCGCGATGGCTCTGGGCGGCTCTGTGGAGCGCAGCCCGTTCGGGCTCACCGTGGGCGTCCACCAGGTCACCTGGGAGCCCGAGGTGCTCTTCGACCCGCTGATGCGCCTGCTGGCGGGCGACGACCGCGCCCTGCACTGGCACCGCGACGTCGTCGGTGAGCTGCCCGAGGGCTCCGTCAAGCTGGCCAGCTCGATCGACGGCCAGGTGCAGGCGGCGCGGTTCGCCCCGACCGTGTGGGGCGTGCAGTTCCACCCCGAGGTCGACGCCGCCGCGGTCGCCGTCTGGGCGAACGAGTCCGTCGAGGAGCTCGAGCAGATCGGGCGCAGCGTCGACGACGTGGTCGCGACCGCCACCTTCGCCGAGAACGAGCTGATCAAGACCTGGCAGCCGCTGGCCTTCGGGTTCGCCCGCCTGGTCCGCGAGCGCGCCGCCGCGGTCGCTCCTGGAGGCACCCGCGGCGGTGTCATCCCGACCCCTAGGCCCTGGAGCGCCTGACGCCGACCCGGGTGACAGAATCGGGGCCATGACGTTGCCAGGCAAGGGCGAGCTGCTCCGGCTCGGTTTCAACGATCCGGACACCGCCCTGGGAGACCTGGCAGCTCTCGGTCCCGGCACCCAGGAGCTGCTGGCGATCCTCGGGCAGGCCGCCGACCCCGACGCCGCGCTCGCGGGTCTGGTCACCCTCGCCGAGTCCCAGGGCGACGGCTTCGTCGAGGAGCTCGCCGGGGACGAGGGCACCGCGATGCGGCTGGTCTGCGTGCTCGGCGCCTCGCCCGCGCTGGCCGACCACCTCGCCCGTCATCCCGCGCAGTGGCGGGAGCTGGCCGACCCGACGCTCGGCACGACCAGGCCCGCGGCGTACGTCTTCCGGGCATCGCTGCTCGAGGCCGTCGGTGCGGAGCCGGGTGAGGAGTCGCCGGTGGCCACGGTCGCGGACGCGGAGGCGCTCGACGCGCTCCGGGTCGAGTACCGCCGCTGGCTGCTCCGGCTCGCCGCCCGCGACCTGGCCCACCAGCTCCCGGTCGACGATGTCGCCGCCGAGCTCTCCGACCTGGCCTGCGCGACGCTCGAGGCCGCGCTGGCGGTGGCCCGTGCGCGGGTGGGGAGCGACGCCGACAAGGTCCGTCTGGCGGTCATCGCGATGGGCAAGTGCGGCGGGCACGAGCTCAACTACGTCTCCGACGTCGACGTGATCTTCGTCCACGAGGCTGCCGACGGCGTCGGCGACGACGTCTCGCTGCGCGTCGCCACCCAGCTGGCCAGCAACCTGATCCAGGTCTGCTCCGCCCACACCGGCGAGGGCACCATCTGGCCGGTCGACGCGGCGCTGCGTCCCGAGGGCAAGGCGGGCGCCCTCTCGCGCACGATCCCCGGCCACGTCGGCTACTACGAGCGCTGGGCGAGCACCTGGGAGTTCCAGGCGCTGCTCAAGGCCCGTCCGGCCGCCGGCGACCTCGAGCTCGGCCGGGCCTACGTCGACGCCGTCAACCCGTTCGTGTGGAAGGCGGCCGAGCGCGACGGGTTCGTCTCCGACACTCAGGCGATGCGGCGCCGGGTGATCGCCCACATCCCGTCCAGAGAGGCCGACCGCGAGCTCAAGCTCGGCGCCGGCGGGCTGCGCGACGTCGAGTTCGCCGTGCAGCTGTTGCAGCTCGTCCACGGTCGCGCCGACACCGGGATCCGCCAGCCCACCACGCTCTCCGCGCTGGCGGCGCTGACCAGGGCCGGCTACGTCGGTCGCGAGGACGGCGAGGCGATGCACGAGGCCTACGCGTTCCTGCGGCGGATGGAGCACCGGCTCCAGCTCTACCGGCTCCGGCGCACCCACGTCGTGCCCGACGACGAGGAGTCCCTGCGCTGGCTGGCGCGCTCGCTCGGCTACCTGCGCGACCCGGTCGTGCGCCTGGAGAAGGAGTGGGGACACCAGCGGATCGAGGTGCGCCGACTCCACGAGAAGCTCTTCTACCGCCCGCTCCTCGACGCGGTCGCCCGGATCCCGTCCGGACAGGCGCACCTGTCGGCGAAGGCCGCCGAGGAGCGGCTGACCGCGCTGGGCTATGCCGACCCGAAGGCCGCGCTGCGACACCTGGAGGCGCTCACCACGGGCGTCTCCCGGCGCGCGGCGCTGCAGCGCGCGCTGCTGCCGGTGATGCTCCAGTGGCTCTCCGAGGGCTCCGACCCCGACGCCGGTCTCTTCGGGTTCCGCCGGATCTCCGACGCGCTCGGCGCCACGCCCTGGTATCTCCGCTCCCTGCGCGACGAGGGCCTGGTCGCGCAGCACTTCGCCACGATCCTGTCCACCTCGCGCTACACCACCGCGCTGCTCGAACGGGAGCCCGAGGCGCTGCGCCTGCTCGGCCACGATCTGGCCCCGCTCTCGGCCGAGGCGCTGACCGACGAGATGGTCGCCCGCGCCGCGCGCCGGCGCACCACCACCTCCGCCGAGGAGGCCGTACGCCACATCCGGGCCATCCGCCGGCGTGAGCTGTTCCGGATCTCGGCCGCCGAGCTCCTCGGCGAGGCCGGGATCGACACCATCGGCGCCGCGCTGTCGCGGCTCACGGACGCCACCTTGGAGGCCTCGCTGCGCACGGTCGTGGCGGAGGAGGTCGCCCGCCGCGAGATCGAGGAGCCGCCGACCAGGATCGCCATCATCGCGATGGGCCGCTACGGCGGCTTCGAGCTCTCCTATGCCTCCGACGCCGACGTGCTCTTCGTCCACCAGCCCGTCGAGGGGGCCGACCAGGGCGAGGCGACCCAGTTCGCGCTCAAGGTCATCGCCGACCTGCGCCGGCTGCTCGCCCTTCCCGGTGCCGACCCGCCACTGGAGCTCGACGCCGACCTGCGGCCCGAGGGGCGGCAGGGCGCGCTGGTGCGGACACTGCCTGCGTACGCCTCCTACTACGCGAAGTGGTCGGGCATCTGGGAGTCGCAGGCGCTGCTGCGCGCCGACGCGGTCGTCGGTGACCCGCAGGTGCGGGAGGCGTTCACCGAGATGATCGACCCGCTGCGCTATCCCGAGGGCGGGCTGACCGAGGACGAGATCATCGAGGTGCGCCGGATCAAGGGCCGCGTCGACCACGAGCGGTTGCCGCGCGGCGCCGACCCCAACACCCACCTGAAGCTCGGCCGTGGCGGGCTCGCCGACATCGAGTGGACGGCTCAGCTGCTGCAGATGCGGCATGCGTACGCCGTCCCCGGACTGCGCACCCCCCGCACCGTCGAGGCGCTGCAGGCTGCCCGCGATGCCTCGCTGATCGATGCCGACGACGCCCAGACCCTGATCGAGGCGTGGCGGATGGTGAGCCGGGTGCGCAACGCGGTCACGCTCGCGCGCGGACGCCCGGCGGACTCGCTGCCCGCGGGACCGGTCGAGCAGCACGCCGTCGCCGCCATCCTCGGCTATCCGGCCGGTGCCACCGACGAGCTGGTCAACGACTACCTGCGGATGACCCGGCTCGCCCACGGCGTGGTCGAGCGCGTCTTCTGGGAGTGAACGGACCGCGGGGTAGGGGCGGATCGCCCCTACCCCGCGAGCCGGCTACAGGTTGTTGTTGCGCGGCGGCAGCCAGCCCGGCGGGCGCTGGGGCCGGGGCTGCTGGGCCGGAGGCTCGTTCCCCAGCTCCTCGGCGGGCCGCCTGGCCTGGGGCCTGAAGAAGTCGGGCTGCCGCTCGGACGCGCCGTTGGCGGGGCTGCCGTTGGAGGGCTGCTGAGCGTAGGGCCGGGGCGTCCAGCGTCCGTTCTGGGGGCGCAGCTGGGTCGGACGCTGGGCGAACATGCCGCCGATACCCTCGCCGGCGGGCTGGTTCGCCTGCGGGCTGCCGGAGGCGGCCGGCTGCCGGGTGGGGAGCGGCTGCAGCGGCTGGTGAGGGTCGGGCTGCTGGCCGAACTGCCCGTGCTGACCGGACTGGCTGAGCTGACCGTGCTGACCGGAGTGACCGGAGTGACCGAGCTGGCCGGGCTGGCCGGCGAAGGGCGACCGCCCCATGCCCGGGAGCTGCGGCATCGCGTGGGCACCGGAGTCGGACATCCTCCGCTGGTCGGGGGTCCAGGGGTCGTCGAGATCGTCGTTGATGCCCGCGAACATGGTGCCGAAGCCGATCACGATCAGCATGCCCGCCGAGATCGCGAAGATCGGCATCGCCAGGTAGACCGGGTCGGCGCCGCTGACGTGGCCGAACTTGTCGTCGGGCGAGCTGTGGATCTCCAGGGCGAGCATGCCGGTGTAGTGCATCACGCACACGCCGATGCCCATGATGAAGGCTGCGGCCACCCGCATCAGGCGTGAGGTCACGTTGAAGGCGAAGAAGAGCGCGAGCGCCGAGGCGGCCAGCGCGATGACGATGGAGATGACGACGATCGCCGGCTTCCAGACCATCTTGGCGCTCATGTCCATGGCGTACATGCCGGTGTAGTGCATCGCGCCGACGCCGGCGCCGGTGACCAGCCCACCGACGACGTATCCCGTCTTGCCCCGCATCGCGGTGGCGATGAGCATCCCGACCATCGCGGCGACGATGGCGACGGCGAGCGAGATGAGGGTGGTGCCGATGTCGAGGGCGTACGCCACGTGGCTGTCGAAGGCGAGCATGCCGATGAAGTGCATGGACCAGATCGCGCCGCCGCCGATCGAGGTCGCTGCGCCGAAGAGCCAGAGCCAAGAGGTGGAGCCTGCGCCCGGCCGGAGGGCACGGCTCGCACAGGTCAGTCCGACCCATGATCCGAGGACGGAGATGATGAACGACATCCCGACCAAGGGCTGGCTGAAAGCCCCGATGGTGACTTCTTCAATGGTTGTCACGCGTTTCGACTTCCTCTCGTTCCTCGCCGGACGGGGTGTGGGGGATCGGCGGGGTAGATATGGAAACACATAGATGCCCCTCGGGGTATCCGGGATGCTCCGTAACGGGTCATGGTTCCGCTGTAGCGCAGGTCACAATAGAGGAACAAGTCCTCCATTTCCACGCAGGGGTAGGGTGTCTCCGCTATGCCCGGTGATGTATATGTGCTCGAGCTCGACGACATGCAGCAGTCGGCCGTCGACCTGGGAGACCCGACCCGCCTCGTCTTCGACTACATGAGGCGTGTCGGCGATGTTATCGACCGAATGCCCCCAGGGCCAGTGCGGGTCCTTCACGTCGGCGGTGCCGCGATGACGCTTGCGCGCTACGTCCACGCCACCCGGCCGCGCTCCGCGCAGATCGTGCTCGAGCCGTCGGTCGAGGTCATCGAGCGCGTACGCAGCGAGGCGCCGCTCCCACCGCGCAGCGGGATCAAGGTGCGTCCCGTCGACGGGAAGGCGGGCATCGGCGGCGTACGGGACGGCTTCGCCGACCTGGTGATCCTCGACGCCTTCGACGGCGGCTACACTCCGCCCGAGCTCACGTCCGCCGCCTTCGTCGAGGACGTACGCCGCGTGCTCGCGCCGTCCGGAGTCTTCGTCGCCAACCTCGTCGACCGCCCGCCGTTCGCCCGGGTGCGGGACTTCGTGGCGGTGGCCAGGGACCTCGGGGACGTGGTGGTCGGCGTCGAGCCGGCGACCTTGAAGGGTCGCCGACCCGGCAACCTGGTGATCGTGTGCGGCGCCGCGCCGGAGTCCCCGTTCGGGTCGCCGCCGCCGATGGAGTACCGCATCTTCGCCGGCCGAGCCGTCGCCGACTCCTTCGGTGGCGGGACGCGGCACTAGGCTGCGGGCATGTCGATCGAGCTCGCCCGCGCCCACCTGGACCGCTTCGGACGCGGTGGGGACATCATCGAGTCGCAGGAGTCGAAGGCGACCGTCGAGCTCGCCGCGGTGGCCCTCGGGGTGTCCCCGGCGGAGATCGCGAAGACGATCAGCCTCTACACCGAGGACCGCACCGCCGCGATCCTCGTCGTCGCGGCCGGCGACGCCAAGATCGCCAACGCGAAGTTCAAGGCCCACTTCGGCACCAAGGCGCGGATGCTCGCGGCGGAGGACGTGGAGCCGATGACGGGGCATGCGATCGGCGGCGTCTGCCCGTTCGGCAACCCCGCCTCGGCCGAGGTCTGGCTCGACGCCTCGCTCAAGCGCTTCGACATGGTCTACCCGGCAGCGGGCAGCGCGAACACGACCATCGCGCTCACGCTCGGTGACCTGGAGACGATCAGCGAGGCCCGGGGCTGGGTCGACGTCACCAAGCTTCCCGAGATCTCCTGACCGAGCTGGTCCGAAAGGGGGACAGCCCCGCCCTGCCGAAGCAGGAGCGGGGCTGCCTTGCAGAAAGCCGAAGTCAGACCGGGCGGACGTTCTCGGCCTGCGGGCCCTTCGGGCCCTGGGTGACGTCGAACTCGACGCGCTGGTTCTCGTCCAGGGTCTTGTAGCCCTGGGTCTGGATCGCGGAGAAGTGCACGAAGACGTCGTCGCCCCCGTTGTCCTGGGCGATGAAGCCGAAGCCCTTGTCGCCGTTGAACCACTTCACGGTTCCCTGAGTCATGAATCTAATCCTTGTGTACACAGGGCGACTCCGTGCCGCCCTTTGGGCGTTGAATCCACGAGTACTGATTTCTGCTTCTGCGGAAGACCAAGTGCTGCACGAACGGTCACCGAGAGCAACCGCGAAGCGCGTGGGGACGCCTCCTTCAACGCCGGTAAGCCTACATGCCACAAGCCGACTTCGGATATCCCCGAGTTTTCGGCGTTTCCGGCGCGGGATCCACCGCGAATCCGGTGTCGTATAGGTGGCCAGGTTTGACAACCCCGAGCATCGCATCGACAAGATCGGGGTACCGGCGATCTACCGACGAGATAGGGGCATGCGTGGACCAGCCATGGTGGCGCGAAGCAGTGGCGTATCAGATCTATCCGCGTTCTTTCGCGGACTCGAACGGCGACGGCCTCGGAGATCTGCAGGGCATCACCGATCATCTCGACTATCTCGCCGCGCTGGGTGTCGACGCGATCTGGATCTGCCCGTTCTACACCTCGCCGCAGAACGACCACGGCTACGACGTCGCCGACTACTGCGACGTGGACCCGATCTTCGGCACGCTCGAGGATGCCGACCATCTGATCGCGCGGGCGCACGAGCTCGCCTTGAAGGTGATCGTCGACCTGGTGCCCAACCACACCTCCTCGGCCCATCCCTGGTTCATCGAGGCGCTCGCCGAGGCGAGGTCCGAAGCGACGGGCACTGCCGAGCGGACCGGATCGAGCGCCCGTGACCGCTACATCTTCCGCGACGGCCGCGGCGAGGCGGGGGAGGAGCCACCGACCAACTGGCGCTCGGTCTTCGGCGGTCCGGCGTGGACCCGGGTCGAGGACGGGCAGTGGTATCTCCACCTCTTCGACGACGACCAGCCCGACCTCAACTGGCACAACCCCGAGGTGGTCGAGGAGTTCACCAGGATCCTCACCTTCTGGCTCGACCGCGGCGTCGACGGGTTCCGGGTCGACATCGCCCACGGACTCTTCAAGGAGCTGCGCGACCAGGTGGTCCCCGACGGGCTCGCGCTCACCTCGGACGCCGCGGTCATGTACCAGCGGGGCATCACCGACGCGCCGATGTGGGACAACCCCGGCGTCCACGAGATCTACCGCGCCTGGCGCAAGCTGATCGACTCCTTCGACGGTGACCGGATGATGGTCGCCGAGGCCTGGACCCCTGGGCCGGCCGAGCTGCGGCGCTACGTACGTGCCGACGAGTTCAACCAGGCGTTCAACTTCTCCTGGCTGCAGGCGCCCTGGTCCGCGGAGGCGTTCAGCGAGGTCATCGAGTCGACGCTGAAGGCGCTCGGCCCCTCGCGGGCGGCGCCGACCTGGGTCCTCTCCAACCACGATGTCGTCCGCCACCGCTCGCGCTACGGCGACGGTCTGCAGGCGCTGCACCGGGCGCGCGCGGCGACGCTCACGATGCTGGCGCTGCCGGGGTCGGCGTACCTGTACCAGGGGGAGGAACTGGGCCTGCCCCAGGTCTACCTACCGCCCGAGTATCAGGAGGACCCGTGGTCGGAGACCGGCGAGGGTGGTCGTGACGGCTGTCGGGTGCCGCTGCCGTGGAGCGGCTTCGAGCCGCCCTTCGGGTTCAGCCGTGTGGCCGAGGAGGACCTGCCGACGCAGCCGTGGCTTCCGCAGCCCGCCGAGTGGGTCGACCTCACCGTGGCCGCGCAGAACGGTGTCCGGGACTCGACGCTGGAGTTCTACCGGGCGGCGCTGTCGGCGCGGCGTACCTACGCGCTCGGAGCCGACGAGGACGTGGAGATCCTCGACGCGCCCGAGGGTGTCGTCTCGTTCCGGCGAGGCGGTGTCGGTGGTTCCGAGGACACCAGGAGCCAGCTGATCGTCGTCCTCAACTGCGGGATGGAGCCGACGCCGCTGCCCGAGGGCGAGATCGTGATGTACAGCGGCGACCCGGTGGTCGGCGATCTGCCCACCGACTCCGCGGTCTGGATCCTGGCGCCTGCGGTGAAATGATCCGGCTACGGCCGTGATCCGGCTCGGCCGTGGGTGGGCAGACAGCCGTGATGCATCGCGTGGTGGTGCCGGTGGCGGCTCTTGCGAAAGACGAGCGCCCCGACCGCGATCGCGGCGAAGACCCACCACGGCACGCCCATCACCATCAACCCGATCGCCACGAGCAGGAAGCAGGCGATCAGCGGGAAGGGCCGCGGCCCGTCTCGGCGCGGGCGGCGGGCGACCTGCGGCGGCTGCGGCGCGCTCCTCGGCAGGTCGGTGAAGAGCATCTCCAGGTCGGCGCGGACGCGCGCGGACCAGACCGCGTCGAGGCGCTCGTAGTAGTCGTCGTCGGAGAGCCGGCCGGTCGAGTAGTGCTCGGCGAGCCTCGCCGACGCCTCCTCCCGGTCGGCCTCGCTCACCCGCAGGTTGTCGAGGTTGCTCATGTCATCTCCCTTGTGAAGCTGCATCGACTGTCGGCGTAGTGTCCCGATATATCGCGAGGGTACGCCCGAAGGAATGCGGCCGCAAGGGACTTTCGTCGTGCTCGGCAGTCGGGGTCAGGTGAGCAGCAGGACGACCAGCAGGATCGCCGGCACGGTGGCCAGGGTGCTGACGAAGATGACGTCACGGGCCAGCAGCACGGCCCGGTTGTAGCGCTGCGCGACGACGAAGACGTTCTGGGCGGTCGGCAGCGCGGAGAGCACGGTCACCGCCAGCAGCGCCTCGGCGTCGAGCCCGAGCAGGAACCGCCCGATGACGTACGCCGCCACCGGCTGGACCACCTGCTTGGTCGCGACCACGGCGGCCAGGTCGAGCGGCGGCACGCCGCGACCCGGGAGCGGGCCGAGCCGGAGCGCGACCCCGTAGGCGATCAGCATCGAGGGCACCGCCATGCCCGCGACCAGGTCCAGCGGGTCGGAGACCGGTGTCGGCAGGTCGAGGTCGGTGACGGAGAGCGCCACCCCGATGAGCGAGGCGACGGTGATCGGGTTGGTCAGCGGGCGGCGCAGGACCGCCCAGAAGGAGAGCCTCGTGGCGCTCGCGTCGGCGTCGAGGATCACCAGCGCCAGCGGCTGGAGCACGAGCATCTGCAGCAGGAGCGTCGGCGCGACCAGGACCGGGTCGCCCAGGACGTACGACGCGATCGGGAGGCCGAGGTTGCCGGCGTTGGCGTAGCAGCCACACAGCGTCGCGACCACCGTGGTGCCGAGGTCGCGGCGGCGCAGGCGCGCGACGGTGACGACGAGAGTCGCCGAGACCAGCACGGCGCCGGCGACCGCGACCAAGTTGCCGGAGAAGACGAAGCCGAGGTCGCTGTCGTCCATCACCGTGATCAGCAGGGCCGGGCTGGCGACGTAGAACGCGAGCGTCGAGAGCGTGCGCTGGCCCTGCTGGTCGAGGATCTTGAGCTGGGCGAGCAGCGCGCCGAGCGCGATGAGGACGGTGATCGTGGCGAAGCCGGTGAAGACTCCCGCCATCTACTGCTCGCGCCGCAGGTCGAGGAGCCCGCGGGCGGCGTGCTCGGTGACGATGCGCTCGGCCTCGACCGCGTCGCGGGCACGGAGGGCGAGCACGAGGGCGCGGTGCTCGGCGTAGCGGTCCGCGCCGAACTCGTCGCCGGCGAGCAGGTGCGCCCGGGAGATCTCCCGCTGGCGCGACCGGCTCAGCGAGCGGGACTGCTCCAGGAGGCGTACGAGAACCGGGTTGTGGGCCGCGGCGTTGACCTGCTCGTTGAACCGGCCGAGCACGTCGAGGAACCGGTCGGCGTGCTTCTCGACCGGCTTGCCGTCGCGGTGGCGCGCCCGGATGAGGATCACCAGGTCGTCGGCCTCGTCGAGCAGCCGGTCGAGCTCGTCGAGCTCGTCGTCGGTGGCGTGCCTGGCGGCGAACCGGGCGGCCAGACCGCGCAGCGCGACCTCCACCTCGGCCAGGTCGTGGCTGGCGTCCTCCTCGATCCGGGCCACCAGGGTCGTACGCGGCCCCACCCGCTCCACGAGACCGTCGAGCTCGAGCCGCCGGATCGCCTCCCGGACCGGGGTGGGGCTCACGCCCAGGCGCTCGGCCATCCCGCGCTCGGTCACCTTGGCCCCGGGTTCGAGCTCGCCGGAGCCGATCTGGCTGCGTAGGGCCTGGTAGACGCGCTCGGCCACGGTGGTGGCCTCCGGCGTGGTCTCGGGGGAGGAGATCGACATGGCCACGATACTAGGCCACTTTTCCAACAGTGCCACCTCTTGACTATTTTGCTGTAGCAAAACTACTGTGAGCGCCGCCACATGTCATACAGGCCATGGGAGAGTCATGCAGAGATCACGGAGGTCCGTCTCGTGAGCACCACCATCCCCACCGCACCACCCCGGCAGCTCGGGCCTCGCCGGATCACCCTCCTCGTCGCGCTGGCGGTCTTCGCCCAGGAGTCGATGTGGAACTTCTACGACAGCCAGGTGCCGCCGCTGCTGCGCGAGCACCTGGCCAGCGCCGCCCTGGTCGGCTTCATCATGGGCATGGACAACCTGCTCGGCATCTTCATCCAGCCGTGGATGGCCAACCGGTCCGACCGGACGCGCACACGCTGGGGCCGGCGGATGCCCTACCTCGCCGTCGGGATGCCGCTCGCGGCGCTGCTGTTCGTGATCCTGCCGCACACCGCGGACGCGCTGCCGCTGCTGATCGTGGTCATCGTCGCGTTCGCGCTGGTCTCGAACTCGTTCAAGCCCATCGGAGAGGCCCTGGTGCCCGACTTCATCGCACCGGAACGACGCAGCCGCGCCAACGCCGCGGTCAAGATCGCTTCCAGCCTCACCGTGATCGTCGCCGCCGTGGTCAGCATCCTCCTGGTCGACGACCACCCCGCGCTCGCCTTCGCCGTCATCGCGCTGATCACCCTCGTCTCGGTCACCGTGCTGTGCCTCTCGATCCGCGACAGCTCCTCGCCCGGCTACCGCGCGGCGGTGGCCGAGGACGCCGCCGAGGATGCCGCGGAGGAGTCGACCGCGGTCGGCCAGGCACGCATCCGCGACACCATCCGGGAGATCGTGCGCGACCCCGACCGCAGCCGGCTGCTGCTGATCGTCGCGATCCTGGTCTTCGGCAGCGCCTGGGCGGGATCGCGCGCGCTGGTCACGCCCTACGGCATGGAGACCCTCGGGCTCTCCCGCGGCGAGGCCGGCGGGATCACGCTGCCGAGCGGGATCGCGTTCCTGCTCGCCGCCTACCCGACCGCGCTGCTCGCCGAGCACTTCGGCCGGCTGCGCACCATGATCGCCGGCATGGCGGTCTTCGCCGCCGGCATGCTCCTCGGCACCCTGGTGCAGACCCCGACCGGCACGGTCGTGGCCTTCTGCATCGGCGCCGCCGGTGCCTCGGCGTTCCTGGTCAACGCCGTCGTCGTGCTGTGGAACCTGGCACCCTCGGCACGGGTCTTCGGGACGTACGCGGCGCTCTATGCGGTGGGCTGGCAGGCCGGTGCCTTCATCGGGCCGGCGCTGATCGGCGGGGCCGTGGACGTCCTGGGCTGGCCCACGATGCTGCTCGACATCGCCGTCGTCGCCGCGGTCGCGGTCGTGATCGTGGTGCGGATCGACCGCCTCCAGCGGCGCAGCGACGCCGGGAAGGTGGTGTGAGCCCGTGGCCCGGATCCTGATCACGACCGACTACCTGCGGCCCGGCGACGAGGTCGACGAGCTCCTCCGCTCCCACGGCCACGAGACCCGCTACCCGTCCGGCGACCTCGTCGCGGACCTGGCCGAGGTCGACGGCGCCCTGGTCGGCCACGACCCACTCACCGCCGAGGTGCTCGCCTCCGCCGACCGTCTGAGAGCGGTCGTACGCACCGGGGTCGGCTACGACGCGATCGATGTCGAGGCGGCCGCCCGTGCCGGGATCACGGTCAGCAACCTGCCCGGGATCAATGCCAACGCGGTCGCGGAGTACACGATGGGCCTGCTTCTCGCCTCCGCCCGCAGGCTGGTCGAGAGCGCGGCCGGCGTCGCCGCCGGCGGCTGGCCGCGCGGGGACGGCCGCGAGCTGCGCGGCTCGACGCTGGGACTGATCGGCTACGGCGCGGCCGCCCGTACGGTGGTCCCGCTGGCCAGGGCGTTCGGGATGAGCGTGCTGTGCACGACCGGGGTGCCCGACGCCGAGCGCGCCGACGGGGACGTCGCGTTCGTGGAGCTGCCCGAGCTGCTGGCCGAGGCCGACTTCGTGTCGGTCCACACCGCACTCACCCCACGGACCCGCGGGCTGCTCGACGCCGCCGCGTTCGCACTGATGAAGCCCGGCGCGGTGCTCGTGAACACCGCCCGCGGCGCGATCGTCGACGAGGACGCGCTCGCTGCCGCCGTACGGGAGGGCCGGATCGCCGGCGCCGCGCTCGACGTGGTCACCGAGGAGCCGCTCCCGGCCGGGAGCCCGCTGCGCGGAGTGCCCGGGATCGTCGTCCACTCCCACCTGGCAGGGCAGACCGCCCAGGCCCGCCGGGCCGCCGGCATCGAGGGAGCCCGCGAGCTCCTCGACGCGCTGGCCGGCCGCCCGCAACACGCTGTCAACGCCCACCTGATCGAGAAGAGAGACAACAGATGACCAGCGACAACGCTGACTCCGTCAGCATCCTGGTGCCCAGCGGGATGCTCGGTGCCGGGTTCCCGGAGGAGACGATCGCGCGCGGGATCGACCTGGGCGCCGACGTGATCGCCGTCGACGGCGGCTCCACCGACTCCGGTCCCTACTACCTGGGCGCCTCGAAGCCGAAGACCACCGCCGCGGCGGTCGCCCGCGACCTGCGGATCCTGCTCCGTGCCGCCGCCGGGGCCGGCATCCCGCTCGTCGTCGGCTCCTGCGGCACCAGCGGCACCGACGACGGCGTCGACTGGGTCGCAGGGATCGTCGCCGACCTGCTCGCCGAGGAGGGCCTGTCGATGAAGGTCGCCCGGATCTACAGCGAGCAGCGCGCGGCCGACCTGAAGGAACCGCTCGAGGCCGGCCGGGTCCACCCGCTCCCACCGCTGGGCGACCTCGACGTCGCGACCCTCGAGGACTGCACCCACATCGTCGCGATGATGGGCCACGAGCCGATCGCCGAGGCACTCGCCGCCGGTGCTCAGGTGGTCCTGGCCGGGCGGGCGACCGACACGGCCAACGCGGCTGCGTACGCGCTGCTGAAGGGGATGCCCGCCGGACCGAGCTGGCACGCGGCCAAGATCGTCGAGTGCGGCGGTCAGTGCACGACCAACCCACGCGCGGGCGGGGTCTTCGCGACCGTCGACCGCACCGGGTTCACCATCGAGCCGCTCGACGAGAGCGCCGCCTGCACGCCGATCTCGGTGGCCGCCCACATGCTCTACGAGACGGCGAACCCGTATCTGATGAGAGAGCCGGACGGCACGCTGGACGTGCGTGACGCCGTCTACACCGCGCTCGACGACCGCCGGGTGCGGGTCGAGGGCTCGCGGTTCCACCACGCCGAGCAGCACACGAACAAGCTCGAGGGCGCCCGGATCACCGGCTACGAGACGATGTCCTTCACGGCGATCCGCGACCCGCTGATCCTGAAGGACATCGAGGGCTGGGCCTCCTTGATGCATCTCGTCTTCACCGAGCGCGTCGAGCAGACCCTCGGCCTGACCAGGGACGACTACGACTACGACCTGCGTCTCTACGGCTACGACGCCGTCCTCGGTGATCTCGACCCGTCCACCGAGCCGCCGCGCGAGGTCGGCGTGATGCTGCTCGTCCGCGCCGCCGACCAGGCGCTGGCCACCGCGGTCGCCAAGGTCGCGAACCCGTTGATGCTGCACCTGCCGGCCCAGGACATGGACTACCTGCCCAGCCTGGCGTTCCCGGGATCGCCCGCCGAGGTCGAGCGGGGCGCTGCGTACGAGTTCGTGCTCAACCACGCCGTCGACAGCATCACCCCGACCGCGATGTTCCGCACCGAGTTCAGCACCGAGTTCAGCACCCAGTTCAGCACCCAGATCGGAGAGAAGAACGATGCCTGAGACCACCCTGGGGGACCTCGCGATCGAGGTCCGTTCCAAGAACGCCGGGCCGTTCTGGATCACGATGGAGCTGTTCATGCGTGACGCCGACGGCTACCGGATCGCGGCCGACGAGACCTTCCTCCACGAGGGCGTCGTCGCCGATCTCTACCGGGTCGACCCGGGGTCGGTCCAGATCTTCCGGATCCCGTCGCTCAACGTCGTCAAGATCTCCTACCCGCGCCCGGTCTCGCAGGGATCGCTGCGCGACCGCGACGTCCACGCTGGACAGCACCATGTGCCGCTTGCCCAGCTCGTGGTCCCGTGATCTAGAGATCGACGTGGTCCCAGATCGCCTGCGCCCACCGCTCATAGCCCGCCGGTGAGGCGTGGAACCCGTCGGCCGCGAAGAAGGACGGCTCGGCGGGACCGAGGTCGGCCGAGCTGACCCACTGCACCGACGTACGCCCGGCGCAGACCAGCCGCGCCGCCACGTCGAGCGCCTTCCCGCGCTCGGCGAGGTAGCGCCGCAGGGTCCGGGGAAGCGACGGGAACGCGCCGAACTCCGGGATCCCGGGGAGCACGGTGTGGGCGGCGTGCTCCTGGAGGGTCTCGACGATCGCGGTCAGGTCTCGCGTCCAGGCCTCGACCGAGCGGCGCGCGAGGATGTCGTTGACGCCCACCAGGAGCACCGCGAGGTCCCACTCGCCGGTCACCTTCGTCAGGATGCCGTGCCGGATCCGCTCGCTGGTCGCGCCGTACTTCCCCAGCGCCCGCCACTCGACCGGACGCTCGGTCCGCTTCGCGATCGCACGCGCCATCGACCCGGCGAAGGCGAGGTCGTGCGTGGGTGCGCCCCGGCCCGACGCGGACGAGTCACCGATCACCAGCAGACGCAGCCGGCCGGCTCCGTCCCCGGCCTCCGGGCCGGGCACGAAACCCTTCGTCGGGCCCTCCGGACGGGACTCCTTGCCGATGGTCCGGTGGACGTATGCGGCCTGTGCGGCGACCAGTGGGAGCAGCAGTGGATTCATCGTCTCTCCCTCGGCGATTTGTCGTGACGTACGTGCTCTTCCGTCGTTCTACAGCGCGTGCTCCGGCGGGTCTCCGACGTTGGCTGAACGGTGGGCGAATCTCCCCGGAAGGTTTGACACAGAGGGTCCTCATCCCGGTCACCGTTGGGGTACAAGACAGGGGAATCGAAGACACGTGACCCGACTCACCGCGTGCCAGCCCTAGCATCACGCCCAGCTGTGAGCGCTCGACCACAACCCTCCCTCCACTCGAAGGAATGCGACGCCATGTCCGACTTCATCAGCGGCATCTTCAACCGTCACAAGAACGAGCAGCCAAAGGCCGGGGAGGGGGAGTCGACCGCCGTCTCCGCTCCCGCCTACGGCGAGAACCTGGCCGCCCCCGAGGCCAGTGCGTACGTCACCGAGCCCCCCGCGCCGCCGGTTGCCGAGCCGTCCCTCGAGCCGGCCGTCGAGCCGGTTGCCGAGACCGTCATCGAGCCCCTCGTCGAGGCCCCCTCGGTCGACCCGCTCTCCGACCCCGAGCACGTTGTCACCGACACCGAGGAGACCCCGGCCGCCGAGGTGGCCGAGCTCGTCGTGGAGGAGGTCGAGGTGGGCAGCGACATCGTGGGTGAGATCGCCGAGACCGAGCCCGTCGAGGCTCCCGTTGACGAGGTTTCGGCCGAGGTGGTCGAGACCGAGGGCACGTACGAGGCGCCGCTCGAGGGCGTCGACGCCGAAGCCCCTCTCGCCGAGACCGCCGAGGAGGTCGAGGAGACCGCTGCGGAGGACGCCGCTGTCGACGAGGCGGTCGAGACCGAGCCCGTTGCGGACGTTGCCGACGCCGACGTTGCCGACGCCGAGGTGACGGAGACCGCGGCCGAGGTCGCCGCCGAGGACGCTGTCGTCGAGGGTGCGACCGAGGACGTCGTCGAGGCGGCCGAGGTCGAGGTCGACGCCGAGGACACGTTCGTGCCCGCTGACGCGATCGAGGCCGACGAGGCCGAGGAGACCGCCGCCGAGCCGGAGGGTGAGGCGCTCGCCGAGGAGGTCGCTGTCGAGGAGCCGACCGAGGTCGAGGACGTCGTGGTGACCGCCGAGGAGGGTGAGGCGTCGGAGGTCGAGGTCGTGGAGTCCGTCGAGTCGACCGACGAGACCGGATCGGTCGAGCCGGATGCCGAGGCGACCGAGGAGACCGTCGGCGAGGCGGAGGACGAGCTGACCGATGCCGAGGCAGAGGAGGCGCTCGAGTCGGCCGATCCGGCCGAGTCGGTGGAGGTCGACGCCGAGCCGACCGACGAGGTGGCGGACGAGGCTGAGGAGGTCACCGACGTGACCGAGTCGGTCGAGGGCGACGAGGAGATCGTCGACGTCGTCGAGGACGAGGCGCCGGCCGAGGAGATCGCTGTCGACGAGGTCGCTGTCGACGAGGTCGCCGTCGAGGAGGTCGCTGCCGAGGAGGCGCCGGTGGAGACCGAGGACGTCGTCCCGGCTCCCGAGGCCGACGAGACCGCCGAGGTCGAGGATGCCGACGTGACTGCCGAGGCCGCGGAGGAGGCTGTTGACGAGCCTGCCGCTGTGGTCGAGGAGGCCGAGGTGACCGAGGAGGCCGTCCAGCCGACCGACATCGACGTGGAGGCACCCGAGGAGACCGAGGCCGCTGAGGTGGTCGTCGACGAGGCGCCCGCCGATGAGGTCACCGACGCCGTGGCCGAGGAGACCGAGCCCGTCGAGGAGCCTGCCGCGTCCGAGGAGGTCGTGACCGAGGCCCCGGCCCCCGGCTTCGCGCCTGAGCCGGTCGTCGAGCCGGAGCCGACCGCCGACTCGACCCTGACCGGTGTGCTGCGCGCCGCCCGTGCCGCCCGCGAGGAGCGCGGCAAGTCGACGGTGAGTGAGGGCCTCGTCGAGCGCCTGGTCCACCACATCGTCGCCAAGGTCGAGGGTGTGCACGCGATCGACGACGAGGGCACCGTGGTCGACATCGTCGACGACGTCGCGACCATCACCGTCTCCTACGTGATCGCGTACGGCACGCCGGTGAAGGCCAACGCCGTCACCATCCGCACCCGGGTCATCGAGGCGGTCGAGGACTACTTCGACATCGACGTCGAGGCCGTGGACGTCAACGTGAGCGACTTCCACATCGCCTGACCCCGCCGACGGCGTCTCGGTCCGGGTGAGCGATCACCCGGACCGGGGCGCCGTCCGCTGTCGCTGCTGAGCGCGCCTGCGGGCGTCGGCCCCGTCGAGGGCTGCACCGATCGCGCGCATCTGCTCGTCCTCGCGCCCGCCCGTCGTGGCGAGCGGGATCTCGGCGATGAACCGCCGCTCGCTCGCCGGGATCCGGGCGGCCACGGCCTCAGGGTCCGTCGCCGCCGTTCCGTACAGCCGCGGCCCGTCGAGGGCGAAGACGTCCAGCATCACGAGCCGGCCGTCGCCCCTGCGCATCACGTTGGTCGGGTTGAAGTCGAGGGGTCCTGGCCACGGCTGCTCCCGCCTCATCCGCTCGTGGATCCGGAGCGCCACCGCGAGGAGCTCGCCGCCGGGCTCCTGGATCGTGCGTACGAACGTCATCGCCTCGTCCTCCGGAACGGGGTCGAGCAGCTCGAGGATCTGCAGGTCCCCACCACCGGTGAGCTTGCGATGGCCGAACAGCGCCGGCACCTGACCGGTCGGAGCCGCCTCGCGGTAGAAGGCCGTGTTGTACGCGCCTGCCGGATCGAACGGGCTGATCCGGGCCGCTGCGCGTCCGTCCGGCGAGCTCAGTGCGACGGCCCAGTCGCCAGCTCCGCACCGTCTCCATCCGGCCTCGAGGAGCGCGGCTTCTACGTCCTTGTGGTCGGCGTCCGGGTGGATCAGCGCCAGGATCTCCTCACCTGAACCGGTCTCTGTGGTCATCGCCGACGACTCTAGTGACCTGCGTCGTTCGGCCGCCGTCGATTTTCCCGGGCCGCCGCGCCGCGAGCCATGAGAGAATGTCACCAGGCCTCGGAGCGCACCGCGCTTCGAGGCTTTCGCGTATGACCACTCTTCACACCGACCTCGACGACATCCCGAACCCTGTCACCGCTCGCCTCGCTCGGCCCGAGGACCATCTCGCCCTCCGCCATCTCTGGCTGCTCTTCCGCCACGACATGTCGGGCTTCAGCTCGACCCTCCCGTTCGCCGACGGCACCTTCCGCACCGAGCGCCTCGACGCCGCCCTCCGCTCCGAACCCGGCTGGCGCGCCTGGATCCTCACCGCCGGCGTCCATCCGATCGGGTTCGCGCTCGTCCGTGATGCCGACCAGCCCGTACGCGTCCTGAACAGCTTCTTCGTCGTCGCCGGTGCTCGCCGGGGTGGGCTCGGGCTCCAGTTCGCTCGGGCTGTCGTCTCTGATGCGCCGGGGGAGTGGAAGGTCGCTTATCAGGAGCGGAATCGTGCTGCTGCGCGGTTCTGGGAGCGGGTCACCGCGGGGTGTGATCGGTCGTGGTCTGACACCGTGGGGGCTGGGGGAGTGGTCGATACGTGGATCTCGTTCTCTGTGGGTGTCGAGACCCGGCACACCGGCGGTCGAGCTTGTCGAGACCGCCCTTGAGGAAACCTCGCTTTGGCGGCTGTGTATTCGTTTCAGGGTTCGCCGCCGACCCGTTCTTTGAGTGTTTCTCGATCGTGCGCCGCGTCAAGGACGGGCTTCGCCCGCCGGCTTCGCCGGTGGCCTGCGGCCATCCTTGACTCGGCACCCGATCGAGAAAAGATTTCGCCTGTATCGGGGCGGCGGCGAGAGTGTGGCGCAGCAGCCACGTGACTTGTTCGCTGACTGCGTAACTGGCCTATGACCAGCATAAATGAGTAGCGCCATGGTGCTCGCTCGCATATAATAAAGCACATGTACGAGACCGTCGACCGCCTCCTCGACGGGCCACCTCCCGGTGCGTCCGAGCGGGAGCTGGTCGACTGGATCGTCCGGCTCGAACAGGTGAAGTGCACCGCCGAGGCCGTCCAAGCAGAAGCAGCGGTACGCCTGGAGGAGGCGGCCCGCGTTCGCCAAGCTGAGGCCGGAGTTCCTGCCCGGAAACTGGGCGAAGGAGTGGCCTCCCAGATCGCGCTGGCGCGACGGGTCTCCCCGGCCAAGGGTGCAAAGCTGCTCGGGCTGGCAAAGATCCTGATCACCGAGATGCCGCACACCTTCGCGTTGATGAAGGCAGGGTCGTTCTCGCAGTGGCAGGCCACCATCCTGGCCCGCGAGACCGCCTGCCTCTCACGCGAGGACCGCCGGGTCATCGACTACGAACTGTGCGCGACCGGGCCCGCAGGTGAACCCGCCCGGGCGGTGGCGATGGGGCTACGGCAGCTCGAGAACGCCGCCAAGAAGCTCGCCATCACCCTCGACCAAGCAGCCGTCGTCAGCCGAGCCGCCAACGCTGAGAAAGACCGCCGCGTCAGCCTCCGACCGGCACCCGACACCATGACCTGGCTCGGAGCGCTACTCCCGATCAAGGACGGGGTCGCTGTGTTCGCGGCACTCGATCAGGCCGCCAACGCTGCCCGTGCCGCCGGTGACGAGCGAAGTCGGGGTCAGGTCATGGCCGACACGCTGGTCGACCGCATCACCGGCCGCGAGACCGGGGCGAAGCCGCGGATCGAGGTCAAGATCGTCATGACCGCCGACTCGCTCGCCAATGACGCCGATCAGGCCGCCATGGTGGAGGGCTACGGCCCCGTCCCTGCCGCCTGGGCGCGGGAGGCCTTGGCCGATGCCGAGGTGTTCGTGCGTCGGTTGTTCACCGATCCTGCGGGTCAGCTGGTGGCGATGGAGTCGCGGTCGCGGAAGGCACCCGATGGGCTGGCTGAGTTCATCGCCACTCGTGACGGCGGAGTCTGCCGCACCGTTGGGTGTGATGCCCCGATCCGCAACATCGACCACGTCCAACGCCATGCCGACGGCGGAAAGACCAGCGCCGAGAACCTTCAAGGGCTGTGCGAGCGGTGCAATCAGGCCAAGGAAGCGATCGGCTGGCGAGCCAGACCTGGACCCGACGGCAGCATCACCACCATCACGCCCACGGGCCATGTCTACACGAGCCCACCACCCGACACCTGGGCACAAGACCCACCACCGCTGTCCCGGGTCGAGCTCACGCTGCGCGACGTACTGCTCGACCACGCCCTCGCCGCATGACGGACGGTCACGCTAGGACGCGTACGCGATCTGTTCCTGGATCTCGAAGCGGAGGCCGTCGGCGGCGGCGATGTAGACGTCCTGGTCGACGAGGTTGCCGTGCATGCGCATCAGGCCGCGGGGGCTGGAGTAGCTGTGGCGTTCGGCGAGGTGCAGCGCGGGCTCGACCTCGAGGGAGCCACAGGCGTCGCCGACCTGACGCAGGAACATCAGCGACTCGTAGCAGGACTCGCCGACCGCGTTGAGGGAGGGCGCGTACTCGCCGAAGCGGCGGTAGTAGCGCTCGGCCAGGCCGGCCGACTCGGGGGTCGTGAGGCCGTCGAAGTAGGCAGCGGCGGCGAAGACGTTGGCGTTGGCACCGGCGCCGCCGGCGAGCAGGGTGTTCTCCTCGACCGCGGGGCTCAGCCGGGTCAGCGACGAGCTCAGCCCGGCGGCGGCGAACTGGCGGTTGAAGTGCACCGCGTCCTGCCCCATCAGCAGCATGATCACGCCGTCCTGCTCGCCGCCCTCGAGCCCACGCAGCACGCCGGCGAAGTCGCGCGTCCCCAGCGGGACGTACGTCTCGCTCACGACCTGCGAGGGCGAACCGTGCAACGCCGCGCGCGCCGTCGAGCCGGTGACCCGCGGGAAGACGTAGTCGTTGCCTACCACCGCCCAGCGGGAGACGCCATGGTTGGCCCGCATCCAGGCGGCGGCGGGGAGCAGCTGGTTGACCGGGCGCTCGCCGATCATGAAGACGCCAGGAGTCTCGTCGCCGCCCTCGTGCATGGCCGCGAAGGCATACAGGACCCTGCCGCCGACGCGGGCGGTGATCGCCTGACGTACGGCCGAGATGTGCCAGCCGGCGATGGCGTCGACCCGGCCGAGGTCGACCAGCCGGGCCACCTCGGCGGCGACCTCCTCGGGGGCCCGCCCGGCGTCGACCGCGACCAGCTCGACCGGTCGCCCAGCGATTCCGCCTCCGGTGTTGAGGTCGTCGGCGGCCAGCTCGCCGCAGGCCAGACAGCCGGGCCCGTAGATGCCGGTCGGGCCCTGCATCGGCACCACGAATGCGATCGAGACCGCCCCCGGAGGACGCGGTGCGAGGCCCAGGAGGGCATGGGAGGACGGGGTGAACGACGGTGGGGTCATCGACACCTGCTCCCGAACGGAATGTTGCCCTGATGACTCACCATTGAGCCGTTGGATGGTTAGGGTACGGCAGACAGCGATCGTGGGGAGGACTCATGAAGGTTGCCGAGACGGCCGGCACGGATCTGGCCGTGCTGCTCGCCCGGGCGCAGCGCCGGATCGAGCGCGCGCTCGCCGAGGTGTACGCCGACTTCGACGTCACCGCGGAGCAGTGGCGCATCCTCAGCGTGCTGCTCGACGAGCCCGGCCAGACGATGACGCGGCTCGCCGACGCCGCCGCGCTCCCGGCCGGCACGCTGACCCGCCACGTGGACCGCCTCGCCGAGCGCGGCCTGGTGCTGCGCAAGGTCCACCCCGAGGACAAGCGTCGCGCGGTCGTCGCGCTCTCGCCGGTGGGCGCCTCGGTCGCCCGCGAGATCCGTGCCCGGCAGCAGACCGAGCCCGTCGTCGACGTCGTCCGCGACCTCAGGGCCGTCCTCGACCGACTCGTCTGAGCTCTGCCGACTTGCGGCGTTTCCATCTGGAAACAAACCCTCGCCCGGCCTGACACATCGGCGAAACAACGCGTCCCTAGATTCCTTCCATTCGAGAGCAATTGTCCGATGGAAGGACCCCCATCCCGTGCGTACGAAATTCTCGAGCCGCGTCCTCGCGGCCAGCTCGGTGCTCGCCCTGGGCATGACCGCGACCGCGTGCGGCGGCGCGAAGACCGGTGACTCCGCGAGCAGCGAGAGCTGCGTCGACACCAGCGGTGACACCGTCAAGATCGGCTTCCTCAACTCCCTGTCCGGCACGATGGCGATCAGCGAGACGACCGTCTTCAAGTCCCTGTCCATGGCGGCCGAGGAGATCAACGCCGACGGCGGCGTGCTCGGCAAGAAGCTCGAGATCGTCAGCGAGGACGGGCAGTCCGAGCCGACCGTCTTCGCCGAGAAGGCGACCAAGCTGATCCAGGACGACTGCGTCGCGGCCGTCTTCGGCGGCTGGACCTCCAGCTCGCGCAAGGCGATGCTGCCGGTCTTCGAGGGCAACGACGCGCTGCTCTTCTACCCGGTCCAGTACGAGGGCCTGGAGTCCTCGCACAACATCTTCTACACCGGCGCGACCACCAACCAGCAGATCATCCCCGCCCTCGACTTCCTCAAGGAGGAGAAGAAGATCGAGTCGATCTTCCTGGTCGGCTCCGACTACGTCTTCCCGCGCACGGCCAACAAGATCATCAAGCAGTACGCAGCCGCCAACGGCATCGAGGTCCTCGGCGAGGAGTACCAGCCCCTGGGCTCGACCGACTTCGGCACGGTCGTCGACAAGGTCAAGGCCGCCGGCGCGGACGCGGTCTTCAACACCCTCAACGGCGACTCCAACGTGGCCTTCTTCAAGGAGTACAAGGGCAAGGGCCTGACCGCCTCGGCCATGCCGGTGCTCTCGGTCTCGATCGCCGAGGAGGAGGTCCCGGGCGTCGGCGTGGGCAACCTCGAGGGGCAGTACACGGCCTGGAACTACTACCAGACCATCGACAGCCCGGCCAACGAGAAGTTCGTCACCGACTTCAAGGCGGCCAACGGCGCCAAGGCGGTCACCTCCGACCCGATGGAGGCGGCCTACACCTCGCTCCACCTGTGGAAGGGCATGGTCGAGAAGGCCGACTCGTTCGCGGTCGAGGACGTCATCGACGCCTCCGACGGCGTCACCTACGACGCACCCGAGGGCACCGTCGAGGTCAACGGCGAGAACCACCACATCGCCAAGACCGCGCTCATCGGGCAGGTCAACTCCGAGGGCCTGATCGACACGGTCTGGTCGAGCGACAAGCCGATCGAGCCGGACCCCTACCTGAAGTCCTACGACTGGTGGAAGAACTAGCCCGTTGGACGCGCTGCTCGCCCAGGTCTTCACCGGCGTCTCCGCCGGTGCGGTCCTGCTCCTCATCGCCCTCGGGCTCACCCTGACCTTCGGTCAGATGGGCGTGATCAACATGGCCCACGGCGAGTTCATCATGGCCGGCGCGTACACCGCCTACGTCGTCTCGACGATCGTCGCCAGCACCGAGCTGAGCCTGCTGATCGCGCTCCCCGCGGGGTTCGTGATCGGCGGCCTGCTCGGGCTGGCGCTCGAGGCGAGCGTGCTGCGGTGGATGTACGCCCGCCCGCTGGACACGCTGCTGGTCACCTACGGTGTCGGGCTCGTCCTGCAGCAGGTCGCCCGCGACATCTTCGGGGCTCCGGCCAAGGAGGTGCCCGCGCCGGGCTGGCTCGACGGGTCGATCCCGATCCTCGGCTACGACTTCCCGCTGACCAGGCTCTTCATCCTCGTCCTCGCCGCGGTCTGCGTGGCGGCGCTGCTGGCGGTGCTCCGGTTCACCGCGCTCGGGCGGCAGATCCGGGCGACCGTAGGCAACCGCGACCTCGCCGAGACGATCGGCATCTCCACCCGGCGCACCGACCAGGCCACCTTCTTCATCGGCTCCGGCCTGGCCGGCGTGGCCGGGGTGGCCCTCACGCTGCTCGGCTCGACCGGCCCGAACCTCGGCACGTCCTACATCGTGCAGGCGTTCCTGGTGGTCGTGGTCGGCGGCATCGGCCACCTCAAGGGCACCATCGCGGCGGCGCTGGGCATCGGTCTGCTGCAGGCGTTCCTCGCCCACGCGCTGACCGGGTCGGTCGCGCAGGTGATCGTCTTCCTCGCGATCGTCGCCTTCCTGCAGCTGCGCCCGCAGGGCATCCTCTCGGTCCGCACCAGGAGCCTGGCATGAAAAGGATCTATCCGTACGTCGGCTGGCTGCTGCTCGCGGTCGCCCTGCTCGTCCTCGCCCCGGCGGTGCTCTCGGACTTCCGGCTCGGTCTGCTGGCCAAGTACTGCTGCTACGCCATCGCCGCGGTCGGCATCGGACTGGCCTGGGGCCGTGGCGGGATGCTGGTGCTCGGCCAGGGGCTCTACTTCGGCATCGGCGCCTACGCGATGGCGATGCACCTCAAGCTCGCCGACGCCGGTCCGGGCGGGGTGCCGGACTTCATGGCGCTCTACGGCGACGCCACGGTGCCGGGCTGGTGGGAGCCGCTGCGCAGCGGCGCTCTCGCGCTCGTCGTCATCCTGGTCCTGCCGGCACTGGTGGCGGGCCTGCTGGGGCTGGCCGTGTTCAAGCGGCGGATCAAGGGGGCGTACTTCGCCATCCTGTCGCAGGCGCTGGCAGCAGCCTTCGCGATCCTGCTCGTCGGCCAGGTGAAGACCACCGGCGGCGCCAACGGGCTCAACAACTTCCAGGGTTTCTTCGGGTACGCCCTGTTCGACCCCGCCAACAAGCGGATGCTCTACTTCATCGCCGCCGGGATCCTGCTGGTCTCGATCCTGGCGATGGCCTGGCTCTACCGCACCCGATTCGGTGAGCTGCTGGTCGCGGTGCGTGACGGTGAGGAGCGGGTCCGCTTCCTCGGCACGGACCCGGCCAACGTCAAGCTCGCTGCGTACGTCATCGCGGCCGTCCTGGCCTCGATCGGCGGCGCGCTGTTCGTGCCGATCGCCGGGATCGTCTCGCCCGACGACGTTGGCGTGGTCGCCTCGATCGGACTGCTCGCCGGGGTGGCGCTCGGTGGCCGGGCCTCGCTGCTCGGCCCCGCTGTCGGCGCGCTCCTGGTCGGCTATGCCGAGACCTCGCTCTCCGAGGCCTTCCCCGGCTCGTGGTCCTACTTCCAGGGGGCGCTGTTCGTGCTGGTCATCCTGCTGTTGCCGGGTGGGCTGGCGCAGCTGTTGGGGCTGGTGAAGGGCCTGGTCTCGCGCCGCTCGGAGGCCGAGAGGTCCGAAGAAGCGGATACGCGGGTGGGGGAGGAGGTGGCGGCATGACCGTGGAGACGTTGCAGGTGAGTGACCTGCGGGTCGAGTTCGACGGGTTCGTCGCGATCGACGGGGTGTCCCTGACCCTCGAACCCGGCCGGCTGCACTTCCTGATCGGCCCCAACGGCGCCGGGAAGACGACGCTGGTGGATGCCCTGACCGGTCTGGCGAAGGGGAGTGGTGAGGCGCGCTATCGCACACGCGATCTGCTCGCGCTGGCATCGCACCGGATCACCCGCCTCGGCGTGGGACGTACGTTCCAGACCGCGACGGTCTTCGAGGAGCTGAGCGTGCTGCAGAACCTCGACATCGCCGCCGGCGTCCATCGGGCGCGGTGGCGGCTGATGCTGCCGCGGCGGGGCATGCCCGAGCAGGTGGCCGAGGTGCTGGAGACGGTGGGGCTCACCGAGCTCGCGGACCGTCCGGCCGGGGTGCTCTCCCACGGGCAGAAGCAGTGGCTGGAGATCGGCATGCTGCTGGTGCAGGACTCCTCGGTGATGCTGCTCGACGAGCCCGTCGCCGGGATGTCGGCCGAGGAGCGCGAGGAGACCGGAGAGCTGCTGCGCCGGATCAGCCCGGGGCGCACCGTCGTGGTGATCGAGCACGACATGGACTTCGTCCGCCGGTTCGCCGACGTCGTCACCGTCCTGCACGCCGGGAAGGTGATCGCCGAGGGCACCGCCGCCGAGATCCGCGAGGACGCCGAGGTGCAGCGGGTCTACCTGGGCGACACGGTCGCCGCCGTGACCGAGACGAGCGCCCAGACGAGCACCGAGGCGAGCACCGAGACGAAGACTGGGGAGGACGCCTGATGCTGAGGATGGAGTCGGTCACCGGCGGCTACGGTCGCACCACGGTGCTCCACGAGGTCAGCCTCGAGGTGCGCACCGGCGCCGCGGTGGCGCTGATGGGACACAACGGCGCGGGCAAGACGACGCTGCTCAAGGCCGCGGCCGGGCTGGTCCGGCCCAAGAGCGGCCGGGTGCTGCTCGACGGCGAGGACGTCACCGCGCTGCGGCCGAGCGCGCGGGTGAAGCGCGGTCTCGGCTACGTCCCGCAGGGGCAGCAGAGCTTCGGCGACATGACCGCTCTGGAGAACCTCCGGCTGGTCGGCGACCGGGCCGGGATCAGCGAGATGCTCGACCTGTTCCCGGCCCTGAAGGACCTGCTCGGGCGACGCGCCGGGCTGCTGTCGGGCGGTCAGCGCCAGCAGCTCTCGATCGCGCGTACGCTGCTGACCAGGCCGAGGCTGCTCATCCTCGACGAGCCGACCGAGGGCATCCAGCCCAACGTGGTCGCCGAGATCGAGCGGGTGATCTCCGAGCTCACCGGACGCGGCGACCTCAGCGTGCTGCTGGTCGAGCAGCACGTCGGGTTCGCGCTGCGTACGGCCTCTGCCTACTACATCCTCGAGTCCGGCCGGATCACCGCGAGCGGTGACGGCGGGTCCGGGGCCCACGAGCACGTCCGATCCCAGTTGGCCGTCTAGAGAGTCTGGAGAGTTGGCGACATGCATCTGACCCCGTCCGACACCGAGAAGCTGCTGCTGTCCGTGGCCGGGATGGTCGCGCGCGACCGGCTCGCCCGCGGGGTGCTCCTCAATTACCCCGAGTCGGTCGCGCTGCTGTCCACCTGGGTGATCGAGCGGGCCCGGGAGGGCGCCTTGGTCTCCGACCTGATGACCCAGGGCCGCGCCGTGCTGACCCGCGAGCAGGTCATGCCCGACGTGGTCGACATGCTCGTCGAGGTGCAGGTCGAGGCCACCTTCCCCGACGGCCGCAAGCTCGTCACCATCCACCAGCCCATCGCCTGAAGCGGGAGATGTCCATGCAGTCCAGCGGTCCCGGAGCCGTACGCGTCGCCGACGGCACCATCCGGCTCAACACCGACCGGAGCGAGTCGGAGCGGCGTACGTTGGTCGTCCTCAACACCGGCGACCGGCCGGTCCAGATCGGCTCCCACATCCACCTCGCCGAGGTGAACTCGGCGCTCTCCTTCGACCGTGAGGCGGCCGAGGGGTTCCGGCTCGACATCCCCGCGGGCACCTCGCGCCGGTTCGAGCCGGGCGCGTCCCGGGAGGTCGCGATCGTGGCGTTCAAGGGCGCCCGCGTCGTACCCGGCATCCAGATCAAGCACAGCCAGATCGAGGAGGCGTGATGGTGGAGATCAGCAGGACCGAGTACGCCGCGCTCTACGGGCCCACGACCGGCGACCAGGTGCGCCTCGGTGACACCGACCTGTGGATCGAGGTCGAGGACGACCTGACCGTGGGCGGTGAGGAGTCGGTCTTCGGCGGCGGCAAGTCGATCCGCGAGTCGATGAACCAGTCCACGGTCTCCTCGGCCGACGGTGCACTCGACACGGTGATCACCAACGCCCTGGTGCTCGACCACTGGGGCATCGTCCGCGCCGACGTGGGGATCCGCGCGGGCCGGATCGTCGCCCTGGGGCGCTCCGGCAACCCCGACATCGCCGACGGCGTCCACCCCGACCTGATCATCGGGCCGGGCACCGACGTGGTCAGTGGTGAGGGGAAGATCCTCACCGCCGGGGCCATCGACGTCCACGTACATCTCCTCTCCCGGTCCCAGATCGTGGAGGCGATCTCGACCGGGACCACCACCATCGGTGGCGGCGGCACCGGACCCTCGGAGGGCTCCAAGGCCACCACGGTCACCGGGGGGCCGTGGCACCTGGCGACCGTCCACCGCGCGCTCGACGACCTGCCGGTCAACCTGCTGCTGATGGGCAAGGGCAACACCGTCTCCGCCGCCGGGCTGGCCGAGCAGGCGCTGGCCGGCGCCGCCGCCTACAAGGTCCACGAGGACTGGGGCTCGACCCCGGCCGCGATCGACGCCGCGCTGCGGGCCGCCGACGAGCACGGTCTGCAGGTCACGCTCCACTCGGACTCGCTCAACGAGGCGGGCTACCTGGAGTCGACCGTCGCCGCGATCGCCGGCCGCTCGATCCACGCCTTCCATGCCGAGGGCGCCGGGGGAGGGCACGCGCCCGACATCCTGTCGGTCGCCTCGCTGCCGCACGTCATCCCCGGCTCGACCAACCCGACCCTGCCGCACACCGTCAACACCGTCGCCGAGCACCTCGACATGCTGATGGTCTGCCACCACCTCAACCCGCGGGTACCCGAGGACCTGGCCTTCGCCGAGTCCCGGATCCGGGCGACGACGATCGCCGCCGAGGACGTGCTCCACGACCTCGGTGCGTTGTCCATCACCTCCTCCGACGCCCAGGCGATGGGCCGGATCGGCGAGGTCATCTGCCGCACCTGGCAGGTCGCCCACGCGATGAAGGCCCGCCTCGGCCCGCTGGGTGGTCCGGCCGACAACGTGAGAGCGAAGAGGTACGTCGCGAAATACACGATCAACCCCGCCATCGCCCACGGGATCGCCGCCGAGGTCGGCTCCGTGGAGCCCGGCAAGATGGCCGACCTGGTCCTGTGGGACCCGCGGTTCTTCGGCATCAGGCCCGAGGTCGTCATGAAGGCCGGCGCGCTGGTCTGGGGTGCTCTCGGCGACCCGAACGCCTCGATCCCGACCCCGCAGCCGGTGCTCATGCGGCCGGCGCTGGTCGGGCCGGGCGCTGATCACGCGGTCTCGTTCGTCGCTCCGTCGGCGTTGGATGCCGGGCTCGCGGACCGCCTCGGCCTGCGCCGCCGCCTCGTCGGGATCGAGCCGACCCGGGAGATCGGGAAGGCGCAGATGATCAACAACGATGCGACCCCGGACATCCGGGTCGAGCCCGAGACCTTCCGCATCCACGTCGACGGCGAGCTGATCGAGCCCGCCCCCGCGACCGAGCTGCCGCTGACGCAGCTCTACTCGATGTTCTGAGCGCGATGTCCGAGAACCTGCTCATGATGCTGCTGGCCGACGCCCGCCTTCCGGTCGCCGGCCACACCCAGTCGGGCCAGCTGGAGGCGGCCGTACGCTCCGGCCTCACCGCCGAGCAGGTGCCGGTCTTCATGCGGTCGCGACTGGCCAGCGTCGTACGGGTCGAGGCCGGCACGGCGGTGGTGGGGCTGCACCGGCTGCGCGCCGGGCTGCCGCTGGAGCAGGTCCTGGACGCGTGGGCGGCACGTACCCCGGCGGCGCCGATGCGGGACACCTCACGCACCCTCGGCCGGGCGCTGCTGCGCCTGGTCAGGCGGCTGTTCCCGGACTCGCCACACGTCGCGGAGGTGGCCGCCCTCGAGCGGCCGTGCCGTCCGCTCGTCCTGGCCGCGGCGGCCGCCACCGGTGGCCTCGCGCCGGCGTCGCTGGGCCGGCTGGTGGCGTACGACGACCTGCAGACCGTCGCCTCGGCAGCCCTCAAGCTGCTGCCCCTCGACCCGCTCGACGCCACCTCATGGGTGCACGACCTGCTCTCCGAGGCCGAACGACTCGCCACCGAGGTCGCCCCGCTCACCGACCCTCATCAGATCCCGGCGCCCAGTGCGCCCCAGCTCGACCTGTGGGCTCTCGCCCACGCCGACACGACCAGGAGGTTGTTCAGTGCCTGAAACTGTGACGAAGGATGGGACGACGGACGGCAGGGGACTGCGCATCGGAGTGTGCGGCCCCGTGGGGACCGGCAAGAGCTCGCTGATCGCGCTGCTGTGCCGCGAGCTCTCCGCCGACCTGGAGATCGGCGTGGTCACCAACGACATCTACACCGACGAGGACGCCCGGTTCCTCCGCTCCGCGGGGGTGCTCGACCCGGCCCGCATCAAGGCGGTCGAGACCGGCGCCTGCCCGCACACCGCCATCCGCGACGACGTCACCGCCAACCTGATCGCCGTCGAGGAGCTCGAGGAGGAGTTCGCGCCGCTCGACGTGGTCCTGGTCGAGTCGGGCGGTGACAACCTCACCGCGACGTTCTCCCCGGCGCTGGTCGACACCCAGATCTTCCTCATCGACGTCGCCGGCGGAGGCGACGTCGCCCGCAAGGGCGGCCCCGGCATCGAGCGTGCCGACCTGCTGGTGGTCAACAAGACCGACCTGGCCCCGTACGTCGGTGTCGACCCGGACGCGATGGTCTCCGACGCGGGGTCGGTGCGCGAGGGCCGTCCGGTCATCGCGCTCTCCCGCACCGACCGGGCCTCCGTCGAGGCGCTGATCGGCTGGGTCAGGTCCGAGCTGGCCCGGCACCGGGGTGGGTCCCTCGTCCCCGCCGACCCCGGGCCGATGGCGCCGCACTTCCACGCGGACGGCACCAGCCACGCCCACGATCACGACGCCGAGCATGTCCACGACCATCAGCACGCCTGAGCTGGCCAGCGGCTCCCTGACCCGGGTGCGGGTCGGGGCGGTCGACGGCGGCCGGGTGCGGGTGCAGACCGACGTCGCCGGCCCGGCGACGGCTCCGGCGCTGCGCCCGATGCTGCTCGCCAGCGACGCCCGCTCCGCGCGGATCTCGCTGGTCCCCGACGGCGCGATGCTGCTGGCCGGCGACCACGTCACGATCGGCGTCGAGGTGGGGGAGGGTGCGAGCCTCACCCTGGTCGAGCCGGCCGGGACGGTGGCGTACGACATGGACGGCGGCCGGGCGTCCTGGTCGGTCCGGATCGCCCTGGCGGCGGGCGCGACCCTGGTCTGGGCCGGCGAGCCGTTCGTCGTCTCTGCCGGCGCCGACGTCACCCGTGACACCCGGGTCACCCTTGCGCCCGGCGCCCGGCTCGCACTCCGCGAGACCCTGGTCCTCGGCCGGCACGGCGAACGCCCCGGCCGGGCGAGCACCACCTGGTCGGCGTACGGGCACGACGGCCGCCCCGTCCTGGTCGAGTCGCTCGACCTGGACGCGAGCTCGCTCGCCCCCGGCCTCCTCGGCCCGCACCGAGTGCTCGGGTCGGTCACGGCGCTCGGACAGGAGATCGCATCCGACGCCTTCCCGGACGGCCGGCTCGACCTCGAGCACGGCGGGACGCTGTGGCGTCACCTGGCGAGCGAGGCCCACGAGATCCCGCGACAGCCCTGGGAATGCGCCACGACTGGTTGAGGTTTCAACGGGCGTGACTGACATCGAGTTCGGCCTGGACACCTTCGGCGGGGTCACCCGCGACGCCGAGGGCAAGCCGCAGCATCACGCGCAGGTGATCCGCAACATCGTCGAAGAGGGCGTGCTCGCCGACCAGGTCGGGCTCGACTTCTTCGGGGTCGGGGAGCACCACCGCCGTGACTTCGCCGTCTCCAGCCCGGAGATGGTGCTCGCCGCGGTCGCCTCGCGCACCGAGCGACTGCGTCTCGGCTCCGCGGTGACCGTGCTCAGCTCGGACGACCCGGTGCGGGTCTTCGAGCGGTTCGCGACCCTCGACGCGGTCTCGAACGGCCGCGCAGAGATCGTCGCCGGACGCGGCTCGTTCACCGAGTCGTTCCCGCTGTTCGGCTTCGACCTCGCCGACTACGAGGAGCTCTTCGAGGAGCGCCTCGAGCTGCTCGCCGCGCTGCTGAAGGAGGAGAAGGTCACCTGGGAGGGCCGCACCCGTGCGGCGCTCACCGACCAGGAGGTCTTCCCGCGCACCGAGAACGGGCTGACCGCCTGGGTCGGCGTCGGCGGCAGCCCGGAGTCGGTCGTACGCACCGCCCGCCACGGCTTCGGCCTCTTCCTGGCGATCATCGGTGGTCCGGCCGACCGGTTCGCGCCCTACATCGACCTCTTCGAGCGCGCCCAGGACGAGTTCGGCGTGCCGCGGAAGCGCGTCGCCGTCCACTCGCCCGGGTTCGTCGCCGAGACCGACGAGCAGGCCCGCGAGACGGTCTACGAGGGCTGGCTGGCGATGCGCACCCAGATCGGCCGCGAGCGCGGCTGGCCCGCGCCGAGGCCCGGCGACTTCGAGCGTGAGATCGAGGGCGGCTCCCTCTACGTCGGCTCGCCCGACACGGTCGCCCGGAAGCTGGCCGGCACCATCAAGGTGCTCGGCGTCGACCGGTTCGACCTGAAGTACGACCAGGGCCAGGTGCGCCACGAGGACCTGATGAGCTCGATCGAGCTCTACGGCACCCAGGTCGTGCCGCTCGTCAAGGACATGCTGGGCTGATCAGCCCGTTCGATCAGCCCAGCCAGCTCGAGATCGGGTGGATCGCGAAGTAGACGGCGAACATGACCGCGACCAGCCACATCAGCGGGTGTACGGTCCTCGCATTGCCGCGGACGACCTTGATGAGCACGTAAGCCAGGAAGCCGGCGCCGATCCCGACCGAGATCGAGTAGGTGAACGGCATCAGCGCGATCGTCAGGAACGCCGGGATGGCGATGTCCGGGTCGGCCCAGTTGATGTCCTTGACCTGCTGCATCATCAGGAAGCCGACCAGCACCAGGGCGGGCACCGCCGCCTCCGACGGGATCACGGTCACCAGCGGAGCCAGGAACGTGGTGAGCAGGAACAGCACGCCGGTCACGACCGCCGCCAGCCCGGTCCGCGCACCCTCGCCGACGCCCGAGGCGGACTCGACGTAGGAGGTGTTGGAGGAGACACCACCGGCACCACCGGCCGCGGCGGCCAGCGAGTCGACGACCAGGATCGAGCGCGTACGCGGCGGGGTGCCGTCTTCGCGCAGCAGCCCGGCCTCGGCGCCGATCGCGGTCATCGTGCCCATGGTGTCGAAGAAGTCGGCGAGCATGAGCGTGAAGATCAGCAGCACCGCGGTCACGATGCCGACGTTCTGGAACGAGCCGAGCAGGTTGAACTCGCCCAGCGTCGCGAACGAGGGCCAGTCGACGATCCTGTCCGGGAGTGCCGGTACGTTGAGCGCCCAGCCGGTCGGGTTCTCGGCGCCGCCGGCGCCGAGATCCGCGATCGCCTCGACGATGATCGCCAGCACCGTGGTCACCGCGATCGAGATCAGGATCGAGCCGCGCACCTTGCGCACCCACAGGGTGATGACCAGGACGAGGCCGATCACGAAGACCAGCACCGGCCAGCCCGCGAGCTGCCCGGTCGGGCCCAGCTGCACCGGCACGGTGGTGTTCGCGGCGTCGGGGATGCGGCGTACGAAACCGGCGTCGACGAAGCCGATCACCGCGATGAACAGGCCGATACCGACCGAGATCGCGGTCTTGAGCTCACGCGGCACGGCATGGAAGACGGCCTCCCGGAACCCGGTCAGCACCAGCACGAGGATCACCAGACCCTCGATCACCACCAGCCCCATCGCGTCGGCCCAGGTCATCTGCCCGGCGATCGAGAACGCCACGAACGCGTTGAGCCCGAGCCCGGTCGCCAGCGCCAGCGGATAGTTGGCGACGAGGCCCATCAGGATCGTCATCACGCCCGCCACCAGCGCGGTCCCGGCCGCGATCGCGGCCAGGTTGTCGCCGCTCGTGCCACCGAGGAGGTCGCCGTTCATGTCCTCCGCGAACCCGAGGATCAGCGGGTTGAGGGCGACGATGTAGGCCATCGTGAAGAAGGTGACCACGCCACCCCGCACCTCGCGCCCGACCGTCGAGCCGCGCGCGCTGATCTGGAAGAACTGGTCAAGAGCGTTGGTGCGTGACGGGGTCGAAGTGCTCACGCCCGCATCTTCGCAGATGGCGACGGTCGACCGAGGCAGTCCCCTCAGCGTGCCGAGACCCGCTCGTCGTACGTCACAGCGGGCGGTCGAACATCTTTCGGTTGGCGAAGTTCTTGAAGCCGGCCCTTTCGAAGGCCTTGACCATGGCGATGTTGTCGGCGTCGCAGTCGCCGCGGATCTCGGTGGCGCCGGCGGCGGTCAGCGCACAGGTGCCGCGCGCGACGACGCCGGTCGCGTAGCCCTGGCCACGGGCGACGGGCGCAACCGCGACGAGGCCGATGACGGCCGAGTTCGGAGCAAACGCGGGCATGCTGAGCGCGACGGGGACGTCCTCTCCGTCATAACCGATCTCGAACCAGCCTGGTTCGTGCTTCAGTTCCATCATCTCGGAGATCGCTCCCGCGGCGGCCCCGCGCGGTCCGTGCTCGGCGATCTCGGCCAAGAAGCTCGAGTCCTTGGTATCGGTGAATGTTTCGGTGAGCAGGTCGACGAAGGGATCCGTGCCCAACTCCGCCATCGACCGCCAGTGCAGCCGTTCGTCCTGCGCGGGCGTCGGGTCCCCGGCGGTCCATCCGAACCGGCAGCCATCGCGCATGACCGTGAACCCGGCGTCGGTCAGCACCTTCTCGCGCAGTGCCGGGTCCCGTTGGTACTGAGGAGCCTGCGCGGGCGAGTCCAGTACATGCCCCTGCGACCCGGCCCCGAGCGAGCGGGCCAACTCCGCGGCCTCGGCCAGCAGAGCGGCTCCGGTCTCGAGATCTCCGGGCTCCAGCAGCACGATGTCCTCCGGCACCGTCCGGCCTGGGATCGTCCACAGAACGACGTTCCCGGTCAGCCGGCCCTCCGCCTCGGCGACCAGACACCACTCCGGTCTGGTGCAGCCGTTGTCCAGCAGACTGGTCAGGTACGCCGAGGTCGCGTCGTTCCGTTCGTCGTCGTCCGGGTGAATCGTCAGAGCGGGCAGTTCATCGGGGCGTGCAACGCGGATTGTCGTCATGATCAGAATCCTTCGTCGGTGAGTGTGCGCGGGGTGGAGTACGACGACAACGCGGCTCGCAGGCCGTCCCGAGCGGTATCGGCGGGTTCGTCGATGGTGGCGGCCCAGGCGACGTGGCCGTCCGGTCGGATCAGGAGGGCGTCGGCCGGGCGGTCGTCCGTCTTGGCGGTGCGGACGTCGAGGTGGGGCTGCCAGTGTCGGGCAGCCTCGCGAAGGTCCGCGCGCTCGGCGAGGTCGAGCAGCACCGGGCGTGCGGTGTGCAGCAGCTCGGCGATGTTGGTGGCGCCGTCGTCGGTGTGCAGCATGAGGTCGGGCACGAACGTGCCGGTCAGAGGATGGCCGTTGGGATTGGGCAGCGGGTAGCGGATGTCGGCGCCGGCGATGAGGGCTCCCATGCGCCGCGCCGGCTGTTCATCGGTGAGAAGCTCCTGGAAGACGGCCCGCAGCGCTTCCGCGGCGGGGTCGTGCCCACGCCGCAGCGCCACCTGTGCCTGCGTGTGCAGCATGGTGCGGGCACCGGCGAGATGGCGTTCCTCGTGATAGGTGTCCAGCAGGTCGGCGGACGCCCTGCCCTGAACCTCGGCGGCCAGCTTCCAGGCGAGGTTGACCGCGTCGAGCATGCCGGCATTGATGGCGACGCCGGTGGCAGGGAACAGGTGGGCCGCATCACCGGCGAGCAGGATCCGACCGTCGCGGTAGCGTTCGGCCTGCCTGGCCTTGAAGGTGAAGCGCGAGAGCCGATGCGCCTGTGCCACCGTAAGGTCCGCGCCGAGCACGCGGCGGATGCTGTCCTGCATCTCGGTCACCGACAGCGGAACGTCATCGTCGTACTCGGTGGCCTCGTCCTCGATCGTGTAGACCGACAGCACCTCCGACGTGGGTGATGCCGCCATCCCGAACAGACCGCGGTCCGTTCTGGTGAAACCCCCGCGGATGGTTCCGAATCCGGGCAGCTCGAGGTCGCCGCCGTCGAGCCGGGTCACCGAGTCGGGCACGGTGATCTGGGCCAGCCGGTTGACCTCGGGATAGACGGTGCCGGGGAACGGGATTCCGGCCATGTCGCGAACCCGGCTGCGGGCGCCGTCACAGCCCACCAGATAGCTGCCGCTCACCCGGTAGGTGCCGTCGGGCCCGCTGACCTCCGCGGTCACCGCGTCGGCGTCCTGGCTCACCTCCAGCACCTGATGTCCGCGCCGGATGTCGACGCCCAGCTCGTCGGCCCGTTCGCCGAGGAGCCGCTCGAGCTTCTGCTGGGGCAGCGGCAGGGCGTGCATCGGGGACTCCGGCAGCTGGGTGAGGTCGACATGGACTCCGCCGAACGGGAACCGAGGAGGCGGAAGCGGGTCGGTGCAGGCCGCTTCGAACCGCTCCAGCAGGCCGCGGTAGCGCAACAGCTCCAGGATCTGTCCACCGAGACCGCCCGCCTTGGGGGTGTCCCGGGGCTTCGGCTGTCGTTCCAGCACCAGCGGCCGCACCCCGGCCAGGCGCAGCTCGGCCGCCAGCATCAGGCCGGTCGGGCCCGCGCCCACGATGATCACGTCGGCATTCATTCCATCACTTCCATTCCGGCCGGTTCCGGCCTCGTACGGTGGACTACTTCTTCGCGGGTGCGTTCTTCGTGGGCGCGGTGGTGACCAGTGGCAGCGACACCGACGTGCTGGACAGGTCGATGCTGACAGTGCTGCCGGTGCCTGACTCGGCATCGGTGACGTCGTCGTTGGTTCCGGTCAGGATCAGGCCCAGCCGGTGCCCTGCCTTGAACTCGTAGTCCTGGGGCAGCATCTTCCAGGTGATCTGGTAGGCCTTGCCCGGCGTCAGCGGCGTCGGGTCGCTCAGAGACGTCCGGTTCTGTGCGTCCATGAACCCCCGGGTGACGACCTGGAAGTCGGAGTCGATCGTGCGGTCGGCCATCCGCCGGTAGCAGCTGCTGTCCTCGGCCGTGCTCGCGCCGACACAGTCCTCGCCGTCGGCCCACTGGAGGCCCTGCCACTGGGGGTCGGCGCCGTTGATCCGTGTGTCCTGGCCGTAGTCGACGAGCAGGACGCCCAGGTTGGCGGTCGGCTCGTCCAGGGTGACCCGCAGGCTCACCGACGGCGTTCCGGACAGCCGCGTCGCGCGCTGCAGCGGTGAGGTGAGGTAGGCGAGCCGGTGGGGATCGATGCCGGAGGGATCGGCGGCCACGGCGGCCTCGGTCTGCAGGGTGTCGACGTAGCTGCCGGTGCCGGTCGACGGCGTCCGGCCCAGGGAACCGTCCCGTTGCGGTCGCAGGGTCACGGTCCGCGTCGGCGCCGGCCAGTCGGCCTGGGTGATCCAGCGGTCCGGGCCGAGCTGCACGTCGGCGCGAGGCCGGCGCAGGATGTCGTTGGGGACGCCCATCAGCTCGTGGTCGAACCACTGGTGCAGGGTCTCGACCCACGCGTCCCGGCGGGCCCAGAACGGGTCGAGGTGTCCGTACTGCGTGACCCACACCTTGCGCTGCACGGTGCGAGGCAGCTTGGTCCACCACGTGGAGAACTCGTCGGCCGGCACGTTTCGGTCCTGCATGCCGTACACGCCGAAGACGCTGGCGCGTACGTTGCGTACGTTCGACACCGGCCCGGTCCGGTAGTCGAGCTCGTGCCAGTAGGCGTTGTAGTTGCCGGTCGCGTCATCCGAGCCGGCCCTCATACGCTGGTGCGCCGCGGCGCACTTCTCGTCCGGGTCGACGTCGACCCACGTGGCCATGAACTCCTGCCCGCCAGTGACGTCGGTGAGGGTGCCGTTCGCTCGCCACATCTCGTACCAGCTGCTCGGGCCGGCGAGCGGCACGATCGTCTCCAGGCCCGGCACGCCGGTGCCGGCGACGCCGATGGCGAGCGATCCCTCGTAGGAGTGGCCGATCATCCCGGTGCGACCGGTGGTCCAGGTGGCCTCCACCGGCTTGCCGTCGTCGTCGTACGCGGTCGCCCGGCCGTTCAGCCAGTCGATGACGGCCTTGCCGCCGAGCACGTCGGACGGACCGCCGGAGGTCGGGCAACCGTCGGAGAGCCTGGTGCCGATCATGTCGACCGACACGTACGCGTACCCGCGGGGCACGAAGTAGTTGTCGTAGAACAGCGGGAACTTCGTGGGGTTCCCGTCCGCGTCATAGGTCTTGTGGTCCAGCTGGAAGCCGACACCCGGTTCGTCGTAGTACGGGCTCTCGTGCATGATCACCGGGACCTTCAGCCCGGAGCTCGTCTCCTTCGGCCGGATGATGTCCACCCGGACGAGGTCCTTCTCCCCGTCGCCGTCGCTGTCGACCGGCGACTGCACCCGAACGTGCTCGCGGATGGCGTCCTGATAGGAGAAGACGGGCTGGGTGGTCCCGCCGGAGACCTTGATCGTCGGCGTCGCGGAGGCGACGGGAGCGCCGCCGACCACGAGCGTGGTCGCGAGCGTGATGGTGGCGAGGATTGCCCTCGATCGCGATGTGGACATGACCACGAAGGTAGAAGCCGGTCCGGGGCGACCGAATCGGTCACGACGACTTAACTCGACTTCTGCACGACTGCAGCGAGCTCTCCGCGGGAGGCGACGCCCAGCTTGGGGTAGGCACGGTAGAGGTGGTGGCCGACCGTCCGTGGGCTGAGGAACATCTGGGCTGCGATGTCCCGGTTGGACAACCCCTGGGCCGCGAGCGTCACGACCTGCAGCTCCTGCGGCGTGAGCAGGGCCAGCACGCCCGGATCTCGCCGGGTCGTCGTGGCGGCACCGCCTGCGACCAGCTCGCTGTGGGCGCGGTCGGCCCACGGGCGGGCGCCGATGTCGTCGAAGGTCTCCAGCGCCGCGGCGAGCTGTTCGCGCGCCTCGGCCTTCCGGCGGGTGCGGCGGAGCCATTCCCCGTACAGCAGCCGGGTACGGGCGTGCTCGAATCCGCGGCTGTCGCGCTCGTGGATCGTCAGCGCGCGGTGGAAGGCGTCGTCGCCGGGGGTCAGGAGGGCACGGCAGCGGTGCACGACGGCCTCGATCGCCGGTTCGGGCGCTCGCCGGGCCAAGGGCTCGAACCGGGCCAGTGCCTCTGCGGCGAGGTCGTGGTCACCCAGCCGTACCGCCGCCTCCACGAGGTCGGGCAGGCTGCGTTCGACGGGCAGCAGATGCTGTGCGTTGTCGTGATAGAGGGTCATCAGCTGGTCGAGCGCCTCCTGCGCTCTGCCGTACCCCAGCTCCAGCATGCCCAGCGCCCACGTCGCCCGGTGCGCCCCTCCGGCATGCGCGAGTGCCTGGCTGGCGAGCCGACGGCAGTTGTCCTCGTCGCCCCGGATGGCCAGCAGGTAGGCCTGGGTGCCGGCGGCGACGCTGGCCCAGTGGTCCTGCCCGGTGGTCTCGGCGATGTCGAGCGCCTCGGCAGCGGTAGCCATCGCGTCGCGGTACCGACCGAGGAAGGTCTGGGCGGCCGTCGCGTAGTAGAGGGCGGAGGGCAGCACCCCCACCCGCCCCTGCGCGCGGGCCTCGGCGGAGACCAGCGTGGCCAGCTCCAGCGCCTGCTGGTCCAGGCCACCCATGAGCGCGACGCCGCTGGTGATGAGCAGGTCCCTGACCTCGTCGGCGCGGGACTCCGCGGCTCGGGCGATCACCTTGGGGAGGTCCGGCGGGCGCTCGGTGGCCCTGTCGAGCGTCAGTGCGGTCAGCCATCGCTGCAATGTCAGCACCGGCCAGGCGGGATCGTCCTCGGGCAGTCGGAGCCGGTCGAGCTGGGCGGAGTCGGCCGTGGCGAGCCTGCTGTCGTTGGCGAACCAGGTCGTCTGCAGGACCTCCACCATGACGGCGACCGCCTCGCGCGGATCGTCCTCGGCGCGCCGGGCGGCTTCGGCCAGCAGGAGTGCATGTGCCTCGTGCAGGTCGCCGCGGCTCACCGCCGCGGTGGCGAGCACCCGGACCAGCGTCAGACGGGTGCTCGGAAGCTGTACGCGGGGGAGTGCCCGTTCGGCCAGGGTCTGGGCTCGGGTGAGCTGACCGGCCTCCATCGCCGCCTCGGCCGCGCCGGCCAGCAGCAGCGTGCGCTGGTCGGCGTCCTCGGCCAGCTGCGAGGCGCGCTCGTAGGCGGCCGCCGCGGCGGCGTAGCCCTTGCGAGTCAGAGCGAGCGCCGCGGTTCGGGCCAGCTCCGCGGCGACGTGGGCGTCGGGACTCGTGGCCGCGGAGGCCAGGTGCCAGGCACGCCGATCCGGTTCCGCCACGGCCGTCGCGAGCGCCCGGTGTGCCCGTAGCCGCTGGTCGAGCGGTGCGCCCTGGTAGACGGCGGCGCGCACCAGCGGGTGGCGGAAGGTGAGATGCTGCCCGGTCACGTGGATGAGCCCTGCCTGCTCGGCCGGGGCCAGGTGCTCGACATCCGCACCGAGGTCCGCCGCGGCGCTGAGAACGACCGCGAGGTCGCCGGTGTCGTCCGCCGCGGCGACCAGCAGCAACGCCCTCGTCGGGCCGGACAGCCGGAGCGCCTGGGCGTGGAAGGCCAGCTGCAGACGGCTGGTGAGCGGCAGCACGCCGGTCGTGTCGGCTGTGCGCAATGCGGCCGGGAGCTCCATCAGTGCGAGCGGATTGCCGCCCGCCTCGGCCAGCACGCGCCCCCGCACCTCGGGCGCCAGATCGCCGTCGTGCTCGTCGACCAGAGCAGCCGCCGCCTCGACCGAGAGCCCGGTCAGGTGCAGGTCGGGCAGGCCGGGCGCGGGGAAGGGCACGTCACCGGTGCGGACACCGAACAGCATGACCACGTCCTCGGCCCCGAGCCGGCGAGCGGCGAACAGCAGCGCCTCGGCAGAGGGCCGGTCCAGCCACTGTGCGTCGTCGATGATGCAGAGCACCGGAGTCCGTTCGGCGATGCAGGACAGCAGGGTCAGGACGGCCAGGCCCACCAGCATCCGGTCGGCCGGTGGGCCCGCGGCCAGCCCGAACGCGCCTTCGAGCGCCTGCCGCTGGGGTTCGGGCAAGGCGGGCAGGTGCTCGGCCAGGACGGGGTGGAACAGCAGGTGGAGGCTGCTGAAGGGGAGCTCGGCCTCCGACTCGATCCCGAGTCCGCGCAGCACCGGCATGTCGCTGCGGGAGGCGATCTCGTCCAGCAGCGCGGTCTTGCCGATGCCCGGCTCGCCGCGGATCACGAGCGCGCCACTCACACCGTCGCGGGCGGAGTCCAGCAATCGGGTGACGGCCTCGATCTCGGACTCTCTCCCGTGCAGCACGGGCGCCAGGTTAGACCCAGACGACTGATAGCCGTGGCCGAATCGAGTCGGCAATCAGGTCGTCCTTCCTGATTCGCCCGGCACCATGCCGATCTAGCGTGATGCCATGTCGAGCATCGAAGGAACCACCGTGCCTCACCCCGTCCACATCCACGCGCTGTCCTGGATGTCCGCCGAGCAGGCACTGTCCTGGCACGCGGTCCTGGCCGCGTCGCTGGCGCACGATCTGCCCGGCCAACCGCCACCGACGCCGAAGCAGGTGCATGCCCAGCTCACCACGGCCGGGTTGGACAGTCGCCGGCTGTTCTGGTTGGCGACCGAGGCGGACGGCACGGTCGTGGGTGTCGCGGCCCTGCGGCTGTTCACCCGCCCCGGGCAGGAGCATCTGGCCGAGCTGGAGCTGCACGTGCACCCCGAGTGGCGCCGCCGAGGGGTCGGCTCGCAGTTGCTGGCGCAGGTGGTCTTCGCTGCCCGCGTGGAGGACCGGCGCAGCCTGATCACCAGCGTCGCCGACATCGAGCCGGGCACCGCCTTCTGCGCCGCGAGGAGCTTCCGCCGCGTCCTGACCCTGCGGCACCTGCTGCTGGACCTGTCCGAGGTGGACGACAGCGCGGCGGACGACAACCCGGCCGGCTACCGGCTCGAGTCCTGGGAAGGGACCGTGCCCGACGACCTGGCGGGCACGTTCGCCACCGCCAAGAACGCGATGAACGACATGCCCACCGGTGAGATGAGCTACGGCGAGCAGCGCTGGGACGCCGACCGGGTCCGCGCCATGGCCCGGGTGCTGGCTGATCGCGGCGACACCCTGCTCACGGTCGCCGCCCTCGACGGCGACGTCATGGCCGGGTTCACCGAGGTCGTCATCCGAGCGGGCGAGGAACAGCTGGCGCTGCAGTACGACACCGTGGTGGTGCCCGAGCACCGCGGGCACGGGCTGGGCCTGTGGTTGAAGGCCGCCATGGTCCGGCGGCTGCGCGAGGACCACCCCGGGATCGGCGCGATCGAGACCGACAACGCCGACGACAACACCCACATGCTCGCCGTCAACGAGAGGCTCGGCTTCCGTGAGCACCGCCGAGCTCACGAGTACGAGCTGGACGTGTCCGGCTGAGACGACGGGGAACGACGGGAGAACGACGGGAGAACGACGTCGCTGACCGGTCTATGCGCCGGTGGTGCGGTAGACCGGCAGGTCGGCCTCGGCGGTGCCCCAGGCCCGGTTGGGCTGGGCGCCGACGTCGATACGTACGGTGCCGCCGCGGTTCATCACCGACTCGGGAAGCCACGACCGGGTGCGTGGGGCGCCGTCGAGGGTGACCGACCGGACGTAGACGTTCTCCGCGCTCGCCTGCGGTGACTCGATGACGATGTCGACACCGTTGCCGCGGTGGATGGTGACCCGCTCGAAGACCGGGCTGGAGATCAGCATCTCGGCGCGGGCGGGGTCCTGCGGGTAGATGCCCATCGTCGAGAAGACGTACCAGGCCGACATGGTGCCGAGGTCGTCGTTGCCGGGCAGGCCACGCGGTCCGGTCCCATAGGCCAGCGATGCCATCGCGCGGACCGTCTCCTGGGTCTTCCAGGGAGCGCCGAGGGCGTTGTACATCCACGGCACGTGGATGCCGGGCTCGTTGGTCGGGTCGTAGCGCAGCGCGTCGCCGCCGGTGTACTGCCAGGAGCCGTCGGCCTTGTGGAAGAACGCGTCGAGTCGCTGGATCGCCCGCTCGCGTCCGCCGACGGCCTCGGCCAGGCGGGCGACGTCGTGCGGCACCATCCAGGTGTACGTCGCGCTGCTCCCTTGCGCGAAGCCGGTCTGTGTCGACGGGGTGAAGCCGGCGACCCAGCTCCCGTCGCCATTGCGGGCCTGCTGGTAGCCGACGGTCCTCGTGGCGGGATCGGCGGCGGGATCGGTGGCCGCGGGGTTGAAGGTGTGTCGCCACCAGCCGGCCCGTTCCATCAGCGCGTCGGTCTCGGCCGAGGAGGCGCCGAGGCGGCGGCCCCAGTCGGCGAGCGAGTAGTCGGCGACGGCGTCCTCGAGGGTCTCCGCGGCGCCACCCCAGCAGCGGCAGGTGTCCTGAGGCGCGTACCCCTTGGCGAGGTAGTCGGCCAGGTTCGGCCGCTGGCCGATGCACTGCCCGGGACAGCCATAGCTGGACAGGCCGTCGGGGTGCGGCACCGTCGCCTGGCGGACGAGCGACTCGTAGGCGCCGGCGACGTCGAAGTTGCGGACGCCCAGGGCGTAGAACCCGGCCAGGGTCGGGGCAGAGGGGTCGCCGGTCATCACGTGGGTCCAGCCGCTCAGGTGGACCCAGCGGTCCCAGACGCCGCCGTGCTGGCGGGAGTAGGCGTGCAGCGAGCGGGCGAGGTCGCCGGCCACGCGCGGCTCCAGGAGGGCCAGCAGCTGCGTGTGGGCGCGGTACTGGTCCCAGCCGGAGAAGTTGCCGTACTGCGCCTGCTGGCCGCGCTCGATCCGGTGCACCTCCTGGTCGCTGCCCCAGTAGGTGCCGGCCACGTCGGAGATCACGTTGGGCTGCAGGTAGGAGTGGTAGAGCCCGGTGTAGAACGCGGTCCGCTCCGCCGTGGTGCCGCCGGCGACCTCGATCGAGGAGAGCGCCCTGCGCCACTCCGCACGAGCGTCCGAGGCGACCGTCGAGACGGTGTCGCGCCGGCCGATCTCGGCGTCGAGGTTGGCCTCGGCCGCCGCCTGGCTGGTGTAGGAGATCCCGATCCGCATCCGCACGCTCCGGTCTCGGCTGGGGTCGAAGGAGACATAGCCGCCCGAGCCCTGTCCCTGCCGGGCCGCGCCGGTCTCGTAGCCCTCGCCTCCGCGCGCCTCGGTGCTGCCCGGCTGGAGCTCGCCGTTGACCCAGGTGCCGTGGCCGGTGAATGCGCGGTCGAACTGCGCGGTGAAGTAGAGGCGGTAGTAGGAGCGCTTGTTGCTCCCGCCGCCGTTGCCGCGCCGGCCGCAGAACGCGCCGGTGAGCACCGAGCCGCTCACCGTCCGCCTCGCCTCGTCGATCCGCGTCACCGCGGTCTCGCTGCCGTTGAGCGAGTTGGAGGTGCGGAAGAGGAGGTTCGCCGGCTTGTCGGCCGGGAAGGTCAGGTCGCTGACCGCCGCCCGGGTCGTCACCGCGGTGTCGACCTCGGCCCCGTTGGCCAGTCCCAGCCGGTAGTGCCCCGGCTCGGCCAGCTCGTCGGCGTGGCTGAAGCTCGAGGCGTACGTCGCATCCGTCACGTCTGCGGTCGGCGACCCGGTCATCTCACCGGTGTGCGGGAAGATCGGCACGTCGCCGGCCGCGCCCGGGTGACAGCCGGCGCCGTTGACGTGGGTCAGCGAGAAGCCACGCAGCCGGGTGGTGTCGTAGGAGTAGCCGTTCGACGCGGCGGTGTTGGTCTGGTCGCCTGCGGTCGAGGTCGGGCTGAAGGAGATCATCCCGAAGGGACGTACCGCTCCGGGGTAGGTGTTGCCGCCGTTCGACGATCCGATCAGCGGGTCGACGAGCGCCACCGGGTCACCGGTGGGCGGGGCGGCGGCCTGAGCCGCCGAGAGCGCGGTGAGTGCGCTGCCGAACAGCGCGAGGGACAGGGCACATGTCGCGAGAACCCGCATGGCGGAGAACGATTCCAGAGGAATGTCCTCCGCCGTGCGGGTTCAGGTGAGGGACGGGTGAACTCAGGCGGTCCACTCGGGATAGTCGGTGTAGCCGGCCTCGCCGCCGCCGTAGAAGGTCGACAGGTCGGGCTCGTTGAGAGGCAGGCTCTCCTCCAGGCGCCGGGGCAGGTCCGGGTTCGCGATGAAGGTGCGTCCGAAGGCGGCCGCGTCGATCAGGTCGGCCTCGAGCAGGCGGGCGGCCTTCTCCGGGGTGTAGGCGCCGGCGGCCACGATCGGGCCGGGGTGGGCGGCGCGCAGCTGCTTGCGGTAGTCGTCGGTCAGCTCCGGGCCGCCGGCCCAGTCGGGCTCGGACAGATGCAGGAACGCGATGCCGCGCTTGCTGATCTCGGCCGCGAGGTAGAGGCCCATCTCGGCACCCTCCGGGTCCTCGAGACCGTTGAAGGAGCCGATCGGGGAGATCCGGATGGCGACGTGCTCGGCGTCCCACTCGGCGATGACCGCGTCGAGCACCTCGAGCGTGAGCCGGGCGCGATTCTCCAGGGAGCCGCCGTAGGAGTCGGTGCGCTCGTTGCTGCTCGCGCTGGCGAACTGGTGGAGCAGGTAGCCGTGGGCGGCGTGGATCTCGACGAGGTCGAAGCCGGCCTCACGGGCGTTGCGCGTGGCGCGACGGTAGTCGTCGAGCAGATCCGCGATCTCGGAGGTCTCCAGGGCACGGGGCGTGGGGCAGTTGACCCGGTTCGGGGTGCCGTCCTCGCCGCGTACGGTCGTGCGGTTGCGGTAGGGGAGCGCGGAGGCGCTGACCGGGAGGTCGCCGTCGTGGAACGACTCGTGGGAGACCCGACCGGTGTGCCACAGCTGCGCCGCGATCCGGCCGCCCGCCTGGTGGACGGTGTCGGTGACGTGGCGCCACCCCTCGACCTGCTCGGCCGAGTAGATGCCCGGGGTGTCCATGTAGCCCTTGCCCTGCGGCGAGATCTGCGTGCCCTCGGAGACGATCAGCCCCGCCGAGGAACGCTGGCGGTAGTAGTCGGCCATCAACGGGTTGGGTACGTCGCCCGGTCGGCTGGCGCGCATCCGGGTCAGCGGCGCCATCAGGACGCGGTTGGGGAGGGTCGTCGAACCCAGGCTCAGCGGCGAGAACAGTGAGGTCATGTGGCGCTGAACTGAGCGCTCGCTCATATTGTTCCCGAATCCGGCGCCGGAGTGACCGAGCCGGCGATCACCAGGGCCCCCATGACGCCCGCCTTGTCGCCGAGCTCGCTCGGGACGACGTCGAGGGCGGCGGCGGTGTCGGGCTGGGTGAAGCGGTCGATGGAGTCCTTGATCCCGAGGACGAACGACTCCGAGTGGCGCATCGTGTCGCCCACCACGATCAGGGCCGGGTTGAGGTGGTTGCAGAGGTCGGCGAGCACCCGGCCGACGGCACGGCCGGCGTCATCGAGGATCCGGTTGACCCGGATGTCGCCCTCCTGGGCGAGCTCGAGCAGCCGCTCGACGCTGAGCGTCTCGTCGTAGGCCGGTTGCAGCAGCTCGACCAGCCGGGCGCCGCCGAACGCCTTCTCCAGGCAGCCGCGGTTGCCGCACCGGCAGATCGGGCCGTTGTCCTCGAAACGTACGTGGCCGATCTCGCCGGCGATCCCGGTGATGCCCCGGTAGAGCTTGCCGGCGAGGACCAGCCCGGCGCCGATGCCGCTGGAGGCCTTGACGTAGATGACGTCGTCGACGTCGCGCGCGGCGCCGTACTCGATCTCGGCGAGGGCGCCGAGGTTGGCGTCGTTCTCGATCTGGACGGGCAGGCCGATGCGGCGGGCGAGCTCCTCGCCCGGGGCCAGGTCCATCCAGTTGCCCAGGATGGGGGAGACCACGATGCCGCTGTGCGGATCGACGGGTCCGGGGATGCCCATCCCGACGCCGAGGACCCGGTCGTTCCTCGGGTCGACGCCGGCCTCGGCCAGGCAGTCGCGCACGAGGGCCGCGGCACGATCGATGGTCTCGACGGCGGAGTTGTCGACGTCGAGCCGGATCTCCCGCTCGACCAGCGGTTTCGTGGCGAGGTCGGCGACCGCGACGCGGACGTGGCGATGGCCGATGTCGACGCCGACGAGGGTGCCGGGGGCGCCGCTGATGGTGAGCAGCGAGGGCGGGCGGCCGCCGCCACGGGCCAGGCCGGGGCCGGTGGTCTCGACGATCTGCTCGGAGGCGAGCAGCTCCTGGACGATGCTCGACACGGTGCTGCGGGAGAGCCCGGTGCGCTGGGCGAGCTCGGCGCGGCTGACCGGCGCCGACCGTCCCAGGAGGTCAAGAACCTGGGATCGATTGGTGGCGCGCAGCCGCGACTCCGGAGAGGTCATGCCGTGACTGTAGGTGATTATGTCGATTTGCGACAGATCTCAGGTTGAAAACGTCCCGCGTTATGCGTTGACTCGACAGAATGGAGAGGCGTACGTTGTCCCGGCACGCGACCGCGAGTAACCCAGATCACACCGACGTGGCGGTCGCGCAACCGGAGGACAAAGATGAACGCAACGCGTAAGGCCCTGGCCGCCGGCCTGGCCGCCCTGAGCCTGCTGGCGGTCTCCGCTTGCGGGAGCGACAGCGAGAGCGGCAGCACCGACGAGGTGGAGGTCTTCACCTGGTGGGCCGAGGGTAGTGAGAAGGCCGGGCTCGACGCCCTGGTCAAGGTGTTCGACGAGCAGAACCCCGACCTGAAGTTCGTCAACGGGGCCGTCGCCGGTGGCGCCGGCAGCGACGCGAAGAACGTGCTTCAGTCCCGCCTGCAGAACGGTGAGCCCCCGGCCACCTTCCAGGCGCACGCGGGTGCCGAGCTGACCGACTACATCAACGCCGGCCAGATCGAGGACCTCAGCGACCTCTACGAGGAGAAGGGCTGGAACGAGCAGTTCCCCGAGGGCCTCCTCGAGCGGCTGACCCAGGACGGCGGCATCTACTCCGTCCCCTCGAACATCCACCGCGCCAACGTGATGTGGGCCAACCCGGCAGTCCTCGAGAAGGCCGGCATCGAGGCCAACAAGACCTACGACTCGCTCGACGCCTGGATCGCCGACCTGAAGAAGATCAAGGCCAAGGGCATCATCCCGCTCTCGATCGCGACCGACTGGACCCAGGTCCACCTGCTCGAGACCGTGCTCCTCGCCGATCTGGGCGCCGAGGCGTACAACGGACTCTGGGACGGCACGACCGACTGGGGCGGCAGCGAGGTCGAGGCCGCGCTCGAGGACTACAGCACGCTCCTCTCGCTGACCAACACCGACCGCCAGGGTCTCGACTGGCCGGACGCGACCCAGCTGGTGATCGACGGCCAGGCCGCGTACAACGTGATGGGTGACTGGGCCGAGGCGGCCTTCCAGGAGCAGAAGAAGACGCTCAACACCGACTACACCGCGGTCCCGGTCCCCGGCACCGACGGCGTCTTCGACTTCCTCGCCGACTCGTTCACGATGCCCGTCGACGGCCCCAACCCCGCCGGCACCGAGGCCTGGCTCGAGACCATCGCGAGCGACGAGGGCCAGGTCGCCTTCAACAAGGCGAAGGGCTCGATCCCGGCCAGCACCACGGCCGACACCGCCGACTTCGGTGAGTACCAGCAGACCGCGATCAAGTCGTGGGGCGAGGACGAGATCGTCTCCTCGCTCGCCCACGGTGCCGCGACCTCGGTCAACTGGCTGACCGACGTCACCGCCGCGGTCGCGAAGTTCGGCAGCAACAACGATGTCGCCGAGCTCCAGGAGGGCCTCGTCGAGGCCGCCGAGGACAACAAGCCCGAGTAAGCGATTCATCATCTGGGCCGAGGGACTGCGGCTGCCCCCATGGGTCGCAGCCCCTCGGCCGCCCTTTGTGAAAGGACGGACACATGTCCTCCACGGTGCCCAGCGCCGTCAGGCGACCCAGACGGGCGAGGGGCCGCATCGGCGGCCACGGGTGGGTCGCCCCGGTACTCCTGATCCTGCCGACCGTCATCGTCATCGGCGTCTTCGTCTACGGCCTCATCGGGTCCAACATCCACACCTCCCTGCAGGACCGCCACCACATCGGTCCGTCCCAGGGCTTCGCGGGTCTGGACAACTACCGCGACCTGTTCACCGACGACGACTTCATCTACTCCCTGCGCAACCTGCTGCTCTACACCGCGACGTTCCTCGTCGGCACCCTGTGCCTGGGGTTCCTGTGGGCATGGCTGCTGGAGCGCAAGGCCCGCGGCGAGTCGCTGTTCCGGGCCATCTACCTGTTCCCGATGGCGGTCTCGTTCGTCGCCTCCGGTGTGGTGTGGCGCTGGCTGCTCAACAACGCCGAGGGTGACCGCGCCTCCGGCCTGAACCGGCTCTTCGGGTCCCTCCACCTCGACTTCCTGCAGAACCCGTGGTGGACCGACGAACGGTGGGGCATCCTGGCGATCGCCGTCCCCGCCATCTGGCAGCTGAGCGGCTACGTGATGGCCCTCTTCCTGGCCGGCTTCCGCGGGATCCCCGAGGAGCTGCGCGAGGCGGCCCGGATGGACGGCGCCTCGGAGTGGCAGCTCTACCGCCACGTCATCTTCCCGCAGCTGAGCCCGGTCGCGCTCTCCGCGATCATCATCATCGGCCACATGTCGCTGAAGGTCTTCGACCTGATCATGGCGATCGCGGGCCAGACGAACTACACGACTCAGGTGCCCGCCACCCAGATGTGGATCGAGTTCACCCGTGGCGACTACGCCAAGTCGGCCGCCATCGGGACGATCCTGCTCGTCATCGTGGCCATCCTGATCGTCCCCTACCTCGTCTCCACCTACCGTCAGGAGCGTCGCCGATGACCACCGATGCCATCCCGGCAGCCGTCGCGACCAGGATCCCGGGCGAGCGCTCGCGCGGTGTCTGGCGCACCGTCAAGTACGTCCTGCTGATCCTCTTCGCGCTGGTCATCCTGCTCCCGGCGTACGTCCTGTTCGTGACCAGCTTCAAGGGGCTCGGCGACGCGACGCCCGCCAACGCCTGGAAGCTTCCCGAGTCCTGGGAGACGGCGGGCTGGGCGCGCGCCTGGGAGCAGCTCGGGCCGGCCCTGGGGCGCACGTTCGCCATGGTCATCCCGGCCTCGATCATCTCCTCGGTGCTCGGCTCGATGAACGGGTTCGTGCTCTCCAAGTGGCGTTTCCCGGGCGCCGACGTGGTCTTCACGCTGATCCTGTTCGGGATGTTCATCCCCTACCAGGCCGTGATGGTGCCGCTGGTCCAGCTGATGAGCAACCTCGGCGTCCCGAACGGCGTGCCGAGCCTGATCGTGCTGCACGTGGTCTACGGCCTGCCGATCACCACGCTGATCTTCCGCAACTACTACGCCGGGGTCCCGGTCGAGCTCGTCGAGGCCGCTCGGGTCGACGGTGCCGGCATGCTCCGGACGTACGCCTCGATCATCCTGCCGATCTCGGCGCCGGCGTTCGTGGTGGTGCTGATGTGGCAGTTCACCTCGGCCTGGAACGACTACCTGTTCGCGCTGTTCTTCTCGACCTCGCGCAACGGGCCGGTCACGATCGCGCTCAACTTCCTGGCGAGCGGTCAGCTGCAGGACTACTCCGCCAGCATGGCGGGCGCTCTGATCGCGTCCGTCCCGACGCTGATCATCTACATCCTGCTGGGCCGCTACTTCGTCGGCGGGCTGATGGCGGGGTCGGTCAAGGGATGATCGGCCGATGATCGACCCGGATGCCGAGTGCCGCCGGCTGGCCGGGTTCGCCCGGGCATCGGCGGCCTCGCCCGCCGGGTTCTGGTGGCTGGACGAGTCCGGCCGCCCGGACCCGGCCGAGCCGGTGCACACCTGGATCACCGCCCGGATGACCCACGTCTTCGCGCTCGCCCACCTGCGAGGGGATCTCCCGGGCGGCACGGCGGTCGAGCTGGCCGAGCACGGCGTCCGCGCGTTGAACGGCGCCCTGCGCGACGACGAGTTCGGCGGCTGGTACGCCTCGGTGTCCGGGGAGGGCGAGCCGGTCGGCACCCTCAAGGAGGCCTACGCCCATGCCTTCGTCGTCCTGGCCGCGAGCAGCGGCGTCGCGGCAGGTGTGCCCGGGGCGGACGCGCTGCTCGACGAGGCGCTGGGCGTGCTGCAGCAGCACTTCCTCGACGACTCCGGCCGGGTGATCGACAGCCTCGAGCGTGATCTTCGCTCGGGGGAGGCGTATCGCGGGGCCAACTCCAGCATGCACACGGTGGAGGCGCTCCTGGCCGCCGGTGACGTCACCGGCGATGCCGCGTGGCACCGGCGGGCGCTGGCGATCGCCGAGCACCTGATCCACGGTGTGGCCCGCGCGCACGGCTATGACCTGCCCGAGCACTTCGACCTGGACTGGTCGCCGCTGCTCGACTACAACGCGGACCGTCCCGGTGACCCGTTCCGTCCCTACGGCTGCACGCCCGGCCATCTGCTGGAGTGGTCGCGGCTGCTGCTGCACCTCGACGCGACCGTGGCGGACGCGCCGGCATGGCTGGTCGAGGACGCCCGGGCGCTCTTCGAGCGCGCGATCGAGGTCGGTTGGTCCGCCGACGGCGAGACCGGCTTCGTCTACACCACCTCGTGGGACGGCACCCCGGTCACCCGGCTGCGGCTGCACTGGGTGGCCGCGGAGGCGCTGGCCACGGCCGGCGCCCTGCACACCCGCACGGGCGAGGCGGTCTACGACGAGTGGCGTCAGCGGTTCGAGGACTACATCGAGGCCCACCTGATCGACCGCGAACTCGGTAGTTGGCACCACGAGCTAGACGAGCACAACCGTCCCTCGCACGTGATCTGGCACGGCAAGCCCGACGTCTACCACGCCTACCAGGCGCTGCTGCTCGCCCGGATGCCGCTGGCGCCGGTGCTGTCGGTGCAGCTGCGCGACGCGGCTCAGGCTGCCTGGAACGAGCGCCGGGAGAGCCCGAGCCCGTAGCCGTCCAGGGTCGTGGTGACCGGAGCCGTCGGGTCCGTGGCCGCACCCAGGGTGACGAAGAGCGGGGTGAAGTGCTCGACGGTCGGGTGGGCGTACGGCATCCCGGGGGCGGCGGTGCGGAACCGGGCCAGCTCGGCGACGTCGCCGCGGTCCAGGGCCTCGGCTGCCCAGGTGTCGAAGTCGGCGGACCAGCCGGCGGGCTTGTTCTCGGTCATCATCTCGCGGGTGATGAACGGGAGCCCGTGGGTCATGTGGCCCGAGCCGACCACGAGCACGCCCTCCTCGCGCAGCGGGCGCAGACGCTCGCCGAGGGCGAGCAGCTTGTCCGGGTCCTCGGTGGGCAGCGAGAGCTGCACGACCGGGATGTCGGCGGCCGGGTACATGATCTTCAGCGGCACCCAGGCGCCGTGGTCGAGGCCGCGGCGGGTGTGCTGGTGAGCGGTCTCGGTGTCGGGCATCAGCGCCGCGGTGGTGCGGGCGAGCTCGCTCGCGTCCGGGGTGTCGTAGCGCAGCGAGTGGTAGATCGGGTCGAAGCCGCCGAAGTCGTAGACCAGGTCGTCGGGGCGGGTCGCGCTGATCGAGAGCGGCGCCGACTCCCAGTGCGCGGAGATCACCAGGATGGCCTTCGGCCGCGGCAGCGAACGCGCCCAGGCGTGCAGCGGGTCGAGCCACTCGGGACTCTGCAGCGGCAGCGGACCGCCGCCGTGGGACAGGTAGAGGCTCGGCAGCGGCCCGTCCGCCGGGGTCCAGACGCGATGCGGGTCGGCCGCCTCGCGAGCCTCGACGGCGCGCAGGTGCTGGGCGAACGGATGCGTCTGGGGGAGGCGGGCGTCCGCGGCGGCGGTCGTGCTCTGGGGCGCGGTGGTCATGGCGGTCTCCTGCGGCTCAGGCCAATAGTTGTTGCTTGAACTAACTCTAGGCGACCGGTGTTTGTTCCGTGCAAGTTTCTGCGGCAGACTCCGTGGGCGTGGAGGGCAACTGGCTGTCGCCGGCGGAGCGGGCGGCATGGGTGCGCCTGATCGCCGTTCTCGAGCTGCTCCCGGGTGCTCTCGACTCCCAGCTGCGCCGCGACGCCGGCCTGACCCACTTCGACTACGGCGTGCTGGCCATGCTGTCGGAGGCGCCCGGTCGGACGCTGCGGATGACCGAGCTGGCCGGCTACACCAACGCGACGCTGCCGCGACTCTCGAATGTCGTCAAGCGCCTGGCCGACCGTGGCCTCATCGAGCGACTCGCCTGCCCGGGCGATCGCCGGGCGACCAACGTACGTCTCACCGAGGCCGGCCACGAGAAGATGGTCGCCTCGGCCCCCGGCCACGTCGACGCCGTGCGGGAGTACGTCTTCGACTCGCTGAGTCCCGAGCAGGTCGACCAGCTCTCCGAGATCGCCGGCACCATGCTCGAGCGGCTCGATCCGACCGGCGTGAAGAGGCCGCCCCTCGAGGAGACGGCGCCCGAGTAGTCAGGCCTCGTGGGGCCGGTGCACCGACACCTCGCCGTCGAGCTCGAGCGCGATCACGGTGCACAGCGGGTCGAGGTCGTCGTCGGTGGTGAAGACGTACTCCCAGCCGGGGACCTCGTGGAGCCCGCCGACGCGCTGATGGTCGAGCTCGGCGCCGGTCCCGAGGACGTACGCCTTCAGGACCCGGTTGCGCAGGCCACGGACCACGACGTAGTCGTTGGGCCGGTCGAAGACGTAGAGGAACAGGGTCCGGCCGTCCGCGGAGACGGCGGTCGGACCGTAGAAGTGGCCGTGCGGGAGACCGCGGCGGATCCCGCGGACCGCGGGGGAGTGGCGGGCGATCCAGTCGCCGAGCGCCTCGAGACGCTCGGTCTGCTCGGGCGTGATCGTGCCGTCCTCGCGCGGGCCGACGTCGAGGAGCAGGTTGCCGCCACCGCCGATCGTCTCGACGAAGGTGCGCACGATCTGGCGCGGCGACTTGTGGTTGTCGTCCTGCGGCTGCCAGCCCCAGGAGTCGTTGATCGTCAGGCACAGCTCCCAGGGACCCTCCGGCGGCTCGACCGGGACGCCCTGCTCCGGCGTCACGTAGTCGCCGTGGCCGAGCATCCGGCCGTTGACGACCATCTCGGGCGCGAGCTCGCGCAGCTCGGCCCGCAGCTCGCGCATCCGCCACTGCCGCTCGTCGCGCTCCCACTCGCCGTCGAACCAGAGCAGGTCCGGTGCGAAGCGGATCACCAGCTCCCGGATCTGGGTGCGGTGGAACTCCAGGTAGCGCTCCCAGCGCTCGGGCTCCTCCGCGCCCGGGCGAGGGACCGCGTAGGGATTGTCCTGGACCGAGGGGTGCTGCACGGCCGGGCGCACGGTCGCGTAGTCCGGGTGCGTCCAGTCGAGGTGGGAGAAGTAGATGCCGACCTTGAGCCCCCGGCGGCGTACGGCCTCGACGAACTCGGCGACGAGGTCGCGGCCGGCCGGCGCCCGCTTGACCACCGACAGGTCGTTGGCCTCGGTGTCGTAGAGGGCGACGCCGTCGTGGTGCTTGGCGGTGAGCACGGCGTAGGTCGCCCCGGCCCGCTCGAAGAGCTCCGCCCAGGCGTCGGCGTCGAACTCGGCGGCGGTGAAGCGCTCGATCTGGGCCATGTAGTCGGCGTAGGGGACCCGGCCGTCGTAGAACGACCAGGACTCGCCGACGCCGTCGACGCTGTAGATGCCCCAGTGGACGAAGATCCCCAGCTGCGCCTCGGGGAACCAGGAGGCGATCGGCATGCCCGCTACCCCCGGTCTTCGGCGATGTGTCCGGCGACGGCGGCGCGGGTGTGCTCGAAGGCGCGCTCGCGCAGCGTGGTGCCGCCGCCGGTGACGATGCCGATGCTGAAGCCGTCCCACATCGCCCGCAGTCGCTCGGAGACGGCTTCGCGGTCGGGCACCTCCGGGAGCGCGGCGGCGAAGAGCCGGACCAGGTCGGCGTGCCATTCGTCGTCCATGGCCCGCTGTGCCGCGGCGAGCTCGGCGTCGTACGGCGCCCGTGCCCACAGCTCGAGCCAGAGGAGCCAGCGCGGGTCGCGCTCGTCGAGGGCGAGGTAGACGTCGACGAAGGACAGCAGCGCCTCGACGCCTCCTGAGCGGTCCTTCTCGACCTTCTCCAGGATCGGGGCCCGCTGGGCGGCGTACTCGTTCTCGCTCCAGCGCAGGGTCTCGAGGAGCAGGCCGTTGCGGGTGCCGAAGTAGTAGAGGAGATGGCCGCCGCTGGTCCCGAGCCGGGCGGCGAGCGAGGCCATCGTCACCTTGGCGAGCCCCTCCTCGGCCACCATCTCCAGCGTTGTCGCGAGCACCTGCTCGCGCGGTCGTTCCAGGCGTCTGTTGGAGCGTGTGCGCGTCACCTCGACAGTGTCTCCTCGTGCTCGCTGGGTGAAATCTTCGGTCCCACCCCTTGACTCTAGCGGTGATCTGGGTCACTTTGAATGCCGTTCAAAGTTTTGTACAGCGTTCAAAACTCGCTGTACCCTCATCCCAAGGAGACCCGCGATGATCGAATCCATGCAGATGAGCCCGGAAGAGGTGACGCCGGCGCACGAGCGACGCCGGCTCGCGCGGGTGCTCGGACCCGGTGCCGCGGTTCTGCTGGTGCTCTCGTGCATCACGCCCGCCTCGAGCCTGTTCATCATCGTCCCGGAGCTGTTCGCGACCCAGGGGAGCGGCGCGGTGCTCGCCGTCGTGGCCGGCTTCGCGGTCTCGGTCGCGATCGCCGCCTGCTACGCCGAGCTGGGCACCCGCACCGCCAGCTCCGGCGGTGAGTACGCGATGGTCACCCAGACCCTCGGCAAGTCGATGGGCTGGCTGACGTTCTCCCTGGCAGGCGTGCTGCTCTGGCTCATCCCGCCGATCTTCGCCCTCGGCACCGCCGACTACCTCGCCGACCTGGTGGAGCTGCCGCGGGCCGCGACCGGCGCGATCGTGATGCTCCTCTCGACCGCCACCGCGATCCTCAACATCAAGGCCAACGCGGTCGTCACCGGCACCTTCCTCGCGCTCGAGATGATCGCCGCCGTCGTCGTGGTCGTCCTCGGGCTCGGCCACGTCCAGCGCGGACCCGGCGAGCTGGTGAGCCCGCACGTCATCGGCGAGAACGGCCTGGAGCCGTTCACCCTGGCGATCCTGATCTCCGGCCTCGCGGTGAGCACGTTCCTGGTCAGCGGCTTCGGCACCACCGTCTACCTCGCCGAGGAGATCGTCGACCCGCGCCGCAACGTCGCCCGCGTGGTCTTCTGGACCCTCGGCCTGGGCGGCCTCGTCATCCTGGCCCCGACCGTGACCACGGTCCTCGCGGTCGACGACCTCAGCGACCTCGCCTCCGGCAACTTCTCCCAGTGGGTCGCCGCCTGGGGCGGCGAGCGTGTCGCGGTCGCCGTCAACGTCGCGATCGCCATCGCGATCCTCAACGCCGTCATCGTGATGGTGCTGCAGAACGCCCGCGTCGTCTACGCCTCCGCCCGTGACCGCTCCTGGCCGACGCCGGTCAACGCCGTGCTCACCAAGCTGCACCCCCGCTACGCCACCCCGTGGCTGGCCACCCTCGTCATCGGCATCCCCGGCGCCATCCTGGCCGGTGCCGTCGAGATCGAGGCGCTGCTCGGTGTCACCTCGGTGGTCATCTCCACGATGTACGTCGTCGTCGCCATCGCCGCGCTCCGCGCCCGTCGTCAGCGCCCGGCCGCCGAGGGCTGGCGGATGCCGCTGTGGCCGCTCCCGCCGCTGGTCGTGATCGGCGCGATCGGCTACGCGCTGGCCGGCTCCGCGCGGACCGACATCCTGATCACGGTGGGCGTCGTCGTCGCCGCCCTCGCGTACTACTACGTCTACCTCGCCCGCCGACCGGGCGAGCGGTTCCTCGTCGTCGACCCGACCGAGGACTGAGCACCACCGACAAGCCGCCGCCGAATCCAGAGAATCGAACGAGAGAGAAGAACGCCATGGCTCGCTACGGAACCCAGTTCGGCCCCGACATCACCTTCCTCGGTGTCGACCGGTGTGACTGGGCCGACCCCGCGACGTACGAGGGTGCCGACGTGGTCATCCTCGGTGCCCCCTTCGACGGAGGTACGTCGCACCGGTCGGGCACCCGGTTCGGCCCGCAGTTCATCCGGCAGACGTGCTACCTGGCCCACGACGGGTCAAGGCCCTCGCTGGCGATGCGGGTCGACGCGCTGAAGGACCTCCGGGTGCTGGACGCGGGTGACGTGGAGATGTTCTCCGGCGACGCGGAGCGCTCGGTGCGCGATCTGCAGGAGGCCGTCCACGCCGTGACGAGCAACGGCGCCATCCCGCTCGTGCTGGGCGGCGACCACACGATCGCCTGGCCCGACGCCGCCGGCGTCGCCCAGCACCTCGGTCAGGGGCGGGTCTCGATGATCCACTTCGACGCCCACGCCGACACCGGGGACATCGAGTTCGGCTCGCTGATCGGCCACGGCCAGCCGATGCGCCGGCTCATCGAGTCCGGTGCGCTGCGCGGCGACCGGTTCCTGCAGATGGGCCTGCGCGGCTACTGGCCCGAGCCCGAGACGCTGGACTGGATGGCCGAGCAGGGCATGCGGTCCTACGAGATGACCGAGATCGTGCACCGCGGCCTGGAGGAGTGCCTCACCGAGGCCTTCACCATCGCCACCGACGAGTGCGACGGCGTCTTCCTCTCCGTCGACATCGACGTCTGCGACCCCGGGCACGCCCCGGGCACCGGCACCCCGGAGCCGGGCGGCCTGACCGCCCGTCAGCTGCTCGACTCGGTCCGCCGGATCGCCTACGAGCTGCCCGTGGTCGGCATCGACGTCGTCGAGGTCTCCCCGCCCTACGACCACGCCGACATCACCTCGTTCCTCGCCAACCGGGTCGTCCTCGAGGCGCTCTCGGGCATCGCTCGGCGCAAGCGCGACCAGGCCGACGGGACCCGCTGGGACCCGAGCCTCCCGCTGCTGGCCCAGCGCCCGGACCGGCGACCCACCCCTACCGACGATCAGGAGAACTGACATGACCACCCACGACGTGATCGTGGTCGGCGCCGGCGTGACCGGCCTGACCGCGGCCTGGCGACTGGCCCAGGCGGGCCAGGACGTCCTCGTCCTGGAGGCGCGCGAGCGCGTCGGCGGCCGGCTGCGCACCGAGGCGCACGGCGCCCCCGGTGCCGAGGCCGACTTCGAGATCGGCGGCCAGTGGGTCTCGCCGGACCAGGACGCCCTGCTCGGCATCCTCGACGAGCTCGAGCTGCCGACCTACCCGCGCTTCCGCGAGGGCGAGTCCCTCTACGTCGACAACACCGGCGTCACCCACCGCTTCGGCGACGAGCTCCCGGTCGGAGAGTCCACCTCGGCCGCGATCGCGCAGCTGACCAAGACGCTCGACGCGCTGGCCGCCGCGATGGACCCGGCTCGGCCGTGGGAGCTCGACGACGCCGACCACCTCGACAGCGTCTCCTTCCGTGCCTGGCTCGAGCAGCAGTGCGACGACCCGGTCGCCGTCGACAACATCGCCCTCTACATCGGGCCGGCGATGCTGACGAAGCCCGCGCACTCGTTCTCCGCGCTCCAGGCGGTGCAGATGGCCGCCAGCGCCGGGTCGTTCAGCAACCTCGTCGACGCCGACGTGATCCTCGACCGCCGGGTCGTCGGCGGTCTGCAGCGGGTGCCGCTGGCGCTCGCCTCCCGTCTCGGTGACCGCGTCCGGCTCGGTCAGGACGTCACCCTGGTCGAGTGGGACGAGGACGGTGTCGTCGTGCACGTCGGCACCGAGATCCACGCCGCGCGCCGGCTCGTCCTCGCGGTCCCGCCGACGCTGGTCAAGCGGATCCGGTTCAGTCCCGAGCTCCCGGCCGAGCACCGGATCGCCCGCGAGCACCAGTCGTTCGGGCTGGTCATCAAGGTGCAGGCGCAGTACGCCACGCCCTTCTGGCGCGCCGACGGGCTCAGCGGCACCGGCTTCGGACCCTGGCAGCTGGTCCACGAGGTCTACGACAACACCCCCGAGGGCGAGCCGCGCGGCACGCTGGTCGGCTTCGTCTCCGACGAGCGCGCGGACGCGGTCGGACGGCTCTCCGACTCCGAGCGACGGGTTCGCGTGCTCGAGTCGCTGGCGGCGTACTTCGGGGACGCGGCGCTCGAGCCGCTCACCTACGTCGAGAGCGACTGGCAGCACCAGGAGCTGACCGGCGGTGCGTACGGGACGAGCTTCGACCTCGGCGGACTGACCCGCTGGGGCGCGGTGCTGCGCGAGCCGCTCGGGCCGATCGAGTTCGGCAGCAGCGACGTCGCCGGTCACGGCTTCCAGCACGTCGACGGCGCCGTACGCGTCGGCGACGAGATCGCGCACCGCATCCTCGCGGATGCAACGTGATCGCAGCGGACCGAGACCTAGCGTCACACCGGGCGCGCTCATCGTGGGGGTGAGCGCGCCAACCTCGAGAAAGGTCCACCAGTCGTATGCGCCTCCTCCTCATGGGACCGCCCGGTGCCGGCAAGGGCACCCAGGCCACCGTCATCGCCGAGCGATTCGCCGTGCCGGCGATCTCGACCGGCGACATCTTCCGGGCCAACGTCGCCGAGCAGACCGCGTTGGGCGTGGCCGCGCAGGCCTACATGGATGCGGGCGAGTACGTGCCCGACGAGCTCACCAACGCCATGGTCGCCGACCGGCTCGCGAGCGGTGACTGCGCCGACGGGTTCCTCCTCGACGGCTACCCGCGCACACCGCAGCAGGTGGCCGAGCTCGACGAGATCCTGGCGTTCGCCGACGTCGGGCTCGACGCGGTGGTGCTGCTCGAGGCCGACCCCGACGAGCTGGTGGGCCGGCTCCTGGCCCGGTCGCAGGAGCAGGGTCGCGCCGACGACACCGAGTCGGTGATCCGTCGCCGGCTCGAGGTGTACGCCGCCGAGACCGGCCCGCTCGCCGACCACTACGCCGAGCGTGACCTGCTTGCGAGGGTGGACGGCCTCGGTCCGGTCCACGAGGTCACCGAGCGGATCCTGACCGTGCTGACCTCGGTGGCCGCTCAGCGGACGGCGACCTCGGCGCCGTAGCGCTCGACGCAGAAGGCCGAGAGCCGCTCGGCCAGGGCGGCGAGGGCCTCGGCGGCATGGTGCTGGGGGTCCCAGGCCGCGTACAACCTGATCCGCACGCGCCCGGCCGGCGCCTCGATGTGCAGCGGTACGAGGCCGAAGCGCGGGTCGTCGGAGACGACCGCGACCCCGCGGCCCGACGCTGCGAGCGCCTGGGCGACCTGGGCGTTCGACACCTCGAGGACGTCGCCGTAGCCCACGGCGGCGTCCTCGGCCGCTGCGTCCAGCAGGGGCCGAGGCCGCAGATCCTCGGTGAGCAGCACGAGCGGCCGGGTCACCAGGTCGCGTACGCCCACGGACCCCCGCCCGGCCCACGGGTCGTCGGGCCGAACGTAGGCCCACACCGGCAGCACGGCGAGGGCGCGGGAGGCCAGGGACCGGCCCGGCGGCCGGGTGACGATCGCCAGGTCGGCGCCGGCCCGGACCGCGGCGGCCGCGCCGCGCGGGTCGAGCTCGCGCACCATCGCGACCGGGTCGTCGGGCCCGAGGGTCGCCAGGAACGGGGCGAGCACGTCGGTGAGCGTCGTGGACGGCACCGCGAGATGCAGCTCGTCCAGCCTTCCCGAGGCGAGCACCCCGACGGCGCGCTCGAGGTCGTCCGCGTGCGCGAGCAGATCGCGGGCGCGGGGGAGGAGGTCCTCGGCCGTGCGGGTGAGGCGCAGCCGTCGTCCCTCCCGGGCGAACAGCGGCACGCCCAGGCCGGCCTCGAGCTGGCGCAGCTGTCGCGACAGCACCGGCTGGGTCACGTGCAGCACCTCGGCGGCGCGGGTCGCGGAGCCCGCGTCGGCGGTGGCGACGAAGTAGCGCAGCAGGCGCAGATCCATGCTCACGAGGCATGATTGTAGTAGTCAAAAGGTCTTGGACGACATGTGTCGCGGAGGCTCATGCTGAACCCATGACCGAGCTCTCAACCCTCGAACAGTCCCGCCTCCTGCGTACGCCCCTCCCCGGCCCGCGCTCCCAGGAGCTCATGGCCCGCAAGGTCGCGGCCGTGAGCCAGGGCGTGGCCACGACCATGCCCGTCTTCGCCGCCCGTGCGGCCGGCGGGATCGTCGAGGACGTCGACGGCAACCGCTTCATCGACCTCGGCTCCGGCATCGCGGTGACCACCGTCGGCTCCAGCGCCACGCGCGTGGTCGAGGCAGTCTCCGAGCAGGTCGCCGCCTTCACCCACACCTGCTTCATGGTCACGCCCTACGAGGGCTACGTGGCCGTCGCCGAGCAGCTCGCCCGGCTCACCCCCGGTGACCACGAGAAGCGCACCGCGCTGTTCAACTCCGGCTCCGAGGCCGTCGAGAACGCGGTCAAGATCGCCCGCTCGTTCACCGGCAAGGACGCCGTGGTGGTCTTCGACCACGCCTACCACGGTCGCACCAACCTCACCATGGCGATGACCGCGAAGAACATGCCCTACAAGCACGGCTTCGGGCCGTTCGCCGGCGAGGTCTACCGGGCCCCGATGTCCTACCCGTTCCGCGACGCCGCCGAGATCGACGGCAAGCTGGCCGCGGCCCGGGCGACCTCCCTGATCGAGACGCAGGTCGGCTCCGAGAACCTCGCCGCCGTCGTGATCGAGCCGGTCCAAGGCGAGGGCGGCTTCATCGTCCCGGCGCCCGGCTTCCTCGCCGCGCTGGCGGAGTGGTGCCGCGCCCACGACGTGATCTTCGTGGCCGACGAGGTGCAGTCCGGCTTCGGCCGCACCGGCACCTGGTTCGCCGTCGAGCACGACGGCGTCGTCCCCGACCTCGTGGTCAGCGCCAAGGGCATCGCCGGCGGCCTGCCGCTCTCCGCGGTGACCGGCCGTGCCGACGTCATGGACGCCGTCCACCCCGGCGGCCTGGGTGGCACCTACGGCGGCAACCCGCTCGCCTGCGCCGCCGCGCTGGCCGTGATCGAGACCATCGAGACCGAGGACCTGCTCACCCGGGCCCGCCAGATCGAGGAGCGCCTCCTCGGGCGGCTCCGTGACCTGCAGAAGAGCGACCCGCGCATCGGCGACGTACGCGGCCGGGGCGCGATGATCGCCGCCGAGTTCGTCGACCCGGCCACCGGCGACCCGGACGGCGCGGTCGCCAAGGCCGTCGCCGCCTACGCCCACCGCCAGGGCGTCATCACCCTGACCTGCGGCACCTGGGGCAACGTCATCCGCTTCCTGCCGCCGCTGAGCATCTCCGACGAGCTGCTCGACGAGGCCCTGGACGTACTCACGACCGCACTGGAGGAGACCAAGTGACCACGAGCACCGAGCCTGTGACGACCGGCTATCTCGACGCCCTCGAGCCCGGCAGCGGCGTGCTGGTCGGCGGCAGGTGGCGTCCGGGCGCCGCCGGCGTCTTCGCGGTCGAGAACCCCGCGACCCGCGAGCACGTCGCCGACGTCGCCGACGGCACCACCGAGGACGCGACCGCGGCCGTCGACGCGGCCGCCGCGGCGCTCCCGGCGTGGTCGGCGCTGCCGCCGCGCACCCGCAGCGACCTGCTCGGCCGGGTACGCGACCTGATGCTGCGCGACGCCGACCAGCTGGCCGCGCTGATCGCGCTCGAGAACGGCAAGTCCCTCACCGACGCCCGCGGCGAGGTGGGCTACGCCGCCGAGTTCTTCCGCTGGTACGCCGAGGAGGCCGTGCGCCCGCACGGCGACTTCGGTCCCTCGCCGGCCGGCGGCACCCGCACGATCGTCACCCACAAGCCGGTGGGCGTGGCCGCCCTGGTGACGCCGTGGAACTTCCCGGCCGCGATGGCCACCCGCAAGATCGCCCCGGCCCTGGCGGCCGGCTGCACGGTCGTGCTCAAGCCGGCCTCCGAGACGCCCCTGACGGCGCTCGCGATCGCCCGGCTGATGGCCGAGGCGGGGGTGCCCGACGGCGTCGTCAACGTCGTCCCCGGCGTGGACGCCGCCGGCATCGTCAGCACCTGGCTCGCCGACCCCCGGGTCCGCAAGATCTCTTTCACCGGCTCGACCGGCGTCGGCCGCATCCTGCTCCGCCAGGCCGCCGACCGGGTCGTGAACACCTCGATGGAGCTCGGCGGGAACGCGCCGTTCGTGGTGACGTCCTCCGCGGACGTCGAGGCCGCGGTCGAGGGCGCGATGGTCGCCAAGTTCCGCAACGGGGGACAGGCCTGCACCGCGGCCAACCGGCTCTATGTCCACGCCGACGTCGCTTCGGAGTTCACCGAGCGTCTCGGTGCCGCCGTGGAGGCGCTGAAGGTCGGCCCCGCCGACCAGGGCAGCGACATCGGCCCGCTCATCTCCGCGAAGGCGTACGCCACCGTCACCGGCCTCGTCGACGCCGCCGTGGCCGCGGGCGCCGTGGTCGCCCACCGCGCCGAGGTGCCCGCCTCGGACGGCTACTTCTACGCGCCGACGGTCCTCACCGGCGTACCGGCCGACTCGCCGCTGCTGCGCGAGGAGATCTTCGGCCCGGTGGCCCCGATCGTGGTCTGGAACGACACCGAGGAGCTGCTGGCGGCGGTCAACGACACCGAGTTCGGCCTGGCGGCGTACGTCTTCGGCGAGCTGGGCGAAGCGCTGCACGTGGCCGAGCGGATCGACGCCGGGATGGTCGGGGTCAACCGCGGCCTCGTCTCCGACCCGTCGGCGCCGTTCGGCGGCGTGAAGCAGAGCGGCATCGGGCGCGAGGGCGCGCGGGCCGGGCTGGAGGAGTACCTCGAGACGCAGTACCTCAGCGTCGCCTGGTGACGGCGCCCGTGGTGATTGGCATCACGTAGGCCCCATCCATGATGATGTGACCCAGGCCACCCGCACACCCTGCGGGTGGTTCCTCGGGACTGCCTCACCCCGGCGGTCCCGGCAAACACTCCAGACGGACCACCAGTGCCGCCCGGCAGATTGAGGAGTCACCCCTATGACCGCAGTGTTCGAGCCCGGGACATCCTTCGAGGCTTACGACCTGGCCGACCGCTACCGCGTCGGAGCCGGCCCCGTGCTCCTGACCGGGATCCAGGCGATCGCGCGGATGCTCGTCGAGCAGCGTGCCCTGGACCAGCGCCGCGGCCTGCGGACCGGCACCTTCATCTCCGGCTACCCGGGCAGCCCGCTCGGTGGTCTCGACCAGCTCCTGCTGGGCCTGCCGAAGGAGATGGCCGACGCCGACATCACCGTCGTGCCCGGCCTCAACGAGGAGCTCGCCGCCACCGCCGTGTGGGGCTCGCAGTCCGCGGTCACCCTCGACACCGAGCGCTACGACGGCGTCACCGGCGTCTGGTACGGCAAGGGCCCCGGCGTCGACCGGGCGCTGGACGCGATGCGTCACGCCAACATGTACGGCGCCCACCCCAGCGGCGGCATGCTGATGCTCGTCGGTGACGACCCGGCCGCGAAGTCCTCCACGGTTCCCGCGGTCTCCGAGCGCACCCTGGCATCCCTCGGCATCCCGGTGCTGTTCCCGCGCAACGCCTCCGAGATCGTCGAGTACGGCATGGAGGGCATCGCCCTCTCCCGCGCCTCCGGCTGCGTGGTCGCGCTCAAGATCGTGGCCGACGTCGCCGACGGCGCCTGGGTGGTCAACCCGGAGATCGGCGTCCTCGACCCGGTGATGCCGAAGACCGAGTGGGAGGGCGTGCCCTACACCTACGAGCCGACCAAGATCGAGCTCTTCCCCGACCGGATCGTCGGCGCCGAGGCGAAGCTCTATGGCCCGCGGATGAACGTCGTGAAGGCGTACGCCGCCGAGAACCACCTCAACCGGATCGAGGTCAAGGCGCCGAACGCCAAGGTCGGCATCGTCGCCTCCGGCTCCTGCTACGACTCGATGCGCCAGGGCCTGAAGGACCTCGGCCTGGGCCACGACGAGCTGATGGCGGCCGGCATCCGGGTGCTGCGGCTGGGCATGATGTGGCCGGTCGAGCCGACCATCGTGTCCAGCTTCGCCGAGGGCCTCGACGAGATCGTCGTCATCGAGGACAAGACCTCCTTCATCGAGCAGGGCATCCGCGAGATCCTCTACGGCGAGCCCTCCGCCCCGGTCATCGTCGGCAAGAAGGACCGCGCCGGCGTCCCGCTGGTGCCGCTCGACGGCGAGCTGACCGCCGGCCGCCTGCTCGCGCCGCTGCGCCGCGCGCTGAAGGGCTACGCCGACCTGAAGCCCGCCGGCCCGGCCCGGATCGACCTGCCGCTGCTGGCGACCTCGCGCACGCCCTACTTCTGCTCCGGCTGCCCCCACAACCGCTCGACCGCGCTCCCGGAGGGGAGCCTGGGCGGCGGCGGCATCGGCTGCCACACCCTGGTCACCGCCTCGCAGCGCGAGGACAGCGCCGTCGTCGGCATCACCCAGATGGGCGGCGAGGGCTCGCAGTGGATCGGGCAGGCGCCCTACAGCCACGCCGGCCACACCTTCCAGAACGTCGGTGACGGCACCTTCTTCCACTCCGCCCAGCTGGCCATCCAGGCGTGCGTCGCGGCGGGCGTCAACATCACCTACAAGCTGCTCCACAACGACGTCGTCGCGATGACCGGTGCCCAGAAGCGTCAGGGCGAGGTCGAGATGGCGCAGCTGACCCACAAGCTGATGAACGAGGGCGTCAAGGCGATCATCGTGGTCGCCGACGAGCCCAAGCGCTACCGGCGCGCCAGCTTCCCCGCCGGCGTACGTCTCTGGCACCGCGACCGCCTCGACGAGGCCCAGCGGGAGCTGCGCGAGATCTCCGGGGTGACCGTGCTGATCTACGACCAGCACTGCGCCGCCGACGCGCGCCGCCAGCGCAAGCGCGGCAAGCTCGAGCCCCGCAACACCCGGATCGTGATCAACGAGGCCGTCTGCGAGGGCTGCGGCGACTGCGGCGTGAAGTCCAACTGCCTCTCCGTCCAGCCGGTCGAGACCGAGCTGGGCCGCAAGACCCGCATCGACCAGACCTCCTGCAACACCGACTACACCTGCGTCGAGGGGGAGTGCCCCTCGTTCATGGCCGTCGAGACCGACCCGAAGGCGAAGAAGGAGAAGCGGTCCACGCCGACGCCGCCCGAGGTCGCGGACCCGGGCTACGCCGAGCTCGACCGCACCTACGGCGTCTTCATGGCCGGCATCGGCGGCACCGGCATCGTGACCGTCAACCAGGTGCTCGCGACCGCGGCGCTCCGCGCCGGCTACGGTGTCGAGTCGCTCGACCAGGTCGGGATGAGCCAGAAGGCCGGTCCGGTGACCGGTCACCTGCGCTTCGGCCCGGGCGCGATCGAGCCCTCCAACCGGGTCACCCCCGGCTCGGCCGACGCGCTGCTCGGCTTCGACCTGCTCACCCTCGCCGAGGGCAAGAACCTCGCCTACGGCGACCCGGCGCGCACCCACGCGGTCGTGTCGACGTCGAAGACGCCGACGGGCCCGATGGTCTACGACAAGGACATCGCCTACCCGGCCGACGACGAGCTGCTCACCCGAGTCAACGGGGCGACGTCCTCGCTGCGTGCCTTCGACGCGCTCTCGGCCGCGGACACCCTCTTCGGCAACACCGCCGCGGCCAACTTCCTGCTGGTCGGCGCCGCCTACCAGGCCGGTGCGCTCCCGATCCCGGCCGCGGCCATCGAGGAGGCCATCGGCATCAACGGCGTCGCGGTCAGCGCCAACGTCGCCGCGTTCCGCTGGGGCCGCGCCTCGGTCGCGGCGCCGGAGGAGTTCGCCAAGGTCACCGGTACGGCCACCGCGCCTGTCGAGGAGATCGTCGTCCCGGCGCTGGACGAGGCGACGTTCGACGGTGAGGTCCGCCGCCTCGCGGAGTTCCGCGCCCCGAAGCTCGTCGCCTTCCAGAACCAGCAGACCGCCCGCGACTACGTCGAGGTCGTCGACCGGATCTGGAACGCCGAGCGCGCGGTGACCGAGGACACCCGCTTCTCCGAGGCGGTCGCCCGCTACCTGTTCAAGCTCACCGCCTACAAGGACGAGTACGAGGTCGCCCGGCTGCTCACCGCCCCGGCTGCCCTCGACGGCGTCCGCGCCGAGGTCCAAGGCACGATCAGCTTCAAGCTCTCCCCGCCGGTGTTCGGGGCGTTCCTGAAGGGTCGCAAGATGACCTTCGGCCCGCGCTCCCACTTCATGCTCCGCCTGCTGGCGACCATGAAGTTCCTGCGCGGCACGGTCCTCGACCCGTTCGGTCGTGCCCACGTACGCCGCACCGAGCGCGCCCTCCTCGCGCACTACACCGAGCTCGTCACCGGCCTCGCCGCGGACCTGACCGAGGAGTCGTACGCCCGGTCCGTCCGTCTCGCGGAGCTCCCGGACATGGTGCGGGGCTACGAGAACGTGAAGATGCGCAACGTCGAGGCCTACCGCGAGGCCCTCGCCGCCGAGGGGATCGACCTGGCGGTCTAGAGCACGCCGAAACGTCACTGCCAGCCTCGACCGCGCTCCGGCGCTGTCGAGGCTGGCGTCTGTCCGGCGGATGTTGCCGGCCGAGACGCAGCCCTGCCGAAGGAGACGCGCGGACCCCAGACCGGCACGGAAATGTTGACGTTCACATCGGCAGGTCACTAGCGTCCAGTGCCGATGTGATGTCGTTCACACCGCATGCTCGGTCCCTGCCGAAGGAGCTCCTATGCGCACCTCGATCACCCGCCGTTCCGTTCTCGTCTCCGGTGCCGCAGCCGGGGCCTCGGCACTGCTGGGCACGCCCGCGGCCAGGGCCGCCGTGAGCGCCTCGAGCGCCGGGGGCGGGGCATGGGTGACGCCGGTCGCCGAGGTGCTCGACGGTGGCGAGCAGGTGACGTCGCTGCGGATCTCGTCGGCAGCCCTGGCCCGTGCCGAGCGGTCGTCGCTCACGGCGAACACGTTCGCGGTGCACGTCGCGGCCACCAACCCGCTGACCGGAGTGGTCGCCTACGAGCAGGACCGGGTGGTCAATGCTGCAGGCTGGTCCCGCCGCGACGAGGTCACCCTGGAGCTCGAGCACGGCTGGGGCGTCGCCGGCGGGGGCACGCTGAGCTATATGGGGGCGTACGGGCGGAACGTGCTCCTGGACCTCGACTACACGGTCACCCAGGTCGAGCCTCTGCGGGGAGCCGCGGGGAGCGGTCGGATCGTGATCGACTCCTTCCGGCAGGGCCGGCTGTCCGACCGAGAGGTCGACGCGTTCGGCCATCACACGACCGCGTCCGGCCTGAACTACCGGTTGTTCTCGCCCGCCGGGGCCGGCGGCCCCGCGGGTGCGGCGCTCGTCGTCTGGCTGCACGGCGGCGGCGAGGGCGGCCTGCTCACCGACGGCTACGACTACTACGACAACGAGACACAGCTGCGTGCCAACCGGGGTGCGCTCGGGTTCGCCACACCGGAGGCGCAGGCTCGCTTCGGCGGAGCGTACGTGCTCGCGCCGCAGTCGACGTCCGCCTGGATGCTGGACGGCGACCGATTCGCACCGCTCGTCATGGAAGCGATCGAGGAGGTCGTCGCGACCCGCCGGATCGACCGGCGACGGATCCACGTGGTCGGCTGCTCCAACGGTGGCTACATGTCGCTGAAGATGGTCGCCGAGCATCCGGACACATTCGCGACCTCGACGCCGATCTGCTGTGGCATCGGTGCGCGCGACGGGTCGAGCACCTACTTCATCTCCGACGCCGAGCTCGAGGCGATGACGACGCCGACCTGGTTGGTTGCCTCCGCCGACGACACCACGCTGGACCCGCAGGCGAACACCGTCTACGCCCACGAGCGGATCGACGGCTCGATCATGAGCCTCTACGACGGGGTCACCTGGGACGGCAACACCTTCCCCGGCCACTGGTCGTGGATCTACGTCGCGCGCAACGACCCGAGCCACGAGGGCCGGAGCATCTGGGAGTGGATGGCGACGACGAAGCGGTGACCGGCGGCGTCCGGCGCGAGCTCGTCTAGAGCACGCCGAACGCCTCCGCCAGCCTCGACTGCGCTCCTGCGCTGTCGAGGCTGGCCTCGACCCGGCGGATGTTGCCGGCCGAGGGGTAGGCGAAGAGGGCCATCAGTGCCAGCGAGATGACCCCGCCGATGACGTACGTCATCACCTGGTCCTCGGTGAGGATGAACGCGAGGGCGAGGGAGACGAGAGCGACCAGCTCGCTGAGCACGAGCCGGAGGATCATCGACATCTGGTGCTTCTGCAGCGCCTCACCCTTCGCCTTCTCAGGAGCCGTGCCCGGGGTGACCGGAGCGACCCGGAACCCGATCGTCGACAGGATCAGGGCGACGACGACCCCGGCCACGACCTGACCGCCGATGACGTACGTCGAGGGCAGTGCCAGGTCGGCGTCGGGGAGGCTGAGGTAGACGACCAGGCCCAGCACCACGATCATGCTCATGAAGGCGAGCGCCAGCATCTGAACCGAACGCAGGGCGGGTGTGGGCATCTGGGACTCCTCATCGACTGGTGACGACAGGCAACCTAGCGGACGCGGGATCGTCAGGTCGTGACGTCGTGAGGCTCGGCCGGCCGGATCGCTCGCGAGCGGGTGATGAGGAAGCCGAAGGCGGTCGCGAGGACGTACATCACGATGCTGTAGACCGCGGCCGGGATGGCCACGGTCGTGTTGTCGAGCACGCTGAGCGCGATGGTGAGGGCGATGGTGGTGTTGTGGATCCCGACCTCCATCGAGGTGGCGATCGCCTGCTCCTGGCTGAGCCGGAGCACCCGCGCGCCGAGGTAGCCCAGGGTGAGGCTCGCGCAGCAGAACAGCGTCACGACCACGCCGATCTCGCGGAGGTAGTCGGCGATGTTCTCCCGCTCACCGAGGATCGCGCCGACCGAGACCATCACGAGCACCACGATCGAGAAGATCCGGACCGGGCGGTCCGCCCGGGCGGCGAACGTGGCGGACCGGTTCCGGACCACCATCCCGATCCCGACGGGGACCAGCACGATCGCGATGACCTGGATGACCTTGCCGAACTGCAGACCCAGGGTGTCCCCGGCGTCGAAGTAGCCGATCGCCGCGTTCGTGATCAGCGGGATCGAGACGGCCGCGAGGACCGAGTTGACGGCCGTGAGGGTGACGTTGAGCGCGACGTCGCCACGGAACAGATGGCTGAACAGGTTCGCCGTGGTCCCACCGGGAGACGCGGCCAGCAGCATGACCCCGACGGCGATCAGCGGATCCACGTCCGCGACCAGCACGAGCCCGAACGCGATCAGCGGCAGCACCAGAATCTGGAGCGTGAGCGCGACGATGACGGCTCGCGGCGTGCGTACGACGCGGCGGAAGTCTCCCGGCGTCAGGCTCAGGCCCAGACCGAACATGATGATCGCCAGGGCGATGGGGAGGCCGACCGAGAGCAGGGCCGAGTCGTTCACTGTGTTCCTCCGATGTGCGGGACGGCCGCCACGATCGGCCAAAGAGACGTGCGTCACAGTGCACCATGAGGAGAGGTCGGGCCACAGCCGAATCCGGCCAAAATGCCCGTGTCCCCTGCCGCAAGGAGCCTTGTCGGCTCGCGGCAGGGGACGTGGCGGTGAGCATCGCCGGGTTCAGGCGAGCTTGTCGGCGACCTTGTTGAGGGTGGCGCGCAGCTTGGCGCGGTAGGCGTCGTGCTGCTCGGGCAGTCGGGCGTCGCAGAACGCGGCCAGATCAGTGCCGGTGACCTCGACGACGGTGCGGCCGGCGGCGGCTTCGGTCTCGAAGAGGTCGAGGATGTCGCGCAGGATGTCGACGATGTCCATGCCGTCGCTGGCGGTGAAGCGCCACATGTAGTTCTTCATCTCGGCATACACGGTGCGGTAGTCGGCGGGGAGCTCGTTGGCGCGGGCTTCCATGCGCTTCCAGTCCTTCTTGTCGCCGATGAGGCGGGTGAGGATGTTGTTCATGTTCTGCTTCTTTCTTCGGTGGTTTCGGCTCCCTGTTTTGGGGCCGTGGAAGAAGCGTGCAGGGCTGACGTAGCGTCAGGGTCAAGCACTGATCCGAAGAAAGTTCTCGAGAGCCTCAGGCTGCGAGTGTGTGGTCGAGGAGCAGGTCGCGCAGCGTGAACTCTGCCCGAGACAAAGGTGGTGGGTCTTGTGCCCAGGTCTCGGGTGGTGGGCTGACATAGGTGTGCCCGGTGGGTGTGACCGTGATGATGCTGCCGTCTGGGCCTGGTCTGGCCTGCCAGCCGATCGCTTCCTTGGCCTGGTTACAGCGCTCGCACAAGCCCTGCAGGTTCTGGGCGCTGGTTTCTCCGCCATCGGCGTGGCGTTCGACGTGGTCGATGTTGCGGATCGGGGCATCACAGCCGACCGTCCTGCAGATTCCGGCGTCGCGGGTGGTGATGAACTCGGCCAGCCCGTCGGGTGCTTTCCGGGGCCGGGACTCCATCGCGACCAGTTGACCGGCGGGGTCGGTGAACAATCGGCGCACGAACACCTCGGCATCGGCCAGTTCCTCGCGGGCCCAGGTGGCGGGGACGGGGCCGTAGCCTTCGACCATCGCCGGCTGGTCGCTGGTGTTGGTGAGTGCGTCGGCGGTCATCACGATCTTGACCTCGATCCGCGGCTTCGCCTCAGCGGTGCTGCGGCCGGTGATCCGGTCGACGAGGGTGTCGGCCATGACCTGGCCCCGGGTCCGTTCGTCGCCGGCGGCGCGGGCGGCGTTGGCGGCCTGGTCCAGGGCGGCGAAGACGGCGACGCTGTCCTTGACCGGGAGCAGGGCGCCGAGCCAGGTCATGGTGTCGGGTGCCGGCCGCAGGCTGACGCGGCGGTCTTTCGCGGCGTTGGCGGCGCGGGCGACGACGGAGGCCTGGTCGAGGGTGATGGCGAGTTCCTTGGCGGCGTTCTCGAGCTGGCGTAGCCCCATCGCCACCGCCTTCGCGGGCTGCCCGTTCGGCCCGGGTGCGCAGAGCTCGTGGTCGATGACCCGCCTGTCCTCCAAGGAGAGGCAGGCGGTCTCCCTGGCGAGGATGGTGGCCTGCCACTGCGAGAACAACCCGTTCTTCATCAGGGCGAAGGTGTGCGGCATCTCTGTGAGGAGGATCTTCGCCAGCCCTAGGAGCTTCGCGCCCTTGGCCGGGGAGACCCGGCGCGCCAGCGCGATCTGGGAGGCCACTCCTTCGCCCAGTTTCCGGACAGCAACTCCGGCCTCAGCTTGGCGAACGCGGGCGGCCTCCTCCAGGCGTACCGCTGCTTCGGCCTGCACCGCTTCGGCGATGCAGTTCACCTGTTCGAGACGAGTGATCCAGTCGACCAGCTCTCGCTCGGACGCACCCGGAGGTGGCCCGTCGAGGAGGCGGTCGAGGGTCTCGTACATAGTGCTTATTATATGCGTGCACGCACGATCCCGCTACTCATTTAGGCTGTTCAGAGCGCAGTTATGCAGTCAGCGAACAAGTCACGTGAGTGCTGCGCCACACCCTCGCCGCCGCCCCGATATAGGCGAAATCTTTCTCGATCGGGTGCCGGGTCAAGGATGGCCGAAGGTCACCGCGAAGCGGCGCCCGAAGGGCGTCCTTGACGCGGCGCGCGATCGAGAAACACTCAAGGAACGGGTCGGCGGCGAACCCTGAACCGAAGAAACAGTCGACAAGCGAGGTTTCCTCAAGGGTGGTCTCGACAAGCTCGACCACCGGCGCCTCCCGCGGCCCGCCCAGCCCCCGAGACACCCCCGAGACCGTTGATTCGATCTTTTATAGTAAATCGAGTTACATGACTATTTCACGGTCTTCGATCCCACGCAGGAGGTTCGCATGGAGCGCCTGATCATTTTCGCGCTCGTCGGTCTCGCGGCCCAGGCTGTCGACGGGTCACTGGGGATGGCGTACGGCGTCACCTCGAGCACGCTGCTGGTCGCCACCGGGGTCGCCCCGGCGGTGGCGTCGGCGTCGGTGCACTTGGCCGAGGTCGGCACCACGTTCGTCTCGGGCGTCTCCCACTGGAGGCTCGGCAACGTCGACTGGAAGGTTGTGGCGAAGATCGCGGTCCCCGGCGGCATCGGTGCCTTCACCGGTGCGACGGTCCTCTCCAACATCTCCACCGAGAGCGCGACGCCCTGGGTGGCCGGCCTCCTGCTCCTCCTGGGCGTCTACATCATCGCCCGCTTCGTCTTCGGCAAGCCGCCGGTCTTCATCCCGGGCCGCCGCCCGGGTCTCGGGCTGCTCGCCCCGCTGGGTCTCTTCGGCGGCTTCATCGACGCCACCGGTGGTGGCGGCTGGGGTCCGGTGACCACGCCCACCCTGATCTCCAGCGGCACCCTGCACCCGCGCAAGGTGATCGGCTCGGTCTCCACCGCCGAGTTCGTCACCACCCTCTCCGCCAGCGTCGGCTTCCTGGTCGGGCTGGCCGGAGAGGCGCTCGACTGGCGGATCATCGGCGGCCTCCTCGTCGGTGGCGTGATCGCGGCCCCGTTCGCCGCCTACCTCGTCAAGCACCTCTCGCTGCCCATCCTCGGCGGCCTGGTCGGCAGCATCATCCTGATCACCAACGGACGTACGCTGCTGCGCAACTTCGACGCCGAGTCCGTGGCCGCCTACGGCGTGCTCTTCGCCCTCGCCGCCGTCATCGTGACCATCGCGGTGCGCAAGACCGGCGGCCGGCTCACCGAGGCTCAGGAGGCGGAGCCGGCGACGGCGCCCGCCGCCGAGCCCGCGTCCGAGTCCGCCAACCTCTGACCGGGGCCGCCGCCGGCGCCGCTACCGCGCGTCGGCGCCGTGCAGCCGCCAGGTGAGCGCACCGGCAGGCGCCTTCAGCCGCCAGGGAGGCGGCTGGGTCGGGTAGACCCGCGCCGTGGCCACCCGGCCGGCGCTCGTGAACGCCTCGATGACCGAGCCGTCCAGGAACAGCCGGAGCGCGGGCGCCCCGGCAGAGGTGTCGTACGCATCGTCGACCACGATCCGCCAGGGCTCGGCACGATCGTCGCGACTGGCATGGCGCCCGTCGAGGACGAGCGTTCCGGCACCGGTGTCGACCGTGATCTCGACCGACTCGGCCTCGCCGAACTCGAGAAGCACCGTGCCGTCCACGTGCGGGACCGAGATCTCGGCCTGAGCGCCGATCTCCACGCCGCCACCGTCGACGGCGGCCGAGCCGGATCCGGAGCGGAGGCCGTCGATGGTCCGCACCGGCGCGAACCGGAGCCCGCCGTCGGGCCCGAGCGCGACGGTGCGCGGCAGCGAGATCGTCCCCGCCCAGCCGTCCTCGTGCCACCAGTCCGGCGAGCGACCCTCGGTGATCCAGCCGAACATCAGCGGACCGTAGGGGCTGGTCCGCATCGCCGAGGCGGCGTAGAAGCTCGGGCCGTCGTCGACCCGGACGGCGCGCTCGGGCTGGTCGGCGAAGAAGGCGAGCACGTTCGCCGGGCCGTCGGCGTGCGACCACGACGACACGACCGCGAGGGCGCGCCCGTCCAGGTTGTAGATCTGCGGGCACTCCCAGCCCTCGCCGGAGTCGTTGCCGTCGACGTCCTGCCGGGTCAGGGACGCCAGGTCACCGATGTAGCTCCAGCCGGCCTCGGTCCGGCGGTAGTGCCGGATCGACGCCGTCTGGTCAGGTCCGGCCGCCCCGACCACGAGGTGCAGGCCGTCGTCGGCCTGCCAGGCGAAGGGATCGCGGAACATCGTGATGCCCTCCTCCGGGTCGGGGTCGAGACCGATCAGCTCCGGGGCGTCGAAGGTCGCGCCACCGTCGCGGGAGAGGGAGGTGATCACGGGCTGGAACTCCAGGTCGTTGCGCCGGCCCGAGTAGAAGACACGTACGTTCTCATCCTCGAGGATCGTGTTGCCGGACCAGCAGCCATCGGTGTCGGGGCCACCCGGCTCGGGTGCCATCGCCGGCCGGTGCAGCCGCCAGGTGACGAGGTCGGGGCTGCTGGCGTGGCCCCATTCGACCGGCACCTCGGTGTCGGTGCTGGGGCGGTACTGGAAGTAGAGGTGGGTGGTGTCGCCGACCTGGATCGGTCCGTTCGGGTCGTTGAGGTAGCCGCGCGGCGGGCGGATGTGGAATCGCGGCAGCAGGTGGTCCGTGGGCAAGGCGCACTCATTTCTGGGGTCGGTGAAGCGAGACGAGAAGGGAGAGGGAGGAGGGTCAGCGGAACGAGCCCGCGGTGACGCCCTCGATGAAGTAGCGCTGGGCGAAGACGAAGAGCAGGACGCTGGGCACCATCGCCAGCACGACGCCGGCGAGGACCACGGAGATCGACCCCGTGCCGAGGTTGCCCTGCAGGCCGACCAGGCCGAGCGGCAGCGTGAAGGTGTCCTGCGACTGCAGGAAGATCAGCGGTCGGTAGAACTCCGCCCAGAAGGCCGAGAAGTTCAGGATGGCCAGGGTCGCCACGGCCGGAGCGGCCATCCGGGCGTAGACCATCGCGAAGATCTGGAACTGGGAGGCTCCGTCGATCCGGGCCGCCTCGCCCAGCTCGAGCGGCATCTGCATGAAGTACTGCCGCATCAGGAAGGTGCCGAACGCGCTGCCCAGCGCCGGTATCACCAGCGCGCCGAGACTGTCGGTGAGGCCCAGCGTCTTCACGATCACGAAGACCGGGATGATGATCGTCTGCAGCGGCACCATCATCGTGGCCAGGAAGATCCCGAAGATGGCGTTGCGGCCCGGGAACCGGATCATCGCGAACGCGTAGCCCGACAGCGTGCAGGTGATCGTCTGACCGACCACGATCAGCACGGTGACGATCGTGCTGTTGATCAGGAAGGTGCCGATCGGCACCTGCTGGAAGACGGCCGAGTAGTTCCCGAAGTCGGGATTCACCGGCAACCACTTGGGCGGGTTGGTGAACGCCTCGGCAGGAGTACGCAGCGACGTGGTGAGCGTCCAGAGCAGGGGACCGAGGGCGACGACCGCCGCGAGAAGGAGCACGACGAGGCCCACGCCCCGCCAGAACCGGCCGGCGATGCCGCCGTTGAGGATCATCTGATTGCTCATCGGTAGAACGCCCACTTTCGCGCGGCGAGGAACTGGAGCCCGGTGATGGCCAGGATGATCACGAGCAGCACGCTCGCGATCGCCGAGGCGTAGCCGAACTGGAGGTTCTGGAATCCGGTCTGGTACATCACGATGGTCGCGGTCGTGGTCGCCGTGCCAGGCCCGCCCTTGGTCATGATGAACGGCTGGTCGAAGAGCTGGAGCGCGTTGATCATCGCGACGACCGTGGCGAACAGGATCGTGGGGCTGATCAGCGGGATCTTGACCCCGAACAGCGTGCGGACCGGCCCGGCGCCGTCGATCGCGGCCGCCTCCAGGACGTCGGTCGGCAGCGAGGTCAGCGCCGCCACGAACATCACGAACGTGAACCCGACCTGCTGCCAGGCGGCGATCAGGATGATCGTCACGATCGCGCCCCACGTACTGGTCAGCCAGGGGACCGACGGCAGGCCGACCGCGTTCAGGTAGTAGTTGATCACCCCGAACTTCATGTCGAACATGTAGCCCATGAAGATCGAGACGGCCGCCGTCGAGGCGAGCAGGGGCAGGTAGAACGTCGTCCGGAAGAACGTCTTCGCGGCGGGCCGGCGGCGCTGGTTCACCAGGACGGCCAGGCCGAGCCCCACGACGAGCTGCACGACGACGATGCCGAACGCGAGCAGCAGCGTGGTCCCGAACGAGCTCACGACCGCGTCGTCTCGGACGATGCGCTCGAAGTTGTCGAGCCCGACGAACCTCGGCGGCGTGATGACGTCCCAGGAGAAGAACGACAGCGCGACCGAGGCGATCATCGGGACCAGCGTGAAGACCGCGACGAAAAGCACCGCCGGCGAGATCATCAGGAACCCGAACCCGGCTTCCCGCCGGGCGAGCCGGCGGGTGCCGCGGCGTGGACGGCGCTCGGGATCGGTACGAGGCGGGCGCGAGTGCCCACTCCGGGGAGGAGCCAACGTCGACATCAGACGCCCTTCACGGCCTTCTCGAAGTCGGCCTGCATCCCGTCCAGCGCCGCCTTCGCGTTGCCGGAGGAGATGGCCTTGGTGGTGCGCTGGTTGAGCGAGGTCGCCAGCGCGTTGTAGTAGGGCGGCGCCGAGATCGGGACAGATCCGTCGAGCTGGTCGTAGAAGACCGACCAGTTGGCCGGGCCGGTGCTCGCGTAGCGCTCGGCGGTCATCAGCGACTTGCGACCCGGCGTGGTGACGTTGCCCGGGAACATGATGTCGAAGCTCTCCGGCTGCACCATCATCTTCACGATCTCCCAGGCGAGGTCCTTCTTCTCCGAGGAGTTGAAGATCCCGTAGCCGCCGGCGCCGAAGAGCGACTTGTTGCTCTTCCAGGTGGGGAAGCGCTGTACGTCGAAGCTGCCGTCCTTCATGCCGGCGTTGTGCAGTCCCCCTGCCCAGAACCCGCCTCCGATCGTCATCCCGATCCGGCCCGAGGAGAACAGCCCCTGCAGGGTGGCACCGCCGCCGACGTCGGGGGAGGGGGAGAGGTTCGAGCGCTGCAGGTCGATGAGGTACTCCAACGCCTCGACCGCGGCCGCCGAGTTCGCCGTCGGCTGGCCCCACTTCCAGCCGCCGCCCCGGCCCGCGGCAGCGGCAGGGTTGTTCTTGTAGGCGCTCTTCCACAGCCAGTCGCCGCCGGTGTACTTGCCCTCCTCGAGGAGGTTGCCGCCGTTGGCGTAGAGGAACGAGGTCCAGCTGCCCCACAGCCGGACCACCCAGTCGAACGCGTAGACCTTCGGACCGGTCGCGGCGATCTTCGTGGCGTACGTGTGGAAGTCGTCCATCGTCCACGACTCGGCCGGGGCCTCCAGGCCCGCCTTCTTCAGCAGGTCGGTGCTGTAGAACATGCTGCCGGCGTTGAAGCTGTCGGGGAGCTCGTAGAGGTGGCCCTCGTACATCATCGACTCGACCAGCGCCGGGTGGATGTCGTCGAAGTAGCTCTGCAGCGAGGAGAGGTCCTTGGTCACGTAGCTGTCCAGCGGGACCAGGAGCTCCTTGGAGGCCATCAGCTGCAGGCCCTCGGTCGCGACGCTGACCAGGTCGGGCGCGGAGCCCGAGGCGATCTGGGTGAGCACCTTGGCGAGGAAGTCGTTCCAGTCGGTGCCGTTGATGCCGGTGACCTCGAGCTTCATGGCCTTGTCGAGCTTGGTCACCTGAGGCTGCAGCTTCTTCTGCAGGGCCGTGGCGGCGCTCTGCTGGCCGAAGTAGAGCATCTTGATCGTGTCAGATCCCGAGCCGCTGCCCGAGCAGGCTGAGAGCGGTCCCAGTCCGAGCGCGGCGATGCCGGCTCCACCGAGCTTGAGCAGTGCGCGACGGTCCATCCCGGCGCCGATGATGTGGGTCATCTTCGCCCCTTCCTCATGGGTGGGCGACGGCACCTTGACCGCCACCCAATACGTATTGGTGTGACGACGGTAACAGTGCTTGAATGCGATGGCAATACGTATTGGTAAGGTGCCATCATGAGCTCGTGGAGGATCCTTTGACGTCAGACGCAGGCCCGCGCCCCGGACAACGCAGGGTGACCATGAAGGACGTGGCGAAGCGAGCCGGGGTCTCGCAGCCGACGGTCTCGTTCGTGCTCAACGACCGCCGGGACGTCTCGGTCGCGGAGGAGACCCGCGCCCGCGTGCTGGAGGCCGCGGCCGAGCTCAACTTCCGCCCCAACCGGGCCGCCCAGTCGCTGCGCTCCAACCGGCCCTACACGATCGGTGTCATCACCGACCAGATCGTGTCGCAGCCCTACGCGGGTCAGATCCTGCTCGGCATCCAGCAGGCCGTCCAGCCTTCCGGCTACGTCTGCTACGTCGTCGAGCGGGCCGGCACCGCGGACACGCGCGACGACGCGGTGAGCAACCTGCTGGCCCAGGGCGTCGCCGGTGTCATCTACGCGTCGCACGGCGCGAACCCGATCCGCGCCAGCCGCGGTGCGCGCGACACCCGCTCGGTCTACGTCAACTGCTGGCCGCACGTCGACGGCGAGCAGGCCTGTGTCGTGCTCGCAGACGAGTACGCAGGTGGTGCGCTGGCGGCGACCGCCGCGTTCGAGGCGGGGCACCGCGACGTGGTCTTCCTCGGTGGGTTCCGCGACGACTACGCCTGTCACGAACGCGAGCGCGGCTTCGTCGACGCGGCGACCCGGGCAGGTCTCGACCCGACCAAGCTGCGGCGTGTGTACGGGGGCTACCAGATCGGCTCCGGCTACGAGCTCGCGCTCTCCATCCTCCGCGAGAGCGCCCCGACCGCCTTGGTCTGCGGCAACGACCGGATGGCCGTGGGTGCGCTGCTCGCCGTCCACTCGCTGGGCCTGGAGTGTCCGCGCGACGTGAGCATCATCGGCTACGACGACCAGCCCGACATCGCCGACCAGGTGCACCCTGCCCTCACCACGGTCAGGCTGCCCCACCTGGAGATGGGGGCGCTGGCCGGACGGCTGATGCTCGCCGACGGCGACCCCGACCCCGGCCGCCATCTGGTCGACTGCGAGCTGGTCGTACGCAGCTCCCTGGCCGCACCGCGAGCGGGCGCCTGATGGGGGAGAAGGCCACGGTCCACTTCCGTCCGGAGGGGGCCTACGTCGGTGACGTGATCCCGTTCGCGCACGAGGGCGTCGTGTGGCTCTACTACCTCCTGGACGGCCGTGACCCGGCCGTCGACGACGAGGGCCTCCGGCGCACCGGCATGCCCTGGGCCGCGGTGACCACCACCGACTTCGTCCACTTCGAGGACCGCGGCGTGGTGCTGCCCTCGGGCGGCGCCGACGCGGAGGACTTCGACTGCTACACCGGCAGCGTCGTCACCGGCGACGACGGCACCCTCCACCTCTTCTACACCGGCCACAACCCCCGCGTACGCTCCGCCGACGGCGACCTGCAGATCGTCTGCCACGCCACCAGCGACGGCGATCCGGCGCGGTGGACCAGGCACCCGGAGTGGTCCTTCGGTGCGCTGCCCGGCCACCTTCCCGAGGACTGGCGCGACCCGTTCGTCCACCGGCCCGATCCGGACGGGCCCTGGCAGATGCTCCTCGCGGCCCGCCGCGACGGCGGCCCGGACCGTCGCCGTGGCGTGGTCGCCACGCTGACCTCCGACGACCTGATCACCTGGCGTCCGGATGTCCCGGTCTGGGACCCGCGCCGCTTCATCACCCAGGAGTGCCCGGACGTGTTCCGGATGGGGGAGCACTGGTATCTGGTCTACTCGGAGTTCTCCGACGCCTTCCAGACCCGCTACCGGATCGCGTCCTCGCCCGAGGGTCCCTGGCTGGCGCCCGCCGACGACACCGTCGAGGGGCGGGCCTTCTACGCCGCCAAGACCGTCGAGCACGACGGACGGCGCTACTTCATCGGCTGGATCGCCTCGCGTGAGCACGAGAGCGACTCCGGAGCCTGGCAGTGGGCCGGTGACATGGCCGTCCTCGAGGCCGGCCAGCGGCCCGACGGGAGCCTCACCTTCGACCTGCCGCACCAGACCGCGGCGCTCTTCTCGGACGCGGCCGACGTCACCGGGTCGCTGGTGCCGGTCGACGGCGCCGACGCCGTGCCCGGGGCCGGCGCCCGGACCAGGCACAGCACCTGGCTCGGCCCGGAGACGCCCACCCGCGCGCTGGTCACCGCGGAGCTCGAGATCGCGCCAGGCACCCAGGCGTGCGGGCTGCTGCTCCGGGCGAGCGAGGAGTCGGGATACGAGATCCGGCTCGAGCCGCAGCGCGGCCGGATGGTCTTCGACCGCTGGCCACGCACCCGCACCGGCGGCGAGCAGTGGCAGATCCAGGGCGACGTACCGCATGCGGTCGAGCTCGAGCGGTTCGCCGACCTCGCGCCCGGCCGGCACACGGTGCGGGTCCTCCTCGACGGCTCGCTGTGCACCGTCGTGCTCGACGGGAGCGTCGCGATGAGTGCGCGGATGTACGACCACCCCACCGGGCGGGCCGGCGTCTTCGTGACCGACGGCGAGATCACCCTGGAACGGCTGGAGATCCGGCGCCCTCGCCCAGACGCAGGGAAGCGTACGTCTCCTTGACGAACCGGAGATGGCTCCAGGTCTCGGCCTCGCGGACGCCGTCGAGCTCGCGGATGTGGTCGAGCACGCCGACGAGGTCGCCGGAGGTGGCGGTGTTGACGGTGAGCAGGGCGTCGTAGCGCCCCAGCGTCCGGGCCACGAAGGTGACCGACGGGAGGGTGGCGAGCTGCTCGGCGATCGGGCGGTGGGCGGCGCCGTCGAGACGGAGCCCGATCCCGGTCGCCGTACGGCGCTCCCGGCCCGAGTGGCGCACGACCGCGCCGACCCGGACGACGTTGCCGTCGAGCAGGCGGACGACGCGCCGGCGGGTGCCGGCGGGGGAGAGGCCCACGCTCGCGGCGAGCTCGACGAAGGAGGCGCGGCCGTTCGCCTGCAGCGCGCGCAGCAGTGCGTAGTCGGTCTCGTCGAGCGACCCGGCGGCGGGTGCGGGGCCGACCGGGGCGGCCACGTCGCGGATGACCTCGGTGTAGAGCAGCGTCTCGGTGGTGACGATGCCGTCGATCGCGCGCACCTCGGCGAGGGCGTCGTCGATCCGGCCGATGTCCTTCGCCCGGAGCTCCAGCACCAGGGCATGGTGGCCGCTGGTCATCGAGACCAGCGTGGTGTCCTCACGTGCGGCGGCCGCCTGCGCGACGTGGGCCGCGGAGCCGTTCACGGTGACCGAGACGTGGGCGAGCACGTCGTGGCCGAGGACGGCGGGATGAACGACTCCCCGGACGTCGATGTGCCCCTCCGTCAGGAGCCGCTGCACCCGGGTGGCGGCCGCTGATCGGGAGAGGCCCACCTGGGCGGCGATCTCACGGTGGGTGAGCCGACCGTCCTCCTCGAGCAGGACGAGGATCGCCTCATCGGTGCTGTCGAGGACGGCGGGCGCGAATTCGTTCGACATTTTTTGGGAGCGTCTCCAAGGTCAGACCGATCCTCCAGGATCGGGATCGAATGACATTATGACGGATCTGTCGGTCTTTACCGGCATATCGAAACCCATTACAGCCAGGTTAAGAACGAAACGATTGCCGCGCCTCTCGGGATGCTCTTAGAGTGACGCAGATCTCGGCCGACCCACAGATCCAGGAGGCCCGGTGTCCACGATCACCGCCCCATCAGCCACGCTGACCGAGTCGCAGGTCCATGCGGCCGCCGACCGGCTCCTCGCGGCCTTCGCCGCGACCGACACCGCGGCCTACTTCTCGTGCTTCGCTCCCGAGGCCGACTTCGTCTTCCACACCGAGCCTCGACGTCTCGACGACCGCGCTGCCTACCAGCGTCTCTGGGCCGCCTGGGTCGCCGAGGGCTGGCGGGTGGAGTCCTGCCGGAGCACCGACCGTCGCGTCCGGGTCCACGGCGACACCGCAGTCCTCACCCACGACGTCCTCACCACGACCTCGACGAACGGACGCACCGCGACCACCCAGGAGCGGGAGACGATCGTCTTCCGCCTCGTCGACGGCAACGTCCTCGCCGTGCACGAGCACCTGTCCGCCCGCCCGAGCGAGGGCATGTGATGAGTACGCAGCCGCAGCCGCCGAAGGTCACCGAGGTCGAGCAGCACGGCGTCGAGCCGATCCCCGACCCCGAGCGCAGCGCCCGGCCGCTCGACCTCTTCCGGCTCACGTTCGGCGGCGCCAACACCATCGCCACCGTGGTGCTCGGGAGCTTCCCGATCCTGTTCGGGCTCTCCTTCGCCCACGGCCTGATGGCCACACTGCTCGGCCTGTTGCTCGGCGCCGTCGTCCTCGCTCCGATGGCCCTGTTCGGCCCGCGCAACGGCACCAGCAACTCGGTCAGCTCCTCGGCCCACCTCGGTGTGCACGGCCGGATCGTCGGCTCGTTCCTCTCGCTGCTCACCGCGCTGGCGTTCTTCTCGATCTCGGTGTGGAGCTCCGGCGACGTGCTCGTCGGCGGCGCGCACCGCGCGGTCGGACTCCCAGAGAACGACCTGACGCTGGGGCTGGCCTACGGCCTCTTCGCGGTGCTCGTGCTGATCGTGTGCATCTACGGCTTCCGGTTCATGCTGCTGGTCAACAAGATCGCCGTCGTCGCCGCGACGCTGCTCTTCCTGCTCGGGATCCTCGCCTTCGCCGGCGACTTCGACCCCGGCTACGCCGGCGCGTTCGGCTCCGGCTCGGAGGCGTTCGGCCAGCCCGGCTTCTGGGCCGCCTTCGTCGGCTCGGCGCTGATCGTGATGTCCAACCCGGTCAGCTTCGGTGCGTTCCTGGGCGACTGGGCCCGCTACATCCCGCGCGGGACCTCCGGGCGGTCCTCGATGGCGGCCGCCTTCCTGGCGCAGGTCGCCACCCTCGTACCGTTCTCCTTCGGGCTGGTCACGATGACGATCATCGCCACCCGCGAGCCCGAGATCTTCGAGACCGGTGCGTACGCCTCGGGGCTGCTCGCGATCGCGCCGGGCTGGTACTTCGCCCCGGTCGCGCTGATCGCGCTCATCGGCGGCATGTCGACCGGCACCACCGCGCTCTACGGCACCGGGCTCGACTTCTCCAGCGTCTTCCCGCGCTTCAACCGGGTGCAGTCGACGGTGCTCATCGGCGTCTTCGCGATCGGGGTCATCTTCATCGGCCGGTTCGTCTTCGACGTCGTCTCCAGCATCTCCGCCTTCGCCGTCCTGATCATCAGCTGCACCGTCCCCTGGATGATGGTGATGATGATCGGCTGGTACGTCCGGCGCGGCTGGTACGACTCCGACTCGCTGCAGGTCTTCAACCGTCGTCAGCGCGGTGGCAGCTACTGGTTCGCGCACGGCTGGAACTGGCGCGGCCTGGCCGCCTGGCTGATCGCGGCCGCCGTCGCGCTCACCTTCGTGAACCTGCCCGGCCAGTTCGTCGGCCCGCTCGCCCCGCTGATCCCCGGCGGCGTCGACATCTCCATCCCGCTCGGGATGGGCCTCGGCGCGCTGCTCTACCTCGGACTGCTCTTCGCCTTCCCCGAGCCGCGCGACGCCTACGGTCCCGAGGGATCCCGGCTGGTGCCGACGGCGCCGGCCGCGAACACCCCGGTGACCTCGGTCGACGACGGACCCGCTCCCGCGGCCACCGCCGTCGGCTGACTCGAACCACCCCCGTTACACCTGTCCCACTGCTAGGAGAACCACCCCATGCCCATCGGGCCCATCGACGCCTCCAAGAACCCCCGCTACGCCGGCTTCGCGACCTTCGCGCGCCTGCCCCGCCTCGACGAGGTGGAGCACGCCGACATCGCGGTCGTCGGGGTTCCGTTCGACACCGGCGTCTCCTACCGGCCCGGCGCCCGCTTCGGCCCGGCGCACGTGCGGGAGTCCTCGCGCCTGCTGCGCCCCTACAACCCGGCGCTGGACGTCTCCCCGTTCGCCTCGGCCCAGGTGGTCGACGCGGGCGACATCGCGGCCAACCCGTTCCACATCGACGAGGCGATCGACACCGTCCACGCCTCGGCGCTCGACCTGACCGCCGACGGCGCCCGGCTGGTGACGATCGGCGGCGACCACACCATCGCGCTGCCGCTGCTGCGGGCCGCCGCCGAGCAGCACGGTCCCGTCGCGCTGATCCACTTCGACGCCCACCTGGACACCTGGGACACCTACTTCGGCGCCGAGTACACCCACGGCACCCCGTTCCGGCGGGCGGTCGAGGAAGGCATCCTCGACACCGAGGCACTGAGCCACGTCGGCACCCGCGGCCCGCTCTACGGCAAGAAGGACCTCGAGGACGACCGCCGCTTCGGCTTCGGGATCGTCACGTCCTCCGACGTCTTCCGCCAGGGCGTCGACGAGGTCGTCGACAAGCTCCGGCAGCGGGTCGGCGACCGCCCGGTCTACGTCTCGGTCGACATCGACGTCCTCGACCCGGCGCACGCCCCCGGCACCGGCACCCCCGAGGCGGGCGGGCTCACCTCGCGGGAGCTCCTGGAGATCCTGCGCGGCTTCGCCGGCCTGAACCTGATCGGCGCCGACGTGGTCGAGGTCGCCCCGGCGTACGACCACGCCCAGCTGACCGGGGTCGCCGCTTCGCACGTGGCCTACGACCTGGTCTCGCTGCTCGCGATGCGGCACGCGGAGCAGGCATGACCGGACGCAACGGCGGTGACGTCACCGTCGAGAGCCTGACGGCGCTCGGCGCGACGCATGTGTTCGGGATCCCGGGGCAGCACGCCCTCGGTCTCTTCGACGCCATCCGCCGCAGCGACCTGACCTTCGTCTCCTCCCGGGTGGAGAACAACTCGGTCTTCGCCGCCGACGGGTACGCCCGCACGACCGGCCAGGTCGGCGTCGTGTTCTGCTCCACCGGACCCGGAGCGCTCACCGCCCTGGGCGCGCTCCAGGAGGCGTACGCCGCCTGCGTCCCGATCCTGATGATCACCAGCCAGATCCCGCGCGACGGGCTCGGCGGTGCCCGCAAGGGCTACCTGCACCAGCTCGACGACCAGCAGGCCAGCGCCCGCAACGTCACCCGGTCCACCGCCGTCGTGCGGGACGCGGCCGCCATCCCGGGCGTCCTGGCCGACGCGTGGGCCACCGCCCAGGAGGCGCCGGCCGGGCCGGTCTGGGTCGAGATCCCGCAGGACGTGCTCCTCGAGGAGGTCACCGCGCCTCCGGTGACGAGCCTCGAGGCCCAGGTGCGCGCGCCCCGGCGGCCCCGCCCGGAGGTCACCGCCGAGGCGGCCCGCCTCCTCGCCGCCGCCGAGCGCCCGGTGATCCTCGCCGGGGGAGGCGTACGCCGCTCCGCCGGTGCCCCGGAGGCGCTGGTCGCCGTCGCGGAGCTCCTCGACGCACCGGTGGTCTCGACCGCCGGCGGCAACGGCGCGATCCCGCTCGGGCACCCGCTCAGCGCCGGCGCGTGGATCGAGGACCGGCACACCACCGACCTGCTCGATGACGCCGACGTCCTGCTCGCGATCGGCACCTCGTTCGGCGAGGTGACCAGCAACTACGGCACCGTCACGCCGCGCGGCAGGGTGATCCAGATCGATGCCGAGGCTCGCGTGCTCGGCTCGAACCACGATGTCCTCGGCGTGCACGCCGATGCCGCCGCGGCGCTGAGAGACCTCGCCGCCGCGCTCGGCGAATCCGGCCCACGCGCCGGGAGCAGGCGGTCCGGCGCCGAGGTCGCCCGCGACCTGCGAGCCCGGGTCGAGAAGCGGCTCGACGCCCAGGACCTCGCCGCGGAGCAGCGACTGCTCGCCGACCTGCGCGCGGCGGTGCCCGACGAGGCCGACACCTTCTGGGACATGACGATCGCGGCGTACTGGGCGTGGTCGGCCTGGGACCCGCGCTCCGGCGGCTTCCACACCGCCCAGGCCTCCGGCGGTCTCGGTCTCGGGTTCCCCGCGGCGATCGGAGCCGCGGTGGGGACCGGGCGGCGTACGTTCGCGGTCGCCGGTGACGGCGGCGCGATGTACTCCATCGCCGAGCTCGCCACCGCCCGCCAGCACGACGTCGACGTCACCTGGCTGGTGATCGACGACGGCGGCTACGGGATCCTGCGCGAGTACATGACCGGCGCGTTCGGCGCCGCCACCGCCACCGAGCTCGCCCGGCCGGACTTCGTCCGCCTCGCCGAGGCGTTCGGCATCGCTGTGCATGCCGCGACCCCCGAGACCGTCGGCGAGATCGTCGCCGGCACCTTCGCCACCAGCGGCCCCGCAGTCGTGGTCCTCCCGACAACCCTCCGCATGTTCGCCCCCACATAAGCAGGAGCCCCTCATGGATCTCACGATCATCGTCATCTACCTCGCCGCCATGGTCGCCTTCGGCTGGTGGGGCAAGTCCCGCACCAGCGACAGCGCCGACTTCCTCGTCGCCGGCCGCCGGCTCGGCCCGGTGCTCTACACCGGCACCATGTCCGCACTCGTGCTCGGCGGTGCCTCGACCGTCGGTGGCGTCGCGCTCGGCTACGAGTACGGCATCTCCGGAGCGTGGCTCGTGGCCGCGATCGCCCTCGGCGTGCTCGCGCTGAGCCTCTTCTTCGCCGGCCGGATCCAGCGGCTGCGGATCTACACCGTGGCCCAGATGCTGGAGCTGCGCTACGGCGTCGGAGCCACCGCCGCCTCGGGCCTGGTCATGGTGGCGTACACACTGATGCTCGCGGTCACCTCGACGATGGCGTACGCGACGGTGTTCAACGTGCTCTTCGGCACCGACCGCTGGCTCTCGGTGCTGATCGGCGGCGCCATCGTGGTGATCTACTCCGCGATCGGCGGGATGTGGTCGATCACGCTGACCGACATGGTGCAGTTCGCGCTGAAGACCATCGGCGTCTTCTTCCTGCTGCTGCCGTTCACCTGGAGCCACGCCGGTGGCCTCGAGGGGATCAAGGAGCGGGCCGGGGACTCCGTCTTCGACCTCGACGCCATCGGCACCGGGACCATCATCACCTACATCGTCGTCTACACCTTCGGCATGCTGATCGGGCAGGACATCTGGCAGCGGGTCTTCACCGCCCGCTCGCCCCAGGTGGCCCGCTGGGGCGGCACCGCGTCCGGCGTCTACTGCCTGCTCTACGGCGTGGCCGGCGCCTTGATCGGCGCCGCGGCCTCCACCTTCATGACCGTCGACGACCGCAACGACGTCTACGCCACCATCGCCCAGTCGATCCTCCCCGTCGGCGTCAGCGGCCTGGTGCTCGCGGCGGCCGTCGCGGCGATGATGTCGACCGCCTCGGGAGCCCTGATCGCGACCGCGACCGTCGCCCGCACCGATGTGCAGCCCCTGCTCGCCCGACTGGTCGGACGCACCCCCGAGCCGGTGCAGGACGAGGCCGAGAACCCCGAGCACGACGTACGCTCCAACCGGATCTACGTCGTCGCGGTCGGCATCGCGGTCGTCGTCATCTCCTCGCTGCTCACCGATGTCGTCTCCGCGCTGACCATCGCCTACGACATCCTCGTCGGTGGTCTGCTGGTGCCGATCCTGGGCGGCTTCGTCTGGCGCCGCGGGACCGGTGCCGGAGCGGTGGCGGCGATGGCCACCGGGACCGTTGCCACGCTGGGCACCATGGCGATCGTCGGCGACGTGCTCGCCAACGAGCCCGTCTACGCCGGCCTGGTCGTCAGCGCCGTCGCGTACGTCCTGGTCAGCCTGCTCACCCGGCCGACCGAGCCCGCGGTGATGCGGGAGTGGACCGGCCGGCTCGCGGGCGAGGAGGCCACTGCGGCTCCGGCCGCCGTCGAAGCAATCTGAAAATGAGCATTGTCAAATAGGCCAGCGCGTCCTAGGGTCGGCCGTAGTCGGTCTCGCCTGGGGAAGAGTGGTCTGCCATGGTTCTGCGCTCCGCTGTCATCTGTGCCGCTGTGCTGCTGTCGACGGTCCCGACGCTGCTGGCCGCAGCGCCGGCGCAGGCGGCAGGAGGTGTCAACGACGCCTCCTGCCGACCATCGGCCGACCACCCGAACCCGGTCGTCTTCCTGCACGGCCTGGGGGCCAACAAGGACGAGGACCTCAACGTCCTCCAGGCCGACGTCGCCGGACAGGGCTACTGCACCTACAGCCTGACCTACGGCGCCGGGGCCTACGGGCCGTTCGTCGGCGGGGTGGGGGACATCGCGAGGTCGGCGAGGCAGATCAAGGACTTCGTCCAGGGCGTGCTCGCGCAGACCGGCGCCGCGAAGGTCGACCTGGTCGGCCACTCCGAGGGAGGGTTCCAGACGCTCTACGTCACCAAGACGCAGGGCATCGCGGACCGGATCGACAAGGTCGTCGCGATCGCACCGCCGACGCACGGCACGACCTTCGCGGGGCTCTATCAGCTGGGCATGACGCTGGGCGCGGACGAGCTCGCCGGAAAGGTCCTGACCGCCTTCGGGTGCATCGCCTGCACCCAGCTGGTCACCGACGGGAGTGCCGTGCGCACCCTGACGAACGGGCCGATCGCGCAGCCCGGCGTGACGTACACGATCATCCAGTCGAGGTACGACGAGCTGGTCACGCCCACCGAGACCTCGTTCGTGCGCGAGCCCGGTGTCACCAACACCTACGTGCAGGACGTGTGCCCCTACGACCCGGTCGGCCACATCGGCGAGGCCTACGACACCAACGTGTGGCACCTGGTGAAGAACGCGCTCGACCCCGCCGGTGCCGGCCCCTTCGTCTGCTCGGTCGGGTCGCCCGGCTGATGGCACCGGAGGGGCGCTCCTACGGCGGGCTGACCCGGGAGGAGCGCGACGCCCAGCGGCGCCAGCGGCTGCTGGACGCCGCCAAGGAGATCATCGGCACGAAGGGCTATGCGGCGACCACGATCCCGGGCGTCTGTGCCGCCTCGAAGGTGTCGACGCGGCACTTCTACGAGATCTATCCCGGCAAGGAGGATCTCTTCGTCGACCTCTACGACCGGATCACCGCCGAGTCCTACGAGCGGGTGGCGGAGTCGCTGAAGGCGACCGCCGGCGAGGCGATCTCGCGCCGGGTGCAGGCGGCGGTGCTGGCCTATCTCGACCCGATGCTCAAGGACACCCGCGTCGCCCGGATCGCCTTCGTCGAGATCATGGGCGCCAGCCCGCGGATCGAGAAGCTCCGGCTCGACTATCGCGAGACCCTCGTCGAGGTCGTACGCACGGAGTGCTCCGCCTCGGTGGCCCGCGGCGAGATCGTCGACCGCGACTGGCGCTTCGCCGCGCTGGCCCTGGTGGGCGCGGTGACCGCCATCGTCTACGACTGGGCGCTGCACCAGCCGCGCTCGAGCCGTGAGGCGCTCGAGGGCCAGCTGGCCGATCTCGCGCTCGTGCTGCTGGCCGCCGACCCCGTGGAGCGAGGCGAGGCGCCCTAGCGGGAGGCGACGGGAAGCGCGACGGGCCGCACCTCTCGCGGGCCGCCGAGCCGGTGGCCGTCCTCGCAGGTCAGCGTCAGGTGCACCTCGCCTCCGCAGTCGCGGTGCTCGAGCGTGAGGGCAGATCCGCGGGCGTCGGCGACGTAGCGGTCTCCCCACTCCATCATGGCCACCAGCGTCGGGTAGAGGTCGAGGCCCTTCTGGGTCAGCCGGTACTCGTGCCGCTGGCGCTGCCCCTCGGCGTGGTAGGGCACGCGGGCGAGGACGCCCTGGTCGACCAGGGTGTTCAGCCGGTCGGTGAGCACCGCGCGCGAGACGTCGAGGTTCTGCTGGAGGTCGGCGAAGCGGCGTACGCCCAGGAAGGCCTCGCGGAGCACGAGCAGGCTCCACTTCTCGCCGACCACCGCGAGGGTGCCGGCGACCGAGCATCGGGTGCGGTCGATCTCATCGGTGATCACGGGACCAGCGTACGACGCTGAATTCGTTTGACGAACTCAGCGTGCCGGGAGGAGAGTTCGAAATATGAACTCAGAACTCCTTGTCGCGATGCCGGCGGTCGCCACGCGACCGGTGCGGTCCGAGGACCTGGCCGCCTTCGAACGGATGTGGGGGCGCCTGTCCGAGGAGACCATCTACCGCCGCTTCCACGCCCCGATCCGGCGGCTCTCGCTCAAGCTCCGGCGCTACCTCGTCGACGTCGACCACCGCGACCACGACGCCCTGGTCGCCGTCGCCGGCGGTGAGGTGATCGCCGTGGCCCGCTATCACCGTTGCGCCGACGACCCTGCCGCCGCGGAGGTGGCGGTGCTCGTGGAGGACGCCTGGCAGGGCCGCGGCCTGGGGGCGCGGATGCTGCGCGAGCTGGCCCGCCTGGCGGGCCGGCGGGGCATCGACGTCCTCACCGGCGACGTGCAGGCCGACAACCTGAGGATGCTGGACGTCGTCCGGTCGCTCCTGGGCCCGGCGGCGCTGGAGCCGGAGGGCGACCTGGTCCACGTCCGCGGGAGCTACCAGGAGGCGGGCGAGGCGCGAGCCGCCGCCCCCTGTGCATGAGCCCTGTCTAACTTCGCGGCGCCTGGGTACCGGCCAGGTGTAAGCGATGAGGAGGAGCACATGTTCAAGAAACCAGCGTTGATGACTGCCTTTGGCATCGGCTACGTCCTGGGCGCTCGCGCCGGACGTGAGCGCTACGACGCCATCGCAGCCAAGGCACAGGAGCTGTGGCACGACCCGCGGGTGCAGGACAAGGCACACCGCGCCGGGTTCGTCGCCAAGGAGAAGGCGGCTTCCGCCAAGCACACCGTCCAGGAGAAGATGCCCGGCGACACCACGCCGTCCTCGGCATCCACCCCGACCACCCAGACGACGGCGAGTGTCCCGCACCCGACCACCACCGACCCGGTGACGGACATGCCGAAGGGGTGGGAGTCGTGACGCTTCACCAGACCGACGCATCCATGGGTGAGCTGGTCTCGAGGCTCTCGGAGGAGATGTCCAGTCTCGTACGCGGCGAGTTCGAGCTCGCCCGTCTCGAGCTGACCGAGAAGGCCAAGCACACCGGCAAGGGGGCCGGCGCGTTCGGCGCAGCCGGTCTGGTGGCGCTGTACGGCGTCGGGGCGCTGATCGCCACCGCGATCCTCGCCCTGGCACTGGTCATGGACGCCTGGCTGGCAGCGTTGCTGGTCGGAGTCGTCCTGCTGGCCATCGCCGGCGGCATCGCCGTGTTCGGGAAGAAGCAGGTCTCCGAGGGGGTCCCGATGAAGCCCGAACGCGCCACCGAGAACCTCAGGCGAGACGTGGAGGCCGTCCGGCACCACCGTCGAGCCGAGGACCGCATCGCAAGGAGGACGCCATGACGCACAACACCTCCCGACCCGCCGCGACGGGTGACCACGCGAGTATCGCTGCTGTCGAGGCCGACCTCGACACCACGCGCCACGAGATGGCCGACACCCTGGACGAGCTCGCCGCGCGGCTGGACGCGAAGACGCGCAGCAAGGAGAAGGCCCACGAGGTCAAGGAGCGTACGCAGGCGGCGGCCCGGTCCCGGGACGTGCAGATCCGAGGCGGCATCGTCGCCGCGATCGTTGCCGGCGTGATCCTGATGCTGGCCCGGAGGAAGCGCCGGCTCAGGTCCGCCTAGGCCGGGTCAACCGGTCCAGGAAGGCGACGAGCAGCGCCTCGCGCAGCGCAGGGGTGGCCAGGTCGAGCATCGCGTTGACCTCGGCCATCCGCTGCGGGAGGGCCAGGTCGCCCTGCTCGCCACCGGTGCCGATGAGCCCGGCGGCGAGCAGCAGGCCGTCGAAGTCGTCCTCGGAGAGGGCGAGCGGGTCGAGCTCTGCGATGAAGGCCGCGACGCCGGGGTCGACGGTGACCGGGCCTGAGGCGACCGCCGCCGCCACCGACTCGGCCAGAGCCGCGAGCAGCTCCTCGACGTGGGGAAGCGTCGCGGCGCTCACCGACAGGTGGATCGTGGCGGGGGAGCCGGCGTAGGACATCTGCGGCTGGACGTACCAGCCGCGCGCCGCCATCTCGTCGCAGACCGTGAACGGGTCGCAGCTCCCGTCGGTGGTGAGAGCGAGGAGCGTGGAGTCGGGCGTGCTGACCACGGCGAGCTCCTTGGTGTCCGCGATGCCGTCGCGGATCCGGTCCACCGCCTCGAAGACGTCGCGGGCGAGCCGCTCGTAGCCCTTGTCGCCCAACGACCGCATCACCGCCCAGGCGCCGGCCAGCGGCCCGCCCGACTTCGTCGACTGCATCGTGGAGTTGAGCATGGTGTAGCCCGGCCAGGCGGCCGAGGCGAAGAACTGGGGCCGGCGCAGCTCAGGGCTGCGGTGCAACAGCACCGAGGTGCCCTTCGGAGCGTAGGCGTACTTGTGCAGGTCGACGGAGATCGAGGTGACGCCCTCGACCGCGAACGTCCAGGCCGGTACGTCACGCCCCAGCCGCGCGGCATAGGGCAGCACCCAGCCGCCGATGCACGCGTCGACATGGCAGCGGATGCCGCGCTCGGCCGCGGCCGCCGCGATCGCGGTGACCGGGTCGACGACTCCATGCGCGTAGGACGGCGCCGAGGCGACCACCAGCACCGTGCGCTCGTCCATCGCCGCGGCCATCGCCGCCGGATCTGCCCGGAGGTCGGGACCGACCGGCACCAGCACCGGCTCGACGCCGAAGTAGTGCGCGGCCTTGTGGAAGGCGGCGTGGGCGGTCGCCGGCAGCACCATCCGGGGCCGCGCGATCCCGGGCTGCGCGTCGCGTGCGGTCTGCACCGCGAGCAGCACCGACTCCGTGCCGCCGGACGTGACCGTCCCGACGACGGTGTCCGGGGCGTCGAGCAGATCGGCGGCCATGCCGACCACCTCGTTCTCCATCCGGAGCAGGCTCGGGAAGGCGGTCGGGTCCAGGCCGTTGGAGCCGGCGTAGGCCGCCACCGCCTCGCGGCCGATCCGGTCGATGTCGGGCAGCCCGGAGTCGTAGACGTAGGCGAGGGTGCGGCCGCCGTGCACCGGCAGATCGGCGGACTGCATCTCGCGGAGTCGGGTCAGGGCGTCGGTCATACGGTCACGGTTCCTTCGACGTCGTCGGCGGTGAGCGAGTAGCGCCGCAGCCACAGCAGGCTGAGGAGGACCAGGAACGCCGGCAGCACCGAGAAGCCGAGCGTGATCGCGGTCAGGGCCGAGTCGGGCTGGACGATGTCGGCGACGATCGAGGACCGGTAGCCACCGAGCGCGAGCACCACCGCGAAGACACCGGGACCGAGCGCCAGCCCGAGGGTCTCGCCGGCGGTCCAGACGCCGGTGTAGACGCCGATCCTGCTCGAGCCGCTGCGCCGGGCGTCGACGGCGGCCGCGTCGGGGAGCATCGCCATCGGGAAGACCTGGCACCCGGCGTACCCGACCCCGACCAGCACCACCGCGGCGTAGACCAGGGCCACCGGCGCGATCTGGGCGGTCGCGGCGAGGAGCGCGCCGAGGGCGAGGACGAGGGAGGCGGCGACGTACCCGTTCTTCTTGCCGATCCTCGCGCCGAGCGCTGCCCACGCGGGCGTGAGCAGAAGCGCGGGGCCGACGAAGCAGACGAACAGCACCGTCGCCGCGCCCGCACGGCCAAGCACGTCGCCGGCCAGGTAGTCGACGCCCGCCAGCATCGCGCCGAAGGCGACGGCCTGGATCACGAACGTGATGAGCAGCCGCCGGAAGTCCGGCGCCGCCGCCACGATCCGGAGCTGGTCGCGCAGTGTGCCCGCGCCCGGCTGGACGGTGTGGACCGGCGCCCGGCGGGTGCCGGCGTACGCACTGAGCACCCCGGCCAGGATGAGCGCCGCCATCACCACACTCATGACGCGGTAGCCGTCGCGGCCGCCGACGGCGTCGCGGATCATCGGCGCGGTGGCACCGGCGAGCAGGATGGTCAGGGCCAGGATCGCGACCCGCCAGGTCATCAGCCGGGTGCGCTCGTCGTAGGACTCGGTCAGCTCGGCCGGCATGGCGACGTAGGGCACCTGGAAGAACGCGTACGCCGTCGCGCAGGCCAGGAACATCGTCAGCACCCAGAGCGCCTCGAGCCCGGTCGCCATCGACGGCGCCGCGAACAGCAGCGCGAACGTCGCCGCCAGCGCGATCCCGGCGCGGCGCAGCCAGGGACGCCGCGGGCCCCGCGGATCCACCGTCCGGTCGCTGATCCGGCCGGCGATCGGGTTGAGCACGACGTCCCACGCCTTCGGCGCGAACACGATGAACCCGGCCGCCAGGGCGGCGATCCCGAGGCTGTCGGTCAGGTAGGGGAGCAGCATCAGGCCCGGGATCGTGCCGAACGTCCCGGTGGCCACGGACCCGGAGCCGTAGCCGATGCGCACCCCGAGCGGGAGGGTCGGGCTGGCTGGCATGCCCGCCATAGTGCCCTCCCCGGCGCGTCGGTGCGCGGGAACGGCGGAAATCAGGCGGTCATGGGCTCCGCGGGCGCGACGGTGGCCTCGACGCCGCTGGCGAGCAGCTCATCGCGCACGAACCCGGAGGCCTTGAGCTCCTCGACGTACGCCGCGACCGCGGCCACGGCGTCCTCATCGAGCCCACGGGGCAGGCCGACGGACTGGCGGATCTCCATGAACGCGGGCTCCAGGATGCGGCGGCCGGTCGCGGCGACGTACTCCTCCATCGGCTGGCGGACGCCCGCAGCGGCGTCGAGCCCCTGCTCCTCGAAGACGTCGGTGGCCTCGTCGGCGCGGACCACCTCCGCGTGCCGGAGGCTGCGGGTCAGGAAGAGGTCGTAGGCCGAGCCCTCGCGAACACCGACGCGTACGCCGTCGCGGTCGACGTCGTCGGCGCCGGTGAGCGGCGAGTCGGCGTCGGTGACGTAGACGCCCTCGATGAGCACGTAGGGAGCGGTGAAGACGACGCCCTCCTCCCGTGCCGGCTCGTTGGCGAGGAAGCAGAGGTCGACGCGGCCCTCGGTGATCGCGGCATAGGAGTCGCGGGCGGCGTCCACGCAGTGCAGCTCGAGCGCGACGCCGAGCCACTCGGCGACGGACCTCGCGATGGCGACCGTGACACCGCGGGGCTCCGCGGCCGTGCCCTGGGCGAGGACCGGGTTGCCGAGGTTGATGACCACGCGGAGCGCGCCGGTCGGGGCGATCAGGGTGGCGAGCGGGCTCGTCGAGGGCATCTGGGACTCCTGGGGGCGGCGGACTTCGTCGGCACCCAGTATCCGGCCAAGGCGGTGTGGACCTGCGGAGTAGGTTGACGCCATGCCGCTCGAGACCGGTGCCGTCGCGCCCGACTTCACGCTCCCCGCCCAGGACGGTACGTCCGTCTCCCTCGCCCCGCTCCTCGAGAAGGGTCCGGTGGTGCTCTTCTTCTACCCGGCCGCCGAGACGCCGGTGTGCACGAAGGAGGCCTGCTACTTCCGCGACCTCGCCGGGGAGTTCGAGGCGCTCGGCGCCCACCGGCTCGGGATCAGCAAGGACAGCGTGGAGAAGCAGGCCGGCTTCGCCGCCAACCACGACCTCGACTACCCCGTCCTCTCCGACCCCGCCGGCTCCGTCGCCGACCTCTACGGCGTGAAGCCCAGCCTCCTCGGCAAGCTCGGGCCGCTGCAGCGTACGACCTTCGCGATCGGGACCGACGGCCGGATCAAGGCCGTCATCGAGGGCATGCTCAAGGCCGAGATCCACGCCGACGAGGCCCTCGCCGCGCTGCGGGATCAGGCGGAATGACGACCCGCCCCACCATCGCGGTCACCGGCGCCACCGGCTTCGTCGGCGGTCACGTCGCCCGCGCGCTCGGCGGCTCCGGCGCCGCGCTCCGTCTCCTGGTCCGCGACACCGCCAGGGCTCCTGAGGTCCCCGGAGCCGAGGCGTTCGCGGTCACCTACGGCGACAGAGAGGCTGCGCTGGCGGCTCTTGACGGTGTTCAGACCGTGCTCATGGTCTCGGCCTCCGAATCGGCGGACCGCCTGGAGCAGCACCTCACCTTCGTCGACGCCGCCGCGGCGGCCGGGGTCGAGCACATCGTCTACACCTCCTTCTTCGGCGCCGCGCCGGACGCGATCTTCACGCTCGCGCGCGACCACTTCGCGACCGAGGAGCGGATCAAGACGAGCGGGATGGGCTACACCCTGCTGCGCGACAACTTCTACCTCGACTTCCTGCCCTCCCTGGTCGGTGAGGACGGCGTCATCCGGGGTCCGGCCGGCAACGGCCGCTTCGCGCCGGTCGCACGGGCAGACGTCGCACGCTCCGCCGTGGCGGCGCTCAGCGCGCCCCAGCGCCACCGCGGGCTCACCTACGACCTCACCGGGCCCGAGGCGCTCACCATGAGCGAGGTCGCCGACATCCTCTCCGAGCATCGTGGGCGTGAGGTGCGCTATCACGACGAGACGATCGAGGAGGCCTATGCCTCGCGTCGCCGATGGGAGGCGCCCGACTGGCAGTACGACGCCTGGGTCTCCACCTACACCGCCATCGCCGCAGGTGAGCTCGACGGAGTGAGCAGCGCCGTGGCGACCCTCACCGGGCGCGAGCCTCTCGCGCTTCGCGATTTCCTCGCGGCGAGCGAGTAGGTCCCGGCGCCGGGCGAGTCCGGCGGTGTCATTCCTGGTGGCGGATCAGCCTGACCGATGCCATCGCCGCGACGTCGAGGCGATAGACGCGGCTGAATCCCTCCCCGTCGAGGCGGGCCAGGGTCGTGTCCATGTCAGCCCGCTGCTCCCGGATGGCAGCCTCGGGGACGACGCGGCCCACCCGTGAGGCGTTGCGCGCCAGGCAGTCCTCGAGCGGGACGTCGAGGGCGAGGGCGACGATCTCGACCCCGGTCTTCTCGGCGAGCTCGAGGTTGCGACGGCGGGCGTGCGCGTGGACGTTGGTGGCGTCGATGACCGCGATCCGGCCGGCCTCCAGACGCGCCTGAGCGATGTAGCGGACGAGGTCGAAGGCCTGCGGCGTGACCGACTGGTCCTCCTCGGAGTCGGCGATGAGGGCGCGGCAGTGGTCGCTTGAGACGACCTCGTACGGACCGAAGATCCGCTTGGCGAAGGTCGACTTGCCCGAGCCCGACGGGCCGACGAGGAGGACCAGGCTGGGAGCGCCGATCGTGAGGGTGCCACCGGCAGGTACGTCGATCACGCGCCAACCGTACTGGGAGCATCGCGAAACCCCTTACGCGTCACCCGCGGCTCCTCTACGGTTGCGTGGGTTCGATCCACGAGGAGGAGAGCGTTGGACTACACGCCGGTTCAGATCGGCACGTCGAGGATCCTGATCGAGTCGTCGGACGACGGCCCGGGCACAGCGGTCGGCGGGGTCACCGACGAGTTCGGCACCACCGAGACCAGCAGCCGGATCGAGGACGCCTACGGCTCGCTCAAACGGGTACTCCAGGACGTCGCGGCGGACCTCGGCAGCGCGCTCGCGGCCTCGCCCGACGGGCCCAGCACGGTGTCGCTGGAGCTGGCGTTCTCGTTCACCAGCGGCGCCGACGTCTGGGTGATGAAGGCGCAGGGTCAGGGGTCGGTGAAGGCCACGCTGACCTGGGACTTCGACCGGTCGTGATGGAGGTCGGGGAGCTCCTCGCACAGGCGACCTGTGCCGTGCTGGCGGGTCCGGACGGACGTACGATCGGCACGGCCTGGCTGGGCACGGAGGAGGGTCATCTGCTGACCGCCGGCCACGTGGTGGCGCCGCTCGCCGCGCAGGGCGAGGTGTGGGTGAGGTTTCCCGACGCCGATGCCGACGAACGGGCGACGTTCGTGATCCCAGCGGTCCACGACAAGCCCGCCGCGCAGGACTTCGCGGTGCTGAGGCTCGACCGCCCGAACGGCCGGCGGCCGCTACCCTTCACCCTCGTCACGCAGGCCGACGGTCGGGTCCGCGCACGCGGCTACGGCGACAACCTCCGCAGTGCCCAGAGCGGCGGTACGGGCGTACTGACACCGGCCGGCAACTACCTGCGCACCAGCAGCTCGTGGGCCTACTACTTCCAGTACGAGACGACGACCCTGGCGGTCACCGGGTTCAGCGGCGCCGCGGTCTACAGCGATCTCGCCGGCGCGGTGATCGGCATCCAGGTCGAGGCCGAGGGCGGCCGCCAGGCGTTCGCGATGCCACTGGCCCGGATCGTCGACTACTGGGAGGAGATGGTCAGCGCCGCCGTGAGACCGACGCGCGGTCGCTGCGTACTGCTGCAGCCCAGCACGACCACCGAGGCTCAGCGCGACGTCGTCCGGGAGCGGATCCTGCGGCCGGTGCTCGAGCAGCTGAACCTCGCCCTGTACGTCTCGGAGCCCTCCGGGATGCGCGGTGAGGATCTCAAGGAGCTCGAGCTCGCCGACGTCGTGGTCGCCGACATCACCGACGCCGATCCCGCCGTCGTCTACGAGCTCACCGTCGCCCAGGGCCTCGGCACCCCGGACGTCGTCATCCGGGACCGGAGCGCCGAGTCACCGGCCGGCCGCATCTTCGACGTGCTCGACCTGGACCTCGACGATGTCGAGGGGTCCCGGCGTACGGTCGAGCAGCGGTTGCTCGCGGTGAGATCGATCTTCGAGGCGCTGGGGGAGAACGCCACCGCGAACCCGGTGACCACCTTCTTCAAGGCACCCCTGACCCAGATCTCGGTGGCCAACGCCCTCGCTGCCGGATACGCCAGGAACTTCGTGCTCCCCGTCGCCAACGCGCTCCTGGAGATCAGCACCGGGCGAGGGCCGGGCGGGGTGACCGTGGACGGTGTCGAGCTGTCCGCCGAGCGGCTCCGGGACGCCACCGTGACCGTCGTGCTGCCGAAGCGGCTGGAGTGGTGCAGCGACGACTTCATCGACCTCGAGCTCGCCCAGCCGGGCCTGGTCGTCCCGGCGACCGTGTCCTACCCGGACTTCTCCCGGCCGCGGCCGATGAAGTGCCTACCGCTCGTCGATGGCGAGCCGGTGCGACTCCTCGACGTCTTCCCGACCACCCTGGCCGTCGTCGCCGAGTCGATCGACGAGCGCTTCGACGTCGACCCCCACCGGCGTACGAGCGACCACTGGGCTGCGCTGGAGCAGAAGGAGATCGACCGCTTCCAGAGCAAGCTCATCAAGCGCCTCCGCTCGGCCGGCGACCGCCGCGTCGGCCCCCGGTTCCTCCGCGACGTCGTCCGCGTCTCGACAGCCGCCGCGGTCTTCCCGGACCTGACCTGATCCATCGGATGCTGCCGCGGCGGCCCGCCCGATCATCCCTGGGCGGCCCGGTGTCGTGGCGATGCCTGGGTCATCCGTGCCAGCTCGCGCTTGAGGATCTTCCCGGTGGCGGTCATCGGCAGGCTGTCGACGAGCTCGACGATGCGCGGGTACTTGTACGAGGCCATCTGCGCCTTGGACCAGGCGACGAGGTCGGCCGCGGTGAGGGTGGAACCCGGCTGGAGGATCACGAACGCCTTGATCTCCTCCCCGTGACTCTCGTGCGGTACGCCGATGACGGCGGCCAGGCTCACGTCCGGGTGGGTCACGAGGACCTCCTCGACCTCGCGGGGATAGACGTTGAAACCGCCTCTGATGATGAGGTCCTTGGACCGGTCGACGATGTAGTAGAAGCCGTCCTCGTCGCGCCGGGCGAGGTCGCCGGTGCGGAACCAGCCGTCCTCGTCGATCACCTCGGCGGTCGCCTTCTCGCGTCGGTAGTAGCCCTTCATCACGTTGTGGCCCTTGATGGCGATCTCGCCGATCGCGTCGGGCGACCACTCGATCTCCGCCCAGGAGGCCGGGTCGATCAGCTTCATCGCGGCGCCGGGGATCGGCTTGCCGATGGAGCCGGGGCGCGGCGGCTCGCCGTACGGTGCGAACGATGCCACGGGGGACGTCTCGGACAGGCCGTACCCCTCGGCCACCGTGACGCCGAGCCGCTTCTCGACCTCGCGGTGGATCTCGACCGGAAGCGCTGCGCCGCCGGAGACCGCCATGCGGAGGTGCTTCGCCAGGGTTTCCACCTCGGGGTCGCCGTCCAGCGCACCGAGCAGCCCCCAGTACATCGTCGGCACCCCTGCGAAGACGGTCACCGACTCCCTCAGCATCGTCTCGATGACAGGACCCGGCTCGAACCGGGGCAGCATCACGACGGTTCCGCCGAAGGCGAAGCCACCGTTCTGGATGACCGTCTGGCCGAAGGAGTGGAACAGCGGCAGCACGCAGAGGTAGGTGTCCGGCCGGGTCGCGTCGCACCTGAACAGGTCCTTGCTCGCCAGCGCGTTGTCGCGCATGTTGCGGTGGCGCAGCTCCGCACCCTTGGGCTGCCCGGTCGTGCCGGAGGTGTAGAGGATCACCGCGGTGTCGTCCTCGTCGGTGGCGACGGTCTCGAACGAGGACGGCTGACCGGCCACGGCCTGGGCGAAGGTGTCCGCGATCGGCGAGGACGCGGCCGGGTCGGCGGTGATGACGAAGAGCTCCCGGCACGCGTCGACCTGGTCGAACCCGGCCTTGGCCTCGGCGCCGATGGGCAGCTCCGCGGTGCCCTCGAAGGCGAACAGCACCTTCGCGTCGGAGTCGTCGAGGTGGTAGGCGACCTCGCGCGCCTTGAGCAGCACGTTCAGCGGAACGACGACGGCACCCGCCTTGAGGATGCCGAAGTACACGATCGAGAAGTACGGCAGGTTCGGACACATCAGGGCGACCTTGTCGCCGGGCGCGACCCCGCGTTCCACGAGCAGGTTCGCGACGTGGTTCGCCGCGGCGTCCACCTGGCTGTACGTCAGGCGCGTGGAGCCCAGAACCAGGGCGTCGCGGTCGGGATACGTGCGGGCCGATTCCTCGAGCAGGATCGACAGGTTCAGCATGGTGACTTCCTCGGTGGCTTCGTGTGGGAGTGGTGTCAGTGGGAGGAGAGGCTGGCCAGCACCTTGTGCGCGGCCTGCTCGCCGGAGGCGGCGGCGTCGGCCAGCGATGGCATGTCGAGGGCGTAGTCGCCGGCGAGATGGACCGGCCCGAGGTTCTGCTTGAGGGTCTCGAGCGACGCGCGGCCGCCGGGTCCCCAGAACGGCACGACCCGCGGGTGCCGACGGAGGATGCCTGCGTCGACCTTGCCCTCGAGCTCCGGGTAGACCGCGAGCAGGTCCGCGGTGAACCGCGCGACGATCTCCTCGTCGGTGAGCTCGAAGAGCCTGTCGGCCTCGGCGCCGCCCGCGAAGCAGGCCAGCGCGCCGCCGGGCTTGCGGACGTCCCCGCGGCGTACGGCGGCGGCGTGGTTGAAGATCGCCTGGAACGAGCGACCCGGGGTCGAGACCGCGAGGAAGTCGTCCCAGCGCTGTGGCGTGCCGTCCTCGTGGGTGAAGAAGCCGACCACCACGTAGCGGCCGTAGTGGATCGACTCGAAGGCTTTCCGGTACGCCGCCGGCAGCCCGGGCATGATCTTGACCGCGACGTCCGCGGGCACCGCCACGACCGCCCGGCGCGCCCGCAGACGGACGGGCCCGTCCGCGTCCTGATAGTCGACGACCACGCCGTCATCGGTCCACTCCACGGTGCTCACCGGCGAGCTGAGCCGGATCCTGTCGCCGAGGTCCTCGGCGAGGATGTCGGTCAGCGTCTGGTTGCCGCCCTCCGGCAGCGTCAGGTTCGGCACCTTCTCCGGGTCGGTGAGCAGGATGCCCATGGAGAAGACGAACTGCCGGGCGGCGGTCTCCTCGGGCTCACAGCCCATCCACTGACCCGACCAGGACCGCACCATCTCGCGGGTGAGGTCGGAGGAGACGCCCCGCAGGACGAAGTCCGCGCGCCGGCGGTCGAGCTTGGCGCGTACGCGGTTGGCCCACCGGTTGTGCTCGCTCATCTCGAGGAACGGCACGTTCGCCAGGATCCGTGCGCCGACCACGGCGAGGCCGTAGCGGTCGCGCCAGGTCATCTTCGACTTGAACATCAGGGCGAAGGGGTTGGACGTGTCGACCTGCTTGCCGCCGAGGTTCAGGGCGACCGATTTCCCCTCCAGGGTGCCGAGCGGGACCCGGTGTCGGTGGAGGGCGTCGATCAGCGGACCGGTGCCCTCGGTGAACTGGGTGCCGACGTTGATCCAGTAGTCGCCCTTGCGGACGGTGTCGACGCGGCCGCCCGCACGATCGGACGCCTCGAGGACGACGACGTCATGGTCAGCCAGCGTGGTCGCGGCCATCAGGCCGGCCATGCCGGCGCCGATCACGACGACCTCATGGGTCTCCTCGCGGAGCTCGGGTGATGCGGACATGTCGTCAGCTCGCTTTCGTAGCAATGTGTTCGGTGCGGTCGAGTGCCGCCGAGACCGAGGCGACGAGTCGCTCGGTCGCCTTCCGGCAGCTCGGGCTGACCGCGGTGTAGGAGATGTAGCCGTGCACCAGACCTGCCTCGCGCGTGACCTCGACCGGTACGCCGGCCTCGAGCAGCGCGGTGGCGTAGGCCGTCCCGTCGTCGTGGAGCGGGTCGAACCCGGCCAGGTTGACGATCGCCGGCGGAAGCCCGGCCAGGCTGGAGGCCCGGTACGGCGAGACGCGCGGGTCCGCCGTGTCGGTCCCCTCCGGGAGATAGTTCTGGACGAACCAGCCGACCTGCTTGGCCGACAGGGCGGGCGATCCGGCGAACTCGTCCTGCGACGGGCGGTGCTCCACGAGGTCGGTCACCGGCTGGATGAGCACCTGGGCCATGGGCTGCACGGCCTCGCCCCGCACCTGCTGCGACAGGACGGCGGCGATGTTGCCCCCGGCGCTCTCGCCCGCGACGACGATGCGGTGCGGATCGACGCCCCAGTCCGCAGCGTGTGCGACGACGTACCGCCAGGCCACGACCGCGTCGTCCTGGGCGGCCGGAAACGGGGCGTCCGGCGCCAGGCGGTACTCGACCGAGACGACGTCGGCACCGGTGCCGTGCGCGAACATACGCGCCGGCGCGGTGTAGCTCGCGCGGCTGCCGATCACGAAGCCTCCGCCGTGGAAGAAGAGGATCAGCCCTCGCGACGGGGTGCCGTTGCTGTAGCGGGTGAGCTGGACCTCGTCCGAGACCGCGATCTCCTCCTCGACCGCGCAGGGCTCGATACGGGACGCGAAGAGCATCAGGTCGCGCTCCGTCGTGGCCCGGGCCTCGGCTGCGGGAAGGTCGCTGTAGTCCGGTCCGGACTCCCCGAGCTTCATCAGCAGCGCGACATCGGGCGCCATGGTCTCGCCCGCCGCGTTCGTGGCCGGCCTCGCCAGCATCCGCTGAAGACTCGCGGGCAGACGGCTCAGGAAGACGAGGAACGCCCGCTGGAGGCGCTGGCTCGAGGTGACGTGTTCCGTGCTCATGAGGCCACCTCGACGCTGGTCAGGTGAGGGGTCGAGCGCTTCTCGGAGAACCGGATGTCCTCGTGGAGCAGCTTCCCCTTGAAGAGTCGGTTGTCCTTGACGAAGGTCGTGTGCATCTGCCAGGGGACACCGGTGCCCTGGCGCGGGAGCTCCGCCCGGGCCCGCTGCATGTAGCCGGCCGAGAGATCGAAGAGGTCCTGCTTGGGCATGCCCTCCGGCGCGACGGGCAGGGCGATGTCGTAGCCCTTCTCGTCCATCTCGCGGATCACCTCGATGGCGAGGGTGGCGACGTTGCGGATGCGGAGGGTCCAGGTCGCCTTGGTGAAGCCGAGCATCATCGCCCAGTTGGGCACGCCGGAGATCAGCGCGCCGCGGTACAGCACCTGGTCTGCGATCTTGATCGGGGCGCCGTCCACGGTCGGCTGGATGCCGCCCAGCATCTGCATGATCAGGCCGGTCGCCGTGACGATGACGTCGGCCTCGAGCGTCTTGCCGGACAACAGCTGGATGCCCTCGGGGACGAACCGCTCGATCTGGTCGGTCACGACGTCGGCGCTCCCGTTGCGGATCGCCTCGAAGAAGTCGCCGTCGGGCGTCGCGCAGAGGCGCTGCTCCCAGGGGTTGTACGGCGGTGCGAAGTGGGAGTCGACGTCGAACCCCTTCGGCAGCTCCTTGACGGTCATGCTGCGCAGCAGCTTGCGCCCGAAGTTCGGGAACTTCACCAGAACCGTCACGAGGAAGTGGTCGCGCCAGATGTTCTTGAACCGCGTGAGGCGGTAGCCGAGCTTCTTGCCGAAGACCTTCAGCAGGAACTGGGCGATCTTGTCCACCTGGGGCATCGACGCGACGTAGCTCGGGGTGCGCTGGAGCATGGTGACGTGGGCGGCTGCGCCATCGCCGGTCAGCATCGCGGGGAGCATCGTCACGGCGGTCGCACCGCTGCCGATGATGACCACGCGCTTGCCGCTGTAGTCGTAGTCCTCGGGCCAGTGCTGCGGGTGGAGGATGTCGCCCCGGAAGTCCTCGCGGCCCTCGAACCGTGGCTCGAAGCCCTCGTCGTAGTTGTAGTAGCCGGTGCCGCTGAAGACGAACCTGGCCCGGACGACCTTCTCGGACTCGTTGCCCGCCTCGTCGGTCACGGTGACGTGCAGGGTCCATTCCGCGTCCTCGCTGGACCAGTCGGCAGCGGTGACCTTGTGACCCAGGCGAAGGCTCTTGTCCAAACCGAACTCGTCGACGGTTTCCCGGATGTACCCGCGGATCAGGTCGCCGCCAGCGATCGCCTCCTTGTGCAGCCACGGCTTGAAGTCGTAGCCGTAGGTGTGCACCGAGTCGTCGGAGCGGATGCCCGGGTAGCGGAACAGGTCCCAGGTGCCGCCGACCGAGGCGCGGGCCTCGAGCAGGAGGAAGTCCTTGTCGGGGAACGCCTCCGTCAGGTGCTTCGCCACGCCGATGCCGGAGAGGCCGGCGCCGATGACGACGATGTCGGCGTACTCCGTCGCGATGGTCTGGTTCATTGCTGCACTTCCTTCTCAGTGATGGGTCTGGTGACTGGTGGTACGACGGGGGTGGGCGAGGCGGTCGACGGCGATGAACGCGACGAACACCACGGCCACGGCCACGACCGCGACGTACGACATCGCGTCGAGCGGTGGCGCGGGCGGGTTGACGATGCCGTTGAGATACATCCAGACCATCGCGGCGGCACCGAGGACGGCTCCGATGACGGTGAGCGGTCCGAGACGTCCCTCGCGCCGGAGCAGCCGAAGCGCGCCCGCGCAGATGAGCAGGTACGGGACGACCCAGAAGTAGACGATGAGCGTCGCGACCGAGTTGTAGACGCCGACGATGTTGTCGGGATTGAGGGCGACCATGATCAGGATCGCTCCCAGGCCGAGGACGCAGATCGTGACGACGGCGGCCGCGGGGCTGTGGTGGCGTGGGTGGATCCGGCCGGCGCGGGCGGGCAGCAGGCCGTCGGCTGCGAGGGTGGCGACGAAGCGTGACCCGTAGTTGACGAACCCGATGAGGGCCGCGAAGGTGGCGATCGCGAGCACCAGGTCGGTCGCGGTCGCCACCGTGCTGCCGAGCCCGCCCTCGACGGCGAGTGCGGCAGCGGGGGAGGTGCCGGTTGCCAGGGCGTCGCTCGCGGCGACGAGGGCGGGCACCTGCAGCAGGGTCGCCACGACGTACAGGGCGCCCAGGCCCACCGGCACGCACATGACGGCGAGTGGGACGGAGCGTCGTGCGTCTCGGGTCTCGGCGGCGAGCGCTGTGCTGCTCTCGAAGCCGACGAGGAACACAGCGCCTGCGGCGACCCCCTGGAAGATGCCGCTCGGCGTGGCTCCCTCGAGGGACAGCTGGGTGCCGAGGTCGAGACCTGCGCTCGCAGCGGCGGCAACGGTGATGACCAGCATCAGCGGCACGGAGATGACGGCCAAGGTGACCGCGGTGCGCACCGAGGTGTCCAGTCCCCGGTAGGCGAGCGTCCCGGCGATCAGCACGGCGACGCCGTAGATCAACATCTGTACGCCGACGTCGAAGCTCGCCTCGAAGCCGAGGGAGAGCAGGAAGCTGCCGGAGAAGAGGCCGACCAGGAAGGCGATCGCGCCGATCTGGGCGACATATCCGAGGAAGAGCGTGGCGCCCACCAGGATGCGTGCCCAAGGCCCGAAGACGTGCGGGATGTAGGAGTAGAGCGACCCGGTGACCACGTAGCGCCGGGCGAAGGCGATGACCGAGAGGCCGACGAGGCTCGTCGCGACCGCGGCGATCAGCGCCCCCAGCCAACTGCCGTTGCCGGCGGTGACCAGCACCAGGGCCGGGACCGAGGCCAGCCCGACGGGCGGGACGTACGACGCCAGGGCCAGCCCGACGAGCTGGTTGCGGCTCAGGTGCTCCCGGTCGAGGCCGTCGACCGAAGGAACGTCCGCCGGGGCGACCGGCTCCTCGGCTGGTGCGTTGCTGGGCGTCATCCCGGGTCCCTTCTGGCAAAGAAGTTAGTCATTTGATTGGGTCGGATGACTAAGTGTGTGTCAGGGATCACGTCGCGTCAAGGGGTCGGGTGGCGTTGCTCGCCGATCGATCAATCTCGCTCAGGCTGTTGACAAGGGAGTTCTCCGGGTCCACGATCTTAGCCAACCGATTGAGTCATGTGACTAAGAATGACATCGGCGGACCCAGGAGGGCCGAGAGATGACCGAGAGCACCACGATCGAAGCGCCAGATGTGCGCTTCGACGCGACACGCGTCGCGATCGAGGACGACGCGACGCCGCTGGTCCGCCTGATCGGGCGCACCCTGAGCCGAGCCTCGGGACCGGGGCGTCCCGCCGAGGATCTGACCGCCGGTCTTGCCGGCACCGTCGCGATCCGATCCCACGACACCCCGCAGACGGCGACCGTCGCCCTCGGCGCCGGTGTCGTGGAGGTGACCAGCGGAGTCTTCGTCGAGCCTGACGCGACACTCGTGGTCGACCTCCACGCCCGGTTCGCGCCGACCCAGGAGCCGGCCGGTGACGCCGACCTGGCAGCGCGCGTGCTGCGCGCACTGCGCCCGCCGTTGCCGCACTGGCGCGACGCCGCCGTGCGGTTCTGGGAGATGACCCGCGACATCGCCGGAATCCCAGACGTCCTGCTCGTGGAGGCTGCTGGGCCGGACGGCATCGAGCGGGGCCGGTTCGGGGAGGGGACGACGACGTACCAGATCGCCGGTCCTGCCGACCTTCTCGCGGGTGTCTTCAGCGGCGCCGACGACTTCCTCGCCTCCCTGGCCGAAGGGCTGCGGGTCCAGGGCACCTTGTCCCAGCTGTCCGTCATGACGGCGGCTTCCTGGAAGGTCCGCTTCGATGTCTGAGCTCGCACAAGCCCGGGGGGCCGTACGCCTCGAGGCCACGAACCACGAGGGCAGCCTCCTCGGCAAGAACGTCTCGCCGCAGAAGTTCGAGGCAGGAAAGGACGCCGGCTTCGCCTTCGCCGACATCCTGTTCGCCATCGACCTCAACAACGAGATCGTTTTCGGCGACGCCTTCCCGGAGTGGCGAGGCAACCTTTACGACATCCAGATGATCCCGGACATGTCGACCCTGGTGGAGTGGAAGCCCGGCCTGGACTCGGTGATCGGTGACTACTGGCTCAAGGACGGCACCCCGGTCCCGATCTGTCCGCGCAACCTCGTGCGGAAGCTGGTGGCCAGCCTCGCCGACAACGGGTACGCCGCCACGGTGGCCGTCGAGATCGAGGCCACCTTGTTCGAGGAGTCCATCCAAGAGGCCCGGGCACGCGGTTATCGCGACCTCACGCCGCTGGGTGGCAGCACAGGGGCGACGTACCACCTTGCCCGCTCCAAGGACTGGGTCGACTACATGGAGGCGGTCGTCGAGAGGCTCGACAGCGTCGGCATCGCGTGGGAGGCCTGGACAGACGAGGCCGCCCCGGGCCAGACCGAGCTGAACCTCGCTCCGACCGACCCGGTCCGGCTGGGCGACAGCTGGGCGCGCACCCGTCAGGTGATGCGCGAGGTCGCCTTCGAGCGGGGCCACACGGTCTCGTTCATGGCCAAGCCGACCGCCGGATTCGGTCAGGGGGCGCACATCAACGTCTCGCTCCAGAGCGACGGTGTGAACCGGTTCTTCGCCGAGGACGGTCCCTCCGAGCTCATGCGGCACGCGGTCGGCGGGCTGATCGCCACGATGGAGGGCAATACCTCGATCGCGCTGCCGCAGATCACCTCGTACCGACGGCTGGTCGACCTGACCGGGCCGCCGACGACGGTCAGCTGGGGCGTGAACAACAAGACCGCCGCGGTGCGGGCCATCACCGGCCACTCCAAGTACTCGCGCCTCGAGTACCGGCTCCCTGGCGCCGACGTGAACCCCTACCTGGCGCTGGCCGGCGTGCTGGCCGGGGTGCTGGCCGGGATCGAGCGACGGATCGAGCCGCCCGAGCAGGTCACGGACATGGCCTGGTGCCTCCCCGAGAGCGCCGGGGTGAGGCGGATCCCCGACACGATGTCGAAGGCCGGCGCGGCGCTGGACGCCGATCCGCTGCTTCGCGAGTACCTCGGCGACGAGTTCGTGGACTTCTGGGTCGCCTCCCGCCGATGGGAGTGGATGGAGTTCCACACCAAGGGTGGCGACCCGTTCGTCGAGCTGTCCGCGTGGGAGTCCCAGCGATACTTCGAGTTCCCGTGAGCGCGCGCGAGGAGGCCGGAGTGATGCGGCCGCTGATCGGCATCACCGGACGCCGTTTCCAGCTGTCGGTGCTGAACGGAGCCGACCCGCGCTACGGCGACCGCTGTATCGACACGTCCATGTCGGACTTCGCGACCCGGGTCGCCGAGGCCGGTGGACTGCCCGTGCACCTGTCCTACGACACCCACGCGGCCGCGGTCTGCGCCTGGCTCTCCGGCGTCGTCATCACCGGAGGCCAGGACGTACACCCCGCTTGCTGGGGAGGCGACACCTCCGTGGTGCGCGACGTCGACCCGCGGACGAACCCGATGGTGCACGACGCCGAGCGAGACAGGTACGAGATCGCGCTCGTCCGCGCGGCGATCGAGCGGGAGATCCCGGTGCTCGGCGTGTGCCGTGGCCTGCAGGTGATCAACGTCGCCCTCGGTGGCACCCTCGTGCCCCATCTTCCGGACGGTCCGGTGAGCCATCTCTCGGCCGAGATCGCGCCCACGGATGGCACCGTCGACCACGTCGTGAGCTTCGCACAAGGCTCGATCTCCGCGGACCTGTTCGGTGAGGACACGATCACCAACTCCTGGCACCACCAGGCCGTCGACCGGTGCGGCGTCGGGGTGGTCGTGACCGGTCGGACCGACGACGGGGTGGTCGAGTCGATCGAGGTGCCGGGGCGTCCGGTTCTCGGCGTCCAGTGGCACCCGGAGTGGATGAAGAGCAACGACCCGGCGCTGACCTGGGTCGTCGAGCAGGCGGTGCAGCGGCTCGCGAACCACCAATCCGTCGGACGAGAGCAGAGGAGCCCCCAGTGAGCACACACGTCACGGCCGGACCCGTCGTCGCGGCTGAACGGATGAAGGAGGACCCCGACGTTCCGACGCTGAGCCGGCTGTTGACGCGGCGCGCAGAGGACTCAGGAGCTCGGGAGTTCCTGCGCTTCGACGAGCGGTCGTGGAGCTTCGCGGAGATCGACGCCTGGACCTCCAGGTTGGCCCACCGGCTGATCGAGGTCGACGACGTACGCCCGGGCGACCGGGTCGCGATCATGCTCCCGAACGTCGTGCACTGGCCGGTGGTGTGGCTGGCCGCGCTGAAGGCCGGCGCGGTCGCCGTGCCGATCAACTGCTCCTACCAGCGCTCCGACCTCACCTTCGTCCTGAAGGACTCGGGCGCCCGCGTCATCTTCACCGACGACGTACGTTCCGGCCTGGTCGCCGAGGTGCTGGCGGCCGAGGCCGACCTGGCCGGTGTTCGCGTCGTCCAGGTCGCCGACGACGGGTCGGAGCCGTTCCCGGCCAAGGCCCCGGACGTGCCGGTCGCGGGAGAGACGCTCGCGAACCTGCAGTACACCTCGGGCACGACCGGGTTCCCGAAGGCATGCATGCTCAGCCACGACTACTGGGTCCGGCTGGGCTGGATCTGCGCGGCCGCCACGGGCCTCGGAGCCGAGGACGTACTCCTCACCTCGCAGCCGTTCTCCTACATGGACCCGCAGTGGAACACCGCGCTCGCCCTGACGCTCGGCGCACCGCTGGTCGTGCTGCCGCGGTTCTCCGCGTCGACCTTCATGGCCGACGTACGCCGCCACCGGGCGACCTTCTTCTACGTCCTCGGCTCGATGCCCACCCTGCTGTTCAAGCAGTCGCCCACGGCCGAGGACCGGGAGAACGATTTGCGGATGGTGCTCTGTTCGGGCATCCCGGTCGCGCTCCACGCCCAGCTCGAGGAGCGGTGGGGTGCGCCGTGGCGCGAGGTCTACGGAATGACCGAGTCGGGGATCGACCTGGTCAGCTCGTTCGACGACGCCGCTGCCGTGGGCAGCGGCAGCCTGGGGCGGCCGGTGCCGACCAAGCAGGTGCGCGTCGAGGATCCGGTCGAGCCGGGGGAGGAGGTCCCACCCGGTGAGCCGGGCGAGCTCGTCATCTCGGGACAGCCGATGATGGGCGGCTACTGGAACCGCCCCGACGCCACCGCCGACGTACTGCGCGACAGCTGGCTGCACACCGGCGACCTCGTCGTGCGTCGCCCCGACGGCGGCATCCAGCTGGTCGGCCGGATCAAGGACATGGTGCGGCGCGGTGGCGAGAACGTCGCCTGCGCCGAGGTCGAGGCGGCCCTCGAGCGTGACGACCGGATCGTGGCGGCGGCCGTCGTCGCCGTGCCCGACGAGGTCATGGGCGAGGAGGTCAAGGCCTTCGTCCAGCTCAGGGAAGGGGTGGCGGAGGACCGAGCCACCGCCCAGGAGCTCCTCGAGCGCGCGGGTGCTCAGCTCGCGCGGTTCAAGGTGCCCCGCTACGTCGAGTTCGTCGCCGACTTCCCGCGCACTCCCTCCGAGCGGGTCTCGAAACCCGCGCTCAGGGCCCGGGCCGCCGCCGAGCCCGGCACCACCTACGACTTCGCCAGACCGAGGAGCTGACCATGACCATCCCTGCAACCGGTGAGGACCACCTCGACGTCGCCATCGTGCGCGACGTCGCGGTGCTCACGCTCGACCGTCCCGAGAAGCTCAACGCTCTCACCGTGGCCACGCGCTTGCGCCTGGCGGCGCTGGTGCGGGAGCTCGGCACCAGCGAGTCCGCTCGAGGCATCGTCCTCACGGGCCGCGGGCGCGCCTTCTCCGCCGGCGAGGACCTGAAGCAAGCGCCGACCACGGAGGCCGAGGTCCACGAGGCGTTCGAGAGCTTCCACGACGTCACCCGCGCGATCCTGCAGACACGGGTCCCCGTGGTCGCGGCGGTCAACGGCATCGCCGTCGGTGGAGCCTCCGAGATCACGCTGTGCTGCGACGCCCGGATCGGCACGCCGGCGACCGAGTACTTCCAGCCGGAGAACGCCCGCGGCCTCACCATCTCCAACGCGACCAGCCTCTTGCTCCGGCGTCTGGTCGGCAATCACGCGATGCGCATCGTCCTCGGGTCCCCGCGGGTCCCGTCGGCGGAGGCGCTGCGGATCGGTCTCCTCGACGAGGTGGTCGAGCCTGACCAGCTCATCGAGCGCGCCGTCGACATCGTGCACGCCTGGACCCCCGAGGGGAACACCACGGCGCTCCACCTCGCGCTGCTGCGGCCCCTGCCCGCTGAGGTCGAGGCCGCCTTCGAGCGCGAGGACCACGCAGCCCACGAGGCCTGGGCTAGCGGACTGCTCACTGCCGGCGTCGCCGGCTTCTGGAACACGAGGGAGACCACCGCATGATCACCACCCGAGCCGCCGTGCTGAACGAGATCGGAGCACCGCTGGACCTCACCGACATCCGCGTCGACGACCCCGAGCCGCACGAGGTCCGGGTAGCGGTCAGTCACGCGGGGCTGTGCCACAGCGACCTCCACTACATGACTGGGACCGTGCCGACGGAAGTCCCGGTCGTCGTCGGACACGAGGTGGCCGGTGTGGTCGAGTCCGTTGGCTCGGCCGTGACCTCGCTGCGTCCCGGCGACCGGGTGACCGGCGCCCTCACCCCCTCCTGCGGCGGGTGCGTGAACTGCGACGCCGGACGCTCCACCCAGTGTCTGCGCCTGGACGACGTACGCCGTCGGCACCGCTCCGCGTTCGAGACGCTCGACGGGCTGCCGATCGAGCGGCTCGCCGCCATCGGAGCGTTCTCGCAGCACATCCTGCTGCGGGAGAGCGCGCTCGTACGACTGCCGGACGACGTCCCTCTGCACGTCGGGTGCCTGCTGTCCTGCTGCATCGTCACCGGCGTCGGCGCTGTCTTCCGTGGTGCTCAGGTGCGCCCGGGAAGCACAGTCGCGGTCGTCGGCTGCGGTGGCGTCGGGTCGGCGATCATCCAGGGTGCGCGGCTGGCCGGCGCCTCGGCGATCGTCGCCATCGACCTGGACGAGGACCGGCTCAAGGCCGCCCGGACGTACGGCGCCACCCACGTCATCAACGGCGGCGACGGCGACACGGTCGCCGAGCTCCGCCGCCAGCTCGGCGACGGCGTCGACTACTCGTTCGAGGCGGTCGGCTCCGCTCGGACAGCGGAGACCGCACTCGCCCTCCTTCGGCCGATGGGCACCGCGTGCCTCGTCGGCATCGCGCCGGCAGGCACCGAGATCAGCGTGCCCGCCCTGGACTTCTTCTTCGAGGAGAAGCGGCTCATCGGCTCCTACATGGGATCGGGCCAGGCGCGAGAAGACATCGCCCAGTTCGCCCGCCTCTACCAGCAAGGACGCCTCCTCCTCGACGAGATGGTGACCCGGGTCATCCCGTTCGCCGAGATCAACGAGGGCTTCGAGGCGATGACGTCCGGTGATGTCACCCGCATCGTCGTCGACCTCCGATCCTGACCCACGAATCCGTAGAGGAAGTCTGATGTCCAGCAAAGAGATCACGATCGCCCAGCCGGTCAACTACATCGCCGACGAGTGGAGCGAGTGCACCACGGTCGACGACGCATGGAACCTCGACCCCAACACGCTCGAGCCCGTCCACCGGACCGTCAGCACCCCGCTCGACGACGTCGAGCGCGCCCTGCGGCATGCGGAACGGAAGTACGACGTCGGCCCCTGGGACGAGGAGGGCAGGCACGAGCGGGCCGAGATGCTCGAGCGCGTCGCCGAGCTCCTGGAGAGCAGGACCGAGGACATCGCGCGCACGGATGCGCTCACCAGCGGTACGCCGATCAGCGCCACCCGCACGGTGGCGTCCTTCCTGCCCTACCGCATCCGGGCCACGGCCGCTGACCTGCGGGAGATCCCGCGGGTCACCGCCCTGGCGGCCGGTGGCCGCGACGTACGGCTCTACAAGGTTCCGTGGGGGCCGGCGGCGGTCCTGACCCCGTGGAACGGGCCGAGCTTCATCCCGGCCGCCAAGGTCGTCAGCGCCGTCGCGGCCGGCTGTCCGGTGATCCTCAAGCCCTCGGAGCATGCGCCGGGCAGCGCCCAGATCGTGGTCGAGTGCTTCGTGGAGGCCGGCCTCCCGTCGGGTGCGCTGCAGCTTGTCCACGGCGCCGGTGAGGTCGGCGCCCGACTGACCGCCGACCCACGGATCAAGGTCGTCTCGTTCACCGGCGGACCCGGAGCGGGCCGCGCCATCGCCCGCGCGGGGGCGGAGGACTTCAAGGTGCTGCAGCTGGAGCTCGGCGGCAACAACCCGGTTCTCGTGCTCGACGACGCCGACCTCGACGTCACCGCCCACGGCATCCTCGACGGCATGACCAAGCTCAACGGTCAGTGGTGCGAGGGGCCCGGCAAGATCCTCGCCCACCGCAGCCTGGTCGACCCCCTGCTGGACGCGCTGACCGAGCGGATCTCCAAGCTCACCGTCGGCCACTCGCTGGACGAGGACACCCAGGTCGGACCGATCTCGAACGGGCTGCACTTCCAGACCCTGCAGGGCCGCATCGAGGGGTTGCGTGAGCTCGGGGCGAGGATCCACCAGCCCGCAGCTCTCCCCGAGCTCGGCGGCTACTTCCTCTCGCCGACCGTCGCGTCCGGTGCTGATCCGGCCCGGGCGACGGCCGAGCTGTTCGGTCCGCTCGTCTCGCTGCACGCCGTGGACTCCGACGAGGAGGCGCTGCGGATCACGAACGCCCGTCCCTCGGGCCTAGATGCGTACGTGTTCGGCACCGACACCGATCGGGCGATCGAGGTGGGCTCGCGAATCGTGGCCGGTGAGGTGCGGATCAACGGCGCGAAGATCGCCGACCTCGGCGACGACTCGGCCCAGAGCTTCTGGGGCCCGGCAGGCATCGGCGGCCACGGGCCGGCCGAGTCCGTACGCGTCTTCTGCGGCGACCGGGTTGTCGGTGTGGACTCCCCGGACCTGCCCCTGTGAGAGCCGGCGCGGCGGCGCTCAGGCCTTGGCCGGCGCCGCCGCGAGCCTGGTCGTGAGCCAGGTGTCGAGCACGGAGCAGTTGAGGTCCATCTGCGCCCGGGCGACCGTGGCGTCGCCGTAGGTCAGCCAGTTGACGCCGAAGCCGTCGGCGAGAGTCGCCAGGACGTAGGCGACCTCGTCGATGAGGTCGGGCGTGACCGGGTCGCCGGCGGACGCCTCCTGGAGCGCCTTGCGTACCGTTTCGAAGGCCTGGTCGTAGACGGCGATGCCACGGTCGCCGTGCTGACGCCGGGCCCAGTTGACGAGCTCGAAGGTCGCGGCGGTGAAGCTCGGCGACTCGAGGTAGCACTCCATCACGCCGCGCAGGATCTGTCGGGCCGCCTCGGGCAGCGTGGTGTGCGGATCGCTGCCCTCGATGACGTCGCGGTACTTGCCGGCCACGAAGGTGTAGACGTCCGCGAAGAGGTCCTCCTTCGAGTCGTAGCAGTAATGCAGCATCGCCACGTTGGCCTTGGCCTGCTCGGCGATCCGGCGCGTCGTCGCGCCGTCGATGCCGTGGGCGGCGATGACCTCGACGGCGGCCTCGATGAAGTCGCGACGTCGCTGGGCGACGGGGATGCGTGCCATCAGGTCCTCCGAGGGTGTAGGTGCGTCCCTACCGAGTTGGGCGCTTGATTTAGTCACCCCGACTATATCAGTGCCGTCCTGTGGATTCTCGCCTCAGAAAACTTAGTCAAACATCTTAGTCATAGATCTTGATCACATGACTAACTAAGTCGTAGCGTATGAGCCGGATCACACATCCCCGGATCGGAGACAACCCATGGCGCAGATCAACCAGCAAGCGGCAGCACGCCGCCGGGCAACGGCAGGACACGGGCCCGGCAGGGGTCTGCTCATCGGCATCGGCGCGCTGATGGTCGTGCTGACCAACGCCGTGATCTTCATCCTTCCGCCGCTGCTGCCGGTGATCCAGGCGCAGTACGGGCTCGCCACGGTCGCCGAGACGACCTGGCTCTACACCGCCCTGACGCTCGGCGGGGGAGCGGGATTCATCCTGCTGCCGCGCCTCGCAGACCTGTACGGCGACCGGAACGCGTCCGTCGCCGCGTCCGCCTTCCTCGCGGTCGGCGCGGCGGTCCCGGCGGTCGGCGACTCCTACCCGACGCTCCTCGTCGGGTGCACCCTGATGGGCTTCGGCTGCGCGGCGCAGCTGCTGCCGCTGGGCTTCCTGCGACGCAACCTCGGCGAGTCCGGCATCACCATCGGCGTCGCCGTCCTGGTGATCGCCACGGGCGCCGGCATCGTCGTCGGCATGATCGGCGGCGGACTGATCGTCGAGACCCTGTCCTTGCGCAGCTTCTTCGCGATCCTCACCGCCGCCTGTGCTGTGACCACCCTCGCGACGTACCTTCTGGTCCCGCACGCCCCGCCGGCCGAGCGCACCGGTCGGATCGGTGTGGTCGGCACGGTCTGGATGATCGGCTGGGTCGCGGCGATCCTGCTGACCCTGACCCAAGGACTCGTCTGGGGCAACGCGGCCCTCATCCCGCTGGCGATCGGCGTCGTCGGCGGCATTGCCTGGATGCGCGCCCAGCGCCGGTCGTCGACGGCCGTCTTCGACGTGGCCCTGATGCGGGCGCCGCTGGTCACCGCCTCGTGCCTGTCCATCGCCCTGTTCGCAGCGGTGAACTCGGCCTTCCTGCTCCTGCTCAGCACCTACGCACAGGTCATTCCCGAGGCGCTCCGCCCGGTCGACGCATACGGCCTCGGGCTCTCGGCCCTCCAGACCGGCTTGCTGATGGTGCCCTTCGCCGTGACGTTCCTGGTCGGCGGCGCGGTGGTCGACCGTCCCGTCGCCAACGGTCGCGGCGTGCCCGTGTTCGTCGTGGGTGCCCTCATCAGCGCGGCGGGCCTGGCCTGGCTGGCGATGATGCACGACCAGCAGTGGCACTACCTGGTCGGCGCCGCCGTCATGGGCCTGGGCTGCAGCATCGGGTACGCCGCCGGCTTCACTCTGGTGCAGACGGCCGTGCCCGAGGAGAAGGCCGGGATGGCGGCCGGCGTCGCAGGCACCTTCATGGCGGTCGGTTTCGCGTTCGGCACGGCGCTAGTCAGCGCTGACCTCAGCGCCTCCCTGGTCCCGGTGCCCGGTACGACGCTCGAGGTGGCTGCCGAGGGTCTCTACGGCACTGGCTACTGGATCTCCGGCGTTCTGTCCCTGCTCGTCGTCGTGACCGTGCTGGTCTCGAGCGTCCGCTCGCGCCGGCGTACCAGCCGGGTCGCTGCCTGATCTGGTCCTCTCCAACTCACCCAAAGGAAATCTGACATGAAAGAGCTGCTCTTCCTGCTGGCCGATCTGTGGATGATCGTCGTCGGCTTCTATTGCGGATGGAAGTTCATTCGGCGCTACGACAACTACCTGCTCGGCCTCGAGTGGATGGTCGTCGCCACGTCGGGGTCGAACTTCCTGCTCTGGTCGCTCATCAGCGGCGACGAGGGCCACGTCCTGTACGACATCGCCTACTTCTTCGACGCCTTCTCGCGATCGGTGGGCATCACGCTGATCGCCGTCCTCGGCCTGATGCGTGTGACCCACCGCTACAAGCCCAGCGTGACGGTCGAGGTCGGCGTCTTCGGGCTCGCGATCGCCGCAGGGCTGTATCTGCAGCAGTTCCGCGGCCACGAGCTGCACGTGGGGCCCGCGTCGTACTACCTCGTCGTCAATCTGCTCACCACTGCGTTCCTCGCTTACTTCTCGTGGCGTCTGTGGACCATCGGAGCCCGGGGCCACGCGGTCGCCGCCGGACTGGCGAGCGCCGCGGCGACGGCGATCGCCCTGATGTACGACTTCTTCCCGTTCCCGGACGACGCGCACCGCACCGTCTTCTACATCCTGGCGCTCAGCACCTGGGGCTTCCAGATGTTCGTCTACTTCCGCGCCTACGGTGCCTTGAACGACCACAACGTCGCCACGGGTCTCGAGCCGGCCGGCGGTGACCGCAAGGTGGTCCGCGCATGAACACCGACCACGTCACCTACAGCGCCTTCACCGGGTGGGTCGACCCACCGGCCGACGTCCAGGGCCAACTCGAAGCCGACCTCGACTGTCAGGTCGCCGTCATCGGCGGTGGCATCAACGGGATGTCGACCGCACTGCGGCTCGTCGAGCGCGGCCAGGACGTCGTGCTCCTGGAGGCCGAGTTCTGCGGCCACGGCTCCAGCTCGCGCAACGCGGGGCAGCTGGCGGGTGCCCCCGGCGGCGACATCCAGCTGCTCAACCTGCTCTCGCGCAAGAAGATGCCGGGCATGATGCGGCTGGCCGAGCACGCCGCGCACCATGTCGAGGACTTCATCGCCAAGCACGACATCGACTGCGAGTACGAGGCGACCGGCAACGCGTTCGCCGCGGTCTCGCGCGGTCAGATGGGCCGGGTCCGTCGAGTCGCCAAGATCATCACCCGAGCCGGCGGCCACGTGGAGGTCGGCACCGCCGAGGAGCTGGGGATCCCGCGCGGGTTCGTCGGGGGCATGCGCGAGGTCGTCGGCGGGAGGATGAACCCGGGCAGGTTCAGCCTCGGCATGCGACGGGTCCTGCTCGACTCGCCCGCGCGTGTCTTCGAGCAGACCAAGGTCACCGACGTGGCCCGGGAGAGCGGCCGGGTCGTGCTGACCACCCCGCAGGGCCGGGTCCGGGCGGACCGGGTCGTGCTGGCCACGAACGCCTTCGCGGGGGAGTGGGACATCACTCCGAAGCACCTCTCCGTGCCCATCTACGTCATCGAGGTGGAGACCGAGCCGATCGCTCCTGAGCGGCTGGCCGCGCTGGGCTGGACCAGCGGCATGGGCCTCGTCACCCAGCACGCGATCATGGAGAACTACCGGCTGACGCCGCGCAACACCATCGTGTTCGGCGTACGCCGCCTCGAACGCGGCACGAGCTACCCGCTCCCGGAGAAGGTGCCGGACCCCGGACTCGTCGAGGAGCTGGCCGGTGCCTTCGCGACCCGGTTCCCGTCGTTGGCCGATGTGGCGATCGAGCGCGCCTGGGGCGGATGGATCGCGATCACCTCCTCCTGGCTCCCTCTCGCCGGCCGGATGGGGGAGGACATCTACTACTCGATCGCCTGCAACGGCCACGGCCTCGCCCAGGCGCCGTACGTCGGGACGCTCATCGCCGACGCGATCGTCGACGGTGAGCTGCACGAGGACCTGCGGACCCTGTGGCAGGACAAGCCGAAGTTCCCGCGACCGATGATGATGAGTCGCGCCGGTCTCAGGACGATCTGGGCCGTGGACCGCTTCAACGACCTGGTCAACGGCAGCAGGCGCAACGCCCGGCTCAGGGGTTGAAGACGACCTTCACCATCCCGTCGGACTTCTCCTGGAAGGACTTGTAGGCCTCGGGAGCCTCGACGAGGGGGAGGTGGTGGGTGGCGAAGGAGTCGACGCCGAGCGGGTCGTCCTCGCCGACGAGGAACGGCAGCAGGTCCTCGGTCCAGGCGAGTACGTTGGCCTGGCCCATCCGGATGCTGACCTGCTTGTCGAAGAGCTGCATCATCGGGAACGGGTCCAGCGCGCCGCCGTAGACGCCGGCGATCGAGACGGTGCCGCCGCGGCGGACGGCGTCGAAGGCGGTGTGGAGCGCAGCCATCCGGTCGACCCCGGCTGCCTGCATCACCGCACGGCCGGCGGCTCCGGGCATCCGGGACACCAGCTTGGTCATGCCCTCGATGATCGGCGAGCCGTGGGCCTCCATGCCCACGGCGTCGATCACGGCGTCGGCTCCGCGCCCGTCGGTCAGGTCGCGTACCTGCTCGGCGATGTCACCGGACTCGAGGGCGATCGCCTCGGCGCCCTGCGACCGGACCCGGGCGAGGCGCTCGGGCACACGATCGACGCTGATGACCCGGTGGCCGGCGGCGAGCGCGAAGCGGCTCGCCATGTCGCCGATGGGCCCGGCCCCGAGCACCAGCACGGTGCTGTTCCGGTCGGGGTCGGCGTACTGCAGCGCCTGCCAGGCGGTCGGCAGGACGTCGGAGAGGAACAGGAACCGGTCGTCGGGAGGACCGTCCGGCACCTTGATCGGCAGCTGGTTGCCGAACGGGACGCGCAGATACTCCGCCTGTCCGCCGGGGACCTGGCCGTAGAGCGAGCTGTAGCCGAAGAGGCTGGCGCCGGTGCCCTGGTCGCGGTTCTGGGTGGTCTCGCACTGCGAGTGCAGGCGGTGCTGACACATCCAGCACGTGCCGCAGCTGACGTTGAACGGCACCACGACGCGGTCGCCGACGCTCAGCTCGGTGACGGCGGGGCCCACCTCCGCGACGATGCCCATCGGTTCGTGCCCGACCACGTCGCCGGGCGTCATGAAGCCGGTGAGCACCTCGTAGAGGTGAAGGTCGGAACCACACAGTCCCGTCGAGGTGATCTCGACGATGATGTCGTCGTCATCGACGATGTGCGGGTCCGGGACCTCCTCCACTCGGATGTCGCGCTTGCCTTGCCAGGTGACCGCCTTCATGGGATGTGCCTCCTCGGTATCGGGTCGCCTTCGCGGTACCCCGATCCGTACCTGCTAGCCATCGGGCAGTGCTGAACCCGGTGCAGGTGGGTACCGGTGGGTCACATCGCAGATCCGTCCGGCCGCAGGGAGGCGTGGAACATGAAGGTCGTCGTCATAGGCGCGTCGGGGAACCTCGGCACCGCCGCCATCCGGGCGCTGACCGCGGACGGCGCCGCCATGGTCGTGGGCGTGGCCCGCCGAGCCCCGAGCCCGCCGTCCAACGTCCACGCGTCCGTCGAGTGGCGCGAGGCCGATGTCTCGACCGATGACCTGGTGCCGCTGATGGAGGGCGCCGACGCGGTCGTCCACCTCGCCTGGAAGTTCCAGCCCACGCACCGCCCCGAGGAGACCTGGGCCACCAACGCCGTCGGTACGCGCCGTGTGCTCGAGGCCGTGGCCCGGGCGGGCGTCCCGGCGCTGGTGTGCGTCTCGTCGGTGGCGGCGTACTCGCCGGCGCATCACGACGACCCGGTCGACGAGACCTGGGAGACCGACGGTGCCTCGGCGGCTGCGTACTGCCGGGAGAAGGCGTACGTCGAGCGTGCCCTGGACGCCTTCGCCTGCAACCATCCCGAGGTCCGCCTGGTCCGGGTCCGGCCCGCCTTCGTCTTCCAGCGTTCCGCCGCCAGCGAGCAGCGGCGCATCTTCGGCGGCCCGCTGCTCCGTCCGTCCTTCCTCGACCGCCGGCGGATCCCGGCGGTGCCGGTGCCCGCCGGGCTCCGGTTCCAGGCCGTGCACGCCGGCGATGTCGGCCGAGCGCTGGCCGCGGCGGCGACCACCGACGTGACGGGTGCGTTCAACCTCGCCGGAGCCGGTGTCATCGGCCGCGAGCAGATCGGTGAGCTGATGGACGCCCGGACGGTCGAGATCCCACCCAACCTCATGCGCCACGGCCTTCACTCGGCCTGGCACGCCCGGCTGGCACCGGTCCCAGGCAGTCTGCTGGACGCGGTCATGCAGCTCCCGCTGATGTCGACCGCCCGTGCGGAGCTGGAGCTCGGCTGGCGGCCGCGCCATACGGCCATGGAGGCGCTCGAGGCGGTGATCTCCGGGATCCCGGAGAAGGCCGGCAGCGATCTCCCGCCCCTGCGTCCCTGACGCCCAGGAGAACGATCAGATCTTCGAGACGTGGTAGTGGCTCAACGCCCAGCCGGTGTGTCCACGCCGAGCGATCACGGTGAGGTAGACCGCCACGTCTCCGTCCGGCCGTTCGAACAGCACCCGCGCATATCCCACGAGGGCGTCCGTGGCGATCGCGCGTGTGGAGAGGAGCTCGTACTCCGCGCGGAGGCCGATCGGCTGCTTGGCGTAGTAGCTGCTGATGTAGCCACGCCCGGTGCCGGGTGCGGGGTCGAAGCCCTGGAAGAGGGCGTCATCGGTGAAGAGGGCGGCGACATCGGCCGGCCGGTGCTCGGCGATGGCGTTGGCCCACTGGTCGAGTACGTTGCGCAGCTCGTGCTCCGCGCTGATGGTCTCGCTGGTCATGGAAGTTCTCCTTCGGGTGAGGTGGGACGAGTCAGCGGCCGGCGCTCTGGCCGCCGTCGATGTGGAGGAACTCGCCCGTGACGAAGGGGGACTGCTCCAGGTAGAGCACGCCGCGGGTCACGTCGCCGACCTCGCCCAGCGTCTCCATGGGGTGGAGCGCAGCGAGGAAGTCGTGGGTCTCGGGCGCGTGCATGGGGGTCTTGATGATGCCGGGCGAGACCGCGTTCACCCGGATGCCCCGGCTGGCGTACTCGACGGCGAGCGACTTGGTCGCGGCCGCGACCCCACCCTTGCTGAGCGACGCCAGGACCGAGGGCACCGCCGCGGATGCGCTCTCGACCAGGGTCGTGGTCACACTGACCACGTGCCCGCCCTCGCCCTGCTCGAGGAACTGTCCGAGGGCCGCCTGGGTGATGTGGAAGAACCCGTCGAGGTTGGTGCTCTTGATCGCCTCGTAGTCCTCGACGGTGTAGTCGGTGAACGGCTTGGCGACGAAGATGCCCGCATTGTTGACCAGTGTGTCGACCCGGCCGAACCGTTCGAGTGCCGTCGCGATCACGCGCTGTGCGACCGCGGCGTCGCCGATGTCACCGGCGACGGTCTCGATGGTCTCGGTCGAGCTGGGCTCGATGGATCGAGAGTTGGCGACGACGGCGTAGCCGAGGTCCTGATAGGCCGTGACGAGCGCGGCTCCGATTCCCTGTGAAGCGCCGGTGATGACGGCGACCTTTCGTGTGCTCATGCCGGTCCGAACATAGACGGTCGGTCAACTATTCCGCTAGACGACCGGTCTACAATCGAGACCGTGGGACGGACTTCAGATGCGCGCGAGCGGCTTGTTGCCGCAGGCACCGAGCTGTTCAGTGAGCGGGCCTACAGCTCGGTCGGCGTGGCGGAGCTCGCCGCCCGTGCCGGGGTGCAGAAGGGCTCGTTCTACTACTTCTTTCCGTCGAAGGAGGCCTTGGCGCTGGCCGTCATCGACGCCCACTGGGTGTGGCAGCGCGGCGAGTGGTCCGCGATCCTGGCGCGACCGGGCACGGCGTTGGAGCGCCTTCGGGGAATCTTCGACGCAACCGCAGAGATGCAGACGTCGGCACTGCGCGGCAGCGGTGCGGTCACCGGCTGCCTGTTCGGCAATCTCGCCCTCGAAGTCAGCTCGATGAACCCGTCGATCCAGAAGAGGCTCCAGGAGATCTTCGAGGAGCAGGTCCAGATCATCGCCGAGCACCTGACCGCGGCGGTGGACGACGGCGAGATCGAGCTCGTGGACCCACGGTTGGCCGCGAAGTCGATCGTGGCCCAGCTCGAGGGACTCGTTCTTTTCGCCAAGCTGTTCAACGACCCGAGCGAGCTGGACGCCCTCTGGGGCAACAGCCTGCGACTGATCGGCATCGCCTCGCCGGCCGGGCAGTCGGCGGCCCTGTGAGGGGCCGGCGCCTCTAGGGGCGTGGGGAATAGGGTCCGAGCTTCGGCGTTTAGTAGATGGTCGGTCAACTATGAATCGGCCATCGAGAAAGGACTCACCCCATGTCTGACAACGTGAAGGTCACGATCGTCTACTACTCCTCGACCGGCACCACGGCCGAGGTCGCCCGCGAGCTCGAGAAGGGACTGCTGGCCACCGGCGCCGAGGTCCGTCTCACCAAGGCCCCGGAGCTTGCTCCGCTCTCGGCCATCGAGTCGAACCCGGCCTGGGCAGCGAACCACGCCACCACCTCGGACGTCCCGGAGGCGTCGCCCGAGGACGTCGCGTGGGCCGACGTCATCCTCTTCGGCACTCCGACGCGGTTCGGGAACGTCTCCGCCCAGCTCAAGCAGTTCATCGACACGCTCGGTGGGCTGTGGGCCGAGGGCAAGCTGGTCGACAAGGTCTACAGCGGATTCGTGTCGTCCTCCAGCCTCCACGGCGGCCAGGAGACGACGCTGCAGTCCCTCTACACCTCGGTGCACCACTTCGGGGGGATCCTCGTCGCGCCCGGCTTCACCGACCCGGTCAAGTACGACGACGGCAACCCGTACGGAACCTCGCACGTCGACGCCCAGGGAACCAACCCGGTCGGCGACGTCACCCGGGCCTCGGCCAAGCACCAGGCCCAGCGTGTGGTCGAGATCGCCCGGCGGCTCAAGGCCGGACAGGCAGCCTAGGAAGGAGTGGACCGATGGCTGAGTTCATCGTCGAGATCACGACCGTGATCCCTGACGGCACCCCGCAGACCGAGGTCGATCGACGGCGGACCGCCGAGGCGGCCCGGGCTGCGGAGCTGGCGGCAGCCGGTCACCTCGTCCGGATCTGGCGACCGATCGGCGAGATGCGGAGCATCGGCCTGTGGGTCGCCGCCGACGAGGCGGCCCTGCGGGCGGACGTCCTGGAAACCTTGCCGCTGGCTCCGTGGATGACCTTCGACGTCACCGCAGTGGCATCGCATCCGAACGACCCGGCGGCTCGCGACCGCTGAGCGACACGCGTACGTCACCCCGACCCGTCGGCTCCCACCGTTCCTCAGGACGGCGCCGGCGAGGTCGCGGTGACGGCGCGTGCGATCAGGGCATGGGGGCGATGCCCTACGGATACCGGTCGGCATGACGTCACTGAGCTGTCTGATCCTGAACTGCACCCTCAAGCCCTCGCCCGGCGAGTCCAGCTCCGCGCTGCTGGGATCCCAGATCCTCTCGGCGCTCATGGACCACGACGTGAAGGGCGAGATGGTCCGGGTCGTCGACCATGACGTCCGGTTCGGCGTGAGCACCGACGAAGGCGAAGGCGACGCCTGGCCGGAGCTGCGCGAGCGGATGCTCGCCGCCGACGTGCTCGTCCTGGTCACCCCGATCTGGCTGGGCCAGCCGTCCTCGGTGTGCAAGATGGTGCTCGAGCGCCTCGACGCTGAGCTCAGCGATACCGACGAGGACGGCCGGATGCTGACCTACGACAAGGTCGCCGGGATCGGCGTCGTCGGCAACGAGGACGGTGCCCACCACGTCACCGCCGAGCTCTGCCAGGCGCTCAACGACGTCGGCTTCACCATCCCCGCCGCCGGGTCGACGTACTGGGTCGGCGAGGCCATGCAGGGCGTCGACTACAAGGACAAGGAGCCGACTCCGGAGGCGACCGCGGGGACGACGAAGACCATGGCCCGTCACCTGGCCCACCTCGCCGGGCTGCTCGCCGAGGCGCCGTATCCCGCGGAGTAGGGACCTGTCGTCAGGTCATGTCGCGCTCGCGCAGGGCCCGGGCGAGGAGTCGTCGCTGGGTGCGGCGTCCCTGGGCCACCACGAGGGGCGCCGCGCCGAGACCGAGCCGCGGGATCGCGTCGGCCAGACGTGCCTGGACCCCTCGCCACCCGGGCACCGTCTTGACCGGCCGAGGCCTGTCGAGCACCGTGCCGACCGCCGCCACGACCTCCTCGGGCTGGAGCAGCTTGCCGGAGAACGAGAGCGCGGCGGCGGGGTCCTCGAGCTTGTCGTAGAGCATCGGGGTCCAGATGCCGTCGGGGCAGATGCAGGAGATGTCGACGTTCTCGACGCCGGCGAGGCGCAGATCCGCGAGCGTGCTGAGGCTGAAGCCGATCGCCGCGTGCTTGGAAGCGGCGTAGACGGCCTCTCCGGGGACCGCGGTGATGCCGGCCAGGGACACGATGTTGACGATGTGGCCACCGGTCCGGGCGCGCATGGCCTCGATGGCACTGACGGTGCCGTTGATCGTGCCGAGGGCGTTGACCTCGAGCATCAGCCGGCGGGTGTCGGGGGCCTGCGTCCACGCCGGGCCGCTGATGAGCACGCCGGCGTTGTTGACCCAGACGTCGAGCCTGTCGGCGTGGCTGAGCAGCGCGTCGCGGGCGGCGTCGACGGCGTCGGCGTCGCGTACGTCCAGGGCCCGGGGGATCGCGTTCGGGCCCAGCTCCTCGGCGGTGGCCTTCGCGGCCGCCTCGTCGAGGTCGGTGACCAGCACGGTATGACCACGCTCGATGAGCAGCGCGGCGATCTGCCGGCCCAGACCGCGGCCTGCTCCGGTGACGAGGGCGCCGGAAGCGGGGCGCGTGGCCGTGGTCATGATGCTCTCCTTCTCGTCGGCGAACGGAGGCTAACACCTCGCCTGCCTGCTCCGATGGACCCCTCAGGAGGGCGCGACCCGTGCTGACGTGCTCGGTCCGGTCCACCCGCCGAGGGAGAGGCGACGCTCACGAACTGCGCGTAGTGTCGAGTCCGTACCTCGGATCCGGCGAACGGTGGACACCATGAATGGTCTGAGCCTGGGGATCCCTGGGATCGGCGCTGTCAGGTCAGGAACGCACTTCTGCGCGCTCTACTCTGGCCCGGTCGAGCGCGACCGGCTGCTGTACCCCTTCCTCGAGGAGGGGCTGCGGCAGGGCGACAAGTGCCTGTGCCTGATCGACGATGTCGAGCCGATCGTCGTCCGTGACAGGGCCCTGGGACAGCCCGGCCCGGCGTACTCGCGACGATCCGGTCAGCTCGACGTGGAACGAACATCGGACGCGTACCTCCGCTCGGGGGAGTTCAACGTCGAAGACATGATGAGCTACCTCTCCGAGAACCTCGACGCCGCGGCCGAGGAAGACTTCGACCTTCTCCGAGCCGCTGGTGAGATGTCGTGGGTCCTGCCCGGGCCGCTCGGCTGGGACGACCTGTTCCGCTACGAGTCGGGCCTCAACGCGGTCGTCGACGAGATGCCGGCCATCCTCATCTGCCTCTACGACCTGCAGAAGTTCGGTGCCGACATGCTCGTCGAGGTGCTCCGCACCCATCCCAAGGTCCTGCTGGACCGAACGGTCATCGACAATCCCCACTACCTGACCCCGACGGAGTACCCCGCCGACAGCGTCGCCGAAACCTCCCGTCGTGCCGTGTTCGGGGCAGGTTCGCCCGGCGAGGCGGGCACCGCCCCAGGATGGGCCGCCCTGACCGACGGCGAGCTGCGCGTCGTGGCCGGGGTGGCGCGGGGGATGACCAACCGCAGCATCGCAGCGGAGCTCCGCCTCTCGCGGCACACCGTGGACGCCCATCTCAAGCACGTCTACCTCAAGCTCGACATCCACTCGCGCGTCGAGCTGACGGTGCGGGCCCTGCAGCACCCCGTCCCCGCTCGCCGGCCCAGGACCGGTGCGGCTCGGCCGGGAAAAGCACCCGTTCACGGGATGCCGGACGACCACGCACCTGAGGATCATGGGCGGTGACAACCATTCCGGGTGAGCCGCTCGCGGTCGACCGGGCTGCAGCGGTGCACCCTTCTGAAGAAGGAGTCCGACCTGTGCTGACCAAAGCTCTCCTCGTGCGCCTCGAGGCGCTTCCGGGCAAGGAGTCCGAGCTCGCGGACTTCCTCACCAAAGCTCGGACGATCGTGATGGAAGAGCCGGGTACCGTCGCCTGGTTCGCCATCCAGTTCGGCCCCTCGAGCTTCGGCATCTACGACGTGTTCCCCGACGACGAGGCCCGAGACGCCCACCTCGCCGGCGGAGTCGGTCAGGCGCTCGGCCCGAACACCGGCGTCCTCTTCTCCGAGCCGCAGGTCGAGAAGATCGACCTCCTCGCCGACAAGGTCCCGGGGTAGTCGCGGCGAGGACCGCTCAGCGGACCGAGCGAATCGCGTTCTCGATGAGAGCGAGCGTCTCGTACGGGTGGGACTGCATCGCCACGTGCGAGGACCTCACCCTCACGATCTTGGCGCCGGCCCGGTTCGCCATGAACTCCTGAGCCGCGGGCGGGATCGCCTTGTCGGCTGTGGCCAGCAGGTACCAGGAAGGGACGGACTTCCATGCGGGCTCTCCGGACGGTTCGGTGAACGCCGCCAGCGAGAACGGACGCTGGGAGGCCTGCATCACGGTGGTCGTGCTGCGGGGGAGGTCGCCGGCGAAGGCCTCGCGGAAGATGTCTGCCTTCAGATACAGATCGACCCCGACGCCGCCATCGGGCAGCGGGTAGGGGCGGGGTTCCAGGGCGTCCTCGGTGACCAGCGTGCCAGGAAACTGCTGGGCGAGCTGGGCAACCGGTTCGCCGGCGTCAGGGACGAATGCCGCGATGTAGACGAGGGCCTTGACGTTCGGTAGGCCGGTCGCCGCGTTGCTGATCACGGCGCCGCCATAGGAGTGGCCGACGAGGACGACGGGGCCTGGGATCGTCTCGAGGATGCTGCGCAGGTACGCCGCGTCGGAGGAGAGCCCACGCAGCGGGTTCGCCGGGGCGATGACCGGGTAGCCCTCCTTGGTGAGCTCCGCGACTTCGCGCTGCCAGCCAGAGGCGTCGGCCCACGCACCGTGGACCATGACGATCGTGGGCTTGGCGCCCGTGCTCGAGCCGTGCTGCCCTGCTGTGGAGAGGGTGCGTCCGGTCGCCGAGGCGCCGCTGCCTGCCGTCGCGAGCATGGTGGCCGCGACCAAGAGGGTCACGAGCATTGCCGCGAGCGCTCGGCTGCGGCGGAGAGTGAACTTCATGTCAGTTCTTCCTTTCGATCTTGGGACGATTTCGTCGGGCTCGGAACCTAGGAGGCGATCGCCTTGGCAGCGCGCTTGATCAGGTCGGCCACCGCTTCGGGCTGTGAGATGAAGACGGAGTGGCTGGCGGCGACCTTCTCGACCGACGCTCCGGCCCGTGCGGCCATGCCCTCCTGCGCGGAGGGCGGGATCATCCGGTCACCGGTGGCCACGACGTACCAGCTGGGCTTGGACCGCCATGCCGGTTCGGTGACGGCGGTGCTGAGGGCGGCACCGCCCCACGGGGTCTGGGAGTCGGCCATGAACCGCGCCAGCCCGGGCGGGAGGTCGGCGGCGAACGCGTCCTGGAAGCGGTCGCGTTCCAGGACGAGCGACCCGTCCTTGCGGGGAACGATGGGCGGGGCCGGCGCGTCCGGGTCGGGCTCGGCGAGCATGGATGCGACGGACTCTCCGGCGTCGGGGGCGAACGCCGCGACGTAGACCAGGCCGGCCACCTGCGGGTGCGTGCCCGCCTCGGTGATCACGACACCGCCGTACGAGTGGCCCACGAGCAGGACGAGCCCGTCCTGGGCCTCGATGATCTGATGGACCTCGGTCACGTCCTCGGTGAGAGATCGGGTCGAGTGCTGGGTGACGGCGACGTCGAGACCGTCGTCGGTGAGGAGGTCGTGGACCGGCTGCCATCCGGATCCGTCCACGAACGCTCCGTGGACGAGGATGACGGTGGGGTTGGCGTTGCTCATCTGTTCTCCTTGATGTCGGAATGGTCGAGAGGTCGATGTCCGGTGGCCGTGATGCGATCAGGGACCGGGTCGCGCGGGTGCCTGCTGAAGGCATGGACCCGGCCGTAGGCCGTGGTCACGCCGAGCCCCAGCAGGAACCCGAGCGCGCCGCCGAGAGCGACGCTGATCCAGGCGCTGCGTAGTCCGGCCGTGGCGTCGCCGTCGAAGTAGAGCAGCGAGCGGGTGCCGTCGATGATGTGTCGGAACGGGGAGATCTCGGAGAACCAGCCGAAGAAGGCCGGGGTGGCCTCGAGAGGCACGGTTCCGCCGGAGGAGACCATCGCGAGCGCGACGAAGAAGAGTGTGTTCACGAGTGCGCCGAACCCAGGTCCCAGGGCTGCGAAGACCGCCAGGGCGCTGGTGCCGATCGCGGCGATGACGGCCGTGGAGTAGAGCCAGAGCGTGATCCAGTCGGCTGCTGTGACGCCGAGCAGGGCGGCGACGAGCTGGACGGCAGCGGCGGCGAGGGGTGCGGCGGTCACGAGGATCGCGGTCTTTCCGAGGAACGTGCTGCGCCGGGAGATGGCGGTGTAGGGCCGGCGCGCGACGAGGGGACCGATCTCGCTGGGGATGAAGCCCAGGGCGGAGTCGACCAGTGGGCCGACGAGCGAGGCGCCGATGAATCCCAGGAGGACGAGGATCAGCGAGTAGTAGAAGGCGCTGGTTCCCATCCCGGCATGGTCGGGAAGCGGTTCGTACGGGCGCGAGACGATGTCGAAGGGCTGGGACAGCAGCGCGACGTTCGCGGCCGGCGGTGCGGTGGCCGTGTCGCTGTCGAGCAGTTGGTCGCCGAGTGCGTCGGCGGCCCTGTGGAGCACGGGGGTGAGGGTGGCGACCAGCAGCCCGTTGCTGAGGCCGCCGTCTCCGGCGTTGGTGAGGATCGTGACGGTGGGGACGGTGGTGCTGACGGCCCCGGGAAGCAGGCTTGCGATCGAGTGGTCGAAGTCGGCGGGGATCACCACAGCACCCGCAACCCGGTCCTCGCGGATGGCGGTGGCCAGGTCGTCGTGGCTCATCCGGGTGACCGCCAGCGCCACACCCGCGCCGTCCTCGATCCCGGTGGCGACGCTCTCTGCCGCGCCGACCTGGGTCATGCCGGTCTGCGGCTCGATGACGAGCCCCACGGGCAGGTTGCGGAGGTGCCCTCGGGGGTCGACCGTCCCGGCCAGGTAGACCGCCGGAAGGACTGCGGCCAGGCAGACGATGAGGAGGATGGGCGCCAACCAGGTGCCTCGTGCGGCGAGCGGACGGCGCGCGTTCATGCCGGGTCCTCGCGGTTGAGGATGGCCCGGGTGGCTCGACGACTGAGTATCGAGCAGTTGCTGAGCGAGCTGAGGATCGAGCAGTTGCTCCGCGAGCTCAGGATGGAGCAGTTGCTCTCCGAGCTCAGCATCGACAGCGCCGACATCCAGGATCCGATCGAGCCGACGGAGAGTACGCCGCCGATGCATCCCACCGAGGCGATCGATCCGATGCTGCCGATGGACAGGATGGACCCCTGGGAGCAGATCGACAGGAACGAGTTCTCTGAGCGGTAGGACAACATGCTCGTGGCCCCCTCAGGCCGTCGCGGAGACGGCGGCCAGTGGCTGCGGTGGGGCCACACGAGGAACGGTGACCGCGAAGAGCAGGAGACCGGCAGCGGTGAGCACCAAGCCGGCCCAGGCGGTCGAGAGAGCGCCCCAGCCGGCGTTCAGGACGAGGGCGCCGCCGATCGCGCCGAGCGCGTTGGCGAGGTTCAGGGAGGCGAGGTTCACGGCCCCCATCAAGGTCGGGGCCTCGGGTGCGTACCGTGTCAGGAGGACCTGGATCGTCGGGATCGCCATCATGGTGGAGGCACCGACTCCGAGCAGGCAGGGCAGCAGGACGGCGAGGTTCTCTCCGCCGACCGCGATGACGGCCAGGAAGGCCAGCGCGACCGCATAGCCCAGGACCAGGCCTCGATACTCGTACTGGTCTGCCAGGCGACCACCGATCCAGTTGCCCAGCGCCATCCCTACCCCGAAGACCGCCAGCGCGACCGGGATCCAGGCTTCGTCGACCGCGACGGCGTCGGTGATGTACGGGCCGATGAAGGTGTAGACGGCGAAGATGCTCGAGATGCCCAGGGCGGCGATGGCCGTCGTGGCCCAGACCATGGGCCGTCTCAAGGCACCGAGCTCCTGCATGACGGATCCGCCGGCGAGCGCGCTGGTCCGTGGGACGAAGACCCAGATGGCGATCCCGGCCAGCAGACCGACCACCGACACGACGACGTACAGCGCCTGCCATCCGACCTGTTGCCCGATGAAGGTGCCGAGCGGCGAGCCGAAGATCGTCGCGATCGTCAGACCGGCCATCACCGTGGCAAACGCCTTGCCGCCCTTGCCCGGGCCGTAGGCGTACGCGGCGACCACCGCCCCGGCGCCGAAGTACGCTCCCTGGACCGTGCCGGTGATGAAGCGGGCCACGATGAGGACACCGAGGCCGGACGCCGCGGCGGACAGCAGGTTGCCGACGATGAAGAGCACGACCAGCCCGAGAAGGAGCGTCCGCCGGTTGAGTCGGGCGGCCGCGATGGTGAGCACCGGTGATCCGATGACGACGCCGAGGGCGTAGGCGGTGATCGCGTTCGTCGCGGTCGGCACCGAGGCACCGAGATCGGCCGCGAAGAGCTGGACGATGCCGTTGCTCCCGAACTCGCCCGACCCGATGGCGAAGGTGCCCAGCGCCAAGGCGAACAGGATGAGCGCGTCACGCTGTCTCGACGCCTGTGCCGGATGTCGGTTCTCCGCGGCTCTGCATTGCGCGTTGTAGGCCTGTTCGTGCATCGTCTGTCCTCTTCCACGCGGAGGTCCGCATGCCCGGCCTTCGACCACGGGCACACGCTCGGTCGATCGGAATCTACGAAGGCGTACTGGACGGGCCGTGGAGATTTTGTGGAGCCCGGCTCGCCCCAGAGGGCTGCGGCGGATTCGATGGGCGCCTAGGCTGGTGCCGAGGCCCGGTACGTGTCGGGGTGTGGGCCAACCGCCTGCGCCCATAGGACTCACGATGGAACACTCCTCGATCGCCGAGAGATCGGATCCGCGGAGTTCCCTGCGCCTGCAGATTCTCGGCCCGTTGCGTGCCTATCGCGACGACGTCGAACTGGAGACCGGCCCGCGGCAGCAGGGGTACCTGCTGGCTCTGCTCCTCGCGCGGGCGGGCCGGCCGACGAGCATGTCGGAGCTCGTAGATCTCCTCTGGGAGGAGAACGTCCCGATGTCGGCGGTCAACACTGTCCAGAAGTACGTTGGGACCATCCGCCGCATGCTCGAGCCCGACCTTCCGGCGCGCGAGTCCGGGCGCTTCATCGTCCGCAGAGGCGGCGGCTACGCCTTCGTCGGAGGGACCGCCGCGGTGGACCTGATCGACTTCAGGTCGCATGTCGACAGCGCCAGAACCCACCTCTCCTCAGGCCGACGTGACGAGGCGGTCGACCAGTACGCCCAGGCACTCGGTCTTTGGCACGGTCCGGCCGGCGACGGCCTCGGTCCGAGCGCGACCACCTCACCGTTGTTCGCCGGCATCAACGAGGAGTTCTTCGACGCCTGCGTCGCGGTGGGGGAGCTGGCCCACACGCAGCGGCTCTCCACACAGATCCTTCAGCCGCTGCGCCTGGCCGCCTGGATGGCACCGCTCAACGAGCCCGTTCAAGCCAGCCTGATGACCGCCCTTGCCGCCGCGGGCAAGCAGGCCGAAGCACTCTCCGTCTTCGAGGCCGTTCGGGCTCGGCTGGCCGGCGACCTCGGGGTGACCCCCGGCGAGGCGCTGCAGGCCGCCCGGACGCGCGTCGTGAAGCAGGCCCGCGTCCGGAGCGACCAGCAGAGCGACCAGGGAGAGAGCGCGCCACTCGTCGGACGCGGCGAGGAACGCGCCCTGCTGGCGCGTTCGCTCGAGTCGGCGGCGGCGGGCAACGCCGCCCTGATCATGGCCGAAGGCGAACCCGGGGCAGGAAAGACGTCTCTCTTCTCCGAGTTCACCCAGGATGCCGAGCGGCTTGGTGCACTCGTCGTGTGGGGACGGTCCCTGAACCACGAGGGAACGCCGGCCCTGTGGCCATGGAGCCGTCTCATCTCCGACCTCGTGGCGAGCCAGCCGGAGCCCACCCGCGCAGGGTTGGCCAGCGGCGAGATCCGACGCCTCCTCGACCCGCGCCCGGAGAACCTCCTCGGTGGTGCGGTGCTACCGGACAGCGGCGCTCAGTTCCGTCTCTTCGAGCAGACCGTCGACCTCATCCGGAGAGCCGCTGCCGAGCGTCCGGTCGTGCTGGTGATCGACGACCTGCAATGGGCGGACGTCGCGTCGTTGCAGCTGTTCAGACATGTGGCAACCCAACAGCCGGACGGCGTCGTCCTGGCTGGTCTCCTGCGCGATCGCGCTCCCGCCCCTGGCGATGGGCTCGGGGGAATGCTCGCAGCGGTCGGACGTCTGCCCCATCACCAACGCATCCGCATCGGCCCGCTCCAACCGACCGAGGTCGGCGAGCTCGTCCGGCGCGAGACCGGACGGACACCGAGCCCGTACGTCGCTCGTTGCATCCAGGCGCGCACCGAGGGCAACCCGTTCTTCGTACGTGAGCTCGCCCGCCTCCTGGCCGACAGCGATCTCGACGTCGCGGCCGGTGAGGACGCCCTGGTACGCACGGGCGTTCCGTCCACGGTGCGTGACATCGTGCGAGACCGTCTCGCCGGTCTCGACCAGGAGACGAGGCGGCTCGTCGAGATCGCAGCGCTCATCGGGCGGGAGGTGGATGTCCGTCTGCTCGCTCGTGCAGCCGGCGTCGGGATGTCGGCCTGTTCGGCACTGCTCGCCACCGCCGACTCGCAGGGCCTGCTGGAGCCGGCCGAGGACAGACCGCTCTCCGTGCGGTTCGTGCACGACCTGGTTCGTGAGTCGGTGCATCAGACGACCTCGCGACTGCTCTCGACCGGTCGGTTGCACCTGCAGATCGCCGATGCGTTGGAGGGGATCCACGGGGACGACGACGCGGTCACCGAGCGACTTGCTCACCACCTGTGGCTGGCCGGGCCGTTCGCAGACCCCACACGAACCACGACCGCCCTCGTCCGCGGCGGTCGACGAGCCGTTGCCCAGTCGGCCTTCGACGCGGCGGTCCCGCACCTCGAGGCCGCTGCCAGCATCGCGCACTCGGCCGGTCTGCTCGAGCTCGAACTGTCCGCGCTGTCACAGCTCGTAGCGGTGATCGGGATGCAGACGGGCTACATGGGAAGCGCCGACGCCACCTTCGACCTGCTCGAACGCGCGGAGCGGGCCGCCCGCGGCCTCGGGCGGGAGCGAGAGGCGGCCGACTTCCTCTTCTCCCACTGGGCCGCTCACTCCCAGGCGATCCAGCTCGACCGCAGCGGTCAGCTGGCCCACCGGCTCCTCGCGGACAGCGAACGATCCGAGGATCCGGTTGTGCGGGCGTACGGGCGACACGCCTGGGGGATCCATCAGTGGGACGTCGGAAATGTCGGTGAGGCGTATCGGCACCTCAGCGAGTCGAACGCCGTCGTCGCCGAACGGGCGAAGTCCCTCGAGCAGGACCAGCTGCGGCACGACCTTCAGCTGCTCTCACCGGCGATGCTCGCGCTCAACGCCGCCCTGCACGGCAAGGACGACGAAGCCCGTCGCATCTTCGGGCGGATCGAGAGCGACGCCGGAAACCACTCCTATGACGTCACGGTGTGGTCCGCGTTCGCGGTCACAGCCGCGGCGCTGATGGCCGACCCGCACTGGGCGCTCCGTGCCGCAGAGCGAGGCATCGCAGCGGATCCTGAGTTCGCGTTCCGTTTCCTGGGCGCCTATCAACGGCTGGGCCGATGCTGGGCACATGCGGTCACCGGCCGGGACGCCGATCGGTCTCTGGCCGAGGCAGAGGCACTGATCGAGTCGAACCTGACCGACCCGCCACGCTCCGGTCTGACGACCTGGCTGGCGCTGCTCGGCGAGATGTATCTCGCGAACGGGCGGGTCCAGGAGGCCGCAGACGCTCTCAGGCGCGCCGACGCGTCCATCGAGGCACACGGGCAACGCTATGCGGCCGCCTTCGTCCAACTGATGCACGCGAAGCTGAGACGAGCACTCGGGGACCCGCTCGAAGCCGTCCACGAGGCCGCGGGACGTGCCCGCGCGACAGCGATCACCCAGCAGGCGTACCTGTTCGTCCATCGCGCGGACGACTTCCTCGGGCTGGCTCGCAGCTCGTGAGCCGCAGTGGCGGGCAGTGGATCAGCAGTGCCGGCAGCGCCATCGCCGATCGCGGCGAAGGAGGGATGTCTGTGCCCAGCCTTCGCCGTGAGATCGCGGCAGGTTCGGGCCTTGGCGCGGAGCGTGGCCCTCGGGTGGCTGCATCTCAGGTGTAGAGAGCCGTCGCCCCGCCCCACAGCGCGCCCGGGTTCAGGCGAGCGGGATAGCGCTCCAGCATCGCGTTGAAGAAGTCGAGGGCGGTGGTCTGTTCGGTCAGGAGCGTTGCCGCGGAGGTGAGGTAGTCCCGCGTCTCGCGAATCGTCCGCTCCGCGTCGTCATCGAGGGCCTTGTTCTTGTGGCCGGCCACGATGAGCCGTGGGTGGAGCGACTCGACGGTGTCGATCGCGCGGAGCCAGGCGTTGATGCCGTCACCCTGCGCCTCTCGCAGGAACTGGTGCACCCCGTTGTAGATGACGTCGCCGGCGACGACCAGGTCGAGGTCTGGGACATGGAGCACGCTGGTCTCGTCCGTGTCGGTGTGCCCGACCTCGATCACCGTGAGCGGGTGCCCCTCGAGGTCGATCGTGTTGTCGACGACCTTCGTCGCCACGACGTCGGTCGCGGGGATCTGGCCGGGAAAGAGTGCATCCCAGAAGAACTCGCGAATGGCGAGGTTGCCGTGCATCTGCTCGATCGTCCCGGCGGTGGCGACCACCTCGGCGCCGAATCGCTCGGCGAGCTCGGCGGAGCCGAACCAGTGGTCGCCGTGGCCGTGGGTGGCGAAGATGTACGTCAGGTTCTTCCCGGTCGACTCGACCCAGTCGCCGACGGCGGCGGTCTGGGCGATCGTCATCGGCGGATCGACGAGGACGGCGTCCCGGTCGCCGGAGATCAGCGTGATCGACAGCGGCGAGAACTCGCGCTTGTCGCCGTTCGGCACGAGGTCGGTGACGTTCTGGGGGATGGGGTCGGCGATGAAGACCTCGTAGGTCAGGTTTCCAGGCATTGGTGCTCCACGTTGTTCGGTGAGTGTGGTCATGTGAAGAGCAGGCAGGTGGCGATCGCATGCGCCACGACCCGCCCGTTGCTGTCGATGACTCGCGCCTCGGCAGTGGCGGTGCGGCGCCCGATGGTGACGACCTCGGCTCGGCAGCGGAGCAGCCCGCTGTCGAGGTTGGCGGCCCTGGTGAACTTGATGTTCAGATCGAGCGACGTGTATCCGGTCCCTGCGGGGAGCTTCGTGTGAACGGCACAGCCAAGAGCTGAGTCGGCAAGACCCGCGAGCATTCCGCCGTGCACCGACCCGATCGGGTTGTAGTGCCACTCCTCGGGCTGCATCTCGAACTCCGCCCAGCCGTCACCCACGGCGACCGGAAGGATGTTCGTCGTCGCTCCGGCGGGAACGAGTGGCAGCTCTCCGCTCCCGATCTTGCCGAGGAACTCCAGTCCGCTCAGGCCGGCGGCGGCATCGACGAAGACCTTCGGGTCTTCCCAGGAGTACGTGCGTTCCCGGCTCATGCGCGGCTCCGTGCTCTGCGTGTGCCGTGCATCTGCGGCATGTCAGATCCTCTCGATGATGGTCGCGTTGGCCAGTCCGCCGGCCTCGCACATGACCTGGAGGCCGAACCGGCCGCCGGTCTGTTCGAGATTGCTCAGCAGGGTGGTCATGAGCCGGGCGCCGGAACCGCCGAGAGGGTGGCCGATCGCGATGGCGCCGCCGTTGATGTTGACCCGGGCGAGATCGGCGCCGGTCTCCTTCTGCCAGGCGAGCACGACGGAGGCGAACGCCTCGTTGACCTCGAAGGCATCGATGTCGTCGATGGACAGTCCGGCCTTCTGGAGCACCTTCTGGGTGGCCGGGATGATGCCGGTGAGCATGTAGATCGGGTCGTCGCCGGCGATGGCGAAGGAGTGCACGCGTGCCCTGGGGGTCAGGCCGAGACGCGCGGTGGCCTCTTCGCTCGCCACCAGGATGGCTGCGGACCCGTCATTGACCGGCGAGCTGTTGCCCGCTGTGACACGCCAGTCGAGATCGGGGTAACGCTCGACCCAGTAGTCGTTCTTGAAGGCCAGCCGGAGGCCGGCGAGCGTGTCGATCGAGGTTTCGGGGCGGATGGTCTCGTCGGTGCGTAGGTCGTTGACCGGTGCCACCTGAGAATCGAAGAGCCCGTCCTTCCACGCGCGTGCGGCGCGGTGATGGGACTCGGCGGCGAACTCGTCGAGTCGGGTGCGGGAGAGGTTCCACTTGTTGGCGATCAGCTCGGCGCTGATGCCCTGGGGCACCAGGCCGTGGTCGTATCTGGCCCCGACCTTGGAGCCCACGAAGTCCTTGCCGAGGGTCTGCGAGCCGATCGGAATCCGGGACATCGACTCCACGCCCGAGGCGATGGCGACGTCGTACGCTCCGGCGATCACGCCCTGTGCGGCGAAGTGCAGGGCCTGCTGGGAGGAGCCGCACTGCCGGTCGACGGTCACGCCGGGGACCGACTCGGGGAACCCCGCCCCGAGCAGCGCCCAGCGGGCCGTGTTGCCGGACTGTTCGCCGACCTGGCCGACCGCACCGGAGATCACGTCGTCCACCACGGACGGGTCGATGCCGGTGCGGGAGACGAGGGCCGCCAACGTGTGGGCGTGCAGGTCGACGGAGTGGATCTCGGAGTAGGCGCCGCCTGGCTTTCCCTTGGCGATGGGAGTGCGGACGGCGTCGACGATGTATGCGCTGGTCATGACGGGGAGTTCCTTTCAGAGGCGCGACCCTGGCTCAGGGAAACCATAGTCAGAACGTACACCCTGACTTGTGACAAGCAAAGCCAGAGGTACGATGGCGCCATGGATCACGACGACAGCGCAGCTGGCTCGACCGACGTCCTCGAGCGCCTGGGAGCCTTCTCGGACCGTGACGACTGGCCCGCGAAGGGTTGGTGCCGGATCGAGCGCTCGCTCGACGTCATCGGTACCCGTTCGGCGATGGTGGTGGTCCGAGAGCTGTTCTACGGCGGGAGCAGGTTCGACGAGCTCGCCCGCCGAACCGGGCTGAGCGAGGCGGTCGTCGCCGGGCGGCTCAAGCAGCTGTACGCCGACGGGATCGTCGACCGCAGGCCGTACCGAGAGGCGGGCAAGCGCACGCGCGACGAATACGTCCTGACGGAACGCGGGCGTGGACTCTTTCCGATCGTCGTCGCCCTGATCGAGTGGGGCGAAGGATTGCGGGACGACCATCGGACAGGCGTCGAGCTGATCCACCGCGACTGCGGCACATCGCTGTCTGCTGTGGTGACGTGCGAGAAGGGCCATGACGTGCCCGTGGAGCGCGCGGCCGTGCGGCTCAGGGACGAGGAGTACGCCCTCGCCGGTCGCCGCCGCCCGAAGAAGTAGGGATGCTCGAGGCCGAGATCCACGCCGAGGAGGAGGCTCTCGCCGCGAGCGCCAGGCCGTTGGTCCGCGGCGCGGAGGACCAACGGCACTGAGGCCGGGGCGGACGCTCGGACTACGTTGGCCGCGGGTGAGTCCTGTGACCGAGCCAATTCCTGACGGCAAGCCGCATGAGTCCACGAGCACCAGCCGCCGGTGGGCGTGGGCGATGACCGCCGTCGCGGCGGTGCTCGCGGTTGCGGTCGTCGTGTTCATCGCCCTTGCGGTGCGCTCGGAGGACGGTGACCGTCGTGCGGACCCGAGTCCGTCGGCGAGCAGCACCGCGACGCCGTCGCCTTCCACGAGCACGACTCCTACGGAGTCCGCCACCCCGAGCCCGACACCTACGAGACCGACGCCCACGTCGCCCTCGCGGTTCGGCTTTCAGCCGCTGTGGCCGTTCGCCGGCGTCGAGGAAGCGGCGGTGTGGCAACAGGCATATCGCGAGGGCGGGCACCAGCCGTGGCACCTCGATGCGGGGCTGGTCGCGCTGCGGTTCACCCAGAGCTACCTCGGGTACCAGGAGGTCGACCGGGTGTTGCGGGTGACGATCTCCGACGACCAGGCATGGGTCGACGTCGGGTTCCGGCTGCCCGACGGCAAGGCCAGCACGTCGGCGATCCTGCACCTGGCGAAGATCGGAACCGGTTCGTACGCCCCGTGGGAGGTCGTCGGAACGAAGGACAGCACCCTGTCGCTGACCACCCCGCGCTACGGCGCGACGGTCACGTCCCCGATGGCCGTCGGCGGCCGGATCACCGGGGTGGACGAGAGCCTCGTGGTCCGGGTCCTGCGCCTGGGCACCGGCGAGGTCGGCCATTCCCCAGGTGTCCCCGCCGGTGGGCAGGACCGTCCGTGGTCGACCACGATGCCGTTCGCCGCACCCGCGGGCAGCGTACTGACCATCGCGGTGTCGACCGGTGGTCATGTCGCCGGCGTCGAGCGGTTCGCCATCACGGGCGTCCGCGTCGGGCCATAGCGCTGTCTCCGGCCGGGGCGGTCGCGGCGGTGGCGGTGCGGGGCCAGGTCCAGGCGTACCGGACGATGAGCGCGAGAAGGCCCAGTTCGAGCACGACGCCGAGACCGTAGAAATACAGCCAGGACGCGCCCGCCAGGTTGAAGGCCGTGACCGGGACGTAGAGCGCGGCCACGACGAGGTTGGTGATGCGGTTCGCCCGGGCGGGCAGTGTCATCGACAGCACGACCATGAGGGTCGGGACGGACACGAGGGCCAGCGCCGCGGTCGAGAAGGTCTGGGAGAGGTCGAACTCGAAGACCTTGCCGGCGAGGATGTCGTCGACGACGCCGGGCGTGAAGAAGTTGAGGATGTCCACGTAGGCGTAGAGGAACATGAAGCTCGTCCATGCTGCGGCGAGCTTGGCTCGCACGGAGGTCGGCTGGTCGTCCAGAGTGGCGGTCTGACGTGTTGTCATCATGGGCTCCGTTGTCGTGGTGAGGATCGGTGGGTCAACGCTCGCCGAGCCCGGCAGCGGGCACATCGGACCGGAGGCCGGAGTCCGCCCGGCCGATGGAACGATCTCCGTCTCGTACTTTCGGCCGGTACGCCGCGGCGTACCGATCCCTAGGCTGGGGCCGTGAACACTGTCCGCCGCGCCATCTGGCACGAGCCGCGGCCTGCAGACGCCCCGGCTGTGGGTCGTCTGGACTGGCTGCTGGCGGGCGTCTTTGCCGCCGCCACCCTGGTCGAGGGCATCGTTCGGCCGGGCCTGGCCTGGCGGCCCCTGGTGACGGTGCTCGCCCTGGCACTGGTGCCTGCCCTGCTCTGCCGGCGGGACCGCCCCCTGCTGGCGGCCCTCGTCGGTTGGGGCGTCGCCGGGCTGCTCTCGGCCCTCCAGTTGGCTGTGCACGCCGGGGATCTCGGCCTCTACTCGATGATGGCCGACCTGATCCTGCTCTACTCCCTGGTGCGGTGGGGCTCGGGACGGGAGATCGTGCTGGGGACGGCGTTCGTGGTGGTGGTCGTCGTGCTGGGGATGTACGCCTCCTCCGCGGGCTGGGCTGATCTCTTCGGCGGCAGCGTCCTTCTGCTGCTGATCGTCGCCCTCGCGGCCGTGTTCCGCTACCGAGCCGACCTCTGGCAGCGCCAGCAGCGCGAGATCCGCAACCAGGAGCGGGTGGCGCTCGCGCGCGAGCTGCACGACACCGTGGCCCACCACGTCTCGGCCATCGCGGTGCAGGCGCAGGCCGGTGGCGTGGTCGCGGGCATCCAGCCCGAGAAGGCCGTCGAGGTCCTGGCCGCGATCGAGTCGGAGGCGTCGCGAACCCTGGCGGAGATGAGATCGATGGTGCGGGTGCTGCGGGAGGAGGAGGCCGTCGCCTACTCGCCGCAGCCGGGAGTCGCGGACCTGCCCGCCCTGTCGCGCGCCGACGCGACGCCCGCCGTCGAGGTGTCGCTGAACGGTCCGTTGACCCGGCTGGCCGGACCCGTCGACGCCGCGCTCTACCGGCTCGCGCAGGAGGCGCTCACCAACGCCGTGCGGCACGCCCGGGGCGCGACCCGGGTCGTGATCGACGTACGCCGGGAGGGTGAGGTCGTCAGGCTGCGCGTCAGCGACGACGGACACACCGAGCCGGGGCCGGCCCCAGAGCCTGGGTTCGGCCTGCTGGGCATGACCGAGCGGGCCCAGCTCCTCGGTGGATCGCTCCGGGCAGGTCCGGCGCCCGAGGGCGGCTGGCTGGTCGAGGCCGTTCTGCCGGCGGAGGCGCCGGCATGAGCATCCGTGTGGTGGTGGCCGACGACCAGGACCTGGTACGTACCGGGCTGGCGATGATCCTCGGCGCGCAGCCCGACCTCGAGGTCGTGGGGGAGGCGGCAGACGGGCTCGCCGCACTCGACCTGGCGGCCCGGCTGCGACCCGATGTCCTCCTCGTCGACATCCGGATGCCCGGGCTCGACGGCGTCGAGGTCACCCGGCGCCTGGCCGGGCCGGACGTGACCGACCCGATGGCGGTCGTCGTGATCACCACCTTCGACCTCGACGAGTACGTCCTCGGCGCCCTGCGCGCCGGCGCCCGCGGATTCCTGCTCAAGGATGCCGGGCCGGAGCTCCTCGTGCAGGCCATCCACGCGGCGGCCGACGGGGACGCGCTGATCGCCCCCAACGTCACCCGCCGGCTGCTGGCGACCTTCGCCGACCAGGCTCCGGCGGTGCCGGTCCAGCCCGTCGATCCGCTCACCGAGCGCGAGGAGGAGGTGCTCGCCCTGGTGGCGCGGGGCCGGACCAACGCCGAGATCTCCACCGAGCTCTTCGTCAGCCTGAGCACGGTCAAGACCCATGTCGCCTCGTTGATGACCAAACTCGGCACCCGCAACCGCGTCGAGATCGCGATGTGGGCCTATGACACCGGGCGGGTGCGGGCCGGTTAGGGAAGCACCCTGTTGACCCCAACGCTGGTGACGAACCTTGTTGGAGGTGCCATGGTGGACCCATGGCCGACGAAGACATCATCACCAGGATCAGCGCGCTCGTGGATGAGGAGCACCAGCTCCGGTCCGGGTCGGGCGGCGACACTCAGCGGCTCGGCGAGCTCGAGACGCAGCTCGACCAGTGCTGGGATCTGCTCCGCCAGAGGCGCGCCAAACGAGAGTTCGGCGAGCCCGAGTCCGAGGCGCACGTGCGTCCTCCGGAGACCGTGGAGAAGTACCTCTCCTGACGCAAGGACGGGCGTCGAGGTGGTGCAGCGACCGAGGAAGGTCGGCACCTGCACTCGCAACCGCGCCGAATCACTTCCGACGGCACGCGGCGGGGTTCTGGTGCAGGTCCACGTTGTCCCTCACGATCCCGCGGTTCACCCAGCTGTTGCGAGCCACCGAGAAGTTGCCGGCGTAGGAGTTCCTGAGCACACGCAGGGAACGCACGTGATTGCCGACGACGCGGAGGTTGTTGCACGCCTTGTTGTCCCGGACCATCAATGTCCCGCGATTGTCGCGTACCACCAGATTGTTGGCGATCGACATCTCGCAGATCGCCACGTTGCGGGAGTTGCGGACCATGAGATTCCGTCCGGCGACCGGGTCCACGCGGCACCCTGCGGCCCCGATGGTGACGCGTTCGACGACGTTGCGGACGTGGATGTTCCGGCTGACGGCCGTGTCGGTGATGCTGACCACCCTCGGTGCACCGGTGGTGCGGACGTTGCCGGTGATCCTGGAATCGGTGATCACGCAGCGGGCGTCGTCCGGGATGACGACGTGGCGGAGCGTCCGGTGGTGGTAGCTGCCGTCGCAGACGAGGTCGGGCGGCAGCGCCTGGGCGCTGGGCACCTGCCCGAACACGGGTGCGAGCGCGCCGATGAGAAGGAAGACGACCTGTTTCATGTGACCCTCCGAGCTAGGGCGATGTGTGTCTTCATGACGCGCCAACGAGAACATGTGTTGCACTGGCTCGCCCATGTTCCAGATAGCCGATGCGTACTTCCCGCCGCGCGCTCCCGGCTAGCCTGGACAGGTGCCCTACGCCGACCCGACCGGAGCGAGCGCCGAGCTCGGCCAGCCGATCCTCGCCGAAACGGTCTCCGCCGCCTACGACCGCCTCCAGATCGGCGCGGTCACCCGATGACGCCCGACGCGATGGGCGCAGACGAGGCGGGCCGGGTGGCGCTGGTGACCGGAGCGGCACGTGGGATCGGGGCCGCCACCGTGCGGGGCCTGGTGGCCGAGGGCGTACGCGTCGTCGCGCTCGACTGGTGCGCCGGCGAGGACTCCCCGGCCGGCTACCCGCAGGCCACCAGGGCAGACCTCGACACGCTCGTCGCCTCGCTCCCGGCCGGGTGGGTGGAGCCGGTCGTCGGTGACGTACGGGTCCCTGAGGCCGTGGCCGCCGCGGTCGAGGTCGCGACCCAGCGGTGGGGACGGCTCGACATCGCCGTCGCGGCGGCCGCGGTGATCGCCGGCGGCCGCCCGCTGTGGGAGGACGACTCGCTCGACCTGCAGTGGCAGATCGACGTCGCAGGGGTCTGGAACACGGCGGCCGCCGCCGTCCCGGTCATGCTCGCCGGACCCGACCCCGCCGGGTGCCGGTTCGTCGCGCTCGCCTCTGCCGCGGGCTCGCGCGGGCTGTTCCACCTCGCCGCCTACAACGCCGCGAAGCATGCCGTGGTCGGGCTGGTGAAGGGCCTGGCCGCCGACCTCGCGGGGACCGGCGTCACCGCCTGTGCCGTCTCACCCGGCTCCACCGACACCGCGATGCTGGCCGCGACCGCCGACCTCTACTCGGTCACCCCCGGCGACCTCGCCGGCCACCAGCTCCTGCGCCGCCCGCTCACCCCGGACGAGGTCGCCGCCACCGTCGTGCACGCCTGCTCCCGTGCCGGCGCCGTGCTCAACGGATCGGACGTCGCCGCCGACGGAGGCTTCGGCGGATGACAGGTCTGGTGAGGCCGAGAGCCGGTCAGCGGGTTGGCGTGGGCCGGGGACCAGCTGGGCCGCCTGCGAAAGCAGGTGCGGCGATCACCGTGTCCGGCGCGGGGCACGCCGCGATACCGGCCTCGAGCAGAGCCCCCAGCCGTTGGTCACCGTCGGGGCTAGCGCTCGCCACGACCCCGTCGACGGTGCACCGGACCATCGTCGGCGCGCTCCGTCTGGCGAAGGTGCGGGCGTCGATCGGGCTCCGGATCCCAAGTCCGTCGACCCAGGCGACCGCCCCGGGAACCATCTCGAGTGCGAACCGGGCCTCCCGCCGGGTGGCCGCCAGATCGGGCTCGGCATCCGCGCACAGGCGCTCGGCTTGAAGCAGGCCGGCTGCCAGCGGTCGCTGCGTCGCTTCGGGGACGTCGAGGATGGTTTCCGCCGCTACCGCCACCGCGACCGTGAGCCAGGTGCGGTCGTTCCCGCGCCGGCCCACGACCGAGGGGACGAGTGGCAGCAGCTGCTGGCGTCCGTCGTCACTGGTGCGATCGTTCACCAGCCGTGCCAGATGCGCGAGCAGGGGATGGGTGCAGGAGGGATGATCGCTCCACCGCTCACCGGCGAGGACCGAGGCGAGCTCCATGAAGCACGCGCCGCGTCGTGGCGTTCGATGCCGGCCACGTGACAGAACCGGGATGCCGTCGGGAATGCGTGATGGGTTCATCGCAACCTCCTACTCCGAGGATGCGCCGATGTGCTGGCGCGATCAACCCCTTGGCCGGATGCTCGGACACCCGGCTCGTCCGGGTCGGCCGCAGGCATGTCCCCGGTGCGTACGGAACGGCCGAAGGCCCCGGGAGATCCCGGGGCCTTCGGCGTCGGACAGCAGAGCGGTCGGCTCAGATGTCGTAGTAGAGCTCGAACGCTCGAGTGATTGGTGGTCGCTTGCGAGCGTTGGTGGAACCGCAGGTCAGCGTGGCTTTGGTTGGTGGGCGCTGATGGCGTTATGCGGCTGAAAGCGATACTCCTGCGGAATCCCTGCGGAACGGAGTCTCCAACTGCTCGCCAGTGTCGGACTGATCCGACCATTCCAACTGTCGGTACCGCCCCAGCGGTGAGTCAAGGTTACTCCGAGGTTGCCCGCGCCGCTGGCCTGAATGTTGGGAAGCGGTCCCGCGGGGATGATTATTAATGGATGTCGACGGCAATGTGCGTCTGACCTGCGGAAACACGATTTCCGCCGACGGCTGCCGATGGTCCTGAGTGACTCTCGATCGGACAGTAGCGACCGGGGTCGGTCCCGACTCCATCAGCTCGCGAAGCAGAATGCACCTAGCCACGTCCCAAGGCTGAGGGGATGGCTGGGTGCTCTTGATCGTCGGAGCGGCGCAATTGACTTCGCACCGGCAGCCCGGGAGTCGACTGTGACCGTTGCGCCGAGATTTCTGGAGTCTCGAGGCTCATGTTCATGAGCTGCCCAGGTGCTCGAGCAGGCGGCCGCTCGCGGCATCCGCTTCATCGTCCCCGGCGACGCCGAGTGGCCCATCCAACTCGACGCACTCCGCGGCGCCGGCGCGCTGCACCGCCGCGGGGCTGAACCCATCGGGCGTGTGGGGTCCTCGGATCACACGACTCACGCCACCACGCCGGCAACGCCGTCGCGGTCGTCGGCTCACGAGCCGCCACCAACTACGGCAAACGAACTGAGCCGCGACCTCGGGTTGTGAAGCTCACGGCGCATCCTGAGGATCTGAAGACCGCTCTGTCGAGGACGTGTGGGTCCGAATTCGACACTGGGGTGGACACGTCGAGACCCACCCCCTATCGTGAAACACGACACAAGTCGCGTCTGTAGTTTTGTGTTCGATGCCGGGTCGCAGCCCCCACCGTTCGGTTGCTGGCCGCGACAGCGTGTCGCATCACAGCCTCGGGGCCGCGAACCAACACCCCGCGTCGAACGATGACTGGACACCGAAGGAACACCATGGATCGAACGATCGGCACCGACCACGGCGTGCCCGCGGCGGAGTCAACGCCAGCGCACGGGAAGCTAGAGGGAAACCTCGGCGTCTTCCACCTCGTCTTCACCGTCATGGCGTTCCAGGCGCCCATCGTGGCGTTCCTCGCCTACACCCCGGTAGCGATCCTGCTGGGTAACGGACTTGGCACTCCTGTTGCGTTCGCAATCGCCGGAGTCATCCTTGCTCTGTTTGCCGTGGGACTACTCGCAATGGCCAAGCATGTCCCCAACCCTGGCGGGTTCTACGCCTTCATCACCGCAGGTCTGGGACGACGGATCGGGCTCGGGTCCTCCCTGGTCGCCATCATCTGCTACTACTTCACGCTCGTCGGTATCTACGTTCTCATCGGGGTGTCGCTGAGGTCCCTGTGCACCGACTTGTTCAACGGACCCGAGATCAGTTGGTGGCTGTGGGCGTTGACGGCGTTCGTCGCGGTCACAGTGCTGGGGCACTTCCGCATGGACGTCTCCGCGAACGTGCTGACGGTGTTTCTTGTCGCCGAACTTGCATTGGTCATCGCCTACGACATCGCCGTCGTCGCTCGAGTTGGGATCGATGCCCTGTCGCTCCAGCCGCTGTCCATGCACAACATCTTCTCTGGATCGCTCGGCTTGGCGTTGATGTTCGGCGTCGGGTTGTACGGCGGTTTCGAGGCGACCCTGGTCTTCCGTGAAGAGGTTCGTGACCCGGATCGGACCATTCCTGCCGCCACCTATATCGTCATCGCACTCGTCGCCGCGCTCTTCTCCGTCTCGGCGCTGATCTTCATCAATGCCTACGGCGGCGAGGCCGTGCTGTCGGCCGTCGGGAACGGCATGGGCTCGTCGTTGGCGAGCATGCAGGAGTACGTGGGAGCGACTGCCATGAACATCGCCGAGATCCTGCTGGTTACCAGTAGCTTCGCCATCACCTTGGCTGCCCACAACATCTCGGCCCGTTATCTCTATAACCTGGGTGTCGACGAGATCATCCACCCGTCCGTGGGTCGAGCCCACGCGAAGCATGGCTCGCCCTACATGGCATCAGCTCTCGTTGGTCTCGCCGTGCTGGCAGTCCTCGTCCCGTTTACCGTCTCAGGATCGGACCCGTACGTCTTCTATGCCCACTTCGTAGGGGTGTACAGCTACTCGTTGCTGCTCCTGCTCTTTCTCACCGCCGTTGCTGTGCCAGCTTTCCTCCTGAGGAACAGAGCAGACGCAATGACAACCGTCGTCAACTCGATCGTCTGTCCCGTGCTGTCAATCATTCCGCTGGGTCTCGTCCTGATCATGGCGACAAAGAACTTCGACCTGCTGATCGGCGGCTCGAGGTCGCTCGCGACCATCATGCTGATCGGCCTCTACGGCGCCTTCGCGGGCGGCATCCTCCTCGCGACCTACTACAAGCGAGTACGGCCTGACGTCTTCGCGCGCATCGGGCGTCAAGAATGACGCACAAGTGAACTGAGGAGACGGTGCCCGGATCGCCCGCGGGTTCATCGGGTTTTCCGGGCAGCGTCTCCTCAATCGCAACGGCTCAAATCTTGGGTCCGTTGCAGTGTCCGGTGGACAGATCTGCATTGAGGAGAAACTGATGAACGACGCTGCACCGGCAGGCGACCTCGCCGGGCGAACCATCGTCATGTCTGGCGGAAGCCGTGGGATCGGGCTAGCGATCCTGATCACGGCGGCACGGCACGGCGCGAATTGCGTGCTGCTGGCCAAGACTGCCGAACCAGATCCCCGGTTGCCTGGAACGATCCACACTGCGGTAGAGCAGATCGAATCCGCAGGTGGCCGAGCGGTAGCGGTCGTCGGTGACGTCCGAAAGATCGAAGATGTCGAACGCGCGGTTAATGTAGCCACCTCGAGTTTCGGTGGAATCGACATAGTGATCAACAACGCCAGCGCGCTGAACACTCAAGGAACCGAAGACGTCACTCCCAAGCGCTTCGATCTGATGCAATCGATCAACTCACGCGGGACGTTCATGCTCACCCGCGCGTGCCTAGATGCGCTCAAGCGAAGTGATGACGGCCAGATCCTGACCTTATCTCCGCCGCTCAACCTTGACCCGGGGTGGATGGGCGCATTTCCGCCGTACATGCTCTCCAAGTACGGAATGTCCCTTCTCACTCTGGGATGGGCTTCTGAGTTCGCCGAGCACGGCATCCGCGCAAACTGTCTCTGGCCCCAGACCACCATCGCGACCGCCGCCGTGAAAAACCTTCTCGGCGGGGGACCAGCGATCTCCCAAGCTCGCCACCCACAGATCGTCGCCGATGCAGCGGTCTCGATACTGACGGATCCCGAGCGCCCAACCGCCCAGACCTTCCTCGATGAAGAAGTCTTGGTGCGCGCAGGCATCAACGAGTTCTCCCACTACGGCGGTGGCGCCGATCCTGCGGTCGACCTCTTTGTGGGCACACGATGAACGGTGTGTGCGGCGACGACCCGGTCCCTACCTCGACGGAAACAGGAAGCTGAGCGATGGCGAATCTAGCGACCAATCTGATCAAGACAGCTCGGGAACTGCCCGATCGGCCCGCGGTGAGGCTCGACGACCACGTCCTCACCTATCGCGAACTCCTAGACGCCGCGTCGACGATCGCCGAAGATCTGCGCGGACGTGGAGTAGGGCCGGGCGACCGCGTCGCAGTCTCGCTACCCAATGTTCCCGCCTTCCCCGTCGCGTTCTACGGCGCACTCCTTGCTGGTGCGGCGGTGGTTCCGATGAATCCCCTGCTCAAGAAGCGCGAGGTTGAGTTCTACCTCAGCGACTCGATGGCAAGCCTGGCCTACTGTGCTGCCGAGGGTAGCGACGCTCTGCAGGACGCCGCAAATGACCTCGGGGTCGACGCGATCCCCGTTCCCTTGAGCGGGCCAAGCCTGCGACACGTCGGTGCCTTGGAGGCCGTTCCGCGTCGCATGAGCGACACTGCCGTCATCCTCTACACATCGGGCACGACCGGGCAGCCCAAGGGTGCGGAGCTCACGCATTGGAACCTGATGTCGAACGCGGCAACCAGCGTCGAGACCCTGCTCAAGATTGATTCCGACGACGTCGTCATGGGCTGTCTGCCCCTGTTCCACGTGTTCGGATTGACGTGCGCCCTCAACGCGTCGGTTCTCGCCGGATCGTGCCTCACATTGATTTCGCGCTTCGACGCCGCCAAGGCGCTCGACGTGATCGCGCGGGACCGCGTGACCGTGTTCGAGGGCGTCCCCACCATGTATGCAGCGATGTTGCACTCCGCTGCAGCCGCCGAGGCAGACCTGCGGACCCTGCGGACCTGCATCACAGGCGGTGCCCCGATGCCTGTCGAAGTGTTGGTGGAGTTCGAAACGCGCTTCGGCTGCGAGATTCTCGAAGGCTACGGACTGTCCGAAACGTCACCGGTCGCGTGTTTCAATCACCCCGGCCAAGAGCGACGCCCAGGCACCATCGGTGTCGCCGTCCGAGGCTGCCAACTGAGGGTGGTCGACGACGCCGGGACGGACGTCGCGATCGGGGTTCCCGGCGAGATCGCCATCCGGGGGGAGAACGTGATGAAGGGATACTGGAATCGTCCCGGGGACACAGCGGCAGCAATCCCTGACGGGTGGTTCCGCACGGGCGACATCGCTACCAAGGACGTCGACGGATACATCACGATCGTCGATCGAAAGAAAGACCTGATCATCCGCGGCGGTTACAACGTCTATCCCCGCGAGGTCGAAGAGGTCCTCTACGAGCACCCAGCGGTGGCGGAGGCGGCCGTCGTCGGCGTAACCCACCCAGAACTCGGTGAGGAGATCACTGCGGCGGTCGCACTCAAACCGAATCGGACGGCGTCTCCAGAGGAACTTCGTTCGTTCGTGCGCGACCGACTGGCCGCGTACAAGTACCCACGGACAGTCTGGGTGCTCGATGCCCTCCCGAAGGGCCCCACCGGGAAGATCCTGCGCCGCGAGGTCCAGAGCATGGCGGCCGCCGGCACGCTCAAGTGAGCGTGGTCATGCAACCTGAAGTCGACACCTCCTCGATCTCAACCGCGTCCACGGTCCGGTCCGCGTAGAGGGCTCGACCAGGTCGTGGACGGATCGGGGGCCGATGTCAGCCGCGTCATCGGTCCAGAGCGCTCCTGATGTTCCTTGTGCCTGGACACCATCGGTTGTCGATAGTGAATTCGCACGCACAGAGAATCGGCCAGCACACCCACGAGCGCGCCGCTGATACCAGCCACGTCACGCAGCAGCGTGGGGAAGTCCTAGATTCCTGCGGCCACTCACTCGACCGAGATCGGCCGCGTCTCCACGACGTGTCCACATCGGTGCACGGGAACTCCCGAGGCGCACGATCTGGGCGGCGAGGCGGAGGTTCTCCGCCTCCGTACGCCAAGGGAGCCTGAAGTCGGTCGAAAGCGGTGCCACACGTGTCGATTCCATGCAGACATTCATCGACTCGGGGCCTTGGGCGGAACCCGGCCACTTCTTGCGTGCCAACCCTAGACAAGAAGAAGCCAACAAGTTAGATTCAAAACGCGACTCAAGTCGTGTCTCTCTGGGGTTGGCGAAGAGGGGCGCGTTGTTGCTTGACCGAGGTTCGTCAGAGGCGTGCTGGGCGTACGACTTCCTCGGCCCCTGGCAGAGGGCTGATGGGCCCTCGAGAAAGAAGGAAGAAGCTCCATGTCTCACCAACTGCGCACTGTCCTCGGTGACATCGATCCGTCTGCGATGGGTGGCACCCTTCCGCATGAGCACCTTCAGGGTGTCTGCGACATGTACTGGTACCCCGGCGACGACCCGCTTGCGGACTCGGATCCGGATGCCAGTCCGCGGCTCGACAACCTGTGGCACTGGATGGAGAACCCAGTGGCAAACCGGGGCAACATGCACATGACTGACGAACAGGACTCGATCGACGAACTCCGAGACCTGCCGGGTCTCGGCATCGGCACCGTCGTGAACCTGACGCCCATCGGAATGCACCGGAACGCCGAGGGCCTCCGTCGCATCTCCGAAGCCTCTGGGGTCAACATCGTGGCCGGCTCCACCTACTACGTGGCGGAGGCGCTTTCCAAAGAGGTGAAGGCCCTGATGGAGGAAGAGATCACGCGACGCATCGTCGACGACATCGAGGTCGGCATGGATGGAACCGCCATCCGCGCCGGGATCGTCGGCGAAGTCGGGCTTTCATGGCCGATCGACCCGGTCGAGGAACGTGTGTTGGCCGCGAGTGTCCAGGCTCACCTGCACACCGGCGCAGCACTGTCGATCCACAACCCCTACTACGTCCCGGGGTCTGAGGCGATGGAGCAGGTCGCCAAGCTGATTGCTGGGTTCGGCGCGGACATGAGTCGCGTGATCATGGGGCATTGCGACGGGTTCACCCGTGACCCGCGGTTCTACGACATCGCCCGCGAGTACGGCTGCTATGTTGAGCTGGACATGTTCGGATACGTGTCCGGCTACGAAGCCGAGATTGACTTCACCTATCCGGCTGACTCTGATCGTGTCGACGCCATCCTCCGCATGATTGAGGAAGGAATGGCCGACCGCCTGCTCCTCTCGCACGACATGGTGTTCAAGACGACACTGAAGAAGTACGGTGGATTCGGCCTCGGCCGCATCCACCGCGTCATCAAGCCATGGTTGGAGCGCCGAGGCGTCGACGCAGAGACCCTGGAGCAGATCCTCGTGCGCAACGCCCAGACCGTCTTGCCGATGCGCGTACCGGCCACTTCCTGAGCGGCGCGGTCGGGTCGGGTGGCCCCGACGCTGCCGCCTGGGCCACCCGAAGACTCGACGAACGCGTCGAGCTCCGGGCGCTAGTTCTGCGCGTTCAAGAAGACATCCTCAGAACGCGCATGGAGTCCCGTCGCATCTTCCGTGGTTCTGCACTGGCCTGGCTCACGATGGGAACGCCTTCACGCGCATTGGTCCAAGCCCACCGCTGCCAGTGACCGGCCCCACCCCGAGCGCCAAGACAGCCATGCCGGACCTGTATCGCTGGCATGATCGCCGAGAATCGCGAAACCTTGACCGATACCGGCGCCGGTGGCGTCGCCTACCCGCCACCTGGGCAGTTCGCAGACGCCCGGCGCACCGGGGCGTCGCCGGCCACCACCTCGACGCTGACCAACACCCGATCGTGCAAGGACTCGAACGTGCCAGACCAACCGTGTGACTGCCCCTGAACGGTCGCCTGCCCGCGCCGAGATCGTCGTCGCCCCGGGCACGATCCGGGACAACGTACGGCGGCTCCGCGACCTGACCGGCGTGGTGAATCGCCCCGGGTCTGATGGAGCCTCTGCTGTGTCCCGGGTTCCGCGTAGTCGCGGTTTCTGGAGTCTCATGCCACGGGGATGATGCGCTTGCGCTCGAACTCTATCGGCGTGAGCCACTCCAGTTGGCTGTGGCGGCGCTTCCGGTTGTGCCAGATCTCGAGGTACTCGAAGATCGCGTTGGCCAGCTCGAGCCGCGTGTTCCACCTCTTCCTGTCCAGCAGCTCGACCTGCATCCGCGACCAGAAGCTCTCGATCATCGAGTTGTCGTAGCAGTCACCGATGCTGCCCATCGACGCCAGCAGCCCGGACTCCTTCGCCCGACGAGTAAAGGCCCAGGAGCCGAATTGAACTCCCTGATCTGAGTGAATGATGGTGCCCGGGTTCTCGCGCTTCCCGAGCCTGGCGTCGATCGCCATCCCGAGGGCGTTAACGAGCGCAGCGGTCGGGGATGCGTCGATGGACCAGCCGACGACCCGATGCGAGTAGGTGTCGAGGACGACGCAGCAGTAGACCTTGCCCTCGCGGGTGGGGTGCTCGGTGATGTCGGTGACCCACAGCTGGTTCGGGCCGCTACGCGTGAAGTCGCGCTCGACGAGGTCGGTGGCGATCGTATCAGGCCGGATCCGCTTCCACTTGCGCCGACCGGTGACGCCCTGCAGGCCGGCTCGACGCATCAGGAGCTCGACCTGGTTGTGGCCGACCAGGACCCCGCGACCGAGCGTCAGCTCGGCATGAACGCGCTGGATGCCGTAGGTGCCGTTGGATTCGGCGTGGACCTCACGGATGAGGTCGGTCAGCATCGCGTGCCGGATGACACGTTCCGATGGCGCTCGGTCGCGGTGCTCGTAAAAGCCCGACTCCGAGACGCCGAGAACTCGGCAGGCGACTTGGACGGGGAGGTCTTCCGCGGCGATCACCTCGATCGCCGCGTATCGCCTTTTGGGCTCACCTCCTCCTCCTTCAACACCTCGACCGCACGGCGTGCCACCTTCAACTCCGTCTCGAGCTCGGCGATGCGCTTCTTCGCCGCTGAGAGCTCGCCTTTCTCAGCCGTCGTCAGACCCGGCTGCTCGCCGCGGTCGATGCGGTCTTGGCGGCGCCACGTGTAGATCGTCTGGTCGCTGATCCCGAGATCATACGCGACGCTGGCCACACTCCGGCCCTCGGCGAGTAGGTCGAGAACCTTGCGTCGGAACTCGGCCGGGTAGCCCGGTCGTCCCATCTGAACCTCCTGGTGTTGGGCACCAGAATCCAGAAACTCAGACGCCGTAGAACCCGGGACACACCACTTCTGATGGTGTCTCTACCCGATCGAGGAGAGATGGTTTCTTGCAGCGTAGTGCGCGGTCTCGATCTCGATGGGTGTGAGGTCATCGATTGACCTGTGGGTGCGCTCGTGGTTGAACCAGTGTACCCAGTGCAGGGTCTCGATCTCGACGTGCTCGACGTCGCGCCAGTGTCGCTCACCCCGGCTTTGTCGCCGGGTCCAGATGGCGTGCTCGAGGGTGTCCAGGACGAGTTCGGTGGTCATCGATGTGGCGGCTCGCCAGCCCACGATCCAGCGGGAGAAGACCGTGAGTTCGGGTGCTACCTCGAGCTCGACATGTTCGGCTACCAGTCCGGCTACGAGCCGGAGGTCGACTTCACCTACCCGGCCGACGGCGAACGGGTCAGCGCCCTCGTCCGGATTGTCGAACTCGGCATGGCCGACCGTCTGCTGCTCTCGCACGATAACATCTTCAAGACCACTCTGATGACGTACGGGGGTCACGGTTTCGGCTACATCCACCGCGTGATCAAGCCCCGGCTCGAGCGTCGAGGGGTCGACGCCGACACGCTGGATCAAGGACTGGTCCGCAACGCTCAGTCGGTGCTTCCGCTTCGCATTCCCGAACCGCCGGAGTGATCTCGACAGTTGTTTGCGCACTGCGTCACCCGATGTAGTACGTCGGAGGTGGATCGAACACGGAGCGCCGGCCAGGTCCCGGGGGAGGGAAAGTGAGACCTGGCCGGCGCGGCATGGGTGAGCTCAGCCCAGAACGTCCTCGAGCGGCTCGGTGTCGATCCCGACAGCCTCGCCGACGGGCCGGTTGGTGAGCTTGCCGGCGTGGGTGTTGAGGCCGAGGGCGAGGGTGTGGTCGTCGCGGCAGGCCTGCTGCCAGCCCTTGTTGGCCAACGCCACGGCGTACGGCATGGTCGCGTTGGTGAGAGCGTACGTCGAGGTGTTCGGCACGGCGCCCGGCATGTTGGCGACGCAGTAGAAGGTCGAGCCGTGCACCTGGTAGGTGGGATCGGCGTGCGTCGTCGGTCGGGTGTCCTCGAAGCAGCCGCCCTGGTCCACGGCGATGTCGACGAGAACGGAGCCCGGCTTCATCTGCGAGACGAGCTCGTTGGACACCAGCTTCGGTGCGGCCGCGCCGGGAATGAGCACCGCGCCGATGACCATGTCTGCCTGACGGACCTGCTCGGCGATCGCCAGCTTGGACGACGCCAGCCCGTGGACTCGGTTGTTGTAGCGCCAGAACGACATCCGCAGCTTCTCGAGGTCGGTGTCGATCAGGGTCACGTCAGCACCCATGCCGAGGGCGATGTTGGCTGCGTTCTGCCCGGCCACCCCGGCGCCGATGACGACGACCTTGGCATTCTCCACGCCGCCGACGCCGCCGAGCAGGACCCCGCGCCCGCCTTGGGCCTTGAGCAGCGCGTGCGCCCCGACCTGGGGCGCCAGGCAGCCGGCCACCTCCGACATCGGGTAGAGCAGGGGCAGCGCGCCGGAGGGCAGCTGGACGGTCTCGTACGCGATGCCGGTGACCTTGCGCGCGAGCAGCTCCTCGGTGAGCGGCTTGTCCGCGGCGAGGTGAAGGTAGGTGAAGAGCACCTGTCCCTCCCGCATCCGGTGGTACTCCTCGGCCACCGGCTCCTTGACCTTGAGGATCATCTCAGTGCTGCCCCACACCTCGTCGGCGGTGTCGAGGATCTTGGCGCCCGCGCCGGCGTACTCGGCGTCGGAGATCGAGGAGCCGACGCCGGCCCCCGCCTCGATGACGACGTCGTGGCCGTGGGAGACCAGCTCGTTCACGCCGAGTGGCGTGATCGCGACCCGGTACTCGTGGTTCTTGACTTCCTTGGGGATACCGATGCGCATGTGCTTTCCTCTCTTACGCGTTCGGAGATGTGTTGAAGAAGACGTTCTTGACTTCGGTGTAGGCGTCGACGGCGTCCGGTCCGAGCTCGCGGCCCAGGCCCGACTGCTTGAAGCCACCGAACGGGGTCGTGACCCGAACGGAGCTGTAGGAGTTCACCGCCAGTGCACCGGCGGTGAGTCCGCGAGCGACGCGTAGCGAACGCGCCGCATCAGAGGTCCAGATCGAGCCGGCAAGCCCGTAGACGGTGTCGTTGGCACGGGTGATCGCCTCCTGTTCGTCGTCGAAGGGGAGGATGGCGACCACCGGTCCGAAGATCTCTTCGCGCGCCGCCCGATGGTCGTCCTCGATGGGGTAGAGGACCGTGGGCGGGAACCAGTAGCCGTCGCCCGAGGGAGCGGACCCGCGGAAGAGAACCGGTGCTGCCTCCACGTAGTCCGCGACGGTCATAGCATGGCCCGCTGAGATGAGGGGGCCCATCTGGGTGCTCTCGGCGAGAGGGTCTCCCACCCGCAGGTTGTCGACGACATCCTGGAGCTTCTCGAGGAAGAGGTCCAGCGCGGGTCGCTGGACGAACACCCGCGACCGAGCGCAACAGTCCTGACCGGAGTTGCCGAAGACGGCACCGGCCAGACCTTGCGCGGCGGCGTCGAGATCTGCGTCCGCGAAGACGAGCGCGGCAGACTTTCCGCCGAGCTCGAGCGTGACGCGCTTGATGCCGTCTGCCGCCCTTCGCGCGATCTCCTTGCCGACGGCGGTCGATCCGGTGAAGGCGATCTTGCCGATGGTGGGATGGTCCACCAGCTGGCGGCCCAACGTCGAGCCAGGACCGAGGACGACATGGAACAGGTCCTCAGGGAGGCCGGCAGCGACGGCCAGGTCCCTCAGCCGAAGTGCTGAGAGCGGGGTCATCTCGGACGGTTTGAGGACGACGGCGTTGCCCGTCGCGAGGGCCGGGGCCACCTTCCACGCAGCGATCGTGAGCGGATAGTTCCACGGTGTGATCAGGCCGACGACGCCGATCGGCTCGCGGAACGTCATGTCGACCCCACCGGCGACGGGGATGGTCTGTCCGAGGAGCCGTTCGGGCGCCGCGGCGTAGTAGCGGAACGTGGCTGCGGCTCCGGCGACGGCTCCACGTGCGTCGTTGATGGGCATCCCGACGTTGCGTGCCTCGAGGTGAGCGATCTCCTCGAGGTTCCGGTCGATCTCGGTGGCGATGGCCAGCAGGACCTGGGCGCGCGTCTGCGGTGTCTCGCTGGCCCACTTCCGCTGGGCGGACGACGCCCGCGTGACCATCGCGTCCAGGTCGGACGGGGCGGTCTGCTCGAGCGACTCCAAGATCCGCTCTGTGGCTGGCTCGATGACGTTGATAACACTCATGACAGTGGTCCTCGGGTGGTCTGGGTCGTGGTGGACACGAAGTGGGTGAGGGCGTGTTCGAGCTCGACGGCCTCGGGGTGCCACTGCACGCCCAGGACGTACCGGGAACCGGGCCACTCCAGGGCTTCGGGCAGTCCGTCGGGCACGGAGCGCGCGGTGACGACGGCACCCTCACCGAGGACGTCCACGCCCTGGTGGTGATGGGAGTTCACGACCTGGACCCCGCTACCGGACAGCGCGGCAGCGTGCGTGTCACAGTCGACCTCGACATCGTGAAAGGTCTCGTGGTCGAGTCGTCCCGGGCTGCGGCGGTGATCTGCGAAGCCTGCGTCGGGAAGATGCTGATGCAGGGTCCCGCCCATGGCGACGTTGAGGATCTGCATGCCTCGGCACACCCCCAGGACTGGTACGTCACGACGCATCGCCTCCCGTACGAGCGCCAGCTCGAAGGCATCGCGCAGCGGCTCGGTTGCCTCGGTGCGCTCGGTTCGGGGTGCGCCGTACGATGCCGGCTCGACATCGACGCCGCCGATGAGGAGAAGGCCGTCGATACGGTCGACCAGAGGGGACGGGCGATCGACGCCACTCTGATCGGGGAGCAGGCCGATCGCCATGCCGCCGGCGGCGTGGATCTTGTCGAGATACGTGGAGGGAATCAGCGCTGCCTGCTGGTGCCAGAAGCCCCATTGGGCTGCTTCGAAGGCCGCGCAGACGCCGATGACGGGTGGATTGACCATGTGTTGCTCCGAACTGGAAGAGGTGCGGGCCGGCTGGTCACGCGATCTCGTTGGCGAACTTGTCTTCGGCCTCGGTGAGGCACCGGTCGACGATCTCGATCGCGCGCTCGGCCTCACTTCGGGTGAGGACGAACGGCGGGGCGAGATGCAGTACGTCCCAGACCCGCGTGACCAAGCCCTCCTCCTGGGTTCGCAGAGCGAGGAACTTGATGAACGGATGCGACGTGCCCCAGGCCTCCTTGGTCGTCTTGTTCTTCACGAAGTCGATGGCGCACAGCAGGCCCATGCCTCCGCGGACGTCGCCGACAGTCGGGTGGCTGCGCAGACGCTGGGCCAGCTCGAACAGATAGCTTCCGATCTCTGCCGAGCGATCGACCAGGTTCTCCCGCTCGAGGATCTCGATGTTCTTCAGCGCGGCCGTCGCGGCGACGGCGTGGCCGCCGAAGGTGATCAGGTGGTTGAGAGCCTGGCCCGACGGGCGGAAGTCGTCGAAGATCGAGGACCGAACCGCCACGGCGGCGATGGGTGCGTATCCGCTGGACAGGCCCTTGGCCATGGTCATGATGTCGGGCACCACGCCGTAGTGCTCTGCTGCGAACATCTTCCCGGTGCGTCCCCAGCCGGTGATGACCTCGTCCATGATCAGCAAGACGCCGTACCGGTCGCAGATCTCGCGCAGCATCTGCCAATAGGTCGGGCTCGGCAGGTGCGTACCGTTGGCCACCGAGATCGGTTCACCGATGACCGCGGCGACGTGCTCGGGGCCCTGGGCCAAGATCTCCTGCTCCACGTAGCGTGCGCACATGATGTCGCCCGCCTCGCCGTCGAGCCCGAAGTCGTTGCGGTAGTGGTTGGGGTTCGGAACCTTGCTGACCCCGGCCATGAAGGGGCCGAAGTACTTCTCGCTGGCGCTGCCGGTCAAGCTCGCGGCGCCGAAGGTGGTGCCGTGGTAGGAGCCTCGGCGAGCGATGATCTTGTAGCGCTTCCCGTAGCCGCGCATCACCTGGACCTGCTTGGCGATCTTCATCGCGCTCTCGACCGCCTCGGATCCTCCTGAGCAGAGGAAGACCCGATCGAGGTCGCCCGGCGTCAGCGAGCTGATCTTGTCCGCGAGCGCGATGTTGGCCGGGTTGGCGGCGTTGGACGCGGCGGTGTAGGCGAGCCGTCCGGCCTGCTCGGCCATCGCCTCGCCGATCTCCGTCCGTCCATGACCTGCAGCGACGACGAACAGCCCGGCCAGTCCGTCGATGTACTCCTTGCCGCGGGCATCGATGAGGGTGGAGCCGTGGCCTTCGACGAAGACTCGGAGCCCACCGCTCGCGAGCTCGCTCCACTCCAGGTCGTTGCTGTGCAGCCACAGGTGCTCCAGGGCCTGCGCCTCGAGCCGCTCTCCGGTGTTCTGTGAAGTCATGATGTTCTCGTCCTTCCAGCCAATGCCCGCCATATTGGATTGAGTGATGCTCCATTAGTACTCACGAAACACGACTGGAGTCAAGAAAAGATCTAAGTCTCCGGCTCCGGATGTCCGCGCCGTCGAGAATCGATTGCTAGATACGACTGCAGTCGCGTATGTTGGAACGCCAATCGATCCTTTTGTGGCGGAACCTCACTCCGCTGTCTGCGATCCCAGGGAGGCGCCTTGTCTACACAGCTGTTCGGCCATCACGGGCTGGATGCGACGAACCACTCGGAGGAAACGCCTGGCTCACGGGCCGGCGCACCGGTGGACGCGCGCTCCGTCGTCCTGCTCTTCCCCGATGTCAACGGCAACCTGCGGGGCAAGATGCTCGATCCGTCGGTCCTGCACTCGGAACAGGCGCGCGGAGCAGGTCTGCCGACCACCGACCTCATGCTTGCTGTCGACCCCGTCGACGAACCCATCACTACGCTGCCCAGCAGGGGGATCAACGCAGGATCGAAGGACCTGCTGCTGCGCCCCGACCCGTCGACCCTCCGCCCGCTGCCTTGGTTCGACAGCTCGTACGTGCTGCTCGGTGATCTTCACGAGCAGGACGGCACCCCGTGCGCCATCAGTCCGCGGCAGGTGCTGCGACGTACGCTGGGAGCGCTGGCGGATCGTGGCCTCGAGGTCAGAGCGGCTTTCGAGTTCGAGTTCCGGCTGTTCCGTGCGGACAGCTGGCAGCCGGCGACGACGGGGCTGAGCTACAGCCCGTTGGCCCTGTCTCAGATCAGCGAGTTCATCACGACGTTCCGAGCATTCGCCGACGAGCTCCGACTGGGGCTGTCGGTGCTGCACAGTGAGGGCGCGCCTGGGCTGATCGAGGTCAACGTCGAACCTCAGAGCGGGCTGCAGGCCGCGGACACCGCTGCCTTGTTGCGTTTGGCGGCGATCGAAGCCGCTGCCAAGCATGGGTTGCGCGCCAACTTCATGGCCAAGCCGGTCGCGCACGAGGAGGGTTCGAGCGCCCACGTGCACTTCTCCCTGTGGGACCACGCGGGCGCCAACGTGCTGAGGGCATCTCGTGACGATCCTGATGACGAGCTCTTCCGCCGCGTCGCCTGGGGCGTGCTCGAGCACCTGCCGGCTCTCAGTCTCCTCTACAACCCGACGATCAACTCATACAAGAGACTCGTCCCCGGCTACTTCGCGCCGGTGAGCGCCGCATGTGGTCCTGATGACCGGTCGTTCGCCCTTCGCGCTCTGCTCAAGACACCGGACTCCAGCCGGTTCGAGCTGCGACGACCTGGCGCGGACTGCAACCCGTACCTGGCTCTGGCGGCGATCGCGGCGTCGGTTCGGCTGGGGCTCGACGAGCAGGTTCCGCCGAGCCGTGACCGGCTCGACGACCATGATGAGGCGCTGCCGACGAGTCTCGAGGCGGCGTTGTGGGAGTTCCGGCAACGCGACACCCGCCTGGACGATGCGCTCGGCGCCGAGTTCTGTACGCACTACGTGCGCACGCGCGAATGGGAGCTGCACGCGTGGCAGAACGCGGTCAGCGAGTGGGAACGGCAGCGCTATGCGTAGCCGGCATCGCCGGACGGCTACTCCCCGGAGAGGCCGGCGAAGTAGTTCAAGAGCATGCTGCGTGCTTCTTGGATCACGGCGGGGTCGCCCGAGGGGTCATCGAGGAAAGCGAACTGGCACAGACGTTCGAGACTGTGGATGGCGACCGCGCACTGCAGATGCGTCAGGTCGGTGAACAGAGGCGCGTACGAGCGGAACTGAGCCACGAGCAGCTCGGCGATGTCCTCGATCGCCAAGAGGTCCAGCTCGCGTGCTCTCTGGGTGAGGTTCTGACGAACCCAGAGCTCTCTTATGAGTGGAACCCGGTGCTCTTCCACGTAATAGTCGACGAGGATGTCGATGATGGCGGTCCATCGCTTCCCGGTGCGGTTCTCGAGGGCCACCTCCAGATCGCCGACCGACTGCAGGATCCTCTGGTAGGCGAGTTCGTCGAGCACGCTGGCGGGCGATTCGAAGAAGGCGTAGAAGGAACCTCGGCTGACGCCGGACTTGTCCAGCAGAAGCGTCGGTGACTTCACCACGGCCTCGAAGCCGACTTCCTCGACCAGGTCGGCGGCGATCGACAGGACCTGATTGACCATCGCGCGCGAGCGCTCCTGCAAGGGGACCTTTCGAAGTCCGCCGGCCAACGGATGATGCCAGGTGTTGCCGACAGTTGCGCTCAGAGACCCCGCGGTCAACGATCCTCCCCTGTTCCGCTCTACGGACCGCCGCCGGGGCCGCTGTCGACCCGCGATCACAGTCCACTTTCTCCCATGACGCTAACAGGTTAACGCGACCAGAGTCGCGATGGGGGTTTGTAAAACCGAGGTTGCGTCTCTTGACGAGCCCGGCGGGCGGGAATAACGTCGATAAGACACGACTGAAGTCGCGTCTCTGGTCCGAGTTTGTCGCAGGTCTACTCCTGAGGATGAATCATGTTGGATGCGAACAGCACGCCGCCGACGGTGGCTATCATCGGTAGCGGCCCGTCGGGCTGTTACACCGCCCAGTTCCTGGCGAAGGGGATGCCTGGTGCGGAGATCACCGTGTTCGAGTCGATGCCGACTCCGTACGGGCTCGTCCGCTACGGGGTGGCAGCCGACCACCAAGGGACCAAAGGCGTCACGCGGCAGTTCGACCGGCTGTTCACCCGGGCGGGCGTGCGCTTCGCCGGCAACGTCGCCATCGGTCGCGACATCGACTTCGAGGTTCTGGCGCGCTCCTTCGACGCCGTGGTGCTGGCGACCGGCCTGCCCCTGGACCGCCCGCTGGGGATCCGCCAGGACGCACACGCCCGCGTCCTCGGCGCCGGGGCGTTGCTGCGTACTCTCAACGGGTATCCCGTCGACGTCCTCGGCCGCGATGACCACGGCCGGCACGTCTCGCTGGGCCGCCACCTGGCGGTGGTCGGACTCGGTAACGTCGCGATCGACGTGCTCCGGCTGCTCGTCAAGCCGACCGCCGACCTTGTCGGCACCGACATCGACGACATCTCGCTCCACGAGCTGCGCCCGACACCACCTTCGACCGTCGATGTGATCAGCAGATCTGGTGTCGAACGGGCGAAGTGCGACGTGGCGATGCTGCGCGAGCTCCTCGCTCTGCCGAACGCGCACGTCGAGGTCACCGGTCTACGCCCGGACGACTGCGGACCGGCAGCGGAGCTCCTGCGTGCCCACACGCAAGCTGCCGGCGCGGGTGTCTCTGCGGAGCACCCCACGCAGGTACGTCTGCACTTCGGCTGTGTTCCGGAGGCGATCGATCATCGCAACGGCAAGGCACTCGTACGAGCCACGACCGTCGATTCCCAGCCGGTCGAGCTGGCTGTGGACACCGTCATCACGGCCATCGGGTTCACGCACGACAGCGCGGATGATCCAAGCGGCCCCACCGAGAGCTGGTCCGGCGTGAACGTGTACCGCGTCGGATGGTTGGCGCGCGGAGCGAAGGGAACGATCGCGGAGAACCGCCGGCATGCCCAGGACGTGGCAGCCACCATCATCCAGGACTTCGCGATGGGTCGGCTCCAAGCATCCCGGCCAGGGTTCCGCGCGGTCGGCTCGCTCCTCAGCGACCGCATCGTCGACTTTGCCGACTGGCAGCGGATCGACGAGGCGGAGCGGCAGTCCGCGCCCCCGCAGCGCTGCCGTCTGAAGATCACCAAGCTCGACGAGATGCTCCTCGTCGCGGACAGGAAGGCCAACGCATGAACGCAGCAACAATCCTCTACGGGACCGAGAGCGGCAACTCCGAGATGGTCGCGGAAGACGTCGGCGATGCTCTCCGTGACCGGGGAATCGCGGGCGAGGTCTTCGCCATGGATGAATACCCGGTCGACGAGCTCAGCCACCAGGAGCTCGTCATCTTGATCACCTCCACGTATGGCGAGGGCGAGCTGCCGGTCGGGGCGCTGCCCTTCTTCGAGGCGCTGGATGCCGCGAGCCCGAACCTTTCGTCGACTCGTTTCGCGGCGTTCGGCCTCGGCGACAGCACGTACGAGACTTTCAACCGGGGCATCGCGGCCCTGGTCGACACCTTCATCGGTCTCGGGGCCGAGCAGATCGGAGAAACCGGTCACCATGACGCCGCCACCGGACTCGACGCCTCCGAGGCCGCGGTCAGCTGGATCGACGACGTCTTCGCCCCCGAGCGGGCTTGATCGCCACGCACCCTCACAAGGAGACCGAAATGACCGACAACAAACTGGCGGGGGAGACGCCGCCGACGTCACCCAATGCCCCCGCACACGGACACGCCGAGCTCTCGGGTCGCATGGGCGTTGCGCCGCTCATGCTCACCGTCCTCGCATTCTCCGCCCCGATCGCAGCGGTGGCGGGCTTCATCCCCTTCACGATCATTCTCGGCGGCGAGGGCGCCACGCTCGTCTTCGTCTTCGCCACCGTGCTCATGCTCTTGTTCGCCGTCGGGTACGTCACGATGACGAAGAGCATCCCGAGGCCGGGCTCCTTCTATGCGTTCATCAGCGCCGGCTTGGGCAAGGTGGTCGGGCTGGGCGGCGCCTTCCTGGCATTGGCTGCGTACCTGCTCATCCTGAGCGGGTGCTACGTGTTCACCGGACTCTTCGTCACAGAGTTCATCAACAGCCAGGGCGGACCCACCACGCCCTGGTGGGTGTGGGCAGCTCTGTCCTGGGCACTCGTCAGCGTGCTGTGCTATTTCCACATCGAGGTGTCGGCCAAGATCCTCACCGTCGCGATGGCCTTGGAGGTCGCGATCGTGATGATCTTCAACCTCGCTGTGCTCGCACGTGGCGGCGGACCGAACGGATACTCGGCCGATCCCATCACTCCGTCCACACTGTCCCAAGGCGATGTGAGCTTGGCGCTGCTGTTCGCCATCATGATCTTCCTGGGCTTCGAGGCGACGGCGCTGTTCCGCGACGAGGTCCGCGATCCCGACCGGACCATCCCGCGCGCGACGTACGGCGCCGTCCTGTTCGTCGGCACGCTCTACATCCTGTCCTGCTACCTGCTGACGACGGCGTACGGCGATGGTGCGGTGCAGGCCGCCACGGACTCGCCGAAGTCGATGTTCGCCGATGCCATCGGCCAGTTCGCGGCCCCGATGTTCAGTGACCTGACCTTCGTCTTCATCATCACGTCCGAGCTCGCGGCGGCGATCTCGGTCCACAACGTGACGTCTCGCTATACCTACAACCTCGGCCGCGACCAGGCCCTGCCGGCGGCGCTGGCAAAGGTCCACCCGAGGCATGCCTCGCCGTACCGCGCCTCGGTCGTGGTGGCGGCCGTCGTCGCTCTCGTGCTGGTGCCGCTTGGGCTCGGGAACACGACCGGCATCGGTCTGGACGCGCAGCTCTTCGGTCTCGGCACCGTCGGAGTCCTGGTCCTGATGACTCTGGTCAGTCTGTCGGTCATCGTGTGGTTCGGCCGTGAGCCGGCGCTCGCCGGCGCGCACTGGTTCAAGTGTTTCGGTGCACCTGGCCTGGCCGTCGTGGCTCTCGGCGCGACGGTGGTGTTCGCGGTACTGAACTTCGAGCTCGTGGTCGGTGGCCCGCCGGGCCAGAACCTCGGCCTGCTGGTGGTGCTCGCCGCCTTCCTCGTCGGTGGCTCACTGCTGGCCGTGTACTTCCGGCAGTTCAAGCCGGAGATCTTCGCGAGGCTCGGCCGCGCCGAGGGTTCCGAAGTCGAGAGCGTCTCCTGACAACCGATCGAGAGGACGAGAACGAGATGAACATCTTCAGCACGCCTGCAGCCGAACGCGGGGTCGGGACGGTCACCGGTACGACGACGGACTGTCCACGCGCGGCCGACTACTTCCCGTGGAAAGACCCTGCGCTCCGGGAGAACCCCTACCCCTTCTACGCGCGTGCCCAGGCCGAGGCACCGGTCACCAGAGACGAGGACGGCACCATCGTCCTGACCAAGTACGACGACCTCATGCACTACGGGCGACTGCCTTCTGTGGTGATCCGGCCCGAGTGGGGGAAGGCCGGAGCCTGGAGCATCCTCATGGACATGGCGCTCGGCCACGATGAGCCCGAGCACACCCGACTGCGACGCCTGACGAGCAAGTGGCTCACGCCCAAGCAGATCCGGGAGTGGGTGAAGATCACGGCATCCATCACCGACGAGATCCTGGATCGCATCGGTGACGACGGCCTCGTGGACGGCTCCGATCTCGCCGTCGAAGCGACGCATCGCACGATCTGTCGGGTGCTGCAGGTTCCAGAGGACGAGATCGACAACGTACGTCGCTACATGCGCCAGACGATGCCGGTGCTCAGCGCGGTTCCTGATGCGGCCGACTTCGAGGAGTGCGAGCGTGCCCACCGCTACCTACGAAGCCGCACGGCGGAGCTCATCGAGCACGCCAGGGCGCATCCCAACGACGGTCTGCTGAGCTACCTGCTGGGCCTGCAGGACACCGGGGAGATGAGCGAGGAGGAGGTCTTCGCGACGGCGCTGTTCTTCTACTTCGTGGGCCACATGGACGCGAGCTACCTCATCTCCTCCGGCCTCCACCTGTTCACGCGCCGACCTGATGTCTACGACGTGTTCCGGGGCGATCCGGAGTCTCGGCAGGCGATTCTGAGCGAGCTCGTCCGGTTCGACGCGCCGGAGCCGGTGGTGACCCGGGCGACCACCGAAGACCTGGTCATTCGCGGCGTACACGTTCCCGCAGGGACGTCGCTCAGGCTGCTGCTCGGTGCGGCCAATCGTGACCCGGAGGTCTACGACAACCCTCACGAGTTCGACTACACACGGCCGCCCGAGCAATCGCGGAACCTCACCTTCAGCTTCGGTACGCACACCTGCCAGGGCCGCCTCCTGGCAGAGGCCGAGATCCGTGTCGTCTGGGAGCGCATCGCCGCGCGGTACTCCCGGATCGAGCTCGAGTCTCCTCCGCTGATGAAGAACACCGACGCCTCACGGCACTACTGGACGCTGCCGCTTCGGCTGCACCGCTAGTCGGACGACGAACCATCCCGCACGAAGATCGAACCAAGAGAAGGAGACACTGACGATGACAACGACCCCATCCATTCCCACCGTGGTGATCACGGACGCGCGTGACATCGAGCTCGAGGACTGGGGCCCGCTACCCGAGGCGACCGGAGCGCCCATGCGGACCGCGGGGAAGAAGCTTTGGGAAGGCGACGGCGTGCTCGAGGTCGGCCTCTGGGAGTGTGAGCCCGGGCCCTCCCGCTGGGTCTTCGAGACCAACGAGTCGATCACGATGCTGTCGGGCCGCATGGTCGTCACCGAGGACGGCGGTGAGCTCTACGAGATCAAGGCCGGCGACAGCGCTGTCTTCCCTCGCGGCTGGACCGGCCTCTGGGACATCAAGGAGACCGTCTTCAAGGTGTACACGGCCTTCTGACCCGGAACGCGGCAAGATGACAGCGCCTTCGGGGCCGGCGAACGCTTTGCTGGCCCCGAAGGCGCTTCTCCTGGGCCTTACGAAGTCGCGATGGTGCGCTGCTTCAAGGACGACAAGAGCTTCTCCACGCTCCACGTGCTTCGTTGGAGGTGGATCCGCATGGCACTTTCTGCGGTCTCCGGCCTGCCGGCCTCAACGGCAGTCAGGATGGCGCTGTGCTCCTCGATCGTCGCGTCGTGGAACGCTCCACTCTCGGGCAGCAGAGCGAGCGCGGGGTGACAGCACTGCCGGGCCTCCTCGATCCCTTCGACGAGGAATGGGTTGGCAGTGATGTTGGCCAACGTCAGGTGGAACACAGCATCGCTTCTCATGAAGGCCGCGTCATCAGCGGCCTCTTGCAGCGCCGAGTGTGCCACCGTCAGTTGCTCGAGCTCGCCGGCGGTGCGGCGCTCGCCGGCAAGCCTCGCCACCAGTGGCTCCACCAGGAGGCGGTACTCCATCGCGTGACGGATCTCGTCACGCTTGTCGATGGCGAGCGCGATGACTTCGCGAAACCTGAGCTCATCATCGCTCGCGCCACGTACGAACGCCCCACCGTTGCGCCCACGGCGCCGCTCGATGAGGCCTTCGCTCTGTAGCTGCTTGAGCGCGTTCTGCACCGGGGTGCGGCCGACACCGAGCAGCTCGGCGAGCTCACGCTCGGAGGGCAGCGATGACCCAGGTGGCAGCAATCCAAGACGGATCTCTCGCCGGACCAGATCCTCGACATATCGATTTGCATCTACGTCCGGGGGAGGCACGCCAGCACGCCCCCTGGCTCGGTCGAGTAGCGTCAGGTTCTCCATCGTGCGTTCTCCGTGACGTCGGGTGAGTCGTGCGGACGCCGCGAATCTGCTCGACTCAATGGCGTACTAAGTGATCCTTTCTAGCACGTCGCGTCGACAGGGGCGCGGTGGTTGCCGCCATCAGGGCTCGTAGGTCTCCCGCTCGGTGCGGAAGTACGGGACGCGCCGAACGTAGGCTCCGACGATGAGCGCGAGGACCCCGACGGCACCTATCCCAGCGAGAGTCCACTTCGAGGCGGCGGTCAGGTCACCTATGGACAGGATGGCGATGTAGGCGAGGACGGCTGCCGCTGCGACGGGAAGGACGCCTACGAGCAACGCGTCCGTGAAGCTGCGGGTAAGCAGCCGGCGGTAGTACCACGTCATGGTGACTGCGGTCGCAGCGTAGAACAGGGCGAAGAGGACGCCGACGGTTCCCAGCGCGGTGTCGAATGCCCCTGCGACGCTGGACAGCGACACGTAAAGCCAACAACCGACGATCGCAGCGGCGCCGAAGATCGTGGTCGCCACGGCGGGCGTATGACGACGCGGATCGATCTTGCCGAGGATCTTCGGCAGGACGCGGTCCCTGCCCATCGAGTAGGAGATGCGCGCCGCCGAGACGAGGCATGCTTGCGTCGTTCCGAGGATCGATAGGACGATGGCGAGCGCCATCAGTTTGTCCCATGGCTCTCCGACGAGTTCGCCTGCGATGAACACGAGGGCGGACTCGCCGGCTTCCTCGATGCCCGAGCGCGGGGCAGCGCCCTGCAGCGTGATGATCATCGTGGTGTAGATGACACCGAGGATGGCGACGGCGATCAGTCCCGCGTTGCCGGGATTGGTCTCCGGTCGCTCGGTCTCTTCGCTGATGTAGATCGCGGTGTCCCACGCCGCGAACAGATAGACCGCGAGCAGCATTCCGGCCACAAGGCTGCCCTCGCCCCCGACACCGGAGAGGGAGAACCACTCCCAGGAAGGTTGCACCGTGCCCTCGCGCTGCTGGATGAACACCACGACCACACCAGCGATGCAGAAGCCGGCGAGGATGGAGTACTCGATCGCCGCGATGATCAGTTGGAATCGGGCGCTTGCGCGCATCCCGTAGACGGCTGTCGCAGTGACAGCCCCGCCGAGGAGCGTCGCCGAGATGATCTCGCCGATGGCGCTCGACGTGTCAGCGACGCCGAGCATCGTGAGCACGGCGGGGCCGATCGGGAGAATGTCGCTGATCGTGGCCAGGACGAATGCGGCGAGCATCGTCCATCCGACGAGGAAGCCGAAGTACGGATGGACCGCCCGTGCAACCCAGGTGAAGGCGCCGCCGGTGTCTTGCTCCCATAGATTGAGCCGCTGGTAGGCAAGAGCGATGGCCAGCATCACCGCAGTTGTGAGCAGCACGGCGACGCCACCACCGTATGCCGAGGCGACGATGAGTGGACCGATGGCGAGGGCAGTGGCTTGGCCAGGTGCTGACGCCGCGATCGCCATGATCGTGCTCGCCGCGAGGCTGACGGCACTACGCTCGAGCGCCGGCGCCTCCGCTGTCGGGGAGGCGGGCAGTCCCGTCGAGTCGATTCCCGGTGTCTCCATGGCTCAGCCCCTCCGGGAACGGCGCATCATCGGCAGGCTCCGACACATGGTGGCCGAGTCTGCTGTCCTGTCAGGCTTCGTTGCGGTGTAGATGGTCATCGTCACGCCCCTTAAATGGAGTCTGATAGACTCAGTTTTGTAACGGAAGCCGAGATTGGCTGTCAATACCTGCGTTGCATGCCCGACGGGCCAGAGGAAAAGGTTGTGGACGAGTCCATTACGCCGAATCGGCTCTGATTGGATCAGGCTCGGGGCGGATGAGCCGACTGCATCCTGAGTAGTTCCCGAAGTCACGCGAAGCGAGGAGTTCCTATGTCAGATTCCACTCGATCGTCCTCACGGGCACTTGTGCTCGGCGGGGGCGGAGTGACGGGCATCGCCTGGGAAGTCGGTGTTCTCGACGGGCTCCGCTCTCGAGGAATCGACTGGAACAGGGCGACCTCGATCATCGGAACCTCAGCCGGATCATTTGTCGGTGTTGCGGTCGCCAGCGGCTACGACCTGCACAAGTTGTACGGCGCTCAGCTGGCGCCTGACGACAACGAGGTGGACGTCGCGGCGTCCGAGGCGACGATGGCGGCTTGGTGGGACGCGCTCGAGGAGGGCGGTGATGATCCAAGGAAGGTCGGCGCGGCGATGGGCCGGATCTCCAAAGCAGACCCGGAACCTGTTCCAGCGGCCGTCCGGCGCAGGGTCGTCGCCTCGCGTCTGGTTGCCGATGACTGGCCCACGACTCTGAAGGTGACCGCGATCGACGCCGACACCGGGGAGCTTCACTTGTTCGACGCGAACTCGGGTGTTCCGCTCGCCAACGCGGTCGCTGCCAGCGGGGCGGTCCCTGGCGTCTGGCCGATCGAAAACTTCCAGGGCCGTTTCTGGGTGGACGGCGGCATGGTCTCCACCACGAACGCGCGCCGAGCTGCCGGGCATGACCGAATCGTCATCCTCGCGCCGATGCCTGCCGGTTACGGGCAGATTCCCGGCGCCGTAGCAGACGCCGATTCGCTGGCTGAGCATGCCGAGGTCTGTCTCATCACACCGAACGAATACAGCATTGAGGCTATCGGCCCGAACCCTTACGACCCCGAACGCCGTGCGGCCGCAGCGCAGGCCGGCTGGGCACAGGGTGAGGCCTTGGCTGACAAGGTTTCCACGGTCTGGTAGGAGTCGCTTTGAGGCCCCGCGTGCCTTGAAGCAAGCGCGCTGCGAGGCCGGGCTCAAACAGGTCAGGTGAGCGCGTCGGCCTGGAGGGCGAGAAAGAGATCGACTCTGCCGGCGGTGGTCCTTACGTCCCGATGCGTGAGCTCGGTGAGTTTCGCCAGTCTGTTGCGGAGCGTGTTGACGTGGATGTGCAGCCGGTCAGCTGTGGCTCCGTAGTGACCGTCGAGCTCCAGGAACGCGCGGAGCGTGGATTCGAGGTCCCGGTTGCGGTCCTGTGCTCGAAGCTCGCCCAGTACGCCGCGGGCGAACCGGGCGAGCGTCTCGCGCTCGAGCATCGCGAGCAGCAGCCGGTGGCTGTCGACGTCGCCGAACTCCTGCACCACCGGCCCGTCCGGCTGTGCCTGCATGGCGCGGTACGTCTCTCGGGCCTGCATGAGGATGACGCCGAGGCCGACAGAGGTCGGGCTCACGCCACCGATCGCGACCAGGGCGCGGCCTGAGTCGCGGGCACGGGAGAGCCTGCGTTGCAGCTCCTCGCCGACGGTGCGAAGCGACCTCCGCTCTGCTCTCGGCCAGGAGACGAACGCGATCGTCTCCCGTGACCCGCCGGTGACCAGGGAGGCGAGTCCCTGGTCGAGGAGGAGGTCGGTGACCGCCTCGGCGTCGTGCGAGATCTGTCCAGTGCCAGTGGACGGCCCTGCGATCGCCAGGACCGCCACCGGACTGGTCGGATCGACGCCGAAGGCGCGCAGGCGTTCGGCGGCATCGGTATCCCGGGTGGATCCCGCCTGGACCATGTCGAGGACCTCTGCTGCGAATCGCTGCTCGATCGCGTGCACGGCCTGTTGCTTGGCTGCTTCGAGGCTGAGGTAGGTGCCGGCCTGCTCGAGGGCCGTCACCTCGTCGGGCAGCAGCTCCTTGTAGCGCCGGAGGCAGAAGAGGCCTGCCTCGACGTCGGCGACGGCGGTGACGAGGAAGATCGAGGCCGTCGTCCCGTCGAGGTCGGCCTCGAGGGGAGGTGGGTGTCGAGTCAGTGCGCGCGTAGCGTCTCTCAGCTGGGCGGGGGAGAGGCTGGCGTTCACACTGGCGAGTTGGCGGCCCGTCCGGTCGACCACGACCAGTGGGAGGTCGTGCTCTCGTCGTACCACCTGGAGGATCCCGGCCGCTCCCGCCCCGCGCGAGATCGCCGAGGCCAAAGCTCCGGTGCGACGTACGGTCCCGGAGAGGTCGCTGAGACGCGATTCCGCGAGTAGTGTCGCCGCTGCTCGGGTGACTGCGGTGAAGGGCACCTCGACGGAGATCTCCGCGAGCGGCATTCCGGCTCTCCTACATGCCTCGATCAGCTCAGGCGGGGTGGCGGGGGTCTCCTTGCGCAGGCCGAAGACGATGCCGGCGGCGTCCGCGCGATGTACGGCGTCGACGAAGGACGTCGGGTCGGCCTCGTCGAGCCAGACCCCGTTGGTGAGGACCAGCTCACCGGGACGGACGTACGGCCCCGGGTCGGCCAGCTCGGTGTTGTGCAGCCAGAGCAGCTCTCGATCAGCGCCCTCTCCGTCGCCCGGAACGAGCAGGGTGAGTTCGAGATCAGCCTGCTGCAGCAGGCGGCGTAGCGACAGCATGGATGTGATTATCCACTGCCGTCGCGGTCATGTCTGTTGACATCTCCAATGACTGGGGCATGCCGATGCGGGTTTTCTAGGAGCTCGACCAGTACGTCACTGAAGGGACCCTCTTGACCGCCATCACCCTCGTTGCGCGCACCGGCCGGGCCTTCCGGCTCGGTGTCGGTGACTCGATCACCATCGTCAACCTGTACGGCCAGCAGGTGGTCGACACCTGGGCGATCAGCCCCGTCGACCCGTCGACCGTGCTCTCGATGGCCCACACCCGGATGGCGACCGGCAAGCTGGCCGTCCAGGAGGGGGACGTCTTGGTCGACTCCGACCGGGAGCCGATGGTGCTGCTCGAGTCAGACACGTCCGAAGGTCGCCACGACACCCTGATTCCGGCGTGTGACCCGGCCCGATACCGGCAGCTGGGCGTCGTCGGCCATCACGACAGCTGCGCGGCCAACTTCCGTGATGCGCTGCAGGAACTGGCCGTCCCGCTGCCGAGTCAGGTCCCCCAGCCCCTCAACCTGTTCATGAACGTCCCCGTGGCCGGCGACGGCACCCTCGTCATCGAGCCCCCGATGAGCCGCCCGGGCGACCGCGTCGCGCTGCGTGCCCTCCAGCCGCTCGTGCTGGTGCTCTCGGCCTGTCCGCAGGATCTGGCGCCGACCAACGGTGCGCATCACGCGCCCCGTGATGTCGAGCTGCTTCTGCGGCCGTCCTTCGACCAGGTGGGCGGGCTGCCGTCGTCATGATCGCCGAGACGATGTCGAGATACGGTCGGCTGGAAGGCACACCGGCGGACGCGCTCGACGACGTTCTGCGCTGCCTCCTGGACCAGGAGCATGTGTTCACGCGTCTGCTGGCCGACGAGGCGCGCGAGCAGGCGGCGGCGTCCACAGGTCGCTGGCGAGATGGCCGTCCAGCCGGACGTCTCGACGGCGTTCCTGTCGCTGTCAAGGACTGCATCGACGTGGTCGGCGTGCCCACGACGAACGGGTCGGTTGCCAATGCGTCGTCGGCGCCGGCCGCTCGCGACGCGACGATCGTCGATGCGCTGCGAGCGAGCGGCGCGGTCCTGATCGGGAAGACGAACCTCAGCGAGCTCGCATTCTCGGGGATCGGGACCAATCCGCACTTCGGATCACCGATCAACCCCCTCTCGCGCGACGAGCCGCTGATCACCGGAGGGTCCTCCTCGGGGTCTGCGGCAGCGGTCGCTTCGGGGTACGTCGACGTGGCCCTTGGCACCGACACCTCGGGGTCGGTCCGGGTGCCGGCCGCGTTCTGCGGGATCGTCGGCTACAAGGCATCCGAAGGTCGCTTCTCCCGCCAAGGCGTACGGCGGCTCTCGCCCACCTTGGACAGCATCGGCTTCCTCACTCCGACCGCGGCAGACCTTGCCTACGTTGTCGCCGCTCTCGATCCGCGTACCGGATCTGCAGGTCTTCAGGCGGCGCCCAGGCAAGCACGGTTGGTGGTGCCGGACGACGAGGTGGTCGCAGACGTGGCTCCCGAGGTGGCTGCCTGGTTCTGCGAGGCAGTGGAGGAGGTCGCCGGGCTCGAGGGTGTTCGAGTCGAGCGGCGTCGTCTGCCCGTGCTCGCCGAGGCCCAAGAACTGATGGACCGTCACGGGACCCTGGTCGCGGCCGAGGCCTTCACCGAGTACGGCCGACTTCTCCACGCGTCGACGGAGGGGTTGCTCGATCCCGCCGTTGCTCGCCGGCTTCGTGTCGCGGCAGGCGTTGTTTCCACCATCGGCCCGGTGGGTGCGCGGATGATCGAGCTGCGGCAGCGGGTGGCGGTCGAGCTCGACGGCGCCCTGCTGCTGTGCCCCACGGTCCGTGATGCTCCGCCGGCGGTCTCGGTGGTCACCGCCTCGGCGGACGCGTTCGATCGCTGGAACGCTCGGATCCTGCGTACGACCATGCTCCTCAGCTATCTCGGCATGCCTGGTGTGAGCGTGCCCCGAGGCAGCGGCCGCAGGCGGGGCCTCGGCTTCCTTGTGTCTGCGCCTGCTGGCCACGACCACGACGTCATCCGGGCAGCCCGGCTGCTCGACGACATGCCCAAGCAAACGTCCCCAAGAGAACAGATAGGAACTGTCCGATGACCGACACCCCCGACCGACACCCAGCTCTCCAGGCCCGCTCGCTGGGCTCGATGGATCTCGCCAACCGGCTCGTCGTCGCGCCGATGACACGCATCTCAGCGACGCCCGAGGGCGTGCCCACAGGGCTGATGGCCGAGTACTACGCCGAGTTCGCTGCAGGTGGGTTCGGTCTCGTCATCACCGAGGGCATCTATCCCGATGCGGCGTACAGCCAGGGGTACCTGAACCAGCCGGGTCTGGTCACCCAGGAGCATGTCGCCGGGTGGCGAGCCGTCACCGACCGGGTGCATGCCCAGGGAGCCCGCATCGTCGCCCAGCTCATGCACGCCGGTGCGCTCTCTCAGGGCAACCCCCACCGCGAGGAGACGTTGGCGCCGTCGGCGGTCCAGCCACGCGGCACCATGATGCCGGCGTACGGCGGCAGTGGTCCATGGCCGCTGCCGCGCGAGGCCACCGGCGACGACATCGCCGAGGTGGTCGAGGGTTTCGCCGCTGCTGCCCGCAACGCCGCCGAGGCGGGCTTCGACGGCATCGAGGTGCACGCCGCCAACGGGTATCTGCTCGACCAGTTCGTCACCGAGTACACCAACCGGCGGACCGACGACTACGGAGCCTCGACAGCCAACCGCATCCGACTGACCGCGGAGGTCGTCGAGAGGATCGCCGCGGAGGCGCCCGAGGGCTTCACCGTCGGCGTCCGGGTATCGCAGACCAAGGTCAACGACGTGGTCTATCGCTGGTCGGGCGGTGCCGAGGACGTCGTCGTCATCGCCGAGGCTCTCGCGAAGGCGGGCGCCCACTACATCCATGTCGCGAGCGAAGGACGGTCCTGGTTCGAAACCGCTCAGCTCGACGACGGCTCGACCGTCACCGGGCTGATAAGCGAGATCTCGGCGCTCCCGGTCATCGCCAACGGTGGCATGCACAAGCAGGACCAGGCGGCACGCGTGCTGACCGAGGGACACGCCGACTTCCTGGCCATCGGCCACGCGGCGCTCGCGAACCCGGACCTCCCGCGTCGGCTGGCCAGCGGCGAGGAGCTGTCCGAGTTCGACCCGGCGATGCTGAGGCCGAGTGTCACAATCGAGTCCAGCATCCGGTGGCGACAGGCAGGTCGAGCATGAACAGCGAGGCGTGGCGCGGGACGGTCGCCGCGGTGGCGACCCTGACGTTCGACGTCGATGCCGAGACTCCCGTCCTCGCCGCGGGCGGTCGCTACTCCCGACACCTGACCACGATGTCGCACCAGGCTTACGGGCCCGATGTGGGAGTGCCGCGGATCCTCGATCTGCTCGACGACCTCGAGGTCCCGGCCACCTTCTTCGTCCCCGGCTGGGTCGCTGAGAAGCGACCTCGGCTGGCAGCGAGCATCATCGAGCGAGGGCATGAGGTGGCACATCACTCCTACAGCCACCGGACCGCGACGGAGATGTCGGAGCAGGCCCAGCGCGACGACTTCGAACGAGCGCTTGCGGTGTTCGAGCGCCAGGGCATCGAGGTGACCGGATATCGCGCTGCCATGTGGCAGACGACCTCCACCACGATGGAGCTGTTGGCCGAGCACGGCATGTCCTACGACTCGTCGATGATGGCGGACGATCGTCCCTACCTGCTCAAGCTCGGTGACACCGATGTCGTGGAGCTGCCGGTCCACTGGTCGCTCGACGACTGGGAGCAGTACGCCTTCCTGCCCGAGCCTGTCGTCGGCGGCATCATCGAGGCGCCGTCGAAGGTCTTCGACATGTGGCGCGACGAGCTCCAGGGGATGAGCGAGTACGGCTGCCTGTTCAACCTGTGCCTGCATCCGTTCCTCACCGCGCGGCCGGGCCGGTTGGCCGTCGTGCGACGTCTGGTCGAGTGGGCGCGCGATCGCGGTGACATCTCTTTCGAGAGGTGTCGTGACGTCGCGGCTCGTGTGGCGGAGGTCGGCGGCGTACGTGAGGTCTATCCGGCCCACACCGAGATCGACCCGAACACCTATCCGGACTGACGGTCCAACTGCACCAAGCAGGCCATCCATGGCGCCTGGCGGGCTTCCCGCCGGGCGCCTTTCTGCTGTGCTCGCGCACGGACCCGCGGCCGATGAGAATGTACAGCGAGAACGCCTAGATGCTGTGTGAATGTCCACTGACGGCCATGCGGGGCCAGTGATTCAGTGGCGGTCATCACATCAGGAGGATCATCATGACCAATCCGCCATCGGCCTCGTCCGGCGACACCGAAGCAGTGCCGTTCGATGCCCACGGTATCGGCCCCATTCCCGCCGAGTCCCGCGACTCGACGCCGACAGAGCAGTTCTGGATCTGGTTCGGCGCGAACCTGGCGCCGATCAACTGGGTCTTGGGCGCCCTCGGCATCGTGCTGGGTCTCAGCCTGCTCGAGACCATCCTCGTCGTGGCGATCGGCAACGTCGTCGGCTGTGCGCTCTTCGGCCTGTTCAACGTCATCGGTCACCGCACTGCGGTGAACCAGATGGTGCTGGGGCGTGCGGCGTTCGGGCGGCGCGGCAGTGTCGTCCCTGGCCTGATCCAGGGGCTGCTCACCATGGGCTGGGTGGGCGTCAACACCTGGGTCGTCCTCGACCTTGCGCTCGGGGTTCTCGCGGAGCTCGGCGTCGAGGGCGGCGTCGTCCTCAAGTACGTCGTCGCGGCTGTGATCATGCTGACCCAGCTCGGCCTCGCCCTGTATGGCTTCTACGCCATCCGTACCTTCGAGAAGTACACGGTGCCCGCCACCGCGGTCGTGATGGTCATCATGACCATCGTGGCGCTGTCGCAGGTGAGCATCGACTGGACCACCGGCCAGGCGACCACGACCGCCGACAAGGTCACCGCGATCACGCAGCTCGTCACCGCGATCGGCGTCGGCTGGGGCATCTCGTGGATTCCCTACTCGGCGGACTACAGCCGCTTCGTACGCAAGGACGCGACCGACAAGTCGGTCTTCTGGGCCGCGGCCGCAGGAATGTACGTCCCGACCGTCTGGCTCGCCGTGCTCGGCGCCTGCCTTGCGAGCGCCGGCAACGGAGGTGACCCCGCCGAGCTTGTGATCGCGACCTTCGGTGTGCTGGCCATCCCGGTCCTCTTGCTGATCATGCACGGGCCAGTCGCCACGAACATCCTCAACCTCTACTCCTGCTCGCTCGCGGCGCTCTCGGTCGGCGTTCGCGCCACGCGCTGGAAGGTCACGCTCGTAGCCGGCGCCGTCGCATCCGCCGTGCTCGTCGTCTTCGTCAGCGCTCACAGCTTTGCCCATGCCTTTGACCACTGGATGGTGTCGATCCTGGTCTGGATCAGCCCGTGGGCCGCCATCGTGCTCGTGGACTTCTTCGTGATCCACCGGGGGCGGCTCCAGGTCGCCGACCTCTACCGCGACGATGCGGACTCGCCCTACGGTTCGATCAACAAGGCCGGCATGGTCAGCCTCGCGTTCGGCATCCTCGCCGGCTGGGCATGGCAGTACGGCATGGTGCCGGTCATGCAGGGGCCGCTTGCCCGGCTGATGAACAACACCGACCTGTCGTGGCTGTCGGGAGGGCTTGTCGCTGGTGTCCTCTACCTGGCCTTGGCACGTCGTGCCGCGGTGGCCGAGCCGCTCGGCATGGCCGAGACGGCGACGTAGCGGCACGGGCGCCGAAGCTCAGGTTTCGATGGGCTCCACAGATCAAGCAATGTGCCGGCTGTCGGCCGGTCTACGAACGTACGAGAGGATCACATGTTCACGTCAGACCCCTTGCCCACGGTGTTGAGTGCCTCCACGATGAGCAACACCTTCCTCGGCGACCTGATCGAGGTCTGCTTCGCCACGGAAGACTGCTCGCGGACCATGCAGGGAATGGTCCGCCTCGGGATCGGTCCGTGGCGCGTCTACACCTTCGACGGGTCCAGTGTGGCCGACCGTGAGTACGGTGGTGAGCCCGCCGACTGGGCGCTCAAGGTCGCCTTCGCCGATGTCGGGGACATCGCGTTCGAGATCATGCAGCCGCTGTACGGGCCGTCGATCATCCGCGAGTTCCTGGACAGCCACGGTGAAGGCGTCCACCATCTCGCCTTCGACTGTGGCGAGGCTGCATGGGACAGTCGGGCTGAGGAGTTTGCCCGACGTGGATTCCGGTGCTCGCAGGCAGGCAGGTTCATGGACAGCAACGCCTTCGCGTTCTTCGACACCGAAGGTGCGACGACCACGACGTTCGAGACCTACACGATCCCGGAGGGGTTCGTGTGGCCCGAACCCGACGAATGGTTCCCTGGGCCTCCGCCCGCAGGGGAGGCGCCAGTCGTGCGTGAACAGCGCTCGTAGGCCATAGGCTGGCTTACTTTCTCCTGGCGCAAGTGGGCAGGCGCCGCAAAGGTGACGTGCGTCACGATTCCGCAGTCCCATCTACCGACTGTGAGGCCACCGAATGTCCACTGGTTCTTCTCTCGCTGCGACTACCCGATCCGCTGAGCGGCTCCCGGCTCGGGTCGTCTTCCTGATCGCGTTGGCGATCTATGGCCAGGAGGTGGTGTGGAACTTCTACGACGCCCAGGTGCCTGTCGAGCTACGCCGATATATTGGTAGTGCTGCGGTGATCGGCTTGGTGATGGGCCTGGACAACGTGCTCGGAGTCGTCATCCAGCCGTGGATGGGGTTGGTCTCCGACCGCCGGGTCCGGCGGCGCGGCGGCCGACTCGTCTACGTCGTCGTGGGAGCGCCGCTCGCCGCCATCCCGTTTGCGCTGATGCCTCACGCGCCTAATCTCATCGCCTTGGTGGTGTGCATCGTGTTGTTCGCCGGCATCGCGAACGCCTACAAGCCGGTTAACGAGTCCCTTCTCGCCGACTACGTCACTCCGGGTCTCCGGGCCCGTGCGAATGGGTTCGTCAAGCTCGGGACCGCGTTGACCGTCGCGACCTCGGCGGTGATCAGCATTGTCCTCGTCGACGACCATCCTGACCTGGCGTTCGTGGTGCCGCCGGTGCTCATGGTCCTGGTGCTGTGGGCGGCGGCTGCAGGTCTGCGGTCGCAGCAGCGGTGGGACCAGGTCGACCAGGGTCGAGGCACGGAAGTCGAATCCACGCGATCGCCCTCGATCCGGGCGCTCTACGCCGACCTGCTCACCCGCGCTGGCCGGCCCTGGCTGCTGCTGGTGGTCGGCATCATCGGCTTCAACGGCGTGTGGCAGGCACTGCGTGCGCTCTTCACGATCTACGGAGTCGAGGTCCTCGACGTCACGCGGGGGCAGGCCGGGGGGATTGCCCTGATCGGCGCGGCCGCATTCATCCTCGCAGCCGTGCCGATCTCTCGCCTGAGCCGTCGTTACGGGTGCATCGGGATGATCCGGCGCGGGCTGATGACCTTCATCGTCGGGATGATCGTCGGGGGCATCTCGACCTCGCTGCCGGTCGCGGTGCTCGGGTTCTCGATCGCGGCCGTTGGGTTCGCCTGCTTCGCCATCAACGCCGTGATCGCCCTGTGGGAACTGGCTCCCGAACCGGGGCTGACCGGTGTCTATACGGGTCTGTACGCAGTGGCCTACACGGTCGGCGCGGCATCAGGCCCGGCGGTGCTTGGCCTGGTCGTCGACCTCACCTCGTGGCGTCTGATGATGCCAGGGGCAGCCCTGCTTGCCTGCCTGGTCCTGCTGGTGTACCTCCGCTTGGAGCGGCACCCAGCGGTTCGCGGGATGGAGTCATAGGTCGAGCGCATCGACGGTAGCGCTCGCTTGCGGGCCGAGGATCCTGCTCAGCCGTGGTGCCAGTTCCTGGCACGCGGCGAGCAGGATCCGTGACATCCCCTCCAACCGTTCCCTGGGCAGATCTGCAGCGTCGCCGGCCAGCGAGATCGCGCCGAGGACGACCTGGTCGCTGCTGTCCTGTGCCAGCAACGGGGCCGAGATGCCGTTGATGCCGGGATGGTTCTCCTCGTAGGAGGTCTCATATCCGCGGTCGCGGATGGTCTCCAGCCTCTCCAGCGTGGCCGCATCCGGGGCGAGGCCTCGGACCTCGTCGGCCGGCAGGTGAGCCAAGATGGCCCGGCCGCTGGCGCCGACGGCGAGGGGCGACCTCTCGCCGAGAATGCCGTGTGGCTCCCGCAACGGTCCGCTCTGCGAGGGCACGCCGAGAACGAGTACGCGGTGGGCGCCCGAGCGCAGGTGAAGCACCGCTGCCTGTCTGCTGACGGTCGCCAGCCGAGTGATCACCGGGTAGACGGCCCGAAGGAGCTGTGGTCGGGGGCCGACCAGTGTCGCCAGGGCCAGGGATCGGCTCCCGATGCGATAGCCGGAGCGGCCGAAATGATCGACGTAGCCGTCGCTCTCGAGCGCTCTCAGGACACGAAAGGTCTGGGACTCCGAGAGGCCTGCCCGCGCTGCGATCGCGCCGAGCGTCGCGGGCTGCCGCATCCCGGCGAGTATCTCCAAGACCTGGAGTCCGCGCGTCATGGTGCTCACGCGCGGAAGCATAATGTGACCCTGCTACTTGCGGATAGTGAAAGTAACCTGGCGCTGCCGAACCGCCGAACGGCTCAATGGGCGCATGACGAGAGCCAGCAATCCCGACGGCATCACGGGCCGTCTGGTCTCCTGGGTGGAGAGTCTGACCTGGGACGCCATCCCGGAGACCGTACGCACCCGAGCCACTCATCTTCTGCTCGACGGCGTCGCGTGCGCACTGGTGGGCGCGCAGTTGCCGTGGTCGCGGGTCGGCACGGAGGCCGTCCTCGGGCTCGAGGGCGCCGGCGAGGTCCCGGTGATCGGCACGGGGCAACGCACCACTGCTGTGGGGGCTGTGCTCCTCAACAGCAGCTTCATCCAGGGCTTCGAGCTCGACGACTTCCACCCCCTCGCCCCGTTGCACAGCGTCTCGTTGCTCCTGCCGGCCCTGCTGTCCACGGCCGCCCAGACCGGCGGAGCGAGCGGGCGCGACCTGCTCACCGCGGCGGTGGCTGGCTTCGAGGTCGGTCCCAGGGTGGGCCTCGGGCTGGGTGGCACCGAGATGCTCTCCCGAGGCTGGCACTCGGGGGCCGTCTTCGGCGGCATCGCGGCCGCGATGGCGGCCGGGCGGCTCCGCCGGCTCGACGCCGCTCGGCTCGAGGACGCGGTCGGCTTCGCGGCGACCCAGGCCTCAGGGCTGATGTCGGCCCAGTACGAGGCCATGGGGAAGCGGATGCAGCACGGGTTCGCCGCCAGGAACGGCTTCTACGCCGCTGGCCTCGCGGCTGCCGGCTACACCGGGATCGACCAGGTCCTCGAACGCGACTACGGCGGCTACCTGGCCGTCTTCGGGGAGGGCCACACGACCGCACCTGACGCCGTCGTCGACGGCCTCGGCGAACAGTGGGAGACCACCGTGATCATGGTGAAGTCGTGGGCGGTGATGGGCGGACTGCACGGCTCCGTCCAGGCGGCCCAAGCGCTTCGTCCGCGACTGGCGGGACGCGACGTCGAGCGGATCGAGATCCGCGTCGGCGACGTCGTCTACCACCACGGCTGGTGGAAGCCGGAGCGGCCGCTGACCGCCATCGGCGCCCAGATGAACGTCGGCTACGCCACCGCGGTCACCCTGCTCGACGGCACCGCGCTGCCTGAGCAGTTCACCGCAGAACGCCTCGACGCCGACGACGTCTGGGCCCTGCTCGACCGAACGAGCGTCGACCACGACCCCGGCATCGACGAGCTGCCGGGCATCGAGCGCTTCCAGACCCACCTCACCGTCACCCTGACCGACGGCAGCACCGAGACCGAGTCGGTGATGGCACCGCACGGCAACCCGAGTGACCCCGTCACCAATGCCGAGATCGTCGCCAAGTTCCACGCCCTGGTCGACCGTGTCATTCCGTCCGAACGCGCCCGAGCCATCGAGGAGGCAGTTCTCGGTCTCGCCGATGCCGAGGACATCACGACGCTGGTCGAGCTTCTCGCTCAGCCCGTCGGCCGAGCGCTCGACTGAGTCACCGAACAGCCTCGCAACCAGAGCACCCATCGCCCGAAGGAGTCTCACCACGATGACCACCACCCCTGCCCGCGCACGGCTGCGCGACCTCCTCGACAGTGGCGAGCTGATCGTCGCTCCCGGTGTCTACGACGGCATCAGCGCCCACCTGGTGAAGCGCACCGGCCATGCCGCCGCCTACCTGACCGGGGCCGGCGTCGCGGTCGCCGGCCTCGGCCTACCTGACATCGGTCTGGTCACCCAGACCGAGATGGTCGAGCGGATTCGGGTGGCGGTGCGCGCACTCGGCGACGTACCGCTACTCGCCGACGCGGACACCGGCTACGGCGCCCCGATCAACGTCGTACGCACCGTCCGGGAGTACGAGGACGCCGGCGTCGCCGCGATCCAGCTCGAGGACCAGGCCTTCCCGAAGAGGTGCGGTCATCTTCCGGACAAGGAGCTCGTCTCGACCGACGACTTCCGCCGTACGCTCGGCGCGGCCCTGGAGGCGCGGGCCGACGACGACATGCTGCTCATCGCCCGTACCGATGCCCGCGGCCCGCTCGGCCTCGACGAAGCGATCGCCCGTGCCAACGCCTACGCCGCCGACGGCGCTGATCTGCTCTTCGTCGAGGCCCCGCAGAGCGCGGAGGAGATCGAGCAGATCGCAGCCGAGGTGAAGGCACCGTTGCTGCTCAACCTCGTCATCGGAGGGCTCACCCCCGAGCAGTCCGCCGAGCGCCTTCAGAAGCTGGGCTTCGCGGTCGCGATCCACCCCTCCGCGGTCCTCGCGCACTCGGCCCTCGGTGCCCTGTCCGCGCTGTGTCAGCTGCGCGGGACGCCGGTCGACGAGTTCCTGCTCACCAAGCCCGAGGACTTCTTCAACCTGGTCGGCATGCAGGAGTGGTTCGCGATAGGCGAGAAGTACCGCCCCGCGGCCACGACCGAGGCGAGGGCTTGAGATGGGGATGACGATGATCGAGCGGATCCTGGCCCGCAAGGCCGGCGTGCCGCAGGTGTCGGCCGGCGACACCGTCACCGTGGACGTCGACATGACGGTCCTCATCGACCTGCAGTTCGCCACCATGTGGCTGCAACCGCTGAAGATCGCCGACCCCGACAAGGTGGCGATCGTGATGGACCACGCCGTCCCCGCACCTACGATCAAGGACGCGTCGGGAGGTCCGCACGCCCGCAGGTTCGCTGCCGACTTCGGTATCAGGCACTTCTACGACGTCGGCCGCCACGGGATCTGTCATCAGGTCATCGCCGAGAACGGGCTCGCCCGCCCGGGCGAGATCCTGGCCTGCACCGACAGCCACACCTGCGCGGGCGGGGCCTACAACACGGCCGCCCGCGGGCTGGGGCCGGCCGAGGTGTACTCCATCCTGTGCACGGGCCGCACCTGGTTCCAGGCCTCGCCTACGATCCGCTACGAGTTCACCGGTTCGCTGCCGGCCGGAGTGAGTGGCAAAGACGTCTTCCTCCACATCGCCAACGAGTACGGCGATGCGACGAACAGGAACCTCGAGTACGGCGGCCCGGGACTGGCCTCGATCCCGCTGCACGACCGCCGCACCATCGCCACCCAGGGAGCGGAGATCTCCGCCGACTTCTCCACGTTCGAGTACGACGACGTGCTCGAGGCGCACTTCGGAGTGCTCGGTGTCGACGACTTCGAGCCCACCTATGCCGACCTGGACGCCGCCTACATCGAGACGCGACCGATCGACCTGTCCGCGCTCGTGCCTTATGTCGCCCGCCCCGGCACAGTGTCCCGCAACGGGATCCCCGTCACCGACCTCGAGCCACGCAAGATCGACCAAGCCTTCATCGGCTCGTGCGCCAACGGCCAGTTGGACGACCTGCGCATCGCGGCCGAGGTGCTGCGCGGCAAGCAGGTCGCCCCGGGCGTACGGCTCATCGTCACGCCTGCGAGCCAGCAGGTCTACCGCGACGCGATGCGCCTGGGTTTCCTCGAGGTCATCGCGGAGGCGGGCGGCGTCGTCACCAACGCCACCTGCGGCGCATGCTTCGGCTACCACATGGGTGTGCTCGGTCCGGGCGAGGTCTGCGTGACCTCCTCCACGCGCAACTTCACCGGGCGCATGGGATCCCCCGAGGCGGAGATCTACATGGCGTCCCCAGCGACCGTCGCCGCATCGGCGGTCGCCGGCCACATCATCGACGCACGCGAGGAGATCGTCTGATGGCATCACTGTCCGTCAATGGACGAGTCTGGGTCTTCGGCGACGGCCTCACCACCGACGACATGTATCCGCCCGATGCCATGAAGCTGGACCTGCCCGAGGCCGCAAAGATGGTGTTCTACAACGTACGTCCCGACTGGACCGCCCAGGTGGAGGCGGGAGACATCGTGGTCGCCGGGAGGAACTTCGGCCTCGGATCCTCACGACCGGTGGCCGCGCTGTTCAACCAGCTCGGCGTGTCCGCCCTCATCGCAGAGGAGTTCAACTCACTGTTCTTCCGCAACGCGGTCAACGCCGGACTGCCCGCGATGACCGTCCCCGGCGCGACCAGCAGCTTCACCGACGGTGACCAGGCCACCCTGGACCTGCGTACGGGGGAGTGGCGCAACGACACGACGGGCCGGGCCGGCACGGTGCCGGTGCTTCCCGACCTCGTCCTCGAGATCGTGGCCAGCGGCGGCATCCTGCCACGCCTCGCGGAACAGGGCTACGTCGATCCCGGGCTCGCCGAGCTCCTGCGCTCGCCATCCGTGGCAGCGGCCGGCCAAGGCAGCGGCGCGTGAGGGCGCTGGCGCCCGGCATCCTCCGGACCCCACCCGCGGCGATGGCGACAACTGCTTCCTCGTCGAGGAGGAGGACGGCTACACGCTGGTGGACGTCGGCTGGAAGAGCGCGCCTGCTGTCATCGGAGCGGCCCTCGCGGAGAACCGCAGATCGTGGACCGACGTCCGGCGCATCGTGGTCACTCACGCCCATCCCGACCATGTCCGCGGACTTGCCGAGGCCACGACGCGGTCCGGCGCTGAGGTTCTCATCCATCGGCTGGACGCTTCGTGGCTCACGTCCGGAAGGGTCCCGCGCTCTGGCCGCTCAAGCGTTCTCGGGCGAGCGATCGACTCCGTGCCGCTGCTGCACTGGCAGCCCGTCCCGGCCACGCGGACCGTGGCCGACGGAGACCTGGTCGGCAGCTTACGAGTCATCCACACGCCTGGGCACAGCCCAGCACACGTCGTCCTGCACCATGAGCGCAGCAACGTGCTGCTCGTCGGCGACGCGGTCTTCCACCGCAACGGACTAGCGCTCGGCCGCGACGCGCTTGCCGCTGATCCGGTCACCCGCGACCAGCAGTACGCCAGGCTCCCTCGGCATGCGGTTGCGGTCGGCTTCGCCCACGGTGCCCGCTCCCAAGTGCATCGGTAGCCACTTTCCATCGCTGGCTGACACGGGCCGCTCGCCGACCGGCGGCTGGTTCCTCGTAGTCCGATGGCCGCACTACGACTTGCTTGCTCGCGATACCCAGCGTTGGACCTGTGATGCGCTCGAGTTCCACGGTTCTCGACGGGCCGTGACGGACTCTGAACTCGTCCCGCGGAGAAGAAGGAAACCCCTCCAAACCGGTCGGCACGCATGCTATGAAGGTCAGTGGAAAACCCAGGTTTGACCTGCTGGTATGTGGTCATCGATGGTTGTTGACGGAGGGCTGAGAAGGTGTGCATGGCGGGGTGAAGTTCTACACCGGGCGTGCGGTGGACGCGCGCCGGTATGTCGAGGCGGACAGCTTCGGTGCTGATGACTACTACCTGGGGGAGGGCTCCGGAGTGGCCGATCGCTACGTGGTCTCCGGTCGCAGGGTCGCGAAGGCGTCGGCGATGGATGCGGAGATGTATGAGCGCTGGGTTGGCGGCTTCGACGTCACGACGGGGGAGGCGAAGGGGCGGCTGCGCAAGGAGGGGGTGAAGTTCGTCGAGGTCGCGGTGAACGGGCCGAAGTCGTGGTCGCTGGCTGCGGCAGCGCACCCGGATGTGTCGGTGGCCTACGACGTGGCTCAGCGTCGGGCGGCGGAGCAGATCCTGTCTTGGGTCGGTGAGAATGCGACGACACGGGTGGGACCCTTGGGGCGGCAGGTGCAGGTGCCGGTGGAGGAGCTGGAGGCTGCGGTGGTGGCGCATCGTACGTCGCGGGCTGGTGATCCGCACTGGCATCTGCATCTCCAGGTCAACGCTCGGGTGTGGGCGCAGGGCAGATGGCGGGGTCTGCATACGGTCGGGTTTCGGGAGAGCATCGCGGCGATCAATGGGATCGGGCATGCGGCGGTGATGACCGACCCGGGGTTCCGGTCTGCACTGGTCGCGCACGGCTATCACGTGGATCCGGTCTCTGGGGAGATCGTCGAGCTGGAGGCGTACGGGGAGGCGTTCTCGGCGCGGTCGAAGCAGATCGGGCACAACATGGATCGGTACGAGACCCAGTGGCGGGGTGAGCATCCAGGGGAAGAGCCGGGTCCGCGGCTGCGGCAGGTCTGGGATCGTCGGGCGTGGGCCGATGAGCGGCCGGACAAAGTGGTCCCTACCTCGGGGGCAGCGTTGGAGGAGCACTGGTGCAACGAGCTGGCGGAGCTCGGTTTCCGGCCGCCGCGTCACCGGGTCGAACTGTTGAGGCCGTGGCCGGGGATGCTCGACCGTGACGCGCTGGCGGCGGAGGGGCTGTGCCGGTTGGGTGCTCGTCGGTCGGCGTGGAGTCGGGCCGATGCTCGTGGTGAGGCCGAGCAGCTGATCGTGGAGAGCGGGCTCGTCGTCGACGCCAGTGTCCGCGCCGAGTTGGCCGAGGATCTGACTGCTCGGATCGTTGCCGGCTCGGTGCCGTTGGTCGGACGTGAGGACGTCCCGGTCGACGTACGTTCCTTGACGTCGCCTCGGGTGGTCGCGGTCGAGCGGCACCTGGTGCGGCGCTTCGCCGGTAGAGCCGATGAGCCTGGACGGCGTGTGGATCTTCGACAGGCTCGGCGCGCGATCGCCGGACTTGGCCGGGATCAGATCGCCGCGGTTGAGCACCTGGCGGGTAGTGAGCAGTTGGTGGTGATCGAGGGTGCTGCTGGGGCAGGGAAGACGGCCGCGCTTGCGGCCGCCCGGAGGATCCAGCGGTTGCAGGGGCGGGAGATGGTGGTGGTCTCACCGACCCTGAAGGGCGCCAAGGTCGCTGCCGGTCAGGTCGGCACCTCGGCGTATTCGGTGGCCTGGCTGCTGCGGCAGTATGGGTTCCGGTGGGACGACCATGGGCACTGGGAGCGGGTCGAGTCCTCCCCGCACCGGGCTGCCCGGTTGCAGCGTGGGGACCTGCTGGTGGTCGATGAGGCTGGGATGCTCGACCAGGACAGTGCGGTCGCACTGGTCAAGATCGCCGACCTCACCGGGGCTCGTCTGGCGTTGGTCGGGGACCGGCATCAGTTGCCTGCGGTGGGTCGGGGTGGCGTACTCGATCTTGCCTGCCGCTACGCCGGTGGTCATGTCGACTTGGATGGGGTGCGGCGTTTCGCCGACCCCGAGTACGCCAGGATCAGCCTGGCTATGCGGGCAGGGAAGCGGTCTGAAGCGGTCTTCGACCGGTTGATGGCCCGCGGTGAGATCGTCGTGCACGCCTCCGAGGTCGAACAGATCGCCGCGCTCGCTGACATCGCAGCCACCGCAGGGGACGAAGAGGTCGCGGTCGTGGCTGACACCCGCGACCAGGTCGCCAGGATCAATGGCCTGGCCCACCGAGAACGTATCGCTGTGCTTGACCCGAGTGGCCGGTTCATGACCAGGTCGGGGGAGCGGATCGAGGTCGGTGACCGGGTCGCGACCCGCCGCAACGATCCCGATGCCGATGTTGCCAATCGAGAGACCTGGACCGTACGCCAAGCTGACCGCGACGGCGTCGTCCTCCATGGTGGGGCCGGGCGTCGCCGGGTGTCGTGGGACTACGCCCGAGAGCATCTCGACCTCGCGTACGCGACCACGGCCTATGGCGTCCAGGGCGAGACCGTCTCGGTCGCCCACGTCGCGGTCGGCACCCACACCACCGCTTCCTCGGCATACGTCGGGATGACCCGCGGCCGCGATCGCAACGTCGCCCACCTCGTCGCCGACTCTATCGAGGACGCCCGGCGTCAATGGGTCGAGGTCTTCGACCGTGACCGCGCCGACCTCGGACCTGCGCACGCTGCTCAGCGTGCCGCTGAGGACATCGAGCGCTACGGATCCGTTGGTCCGAGGCGAAGGGCCGGGCGCCATATCGTTCGGCAGGACCGCGGCCGACGAGCTGCAGACGTGCTAGGGCTCGACAGGCCTACGTCGTCAACGCCGTCACCTGGGCCGAGCATCGGCTTCTGAGCAGCTGCAGTGCCGCACGTGAGGCTCAGTCGGCGTGAGTCCAAGCGCGGGTGCCTGCGTGCCACGTGGACTCCGACACCGAGCCGGTCAACGCTGGATCGACGAACGCCCCGACCAGTCCGATCGCGTGGTCAACGGTCCGGTAGTCGGCGCAGTAGGGCACGTTCTTGGCCATCTTGGCATAGGCAGGTCCCCAGCTGCTCGGGACGACGAACCTGTTGATCGGTTCCATCTGGCGCAGTCGTGTCTCGTGGGCGATGGCGGTCTGCAAGGCGCTGCCGGAGACGTCTTGGGTGGTCGCGAGGACGACGAGATCGACGAGGTCCTTCTCCCGACTGGACGGTCGGCCGTGGTAGTCGGCCATCGTGGCGCAGACCTTGTCGGCGATCTGGTCGACGACCGGATAGAGCCGATAGGGATGGCTGGTCAGCCGCGGCAGCGCGAGCCCGCTGGCGGGGGTCGCGGAGGTGACGGGTGCAGTGACACCCACCCCGACAGCGAGGTCGATGTTGACCTGCGTCTTCTTCTGAGCTCCGATGTAGACGTCGAAGGAGACGCGGTAGCCATCGGTGTAGGGCTGCTCCTCGCCGCCGATCGAGGCCTGATGGCCGGTGTAGACGAAGCGGAAGTGGTCACCCAGGTCGACGCTGGCGAGTCGGCGAAGGTCGTCGAGAGCCTGGTCGAGGGTGAAGCCCTCACGGTAGAGATCGATGTCCAGCGTCGAGCGGGTGGACGGCACGCGAGCGAGCATCCCGGTTCCACCCTTGAGGATCCATTCGGACTCCTCTCCTTCGGAGAAGACCCGGCTGAGGAAGCGACGGAAGTGTTCGATCCGAATCCGCTCGTTGATGGTCAACGAAGGATCGGCAGCCGAGGCTGCACGCGCAGCGTCCTTGATTGCTGCTTCGACGCCGGCGGATGCGGCGTACGGCTTGGGGTCAGCCAACGTTCTCGACCTTCCTCGCGACCTCTGCCAGGGTCGCGTACGTCGGGGACTTTGCGAGCCGGCGAGCGAGTGAGTCGGGATCCAGTCCGGCGCTCGTCAGAAGGCGTTCGACGAGGCCGTTGCCGTCACCGCTGCGGATGCCGTTGCGGGCTGCCAGCGGCGCGAGCATGTCGGCTAGCACCGTGGTGTCGAGCGCCGCCTTGTTGACGGCGTCCCGAAGGACATCGGCGACCAGGCTGAGATCGGTCCGCGCCTCGACGAGGTCCGCGACCGTCCGCTCGACTGTGGTCACCGGCAGTCCTTGGGCGATGGCGACCTCATTTTCCGTCAGGGATCGTTGGCGGTAGTGGATCTCGGCCCGTTGGGTCTGTCGGCGCTGTCTGGTGGTGAACTCGTGCCGGTCAGCAGGGATGTCACCCAGCCCGTGGAGGCGAGCAGCCGAGGCGCCGGAGACGGTCACTCCGGCGGCACCGTCCCTGAGGCGATCGCTTGCGAATCGCGCAGGCTCGGTGCTCAGCCACGCGGCGCGCAGGTCCTCGAACTCGTCGCTCGGCGCGCCAGCATTCCGGTAGACACCATGGGCCAGCCGTACGAGGTGACCGGCGGCTGCGAGGCGAGACATCTCGAGCCGCGTGACTCCAAGCGCCCGGGCTTGCCCAGAGGTGACCATGCCCCACTGGGAGGCGGTCCCCTCAACAAGCTCCACTCCAGCCTCGGAACCCTTCATGCTTGGATTGTATCTTCCTGAGTGATACTTTCCAAGAATAGTGTGCTCCTGTTGCATGAGATGTGGGTCCGGGCGGCGCCGGCGTATGTCGCTACATCATCGAGGTCTGCGTGTCAGCCCCAGGGGTGGCCATTGACGGGATCGACCCGGCGTTTGACGTGTGATGGTGGCTCTGTCGGGGACTCGGTCGGCGAGGCCGTTGGAGGCAGCGGCTCGTATCCACGGATCTGAGCGGTCTCGGTGCCGTCGGGACCGAGACCGCGAGTGAAGCCGAGGTCGAAGATATCGACGGTCTTGGTGGGAGTGGCGCGGACGATCGCCGGCGTCCAGCTCACCCGGATCTCGTCAGGCAGGTCGAGCTCGTCCCAGAGGTCGACGAGCAGAGCGCCGTCGAGCCATCGGAGCATCGAATGCGGGAGTCCCCAGCGGATCAGGATCTCGTACGCCCGGGCGCGGTCGGTGCGGTCGCTCAGGTCCCAGTCGGTCTGGCTGGTGTGGTTGACCATGTCGGGCACGTGCAGGATCACGAAACAGGTGGGCGGTCCCACGTTCCACAGCATGTTCGGGACCCAGAACGCTTCGACACCGGGCATCGCGCATTGGGTGAAGTCGACATGCGCGCGGAGTGAGAGCTCGAGGCCGGTGGCGTGAAGGATCCGCTCGGCGACCTTGAGAGCCGGAGACTTCGCCCCTCGTTCGTACGCCGACAGCGTGGCCTGGGACGTGCCTGCCCGCTCGGCGAGCTCGGTCTGGGTGAGGCCAGCGACTCGTCGGGCCGCCTGAAGAAGTCTGGTTCCCTCGATCGCATCAGGATATCCGATCGGACCTGCACCTTCGATCGGATCTAAAACTGGGGTCCGCTGGGGACCCCTGCACACCTACCTCCTGCACATGGCTCGCCGCTGACGGCTGATGCCGGTCAGGGCGATCCGCATCCAACTACAGGTAGGAGACATCGTGACTACGACTCACATTCCGTTCCCGGAGCGCGACTCCGAGGAGCTTCTTACCCTGATCGAGACCGCCGAGATCCTCAGGGTTCCGGTCAACACGCTGCGCTGGTGGCGCCAGCTCGGTTCCGGCCCGCGCTTCTTCAAGATCGGACGCCGTCTGGTTACCACCGTCGGCGACGTCCGCGCCTACATCCGCCAGCAGCGCCGAAATGGCTGGCCGGGCAGCCGACACGACGGGCCGGGTGCGGCATGAACGGCTCGAACTATCGTTCCCAGCGGGGCGGCGTCGAGGACCGCTGGCGCAAGCGTGTCAAGGACGAGCAGGGCAACACGATCGAGGTCCCGTCCGCGATTGCCGGCACGGTCACCCGCTGGCGTGCCCGTTACGTCGACCCCGCCGGTGAGGAACGCACCCGTCACTTCGCACGCAAGGTCGACGCCCAGACATGGCTCGACCAGCAGATGGCCTCGGTCATCCGTGGCGACCACGTCGCGCCCAAGGACGCCAAGCTCACCGTCGGTGAGTGGGCCGACAAGTGGCTCCAGGGCTATGGCACCAGACGCAAGTCCACCGTGACCCAGGCCAAGACGCACCTCAATCTGATCAAGGAGACCTTCGCCGCGGTCCCGCTCAGCGCGGTTCGCCCCTCCGATGTACGTGCCTGGACGGCTGTCCTCAAGGCCGAGGGATACTCCACGTCTTACGTCTACGCGCTCCACTCCCGGCTCTCACAGCTGTTCACTGACGCCGTCCACGACGGACTCGTGGTCCGGACCCCGTGCTCGCGGCGTACGTCGCCGGGCATGGGCCGACAGCGGCCGTACGTCGCCACCACCCAGCAGATCTGGCGTCTGTACGAGCTGGTGCCGATCGGCGTTCGGCCCGCCATCCTGCTCGGTGCTCATGCCGGTTTGCGGCTGGCTGAAGCCGCCGCGCTTCGGCCGGGTGACGTGGACTTCAAGACCGCGGTGATCAACCCGGCAATCCAGTGGCCTGACGAGCCGCTCAAGTCGGAGACGAGCCAGACCGCCATCCCGATCCCGACCCAGATGGTGCGGGAGCTGGCGACCGCGGTGAAGAGCGCTCGTGGGCGCAGCATCCTGACCGACGAGTGGGGAAACCCGGCGAGCCCGTGGACCATCGAGCGGGCGATGCGCGCCGCGCGCAGGCAGGTCCGTGGCTTGCCGGAGGACTTCCGCTTCCACGACCTGCGCCACTACTTCGCTTCGCTGCTCATCGCTTCCGGGGTCGACGTCAAGATCGTGCAGGCACGGCTCCGGCACGCGTCGGCCAAGACGACCCTCGACACGTACGGTCACCTCTGGCCCGACCGCGACGACACCTCCCGGGCTGCGGTGGCGAAGGTTTACGCCCTGCGTCCCGCGACTCATATTGACCGACCCTCGCCGCATTCGCAGGATCCGCCGGGGAGGTCGATCTGAGCTCTGACGGTTCTCCTGCGGAATCCCTGCGGAATCTCGGCCCTAACAACCAAACGAAAGTGGCCCCTGAACCTGCAAACCTGCAGGTCAGGGACCACTTGCAACCTAGAACGAATTCTAGATGTCGTAGTAGAGCTCGAACTCGTGCGGGTGCGGGCGGAGCTGGATCGGGAGGATCTCGTCGTTGGTCTTGTAGTCGATCCAGGTCTCGATCAGGTCGGGGGTGAAGACGTCGCCCACGGTGAGGAAGTCGTGGTCGGTCTCCAGCGCCGACAGGACGGCACCGAGGGAGGTCGGCACCTGGTTGATCTCGGCCATCTCGTCCGGCGGAAGCTCGTAGATGTCCTTGTCGATCGGCGCGGGCGGCTCGATCTTGTTCTGGATACCGTCGATGCCGGCGAGGAGCAGGGCCGAGAAGGCGAGGTACGGGTTCGAGGACGGGTCCGGGAACCGGGTCTCGACGCGCTTGGCCTTCGGGTTGGTGCCGGTGATCGGGATGCGGACCGCGGCGGAGCGGTTGCGCGAGGAGTAGACCAGCGAGATCGGAGCCTCGAAGCCCGGCACCAGGCGGTGGTAGGAGTTCACGGTCGGGTTGGTGAACGCCAGGACCGACGGGGCGTGCTTCAGGATGCCGCCGATGTACCAGCGGGCCATGTCGGAGAGGCCGCCGTAGCCGGTCTCGTCGTAGAACAGCGGCTCGCCCGCGTTCCAGATCGACTGGTGGACGTGCATGCCCGAGCCGTTGTCGCCGAAGACGGGCTTCGGCATGAAGGTGACGGTCTTGCCGGCCTGCCAGGCGGTGTTCTTGACGATGTACTTGAACTTCATGACATCGTCGGCAGCCTTGAGCAGGGTGTCGAACTTGTAGTTGATCTCGGCCTGGCCGGCGGTGCCGACCTCGTGGTGGGCGCGCTCGACGAGCAGGCCGGAGGCCTCGAGGTTCTTGACCATGACGTCGCGCAGGTCGGCGAAGTGGTCGGTGGGGGAGACCGGGAAGTAGCCGCCCTTGTAACGGGTCTTGTAGCCCAGGTTGTCCGAGCCGTCGGGGTTCTTGTCGGCGCCCGAGTTCCACCAGGCCTCGACCGAGTCGATCTTGTAGAACGACTCGCCCTCGGAGGTGTTGTAGGCGACCTTGTCGAAGATGAAGAACTCCGCCTCGGGGGCGAAGAAGGCGGTGTCACCGATGCCGGTCGAGGCGAGGTACGCCAGCGCCTTGCGCGCGATGTTGCGCGGGTCGCGCGAGTAGGCCTCGCCGGTGATCGGGTCGTGCACGAAGTACATCAGCGCGAGGGTCTTCGCGGTGCGGAACGGGTCGATGTAGGCAGTCGTGACGTCCGGGTACAGCGCCATGTCGGACTCGTTGATCGCCTGGAAGCCGCGGATCGACGAACCGTCGAAGGCCATCGGCTCCAGGTTGAACGACGACACCGGCACCGTGAAGTGCTGCTGAACGCCGGGAAGGTCGACGAAACGGATGTCGACGAACTCGACCCCCTCGTCAGAGATGAACTTCAAGAGCTCGTCGTCAGTGCTGAACATCAATCCTCCTTGGCTCACCCGGGCGGGAAGAGCCAGATAGGTCTCTCGCGATCGAGGCCAGGTCCTCATGGACCTGACCGTGCCACGCAAACTACGAAGGGACGGTTGCACAGGAGTGTCGCAAATGTTTCAGGCATGTAACAGGTTGTGTGATTTGATCGGCAACCATCCCGATCTCATCCCTCAAGACGTTGCCGCCTACGCTTGCCGGTGTGACCAGTTCCGCCACCCCTGTGACGCCTACTCTGCCTTATCCGACCGCGAGCTGGGGCAGGCGCGTCCTCGCGCTGTTCATCGACTGGCTCGCGTCGTCGCTGGTGGCGTCGGTCTTCCTCGGCGTACGCGCGCTGCCGTTCGGGTCGCTGCTCGCCGGTGTCGACCCGCGGCCGAGCGACAACCTGTGGATCCTGGTCGTCTTCGTCGTGCAGACGGCGGTCTTCACCACGCTCGGTGGCGGCTCGTTCGGCAAGCTCGTCACCCGGCTGCGCACGGTGCGGGTGTCCCCGGGGGAGCCGGACGTACGTCCGCCCGACCCGCTGCGGAGCATCGCCCGTCAGATCCTGGTCGTGCTCGTCGTGCCTCCGCTGGTCTTCCGTCCCGACCGGCGTGGTCTGCACGATCTGGCGGCGGGCACCGCGACCGTCACGCTTCAGACCTATCGACACGTGTTTCGCCGGGTGAGTTGAGGCGTTTCCGAGGGTAGGTTGGAGCGGTCCGCCGTAGGAGCGGAAACACGAAGGGAAGCTCAATGACGCACAACCGTACTCTCGGGCCACGTGGCCTCTGGCGCCGCGCCGCAGTGGCGGGCGTGCTGGCCGTATCGCTCTCGGGCCTGGTGGCCTGTGGCGGTGGTGGGGCCGGCGGCGCCAGCGAGGGTGACAAGGTCTCGGCCGAGGACATGACCGAGGTCATGAAGAAGGCCACCGACATCGACACCGCCCACTTCACCACGAAGATGGACGCGAAGGTCTCCGGCCAGGCGGTCTCGATGACCGGCGAGGGCGACATCCGCAAGGAGCCGCCGGCCCAGCACTCCACCATGAAGATGAGCGGTGGCTCGATGGACATGGACCTCGAGACGATCCTGGTCGACGAGAAGATCTACATCAAGGGCATGATGGGCGACTCGTGGATGACCGCGAGCGCCGACGACCTCGCCAAGATGGGTGGCACCAGCCTGGAGTCGATGAGCAACCCGCTCGCCTTCTTCGACGGCATGGAGAAGTCGATCAAGTCCTCCAAGTTCGAGGGCGAGGAGAAGCTCGACGGCACCGACACCAAGCACTACAGCTTCACCGTCGACTCCGCGAGCCTGGCCAAGAACATGGGTTCGGACAGCGCCAGCGGCATGCCCGAGACGATCGAGCAGGACATCTGGGTCGACGGCGACGGCCTGCTCCGCAAGGCCGAGGTCGGCATGGGGGACATGGGCACCGTCGAGATGGTGCTCACCAAGCACGGTGAGGACGTGACCATCGAGGCGCCGCCCGCCGACCAGGTCACCGACATGCCGAGCATGGCTGGCTGACAGCCCGATCTCGTACGCAGCAGGGCCGGACCCGAACGGGTCCGGCCCTGTGTCGTCTCGTGGGACCGTGGTCGCATGACTCTCGACCCCGAAATCACGCGCCAGATCGAGGCCAACCGAGCCAACTGGGACGCCCGGACGCCGATCCACGTCGCCAGCGACTTCTACGGCATCGACGGGTCCCGGCCCGCCGAGTCCTGGTTCGCCGACTACGAGTGGACCGACCTCGGTGACCTCGCCGGCCGCGAGGTCGTGCACCTGCAGTGTCATCTCGGCACCGAGACGGTCGCCTTCGCGCAGCGTGGTGCGGTGGCGTACGGGCTGGACATCTCGGCCGAGGCGGTGGCCGCCGCTCGCCGGATCGCGGAGCAGCGGGGTCTGGCCGTCGACTACCACCGGGCCGACGTCCACGACGCCGTCGAGGTGCTGGGTGCGGGCCGGTTCGACGTCGTCTACACCGGCAAGGGCGCGGTCTGCTACCTGCCCGACATCGACCTGTGGGCGCGGGTGGTGCACGACCTGCTCAAGCCCGGCGGGTTCGTCTACCTCGCCGAGTTCCACCCGCTCCTCGACGCCCTCGGCGAGGTGCCGGAGCCGGGTCACGAGGACTCCCTCGAACTGCGCCACGACTATCTCTCAGGGCGAGGCGCGATCGCCAAGGAGTCGACCCACACCTACACCGACGGCCCGGCGCTGGGCACCGCCACGACGGCGTACGAATGGCGCCACGGGGTCGGCGAGGTCGTCACCGCCCTCGCGGGGGCGGGGCTGCGGATCGAGGTCGTCCGCGAGGACGAGCGGCTGCCGTGGCCCCGCTTCCCGTCGATGGTGGCGGGCGAGGACGGCTGGTTCAGGCTGCCCGAGCAGGCGCCCCGGATCCCGTTGCTCTACGCGATCCGGGCACGCCGCGCTGATTAACGGCCGCGGAGGTTGCCGCGCATGCCCTTCATCGAGGTCGGGACGGGGCCCTTCGGGATCGGCATGGTGCCACGGGTGGCGTCGACGGCCTTGAGCCGGTTGATGATGTCGGTGATCTCCGGGCCGGCGACCTTGCGGCCGAGCTTGGTGACGTGCCTGGTCAGCTGCGGCAGCGGCACCTCGTCCTCGCCGTTGCCGGCGACGACGGTCGTGATCGGCACCTCACCGAGGACCCGGGCGTGGTTGCGCTTGGTGCTGGCGAGCAGCGAGCGGACCTTGCTCGGGCTGTTGCCCTCGCCGACGAGGACGACTCCCGGAGGACCGACCACGCGGTGCACCAGCGTCTGGCTGCGCGGCTCGACACCGACGGCCTGGGTGACGGTCCAGCCGCGGCGGAGCATGGTCAGGGCTGCGTACCCGCCGCCGACCTGACCCTCGAGGCGGGAGTACATCACCTTCTGCGCACGCCGCGAGAAGACCACCATCGCGGCCAGGAGGCCGGCCAGGAGGGCGCCGACGATCGTGAAGATCCAGGAGAAGATGCCCTCGCCGGGCAGGAGCCAGAAGATCACGCCGGCCACCGCGGCGACGACCACGAAGATCGAGACCAGGATCAGGCCGATCTTGGGGTCTGACTGCTTGGTGAGCTTGTAGGTCTCCACCATCTGCTGGCGGCGACTCATGCTGCTCGGGTCGGTCTGGGACATCTTCCTCTTTCAGTCTTCAGAAATTCGTACGCTGCCTCAGGCTGTGGTCTCGACAGGCTCGACCACCGAGGCGGTGCGTGCCTCGATTGCCTGACGGTACAGCCGACCGGCGCGGTAGGACGAACGAACGAGCGGTCCGGACATGACGCCGGAGAAGCCGATCTCCTCGGCCTCGGCCTGGAGCTCGACGAACTCCTCGGGCTTGACCCAGCGCTCGACGGGGTGGTGACGCACGCTCGGGCGCAGGTACTGCGTGATCGTGATCAGCTCGCAGCCGGCGGCGTGCAGGTCGCGCAGCGCCTCGGAGACCTCCTCGCGGGTCTCGCCCATGCCGAGGATCAGGTTGGACTTGGTGACCAGACCGAAGTCGCGGGCCTGGGTGATCACGTCGAGGCTGCGCTCGTAGCGGAAGGCCGGGCGGATCCGCTTGAAGATCCGCGGCACGGTCTCGACGTTGTGGGCGAGGACCTCGGGACGGGACTCGAAGACCTCCTCGAGCAGCTCGGGGATGCCGTTGAAGTCGGGGATGAGGTTCTCGACGCCGGTCTCGGGGTTGAGCTCGTGGATCTGCTTGACCGTCTCGGCGTAGAGCCAGGCACCGCCGTCGGCGAGGTCGTCGCGGGCGACGCCGGTGATCGTGGCGTACTTCAGGCCCATGGTCTGCACGGACTCGGCCACGCGGCGCGGCTCGTCGCGGTCGAGGTCGGTCGGCTTGCCGGTGTCGATCTGGCAGAAGTCGCAGCGGCGGGTGCACTGGTCGCCACCGATGAGGAAGGTGGCCTCGCGGTCCTCCCAGCACTCGAAGATGTTGGGGCAGCCGGCCTCCTGGCACACCGTGTGCAGGCCCTCGGACTTCACCAGCGCGGTGAGCTCCTTGTATTCCGGCCCCATCTTCGCTTTGGTCTTGATCCACTCCGGTTTGCGTTCGATCGGAGTCTGCGCGTTGCGGACCTCGAGACGGAGGAGCTTGCGACCTTCTGGGGCAGGAGCTTGAGTCACCCCACCAGCCTACGCCGGGGGAGGGTGGAACCCCGAAGCCAGGCGGTTACTGGACGGTCACTCCGCTTCGGTGCCTGGGGTCAGGTCAGGCTGGGGGAGAGCAGCGGAACTCGTGGAGTCTTGGCCGGGTCGGGCTTGGGCTCCAGGCTCGGGCCCTGCTCGTAGTCGCGCCAGGAGAGCATCTCGGCGATCTGCGCGTGGAGCACCGGCATCGCCTCGGCGTTGCCGATCTGCCGGCCCGCCTCGATCGAGAGGGTGGTCACGCCGGCGTCGGAGATCCCGCACGGCACGAACCGCTCGTACCACCCCAGGTCGACGTCGCAGTTGAGCGCGATGCCGTGCATCGTCACGTGCTGGCTGACCCGCAGCCCGATCGCCCCGACCTTCCGCTCCAGGCGGCGAACGCCGTCCGGGGTCTCGCCCGCGGGCAGCCACACGCCGCTACGGCCCGGGACCCGGTAGGCGGTGACGCCGAACTCGGCACAGGTGCGGATCATCGCCTGCTCCAGGCGGCGTACGAAGTCGACGACCTTGACCTTCTCGGGCAGTCGCACGATCGGATAGGCGACGATCTGGCCGGGGCCGTGGAAGGTGACCTCGCCGCCGCGGTCGACGTCGATCACCGGCGCACCGCCGGGATCCGCGGGGCGGTCCTCCGGCTTCGTACGCTTCCCGGCGGTGTAGGTCGGCGGGTGCTCGAGCAGCAGCACGGTGTCGGGCTCTTCGCGGTCCACGACGCGCTGGTGGATCTGCTTCTGCAGCTCCCAGGCGTCCAGGTAGTCGATCGTCCCGACCTCAACGAAGCGCAGCTCTGTCACACCCGAGATCGTACGCCGGGCCGGATAACGGTTTGGCGATAACCCCGCGGGGGTAAAGAGATTGTGCACAGAATGCGTCTGTTTCGGCTGGCCGCGCTCGGGAGCGATCGGTCATCGGATCAGTCTTGAAAGGCACACCAGACGTGCGTACCACCCAGAACCGGCGCCGCCTCGCGGCCGCCGTCCTCGTCCTGGCCACGACCGGCGCTCTCGCGGCGTGCGGAGCCGGCGACGAGGGAGACAAGAACACCAAGGCTTCGGCGTCCGAGGCGACGCCGGACTTCGAGAAGGGTGCCAAGCTGACGGCTGACGAAGCCCACAAGGTGCTCGATGACGTCATGAAGGGCACGAGCACGGCGCGTTACGCCGTCTCCATCGAACCAGCCGGCGGCAGCGAGGCGATCGAGGGGAGCGGGAGCGGAGAGATCCAGATGGATCCGCTCTCGGTCCGGGCCACCGGGACGGTGACTCAGGACGGGGAGACGATGGATCTCGACTACGTCGTTCTCGGCGAGGACGAGATCTACTCCAAGATCGAGGGCGAGTGGGCCAAGAACGGACTCGCGGCATTGACCGTCCTTGCGCTTCCGCCGGCGAGCACGGTCATCGAAGCGACGCGCGCAGCGATCGAGCCGAGCAGCACGGTCTATGTCGGTCAGGAGTCGATCGACGGCGTCGACGCGGCCCACTACACCTTCACCTCCGGTGAAGAGTCCGAGGCCGGCACCGAGGAGCCGGTCGATCTCTACGTCGGCTCGGGTGACCGGCTCATGCGCGTGTTCATGAAACTCGAGGACATCGCGACCATCACGTACGACCTGTCCCACCACGGCGAGAAGGTGACGATCGAGAAGCCCGACGGCGAGATCACGGACATGACCGACATGAATCTCGGCTGATCCGACCCCTGTCACAGCCGGGTGGGCACCGGCGTCGCAGATGCGTCGCGGCGCGGTCCGGATCGGACCGCGCCGCGACGTACTGATCGTTGGTCCAGCCAGCTCAGATCTCGAACTGAGCGGCCTCGAGACGCTTCTTCACGTCCTGGAGGAAGCGGCCGGCGTCGGCGCCGTCGACCAGGCGGTGGTCGTAGGTCAGCGCGACGTTGACCATGTAGCGCACCGCGATGGTCTCGCCCAGGTCCGGGTCGTCGATGACGACCGGACGCTTCACCACAGCACCCGGGCCGAGGATGGCGACCTGCGGCTGGTTGATGATCGGGGTGTCGAAGAGCGCACCGAACGAGCCCAGGTTGGTGATCGTGAAGGTGCCACCGGAGAGCTCGTCCGGCGTGATCTTGTTGTTGCGCGTGCGGTCGGCGACATCGGCGATCTTCTTCGCGATGCCCGCGATCGACAGGTCACCGGCGTCCTTGACGACCGGGGTCAGCAGACCGCGCTCGGTGTCGACGGCGAAGGCGATGTTCTCGCGGTCGTAGTAGGTGACCGTGCCGGCCTCGACGTCGATCCCGGCGTTGAGCTTCGGGTGCACCTTGAGCGCGTCGATCGCGGCCTTGGCGAAGAACGGCAGGTAGGTCAGCTTGACGCCCTCGCGCTGCAGGAAGCCGGCCTTGTTGGCGTCACGGAGGCGGGCGATGTTGGTGACATCGACCTCCATGACCTGGGTCAGCTGGGCCGCGGTGTGCAGCGACTCGGTCATCCGCTCGGCGATCACCTTGCGCAGGCGCGAGATCTTCTCGGTGGTGCCACGCAGCGGCGACGGGGCCGCCGGAGCGGCGGCGGGAGCGGCGGGGGCCGCCGGAGCCGCGGCTGCTGCCGGAGCCGCGGCCGGAGCCGACTTGGCGGCGGCCGCCTGGAGGATGTCCTCCTTGCGGATGCGGCCACCGACACCGGAACCCTGGACGGTGTTGAGGTCGACGTTGTGCTGAGCGGCGAGCTTGCGCACCAGCGGGGTGACGTAGCCACCGGGCTGGATCGCCGGGGAGCTGTCGGTGGCCGGGGCGGCGTGGGCCGGGGCTGCGGGAGCCGGAGCCGGGGCTGCCGGAGCCGGGGCTGCCGGGGCGGGCGCTGCCGGAGCCGGGGCGGGCGCAGCAGGCGCGGGCGCGGCGGCGGCCGGAGCGGGCTCGGGGGCCGGAGCAGGAGTCGGCTCGGGGGCCGGCTCGGGAGTGGGCTCGGGAGCCGGGGCGGCCGGCGCAGGCGCGGCGGCCGGGGCGGCGCCGGCGTCACCGACGAGCGCGAGCACGGCGCCGACCTCGACGGTCTCGTCCTCGGCGACCTTGATCTCGAGCAGGGTGCCGGCCACGGGCGAGGGAATCTCGGTGTCGACCTTGTCGGTGGAGACCTCGAGCAGCGCGTCGTCCACGGCCACCGTGTCGCCGACCTGCTTGAGCCAGCGGGTGACGGTGCCCTCGGTGACCGACTCGCCCAGCGCGGGGAGAGCGACCTCGGTGGCGTTGCCACCGGCGGCGGGCGCCGGAGCGGCAGGCGCGGCCGGAGCGGCGGGCTCGGCAGGCGCCTCGGGCTCGGCCGGAGCGGCCGGGGCGGCGGGGGCCTCGGGCTCGGCGGCAGGAGCGGGAGCGGCGGCCTCGGCGGGCTCGGCCGCGGGCGCGGCGGGCTCGGCCGGGGCGGAGCCGGCCTCGTCGGCGGCACCGATGACGGCGAGCAGGCCACCGACCTCGACGGTGTCGTCCTCGGCGGCCTTGATCTCGAGCACGGTGCCCGCGACCGGGGAGGGGATCTCGGTGTCGACCTTGTCGGTGGAGACCTCCAGCAGGGCCTCGTCGACCGCAACGGTGTCGCCGACCTGCTTGAGCCAGCGGGTGACGGTGCCCTCGGTGACGGACTCGCCGAGTGCCGGGAGAGTTACTTCGGTGGCCATGGGTTCCTTCGTTCTACGTCTGTTCGTTGCTCTACTTGTATGTCCGGAAACGCGCGCCGTCACCACCGGGCCGCAGGCTCGGTGAGGAGACTCTGTGAGAAGAGAGGCGCATCGGTCTGGGCCGACACCTGCCCGACGCACGCATGGTGCCGCCGGACGGGCGGCCAAGGGCGTCGATCACGGGCCCATCTTGTCACTACCCCCGCAGCGCTGTGTCAACCGGACCACTACTGATCGGTAGCCATCTCGCGTACGTAGTCCACCAGTGTTGCCACCGCCACACCCGTGCCTCCGGGAGTCTGATGGCCCGAGGCGCCCCCGCTGTTGAAGGAGGGTCCGGCGATGTCGAGATGGGCCCAGGGAAGGCCGCCGGTGAACTCGCGCAGGAACGCTGCTGCGTAGAGGCCACCACCCCAGCGGATCCAGTCGTGCTGGTTGAGGTCGGCCACCTTGGAGGAACGGATCCGCTCGTCCATCCATTCCGGGATCGGCATCGGCCACATCTGCTCCCCGGCGACCTCGGCGGCGGCGAGGATGCGCTCGACGACCTCCTCGGAGCCGAGCACGCCGCTCACCTTGTCGCCCAGCGCCATCACCATGTGGCCGGTGAGCGTAGCCACGTCGATGATCACGTCGGGGGAGACCTCGGTGGCCCGCACCAGCGCGTCGGCGAGGATCATCCGCCCCTCGGCGTCCATGTTGGAGACCTCGACGGTCGTGCCGCCGTAGTGGGTGACGACGTCGCCGGGCCGGTAGGAGGAGCCGGAGACCATGTTCTCCGCCATCGGCACGAACGCGGAGACCTTCACCGGAAGCCCGAGACGGGCGATCGCGAAGGTCGCCTGGGCCACCGCGGCGGCCCCGGCCATGTCCGACTTCATCGTGGACATCGAGCTGCCCGGCTTGATGGTGAGGCCGCCGGAGTCGAAGGTGATGCCCTTGCCGACCAGCGCGATGTGGCCGCGGGCGTCGTCGGGGGAGTAGGTCAGCTCGACCAGGCGCGGCGGAGCCGCCGAGCCCATGCCCACGGCGAGGATGCCGCCGCAGCCGAGCTCGGCGAGCTGCTCCTCGTCGTAGACGGTCGTCTCGACACCGTCGACCAGGCCGGCCACGTGCTCGATGGCCTCGGCGAACGCCGGTGGAGTCAGGTCGGCGGGCGGGACGTTGACCCACTCGCGGGTGCCGGCGATCGCCTGGGCGAGGATCTGCGCCTGCTCGAAGGCGGTGACCGCGTCCGTACGCCGCGCGATCGGGCTTAGGACCGCGACGTCGCTCGGGCCCTTGCTCTCCCCGCCGGACTTGCCCGAGCCCGACTTGTAGGCGGTGTAGGTGTAGCCGCCGAGGAGGTAGCCCTCAGTGACCGCACGGACCAGCTCGGGGGTGTCGGCGGGCAGGGCCACGGCGACGGAGGTGGCGTTGGGCACCGAGCGGGCGGCGGCACCGGCGGCGCGGCGTACGGCATCGGCCGAGTAGGTCCCGTCGGCATCGGCCTTGCCGAGACCGACCATCACCAGGAGCTGGGCGCCGATCTCCTCGCCCGCGGGCAGCCGGGTGACCTCGCCGGCCTTGCCGCTGACGCCCAGGGTGGCCAGCATCCCGCGCCACCTGCGCCCGTAGGCGGCCTTGACGTCCTCCGCGCCCGTCGTGACCTCGACGTCCTTCCCGCCCTGGCCGACGCCGACGACGATGGCCTCGGCACGGGTCTTGGCGGGAGAGGCGGTACGCAGCGTGTAGGTGATGTCAGGCAGGGTCACGCCGTGCAGTCTAGGTGTGGCACGCCGGAGGAGGGGCCACGGACCGGGCTGTGTCGACCAGGTGCGATAGGTTCGCAGCATGGCTGATGAGACCTCCATGGGGGGCGGGTCGGAGCTGCTCCAGTCCCCTCTGCACACAAAGCACCAGGAACTCGGTGCGAAGTTCGGTGAGTTCGGCGGCTGGTCGATGCCGCTGGAGTACTCCGGGGTCGTCAAGGAGCACACCGCCGTACGCGAGGCCGTCGGTGTCTTCGACGTCAGCCATCTCGGCAAGGTCATGATCAGCGGTCAGGGTGCCGCCGAGTTCGTCAACGCCTCGTTCACCAACGACCTCGGCCGGATCAAGCCCGGCAAGGCGCAGTACACGCTGTGCTGCGACGAGGAGACCGGCGGCATCGTCGACGACCTCATCGCCTACTACCGCGACGACGAGCACGTCCTGATCGTCCCCAACGCCGCCAACACCCCCGAGGTCGTACGCCGGCTCCAGGCTGCCGCGCCCGCGGGCATCACCCTCACCGACCACCACCGCGACTACGCGGTGCTCGCCGTCCAGGGGCCGAAGTCCGACGAGCTGCTCGAGGCTGTCGGGCTCCCGGCCGGCCACGAGTACATGTCCTTCGTGGAGGCCGCCGCCCGCGACGTGCTCGGCGACGAGATCGGCGTGGTCGTGTGCCGCTCGGGCTACTCCGGTGAGCGCGGCTACGAGCTGATCGTCGCCAACGAGGCCGCCGAGGCGCTCTGGGACGCGCTGCTGTCCCGCGGTGAGGCGCTGGGCGCGCTGCCGTGCGGCCTCGGCGCCCGCGACACCCTGCGCACCGAGATGGGCTACCCGCTCCACGGCCAGGACATCACCCTCGACGTCACCCCCAACGAGGCCGGGCTCGGCTGGGCCGTCGGCTGGAAGAAGGAGGCCTTCTGGGGCCGCGACAAGCTCGTCGCGGAGAAGGAGGCCGGCCCGAAGCGCGCGCTGCGCGGCATCGTCGCCGTCGGCCGCGGCATCCCACGGCCGCACATGACGGCGTCGCTGACCGCCGACGTACCGGTCGGCGAGGTCACCTCCGGCACCTTCTCGCCCACGCTGAAGAAGGGCGTCGGCCTGGTGCTTGTCTCGACCACCGTCAACCCCGAGGCCGAGATCGGCATCGACGTACGCGGCCGCCGCGAGATCTTCCAGCTCACCAAGCCGCCCTTCGTCCCGTCGCACGTGAGGGAGGGCTGAGTCCGCATGAGCATCCCGGACGTACCTTCGGTGTTCAAGCAGCCCACGGCAGCCGAGCGGCCGTGGTGGTGGCAGCTCGTCGACGCCTCGGGTGCCGAGGTGGCGGTCGACGGAGAGCTCGCCGGCCAGCGCTTCGCCAACCAGAGCGACGCCGAGTCGTGGGTGGGCGAGGTCTGGCAGGACCTCCTGGACGCGGGCGTGGCCGCGGTGGTGCTCTTCGAGCACGACCGCCAGGTCTACGGCCCGATGAAGCTGACCGCCTGACCCCGTCTCCCGACGGATAGGGTCGGCGCGTGAGTGCCTTTGAGTTCCGCCAGGTCGACGTCTTCACCAACGAGCCGCTGCTGGGCAACCCGGTAGCCGTCGTGCACGGGGCTGACGGCCTCACCGACGAGCAGATGGCCGCCTTCGCGCGGTGGACGAACCTGTCCGAGACGACGTTCCTGCTGAGCCCCACGGACCCGGCCGCCGACTACCGGCTGCGGATCTTCACGGTCGGTGGTGAGCTGCCGTTCGCGGGCCATCCGACGCTCGGCTCGGCGCACGCGTGGCTGGAGGCGGGCGGCAAGCCCCAGGGCACCGACCTGGTGCAGGAGTGCGGCGTCGGGCTGGTCGAGCTCCGCCGCGACGGGCGGATCGCCTTCGCCGCGCCCGAGCTGCTCCGCGGCGGCGAGGTCGACGAGGAGACCCTCGGCGCCATCGCGAAGGGCCTGCAGATCGACCGGGGCGACATCCTCGACGCGCGGTGGTGCGACAACGGGCCGGGCTGGGTCGGCGTGATGCTCGCCGACGCGGAGGCGGTCCTGGCCGTCACCCCCGACCACGCCGCCCTGGGTGACCACAAGGTCGGGCTGGTCGGGCGCTACCCCGAGGGCAGCGAGTGCGCGGTCGAGGTCCGGGCGTTCTACCCGGCCGACGGCGTCGCCTTCGAGGACCCGGTCACCGGCTCGCTCAACGCCGCCCTCGGGCAGTGGCTGGCGGGGTCGCTGCTCCCCGATGCGTACGTCTCGTCCCAGGGGACCGTCATGAAGCGCAGAGGACGGGTGTACGTCGAGCGGACGCAGGACCAGGTGTGGGTGGGCGGAGACACACTGACCGCCATCCGCGGGACCGTCGAGCTCTGACCTAGGCTGGGGCCGTGCAGTCCTACCTTGATCTGTTGACCCGCATCCTCGACGAGGGCGTGGAGAAGTCCGACCGCACCGGGACGGGCACGATCAGCGTCTTCGGTCACCAGACCCGCTACGACCTGGCCGAGGGTTTCCCCCTGCTGACCACGAAGAAGATCCACACCAGGTCCGTCTTCGGTGAGCTGCTGTGGTTCCTGCGCGGCGACACCAACGTGCGCTGGCTCCAGGAGCGCGGCATCACGATCTGGGACGAGTGGGCCGACGAGAACGGCGATCTGGGCCCGGTCTACGGCTACCAGTGGCGCTCCTGGCCGACGCCCGACGGCCGTCACGTCGACCAGATCGCCCGGATCATCGACCAGATCAAGCAGGACCCGGACAGCCGCCGCCACATCGTCACCGCCTGGAACCCGGCCGACATCGACGACATGGCGCTGCCGCCGTGCCACACGCTGTGCCAGTTCTACGTCGCCGACGGCAAGCTGAGCCTGCAGCTCTACCAGCGCTCCGCCGACGTGTTCCTCGGGGTGCCGTTCAACATCGCCTCCTACGCCCTGCTCACCCACATGGTCGCCCACGTGACCGGCCTGCAGCCGGGTGAGTTCGTGCACACGCTCGGCGACGCCCACCTCTACAGCAACCACGTCGAGCAGGCGCGTCTCCAGCTCACCCGCACCCCGCGGCCGCTGCCGACGCTGCACCTCAACCCGGACGTCAAGGACATCGATGCCTTCGACCTCGACGACATCACCGTCGAGGGCTACGACCCGGCTCCCGGCATCAAGGCCCCCGTTGCCGTCTGAGGCGGCACCGGGGCGGGTCGTGATGGTCGCGGCCGTCGCCGACAACGGCGTCATCGGCAACGGCCCCGACATCCCCTGGAAGATCCCCGGCGAGCAGGCCGAGTTCAAGGCGATCACGATGGGTCACACGCTCGTCATGGGCCGCACCACCTTCGAGTCCATCGGCCGCCCCCTGCCGGGCCGCACGACGGTCGTCCTGACCACCGACGAGGACTGGGCCTACGACGGTGTCCTGGTCGCCCACGACATCGAGTCCGCCCTCACCCTGGCCGCGGCCGAGCAGGGCGACACGGTGATCGCGGGGGGAGCACAGGTCTACGCCGCTGCTCTCCCTTACGCCACCGAGCAGGTCATCACCCGGGTCCATCTGAGGCCGGAGGGCGACGTCCTCTACCCGCCGTTCGACGAGACCGAGTGGGTCGAGACGAGGCGCGAGCCGCACGAGGCGTACGACCGGGTGTTCCTCACCCGTGCTCCCTGACGCGCGAGTAGCCTCGCCGTCCCTCTAAGGTAAACGGCATGGAGCTGCGCATCTTCACCGAGCCCCAGCAGGGGGCGTCCTACGCCGACATCCTCGCCGTCGCCCAGAAGGCCGAGGAGCTCGGGTTCGGAGCGTTCTTCCGCTCCGACCACTACCTGAAGATGGGGTCGGTCGACGGGCTGCCCGGACCGAGCGACGCCTGGACGACGCTCGCCGCCCTGGCCCGCGACACGAGCACGATCCGGCTCGGCACGCTGGTCACCTCGGCGACCTTCCGCCTCCCGGGCGTCCTGGCCATCCAGGCCGCCAACGTGGACGACATGTCCGAGGGCCGGGTCGAGCTCGGACTGGGCGCGGGCTGGTTCGAGGAAGAACACGCGGCGTACGGGATCCCGTTCCCGGCGCTCGGGGAGCGCTTCGACCGGCTCGAGGAGCAGCTCGAGATCATCACCGGCCTGTGGGCGACCGAGCCGGGGGAGACCTTCGGCTTCGAGGGGAAGCACTACACGATCACGGACAGCCCGGGTCTGCCGAAGCCGGTCCAGACCGGTGGCCACGCCGGCTCGATCCCGGTGATCGTGGGCGGCGGCGGCAAGAAGCGTACGCCGACGCTGGCCGCGACGTTCGCCGACGAGTTCAACGCCGCGTTCGTCTCCGTGGAGGAGTCGCAGGCGCTCTTCGAGAACGTCGGGCGCTTCGTCGAGGCGGCCGGTCGTGACGACTCGATGATCTACTCCGCCGCCCAGGTGCTCTGCGTCGGGCGCGACGAGGACGAGCTCGCCCGGCGCGCGCAGGCGATCGGCCGCGAGCCCGCCGAGCTGCGTGAGAACGGCCTGGCCGGGACCCCGGACGAGGTGGTCGCCAAGATCAAGCGGTTCGAGGACGTCGGTGCCAGCCGGATCTACCTCCAGGTGCTCGATCTGAGCGATCTCGACCATCTCGCACTCGTAGCCGACGAGGTCATGCAGCGCGTCTGACGATAGTCTGTAGCCATGACTGATGCTCCCTTCGGCACCGTGCTCTCAGCACTCGTCACGATCTTCAACGACGACGGCTCGGTCGATCTGGAGCAGACCCAGAAAGTCGCCAAGCACCTGGTCGATCACGGCCACGACGGCATCGTCGTCTCCGGCACCACCGGTGAGTCGCCGACCACCACCCCGGCCGAGGACGGCGAGATCCTGGCGGCCGTCAAGGACGCCGTCGGCGACCGCGCCAAGATCGTGGCCGGCATCGGCACCAACGACACCCGCACCAGCGTCGAGCTCGCCAAGCAGGCGGCCTCGGTCGGCGCCGACGGCCTGCTGCTGGTGACGCCCTACTACAACAAGCCGGGCGAGCGCGGCATCCGCGAGCACTTCCGCACCGTCGCCTCCGCCACCGACACCCCCGTCATCCTCTACGACGTCCCGGGCCGCACCGGGTCCCCGATCACCCTCGACACCTATCGCGAGGCGATCACCTGGGACACCGTCGTCGCGGTCAAGGAGGCCGCCGGCGACTTCCCGCGCGGCACCCGCCTGCTCGACCTGGGCTACTCGATCTACTCCGGTGACGACGCGCTCACCCTCGCCTGGCTGGCGCACGGCGCCGTCGGCGTGATCAGCGTCGCCGCCCACGTGCTCGGCGACCAGACGCGGACGATGATCGACGCCTTCGCGGCCAGCGACATCGAGACCGCCCGCAAGACCTATGCGCGGATGCTCCCCGCGATCGACGCCATCATGGGCGTCCCGAACTACGGAGCCACCACTGCCAAGGCCGCTCTCGAGCTGACCGGCGTGATCGACAACCGCAACGTGCGAGGGCCCCTGGTGGCGCTCGACGACGACGAGGTCGAGGCGCTGCGAGCCGGGCTGGAGGCCTCTGGCCTTCTCTAGAAGGAATGCCTTTGTCTCACCCACACCCGGAGCTGACCGAACCCGGCAAGCTCCCCAAGGGCGGCCTGCGGGTCACCCCTCTCGGCGGCCTCGGCGAGGTCGGCCGCAACATGACCGTCTTCGAGTACGACGGCCGGCTGCTGATCGTCGACTGCGGCGTGCTCTTCCCCGAGGAGCAGCAGCCCGGCGTCGACCTGATCCTGCCCGACTTCGGTCCGATCCGTGACCGGCTCGGCGACGTCGAGGCGCTGGTCCTGACCCACGGTCACGAGGACCACATCGGCGCGACGCCCTACCTGTTGCGCGAGCGCCAGGACATCCCGCTGGTCGGCTCCGAGCTGACCCTGGCCCTGCTCGGCTCCAAGCTCCGTGAGCACCGCCTGCGCGAGACCGTCCAGCACAAGGTACGCGAGGGCGACACGATCAGCTTCGGGCCGTTCGAGCTCGAGTTCGTCGCCGTCAACCACTCCATCCCGGACGCGCTCGCGGTCGCGATCCGTACCGGCGCCGGACTGGTGCTGCACACCGGTGACTTCAAGATGGACCAGCTGCCGCTGGACGGCCGGATCACCGACCTGCGCGCCTTCGCCCGGCTCGGCGAGGAGGGCGTGGACCTGTTCCTCACCGACTCCACCAACGCCGAGGTCCCCGGCTTCACGACCGCCGAGAAGAAGATCGCGCCCGCGATCGAGCAGGTCTTCCGCGAGTCCGACCAGCGCATCATCGTGGCCTGCTTCGCCTCCCACGTGCACCGCGTCCAGCAGGTGCTGGACAGCGCCGTCGCGCACGGGCGCAAGGTGGCGTACGTCGGTCGCTCGATGGTCCGCAACATGCAGATCGCCGCCGACCTGGGCTACCTGCACGTGCCCGAGGACGTCATCGTCGACGCCAAGGAGCTCGCCGAGCTGCCGCCGGAGCGCGTCGTGATGGTCTCGACCGGCTCGCAGGGCGAGCCGATGTCGGCGCTGTCGCGGATCGCCAACGGCACCCACAACTTCGTCCACATCGAGCCGGGCGACACCGTCCTGCTCGCCTCCTCGCTGATCCCGGGCAACGAGAACTCGGTCTACCGGGTGATCAACGGCCTCGCCCGTCTCGGCGCCAACGTGGTCCACAAGGGCAACGCGCTGGTGCACGTCTCCGGCCACGCCAGCGCCGGCGAGCTGCTCTACTGCTACAACATCGTCCGCCCGCGCAACGTGATGCCCGTCCACGGCGAGGTGCGCCACCTGCTCGCCAACGGCGACCTGGCCCGCCAGACCGGCGTGGAGAGCGTCGTCTACGCCGAGGACGGCGTCGTCGTCGACCTCATCGACGGCAAGGCCGAGATAGCCGGCAAGGTCGAGTGCGGCTACGTCTTCGTCGACGGCACCACCGTCGGCGACGTCACCGAGTCCGAGCTCAAGGACCGCCGCATCCTCTCCGAGGAGGGCTTCGTCTCGATCATCGTCGTGGTCGACTCCGTCAACGGGGTGGTCTCGAGCGGACCCGAGATCCACGCCCGCGGCCACGTCTGGCCCGACAACGCCTTCGACCCGATCAAGCAGCCGATCGTCAAGGCGGTCAACCGCGCCATCTCCGAGGGCGCGACCGACACCTACCAACTGCAGCAGGCCATCCGGCGTACGTTCGGGCGCTGGGTCTCCAGCACCCACCGCCGGCGTCCGATGATCATCCCGGTCGTGATCGAGGCCTAGGAGAGCTGTAGCAGCACTCCGGCCGTGATCAGCGCCTGGCCGACGTGGTAGGTCGTCATGATCGCCACGTCGGTCAGGCGCGGCGGCTCGTTGCCGTGCTCGGCGAGGTTGAGCCCGATCAGGGTGTCGCTGATGACGAAGACGAGCGCACCCGCGGCGATCCACACGCTCCCGGTCAGCCAGGCGAGCACGAGCATGGTGGCGATCACGAGCGAGTACGCAGCCAGCGCCGCCGCCACCGGCGTACCGCCCATCCGGCGGGCGCCCCGGAGCACCCGCCCCATCGGGATCGCGAGCACGATCGCCGCGGCGAAGCCGGCCCAGGACCACGCGGGGGCGTCGAGGCCGAGGGTGAGGAAGGTCACGGCGTACGCCAGGTGGCCGACGAAGAACAGCCCCACTCCGCCGAGGAAACGGCGGGTCGAGGACCCGATCATCGAGATGTCCCCGAGCATCCCGAAGAAGAGCGCGACGAGCAGCCACCAGGCGGCCGGCTCCCCGCCGCTGACCAGCCCCATCAGCACCGTCAGCCCCATGAGCCCCACCATCACCAGCGGCTTGGTGACGTAGTGGAGCCGTCGCCAGCCGAACCACACGCAGGCCCAGTCGGTGACGGCATCGACGGCGGTGAGGAGGGCGACCAGGACTGTCAGGCTCTGCATGGCGGCAAACTACACTGCTGCAACACACCCCCATGGGGGTCCCGGAGCCCGGGCGCCCGGTCGAATACCCTGCTTGTATGGCGACCCGTACGTCTTCCCCGCCGGGTTCGCGGAGCTCGACCACCACCAAGAGCACCCGTCCCCGGAGTACGACCACGACAAAGCGAGCAACGGCCACGAGCCGGGCCCGCTCCAAGGCGACGCCGGCCAAACGCCGTCCAGCCGCCAAGAAGAAGACGACGAACCGTACGCCACCCCGTGCCGTACGCAGCGGGCCCAGCCCGATCGCGGTCCTCTTCGACGCCATCTTCTCGACCATCGCGAGCCTGTGGCTGGCGATCGCCGGGGGAGTGGCCGCCGTCTTCCGCGTCGGCGGCCAGGCTGCCAGCGACCTCGAGCCGGAGCACCGGCGCGACGGCGCCGGCCTGTTCCTGATCGGCCTCGCCGTCCTCGTCGCCGCCGGCGTCTGGTTCCAGCTCGGCGGACAGTTCTTCGACGTCGTCCGCATCGCCGTGGCCGGCGTGGTCGGCAAGGTCGGCTGGCTGGTGCCGGTCGGCCTCGTCGTCGCCGGCGCGCGACTGATGCGCGACCCGGTCGACGCCGCCCCGGTCGGGCGGCTCGCGATCGGCTGGGCCGCGTTCCTGATGGCGACGCTCGGCATCATCCAGATCGCCAACGGCAACCCGCAGCCCACCTCGGGCGACAGCACCGAGCTGCAGTGGGCGGGTGGCGCCATCGGCTACGTCGTGGCCAGCCTGCTGCTCGACGTCCTGCGCTCGACGGCCGTGGTCGTCGTACTCCTGTCTCTTCTCGTCGTCTTCGGTGTCCTGGTCATCACCGGGACCCCGCTCTACCAGGTGCCGGGCCGGCTGGTGGAGCTGCGCGACCGGGCCCTGGGCCTGACCCCGCCCGAGGAGCTGAGCGAGAGCGGCACCAACATCCGGCGGGTGCGCCGGAGCGGCAAGCTCTTCGCCGACGACGACACCTTCGACCCGGAGGGCTTCGAGCCCTACGAGACGCCGCTCCTCGAGGAGGAGAAGCCGAAGAAGAAGCGCAAGAAGGACGGGCTCGACATCGCGCTCGCTCTCGACGACGACTCGGACGCCGACACCCAGCCCGACGAGGTCGTGGCGAGCGACGCGGCCGGCCTCATGCCCGCGGTCTCGGACAGCGGCCCGAAGCCGGGAGCCAAGCGCGACCTCGAGCCGCCGCCGCACGCGGAGCTGCCGCAGCGCGTCGAGCAGCTGATGCTCGCCGGCGACGTCGCCTACACCCTCCCGGCCAGCGACCTGCTCAAGCCCGGCTCGCCGCACAAGGCCCGCTCGAAGGCCTCCGACGACATCGTCAACCGGCTCCAGGCGGTGCTGGAGGAGTTCAACATCGACGCCGCGGTGACCGGCTACACCCGTGGCCCGACGGTCACCCGCTACGTGGTCGAGCTCGGCGCCGGGGTGAAGGTCGAGAAGATCACCGGGATCCAGAAGAACATCGCCTACGCGGTGGCCTCCGCCGACGTACGCATCCTCTCGCCGATCCCCGGCAAGTCCGCCGTCGGCGTCGAGATCCCGAACTCCGACAAGGAGATCGTCACCCTCGGCGACGTGCTCCGCTCCAACGCGGCGCGCGGCGACCACCACCCGATGATCACCGGTGTCGGCAAGGACGTCGAGGGCGGCTTCGTGGTCGCCAACCTCGCCAAGATGCCGCACCTGCTGGTCGCGGGTGCGACCGGCTCGGGTAAGTCGTCCTTCATCAACTCGATGATCACCTCAGTCCTGATGCGGGCGACGCCCGACGAGGTCCGGATGATCATGGTCGACCCCAAGCGGGTCGAGCTGAACTCCTACGAGGGCGTGCCGCACCTGATCACGCCGATCATCACCAACCCGAAGAAGGCCGCCGAGGCGCTGGCCTGGGTCGTACGCGAGATGGACATGCGCTACGACGACCTGGCCAACTTCGGCTTCCGTCACGTCGACGACTTCAACAAGGCCGTCCGCGCCGGGAAGGTGCAGGTCCCGCCCGACTCCGAGCGGGTCCTGTCGCCCTACCCCTACCTGCTGGTGATCGTCGACGAGCTCGCCGACCTGATGATGGTCGCCCCGCGCGATGTCGAGGACGCGGTCGTACGCATCACCCAGCTCGCCCGCGCCGCCGGCATCCACCTGGTGCTGGCCACGCAGCGGCCCTCGGTCGACGTCGTCACCGGTCTGATCAAGGCCAACGTGCCCTCGAGGCTCGCCTTCGCGACCTCGTCGCTGGCCGACTCGCGCGTCATCCTGGACCAGCCCGGCGCGGAGAAGCTGGTCGGTCAGGGCGACGGGCTCTTCCTGCCGATGGGCTCCTCCAAGCCGATCCGTGTGCAGGGCTCGTGGGTCTCCGAGTCCGAGGTCAACGCGGTCGTGAAGTCGGTCAAGGGCCAGCTCGAGCCGGTCTACCGCGAAGACGTGACCGCACCCGCGGAGTCCAAGCGGGTGCTGGACGACGACATCGGCGACGACATGGACCTGGTCATCCAGGCGATCGAGCTGATCGTCTCGACCCAGTTCGGGTCGACCTCGATGCTGCAGCGCAAGCTGCGCGTCGGGTTCGCCAAGGCCGGCCGCCTCATGGACATCCTCGAGTCGCGCGGCGTGGTCGGTCCCTCCGAGGGCTCCAAGGCACGCGACGTACTCGTCAAGCCGGACGAGATCGACGGCGTCATCGCAACGATCCAGGGGGAGATGTGAGCGAGAACCCAGTGACGGCCGAGACCGTCGACCCTGAAGAGACCGTCGAGACTCCCGACGTCGATGTCGATGTCGATGTCGTCGAGGTACGCCGCAACGGCCGGCTCGCACTGGTGGTGGCGCTCGCGTCGCTGCTGGTCGGCCTCGCCTTCGTGCTGCGCGGCGGCATCGAGGGCTATCTGGTCGGTCTGATCCTGCTCGCCGTCGCGGCGGTGCAGGGCTGGACGGCCTGGGACTCCCGGATGCCGCTGCTGCTCGTGGACGAGCAGGGCGTACGTCTCCGCTTCGGCCAGACCTGGCAGGGCATCCCGTGGTCGAAGATCGAGTCCGTCGAGCACACCCCGCGTCCGGACGGGATCGAACGGTTCTGGAAGGACGGCCGCATCGGCGTGCTGCTGCACGACGAGGACGAGGTGCTCGACGAGCTCTCGCCGACCGCGCGGCGCCAGGCGATGCTGACCGAGCGTCTCTACGGCCTGCCGTTCTCGCTTCCGCTGGGCCTCTCGACCCGCGTCCTGGGCGCCGGCGACGATGTCACCGAGGCCATCGCGGTCGTCGCCGCCGAGGGTGTCGAGGTCGTCGAGATCGATCCCGGTCTCGACGCCGAGCCGGAGGCGGAGCCCGAGGACGACAGCGCCGAGGACACCGGCGGTGAGGCCGTCGACGAGGCCGTCGACGGCATCGTCGGGGCCCCGGTCGAGGACGGCGACACGGCCATCCGGCCGCCCCTGCCTGCGGGGGCCGGTGACACCAACCCCCGGATGCTCCGGGTCTTGGACGAGCCTGATATCAATGCCGCGGACGCGGCGGACGAGGCGGGGCAGGACCAGGTGGATCGGGACACTGAGACGACCGGAGTGACCGCGCGCAGCGCGGAGCAGGACGAGACGACGACCAAGACCGACGCCGAGCCTGCGCTGAAGGCCGAGGCGAAGGCGGAGCCGGTCGCGCCGCTTCGCGAGCCGTCGACGGCGGTCCGGGTCGACGTACGCTACGTGCCCGAGGAGCCTCAGGAGACCATCGCGGTCCACGGCGCGAACGCGCTCCAGCTGGAGCCGGCGGAGTCCGACGTCGTGGACGCAGAGACGGAGCCCGACGAGGAGACCCAGGTCTTCGCGATCGAGTCGGCCGACGAGGACGCCGAGCCCGAAGGCGTTCGGCCGCTCGCCGAGCCCGAGGAGGGCATCAAGGCGCTCGCCCCTTCGACGAGCTCTGTGCGCCGGATCGACGACGTCGACGACGAGCCCACCGAGGTGGTCCCGACCAAGGTCCCGGAGATCGGTGCCGAGATCGCTGCCGCCCGTCGCCGGCTCGCCCTCGACGTCGAGGGCCTCGCCGAGTGGACGCGGATCCGTCCGCACGTGATCGAGGCGATCGAGGTCGACGACTTCGGCCCCTGCGGTGGCGACTTCTACGCCCGGGGCCACCTGCGTACGCTCGCCCGTGTCCTCGGCATCGAGGTCGCGCCGCTGCTGCGCACCTACGACGAGAAGTACGCCTCCGGCCCGGTCAGCGCGCGCGCCGTCTTCGAGGCCGAGCTCGCCCACAGTGCGGCGATCCGCCCGGTCCGGCGGATGCGTGGCGGTCCGTCCTGGTCGGTCCTGGTCGCCGCCGTGATGGCGGTCATCCTGGTCTGGTCGGTCGCCCGTCTGGTCATCGACGGCACCCAGCACGAGCCCCAGGCCGGAGCGATCCAGCTCGACGGCTCGGCCGGCACCGACAGCCCCTACGGCAAGTCCTCGCCGGTCCCGGTGACCATCTCCGCCGCCGGAGGCGGTGCCCACGTCGTCGTACGCGACTCGCGCGGCAAGGTCGTCTTCAGCGGCGACCTCGCCTTCGGTGAGTCCAAGCAGCTCCAGGTCACCCCGCCGCTGCGCGTCCAGACCTCCGACGGCTCGCTCAAGGTCGCGGTCGGGGAGAGCAAGGCCAGGGCCCTCGGCAAGACCGGCGAGGCCGCCCAGCGCACCTACACCGCCAACTGACCCAACCCGCCGACTCGGCGCGTCTGTCCCGATGCAGCGCGCCGAGTCGGCGTCTCTGTCTCGCCTGACGCGCTCGAGTCGGCGCAACTGTCTCAAACCCGCGGGACATTAGCGCCGACTCGACGGTTGTGAGCGGGACAGTTGCGCCGGGTGGGCGGGATCTTAAAGAGTTCGGCGTTTGGTGACGCGCGTCACATCGCTTTGGGACCATGACATCCGAGAGAGCGCTCTCACGAGTCGCAAGGGCTCATCGCTCGTTCATTCGGAAAGCGAGTCATCATGAGAAGTCTCAAGGCATTAGGAGCCGCCGTCGTCGCGGCGGGTGTGGTCGCGGTGGCGATCCCGCTGTCATCGTTCGGACAGGCGTCCGAGGCGTCGGAGCCGGGCACGCCGGCCGGCTGGACCAAGGTGTGGAGCGACGACTTCACCGGTGCGTCCGGGTCCCGGATCAACACGAACAACTGGATCTACGACATCGGCCACTCCTACCCCGGAGGTGCCGCCAACTGGGGCACCGGGGAGATCGCGTATCACACCGACAGCACCCAGAACGTCTACCAGGACGGCGGCGGCAACCTCGTCATCAAGCCGATCCGCGACGGCGCCGGCAACTGGACCTCGGGTCGCATCGAGACCACCCGGACCGACTTCCAGCCGCCCGCGGGCGGCGTGCTCCGCGTCGAGAGCCGCATCCAGATGCCGAACGTCACCGGCGCGGCCGCGCAGGGCATCTGGCCGGCGTTCTGGATGCTCGGCGAGCCCTTCCGGGGCAACTACTGGAACTGGCCGGGCATCGGCGAGATCGACATCATGGAGAACGTCAACGGCGCCAACCAGGTCTGGGGCACGCTGCACTGCGGCACCTCGCCCGGCGGCCCGTGCAACGAGACCACCGGCCTCGGCGGGACCATCCAGGGCTGCCCCGGCTCGACCTGCCAGTCCTCGTTCCACACCTACGCGATGGAGTGGGACCGGAGCACCAGCCCGCAGCAGATCCGGTTCTACGTCGACAACACGCACTACCACACGGTCCGCTCGGACCAGGTCGACGCGACCACCTGGAACAACGCGACCAACCACGGCTTCTTCATCATCCTCAACGTCGCGATCGGTGGGGGCTGGCCCGGCAACCCGACCGCGGCGACCGCGTCCGGGGTGCCGATGCTGGTCGACTACGTCGCGGTCTACTCCAAGGGCGGAGGCACCACCGAGCCGACCGACCCGCCCGCACCGGGCAGCCGGGACGCCTACTCGACCATCCAGGCCGAGTCCTACAACGATCAGAGCGGCACCCAGACCGAGGCGACCACCGACACCGGCGGCGGCCAGAACGTCGGTTACCTCAGCAACGGCGACTGGCTCCGCTACGACGGCGTGAACTTCGGCTCGAGCGCGGCGCGCACGTTCTCGGCCCGGGTCGCCTCCGGTGCTCCCGCCGGGGTCAGCGGCCTGGTGGAGGTACGCCTCGACAACGTGAACAACGCCCCGATCGGCAGCTTCTCGGTGGCCAACACCGGAGGCTGGCAGAGCTGGCGTACGGTCCCGGGCAGCATCAGCGGGGTGACCGGTACGCACACGGTGTTCCTGCGCTTCACCAGCGGCCAGCCGGCCGACTTCGTCAACCTCAACTGGTTCACGTTCTCCCGGTGACCGTCGGAGCCAAGAGGCGATAGGTTCCACTCATGAACGAGACCCCGGCCGGCCGGCCGACGCTGGAGACGGTGGCCCGGGCGGCCGGGGCCTCGCGAGCGACCGTCTCGCGCGTCGTCAACGGCTCCACGACGGTGCGCCCCGACATCGCCGAGAGCATCCGCCGGGCCATCGCCGACCTGGGCTACGTGCCGAACCCGGCGGCGCGGAGCCTGGTGACGCAGCGTACGGACTCCATCGCGCTGATCCTGCCCGAGTCCGCCACCCGGGTCTTCTCCGACGACGCCTTCTTCCCGGGTGTCATCCGCGGTGTCGGCGAGGCGCTGGAGAAGGCCGACAAGCAGCTCGTCCTGCTGCTCGCCTCGACGCAGTCGAGCCACGACCGGATCCTGCGCTACGTGCACGGGCGCACCGTCGACGGTGTCGTGCTGGCCTCGATGCACGGTGCCGACACGCTGCCCGAGGAGCTGCGGGCGGCGGGCGTTCCGGTGGTGACCAGCGGGCGGCCGCTGGGCGAGGCCACCGTGCCCTACATCGACGTCGAGCACGCCAGCGGCGTGAAGGCCGCGATGCGCCACCTGATCGGCCTCGGCCGGCGCCGGATCGCGACCATCGCCGGGCCGCAGGACATGGTCGCCGGGCGCGAGCGGCTGGCGGGCTACCTCGCCGGCCTCGAGGCGCTGCCGGGCGCCGTTCCGCTGGTCGAGGAGGGCGACTTCATGCGCCAGTCCGGCATCGACGCCATGGAGCGGCTGCTCGAGCGTGATCCCGAGATCGACGGCGTCTTCGCGGCCTCCGACCTGATGGCCGACGGCGCCCTGCGTACGCTGCGACGGCTCGGCCGCCGGGTGCCCGACGACGTCGCGGTGATCGGGTTCGACGACGTCGAGGCGGCCCGGTTCACCGACCCGCCGCTGACCACGGTGCACCAGCCGATCCACGAGATCGGCACCCGCCTCGCCGAGCAGATCCTCCGCCTGGTGGCGGGGGAGGAGGTCGAGGCCTCCGTGGTGCTTCCGACGAGGCTGGTGATCCGGGAGTCGGCCTGAGCCGGCCTTCTAGGAGATCGCGCGGTAGCGGCGTTCGGGCCGCCCGGCGGTGCCGTAGTTGAGACGTACGCCGATCCGGCCCGTGCTCGCGAAGTGCTCCAGATAGCGGCGCGCGCTCACCCGGGAGACCCCGATCGCGTCGGCGCACTCGGTGGCGCTCAGCTCGCCGGCGGTCTGCAGCGCGGCCAGGACGGCGCGGGCGGTCTCGGCGCTGAGCCCCTTCGGCAGCCGCTCACGGGCCTCACGAGCGCCCTGGTGGCTGAAGACCTCGTCGATGCCGGCCTGGACCTCGTCGCGGTGCTCGGCGCCCTCGGCCTCCTCGGCACGCTGCCCGATCCGGGCGAGCGCCTCGCGGGAGCGGCGTACGTCGTCGAGCCGGGCGGCCAGGTCCTCGAACGGGAACGGCTTGACGACGTAGTGGGCGGCGCCGCCGGCCGCGGCCGCGCGCACGGTGTCGGCCTCGCGGGCGGCGGTGATGACGATGACGTCGGTGTCGTCGCCGCGGCCGCGCAGCCGCCGCAGCAGCTCGATGCCGCTGAAGTCGGGCAGGTGCACGTCGAGCAGCAGGACGTCGGGGGAGAGGCGCGCGGTCTCCTCGAGCGCCTGCGCGCCGGTGGCGGCCACGCCGACGACCCGGAAACCCTCGACGCGCTCCACGAAGCGGGTGTGGATCGAGGCCACCATGAAGTCGTCCTCGACCACGAGCACGGTGAGCTCCGGTGTGGACGTCATCGGGTCTCCTCGGGGTCAGCGGTGGTGGGTGGTGCGAGCGGGACGGCGCCGGGCAGGGTCGCGACGAAGACCGCGCCCGGGCGTTCCGCCGAGCCGGTATTCTCCACCTCGACCTCGCCGCCGCGTGTGCGGCACACCAGCTGCACCAGCGCGAGCCCCACCCCGCGGCCGCTGGCGTCGCGTGGTTTCGTGCTGAAGCCGCGCCGGAAGATCTCCGGCAGCCGCTCGACCGGTACGCCGCCGCCGGTGTCGGAGACACGCACGGTCACGGTCTCGCCCTCGGCCCTCAGCAGTACGCCGACCCGGCCGTCGAGCGGCCCGACCAGCGCGGCAGCGTCGACGGCGTTGTCGACCAGGTTGCCGAGGACGGTGACCACGTCGGCGGAGCCGTCGGAGGTGAGCCGGGGGAGCGAGCTGGCGGCGTCCAGGTCGATGCTCACCCGCCGCTCGGCGGCCAGGCTGGCCTTGGCGATGAGCAGGGCGGCCACCGCCGGGTCGTCGATCCGGGAGGTGATGTGGTCGCTCAGCGCCGCCCGGCGTGCGGTCAGCCCGGTCACGAACTGGCCCACCTCGGCGTACTCCTCCAGCTCGAGCAGACCGGTGATCGTGTGGAGCTGGTTGCTGAACTCGTGGGTCTGGGCCCGCAGCGTCTCGGTGACGCTCTCACGGGCGTTGAGCTCGCTCTGCAACGCGACCAGCTCGGTGCGGTCGCGCAGCGTGGTGACGGTGCCGGCGGGGCGGCCGGCGTGGTGGACCCGGTTGCGGTTGAGCACGAGCACGCGGTCGCCGGCGACCAGCGGCGCGTCGTGGACCTCCTCGGGGCCGCTGAGCAGGGCGAGGGTCTCGGCGGGCAGGCCGAGCCCGTCGAGACGGCGCCCGGTCGGGTCCTCGCTCAGTCCGAGCAGCTCGCGGGCGCTGTCGCTCATCAGGCTGACCCGGCCGTCGGCGCCGACGGCCAGGACCCCTTCGCGGATCGAGCGCAGCAGGCCCTCGCGGTGGTCGGCGAGGGCGGCGATGTCGCGGGGCTCCAGCCCACGCGTACGCCGCTTGATCAGCCGCGCCAGCAGCCACGAGCCCAGCACCCCGAGCGCGAGGCCGGCCAGCAGCACGGTCAGGGCGTCGGCCCAGGTGCGGGCGAGCCGCTCGGTCAGCGGTGGGTAGTCCTCGGTCACCACGACCACGCCGACGGAGCGCGGGGCCTGCGCGTCCGGGCCGGTCGACCCGCCGCCGTAGACCGGCACCTGGGCGGCGATCGCACGCCGGCCGGCGTCGTCGATGTCGCCGGACCAGGCCCGGCTCGCCTCGCGGCCGCCGAGGTGCAGCTTCTCGCCGAGCCGGGTGGGGTCGGTGGCGACGAGCACCTCGCCGTCGAGGCTGGTGAGGTAGCCGGTGTCGGCGCCCGCGTCCGCGGCCCGGGTCTGGAGGTAGAAGGCCAGCGCCAGCCGGTCGGGCGTGCCGGTCAGGCCGTCCTGCACGGCCGCGGTGCCGGCCAGGCTCTCCGCGGCGGCGCGCAGGCGGTCCTCGCGGGAGTCACGGAAGTCGGCGTCGCTCTGCCGCAGGGACACGATGCTGGTCGCCACGACGACGAGAAGCAGCACCGAGAGCTGCAGCACCAGCACCTGTCCGGCCAGCGACAGGTGGCGGCGCGAACCCTGTGACCACAAGTTCCACAACCTCCTTTGGTTGCCCAATGGTGACGGCGGTCACCGCGGGCTGTGACCATCGCCACTGACCGTTTCATCCCCTGAGTCTGGAGGCCAGCCGTTGTCGACCGCGACATCGCAGTCCCCGCCCCGGCCGCCGCTGCGGACGCAGCGCCGTCGGGCAGCGAGCATACGCCGTACTCGCGCCCTCACCGTCGTGCTCGTGACCTGCCTGCTCGCCGCGGTGTCCGCCTGTGGCGTGACCCGTGGCGAGGAGTCCCGTGACCTCGACATGTGGATCCCGAACAGCCCCGGCGGCGGCTACGACCAGACCGGCCGCGCGGCCGTCGGCGTGCTCGACCGCGACAACATGACCGGCGGCGACATCCAGGTCACCAACATCCTCGGCGCGGGCGGCTCGGTCGCGATGTCCCGTCTGATGAGCGAGGAGGGCAACGGCAACCTGCTCATGACCATCGGTCTGGGCGTGGTCGGCTCGACGTACTCCTTCGGCGTGGACGCGCGCCCCCAGGACGCCACCCCGATCGCCCAGCTCATCGAGGAGCAGGAGGGCGTGCTGGTCCCGGCCGACTCGCCGTTCAAGACCATCGACGACCTGGTGAAGGCCTGGAGCGAGGACCCCGAGTCCGTCGTCGTCGGCGGCGGTTCCTCGCCCGGTGGCCCCGACCACCTCTTCCCGATGCAGCTGGCCAAGGCCGCCGGCATCGACCCCAAGGAGGTCAAGTACGTCACGTACGACGGTGGTGGCCCGCTCACCAGCGCGCTCCTCGGCAACAAGATCGACGTCGGCTTCTCCGGTCTCGCCGAGTTCGAGGGCCAGGTGAAGGCCGGCGAGCTCCGGGTCCTGGCCACCTCCGGCGACGAGCGCGCCACCGGCGTCTTCGCCGACGCGCCCACGCTGACCGAGAGCGGCATCGACCTGGTCTTCCTCAACTGGCGCGGCATCCTCGCCCCGCCGGGGATCAGCGACGAGCGCCGCCAGGAGCTCATCGACCTGCTCACCCGCATGCACGACTCCAAGCAGTGGCAGCAGGCGCTGAAGGACAACGGCTGGACGGACGCGTTCGTCACCGGCGACGACTTCGACAAGCTGCTCGTCGAGCAGGACCAGCGCGTCGCCTCGACCCTGAAGGAGCTGGATCTGCTGTGAGCGTCCACGAGACCCAACCCTCGGCACCGGCCGAGTCCCGGCCCGCTCAGCGCCGGATCGACGTCGGCCAGTTCGGCCTGGCCGCGTTCATGGTCGTCGTCGGGATCTACACGATCGTCGACGCCGCCGGCCTCGACGTCGGCTTCGCCGACCCCGTCGGCCCCCGTGTCTTCCCGTACGTCATCGGCACCGGCCTCGTCCTGGTCGGCGTGCTGCTGGCGGTCGCCACCGCCCGCGGCTCGCAGCCGGAGCCCGAGGAGGGCGAGGACGTCGACCTGAGCTCGTCGGCCGACTGGGTGACGGTCCTCAAGCTGGTCGCGGTGCTGCTGTTCACGGTCGCGACCGTGAACCTGCTCGGCTGGGCCATCTCCGGCGCGGTGCTGTTCGCCGGCGCCGCCTGGTCCCTCGGCAGCCGCACGCTGGTGCGCGACGTGATCGTCGGGCTCGTCCTGGCGATCGGCAGCTGGTACGCCTTCTACGTCGGTCTGGGCATCCCGCTCACCCCTGGCGTACTCGACGGGATCCTGTGAGGACTGACTGATGGAGAACTTCGAACTGCTCATGGGTGGACTCGAGTCCGCCCTGACCCCGATGAACCTGCTCTACGCCGCCATCGGCGTGCTGCTGGGCACCTTCGTCGGCGTGCTCCCCGGCATCGGACCGGCGATGGCCATCGCGCTGCTGCTCCCCGTGACGTACCGGCTCGAGCCGACCAGCGCGTTCATCATGTTCGCCGGCCTCTACTACGGCGGCATGTACGGCGGGTCCACCACCTCGATCCTGCTGAACACACCGGGGGAGTCCGCCTCGGTGATGACGGCGCTGGAGGGCAACCGGATGGCCAGGGCGGGGCGTGGCGCGCAGGCGCTGGCGACCGCTGCGGTCGGCTCGTTCGTCGCCGGCACCATCGGCACCATCCTGGTGGCGTTCTTCTCGCCGGCCCTGGCCGACGTGGCCGTCGAGCTGGGGGCGCCGTCGTACTTCGCCCTGATGGTCCTGGCGCTGGTCATGACCACGACGGTGCTCGGCACCTCGGCCCTGCGTGGGTTCGCCGCGCTGTTCCTCGGACTGACCATCGGCCTGGTCGGCCTCGACCTCAACACCGGTCAGCCGCGGCTGACCTTCGGCGTGACCCAGCTCGTCGACCGGCTCGACATCGTGGTCGTCGCGGTCGGCATCTTCGCCCTCGGCGAGGCCCTGTGGGTGGCCGCCCACCTGCGCCGGAAGCCGGCGCACGTGATCCCCGTCGGCCGTCCGTGGCTGTCGCGCGACGACTGGGGCCGCTCCTGGAAGCCGTGGCTGCGCGGCACCGCCTTCGGGTTCCCGTTCGGCGCGCTCCCGGCCGGTGGCGCCGAGATCCCGACCTTCCTCTCGTACCTGACCGAGCGGAAGCTCTCCAAGCACAAGGAGTTCGGCAAGGGCGCCATCGAGGGTGTCGCCGGTCCGGAGGCGGCCAACAACGCCTCGGCCGCCGGCATGTTCGTGCCGATGCTCGCCCTCGGGCTGCCGGTGACGGCCACCGCCGCGGTGATGCTCTCGGCGCTCCAGGGCTACGGGATCACCCCGGGTCCGCAGCTGATGACCGACCACGCCGACCTGGTGTGGACGCTGCTGGCCAGCCTGCTGATCGGCAACACCCTGCTGCTGGTGCTCAACCTGCCGCTGGCACCGCTGTGGGCCCGGCTGCTGCGGATCCCGCGTCCGCAGCTCTACGCGGGCATCCTGTTCTTCGCCTGCCTGGGTGCGTACGCCACCAACCTGGACCCTTTCGACATCGGGCTGCTGGTCGCGTTCGGTCTGCTCGGGCTGATGATGCGCCGTTTCGGCCTGCCGGTGCTGCCGCTCATCCTGGGCGTCATCCTCGGGCCGCTGATGGAGACCAAGCTGCGTGAGGCGCTGACGATCTCGGGTGGTGACTACGGTGGGTTGCTGAACGAGCCGCTGGCGGTGGTCGTCTACGTTCTGATCGCGTTGTTCATCCTGGGCCGGCCGTTCATCGCCCGGGTCCGGGCACGGGCCGACGAGTCGGCCACCGTCGAGGACGAGAAGGAGCTGGTGAACCGATGAGTGAGACTCCCGCAGGTGGCTGGGTGGTCGTGGCGTGGGCGCCCGACGTCTACGGCGCGGTCGCGCTGGACTGGGCGCTGGCCGACGCCGAGCGCCGCGACCGTGGCGTCGTGGTCGTCAACGCCTCCCGGGGTGACGCCCTGGTCGACAACCGCTACGCCTTCGACGAGCAGCTCGCGGAGCTCGAGCGCCGGCTGTCCGAGTCCGGCCGGCCGCACGAGATCCGGCAGTCCATCGACCCGGACGTCGGCGGTGCCGTCCTCGACGCCGCCGAGCAGCTCGACGCCCGGCTGATCGTGGTCGGGCTGCGGCGGCGTACGCCGGTGGGCAAGCTGCTGATGGGCAGCGTCGCCCAGCGGATCCTGCTGGGCGCTTCCTGCCCGGTCCTGTCTGTGAAGCCGGGCTCCGTCCCGGACTGATCGACACCGCCGATCGACACGGGTCCGGCGCGAGGGTTCGGTGTCCGGGGCGTGTGCCCGTCATACTTCACGGTGATGAGCACTGCCACCGAACCCTCCGCCGAGACCGCCCCGACCGACCAGCAGGCCGACCAGAAGGCCGACCAGAAGGTCGTCTCGGTCGCCATGGTCACCCTCGGGTGCACCCGCAACGAGGTGGACTCCGAGGAGCTCGCCGGACGGCTCACCGCCGGAGGGTTCCGGCTGGTCGCCGACCCGGACGAGGCCGACACGGTGGTCGTGAACACCTGCGGGTTCGTCGAGCAGGCGAAGAAGGACTCGGTCGACACGCTGCTGGAGGCCGCCGACCTCAAGGAGACGGGCAAGGCCCAGGCGGTCGTCGCGGTCGGCTGCATGGCCGAGCGCTACGGCAAGGACCTGGCCGCCGAGCTGCCCGAGGCCGACGCGGTGCTCGGGTTCGACGACTACCCCGACATCGCCGCCAAGCTCCGCTCCATCCTGAGCGGCGAGACCCACCACCCGCACACGCCTCAGGACCGGCGTCTGCTGCTCCCGATCTCTCCGGTCGAGCGCGACGCCTCCGCCATCTCGGTCCCCGGTATGGCGGCCGTCGACCAGGTACCGGGTTTCGCGGGACGTACGCGGCTCGACGACGCGCCGTGGGCGCCGCTGAAGCTCGCCTCGGGCTGTGACCGCCGCTGCACCTTCTGCGCGATCCCGCAGTTCCGCGGCTCGTTCGTCTCGCGGCGCCCCTCCGACGTGCTCCACGAGGCCCAGTGGCTGGCCGAGCAGGGCGTCAAGGAGCTCTTCCTGGTCTCGGAGAACTCCACCTCCTACGGCAAGGACCTCGGCGACATCCGGCTGCTCGAGACGCTGCTGCCGGAGCTGGCCGGCATCGACGGCATCGAGCGCGTACGCGTCTCCTACCTGCAGCCCGCCGAGACCCGGCCCGACCTGCTCAAGGTCATCGCCACCACGCCCGGCGTGACGCCCTACTTCGACCTGAGCTTCCAGCACGCCTCCAACGCCGTCCTGCGCCGGATGAAGCGGTTCGGCGACCCGGAGAGCTTCCTGGGCCTGCTCGAGCAGATCCGCGGCTACGCGCCCGAGGCCGGGGTGCGGTCCAACGTCATCGTCGGCTTCCCCGGCGAGACCGAGGAGGACCTCGAGATCCTCACCGACTTCCTGGTCGCCGCCCGCATGGACGTCACCGGCGTCTTCGGCTACTCCGACGAGGAGGGCACCGAGGCCGCCGGATTCGACGCCTCGCTCAAGCTGGACGAGGACGAGATCCGCGCCCGCGTCGAGCACGTCAACGAGCTCGTCGAGGAGCTCACCGCCCAGCGGGCCGAGGAGCGGATCGGGGAGCAGGTCGTCGTGCTCGTCGAGGAGACCTCGGACGGTGAGATCTGGGGCCGGGCCGCCCACCAGGGCCCCGAGGTCGACGGGATGACCTCGCTCGACGGCGACGTCGACGGCGTACGTCCAGGTGATCTGGTGACCGCGACCGTCATCGCCTCCGAAGGCGTTGACCTGGTCGCTTCGGTGAACGGTTAGGGTGCAGCCCGTGAACGAGCAGCAGCCCCAGAACGCCGAGCCCGTCGTCAAGACGAGCAACTGGAACATCCCCAACGCGCTGACCACGCTGCGGATCCTCGCCGTCCCGTTCTTCGCGTGGGCGCTGCTCGCCGACGGCGGTGACAACCCGACGCTGCGCTGGATCGCCTTCGTGATCTTCGCGCTGGCGATGATCACCGACAAGATCGACGGTGACCTGGCCCGCAAGCACAACCTGATCACCGACTTCGGCAAGATCGCCGACCCGATCGCCGACAAGGCGGTCACCGGGATGGCCTTCATCGGTCTCTCGATCGTCGGCGACATCTGGTGGTGGGTCACCGTCATCGTGCTGCTGCGCGAGTGGAGCGTCACGCTGCTGCGGCTCTCGGTGCTGAAGAAGATCGTGATCGCGGCCGACCAGCTCGGCAAGATCAAGACCACCGTCCAGGCGGTCGCGCTCGGCGGGCTGCTGCTGCCGCTGCCGCACGGTTCGGCCCACGGCGGCGCCTTCGGCGACGCCCTGGTGTGGGAGCTGCTCTTCTACGCCTTCCAGATCTGTCTCGCGGTCGCAGTGGCCCTGACGATGTGGTCCGGCTTCCAGTTCTTCCAGGGCGTGTGGAAGCAGCGCGCGTCCCTCCGGTCCTCGTAGATCTCCAATTTCGGGTAGTTGTAACTCCGTTACCGGACGTTCATCGAAGATCCCCGCGAAGAAGGCGTACGCGGCGTTATTGTCGCGTTCCGGTCGGTGCTGAATCGGGCAGACCGCCCATCGCCTTCTACCTTCCACACGCGGGGAGTCATCCATGTTCTCAGCACGTCAGGTGCTCGGTTCGGTGGTCGGCCTGACGGCCGCCGTCGCCGGCATCGGCGCGGTCGCCATCCCGACCGCGCGCGCCACCACCACGGCCGAGGCCGTCGCGATCGCCGACATCCAGGGCACGGGCACCACCAGCCCGCTCGCCGGCCAGACCGTCACCACCAGCGGCATCGTCACCGCCGCCTACCCCTCGGGCGGGTTCTTCGGGTTCTACCTCCAGACCCCGGGCACGGGCGGCACCCTCGACCTCGGGTCCCACGACGCCTCCGACGCGGTCTTCGTCTACCAGCCCCGCTCGGCCGGTGCGGTCACCGTCAAGCCGGGCGACGCCGTGACCGTGACCGGCGAGGTGACCGAGTACGCCGGCCTGACCGAGGTCTCGGTGCCCACCGCCGCCGGCATCGTCACCGACGGCACCGGCACCATCGAGCCGGTGGTCTCGCAGTGGCCGGCGACCGACGCGCAGAAGGAGTCGCTGGAGGGGATGCTCTTCGCGCCCCAGGGCGACATCACCGTGAGCAACACCTACGGTGTCGAGAACTTCGGCGAGCTCGGCCTCGCCCAGGGCGACCGCCCGCTGATCCAGCCGACCGAGGTGGCGCGTCCCGGCTCCGCCGAGGCCGCGGCCGTCGCCGCCGACAATGCCGCGCGCGGGATCGTGCTCGACGACGGCTCCTCGACCACGCTGCGCCCGCCGACCAGCCGCACCATCCCCTACGTCTCCAACACCTCGCCCGTCGTGGTCGGCGCCTCCGTCGACTTCCGCGGCACGGTGATCCTCTCCCAGGGCGGCTCGCCCTCGGCGCCCACCTACCGCCTCCAGCCCACCCAGGTCGCCACCGCCGACCCGGCGTCGTGGCCGGCGGACTTCGGTGACGTACGCAGCGACGCCCCCGACGAGCGCAAGATCGGCCGCCGTGCCGACGTGAAGATCGCCTCCTTCAACGTGCTCAACTACTTCACCACGCTCGGCGACGCCGACGACGACAACGTCGGCGACGGCGGCTGCACCGCCTACAAGGACCGCGCCGGCGACGGCAACAGCGTCAGCGGCGGCTGCGACCAGCGCGGCGCCTGGGACCCGGCCGACTTCGGCCGCCAGCAGTCCAAGATCGTCGCCGCGATCAACGCGCTCGACGCCGACGTCGTCGGCCTGATGGAGATCGAGAACTCCGCGCGCCTCGGCGAGACCCCCGACGAGGCGACCAACTCGCTGGTCGCCGCGCTCAACGCGGCCGCCGGTCGCAAGGTCTGGACGGCCAACCCGTCCTCGGCCGAGCTGCCCGACGCCTCCGGCGCCGACGTGATCACCAACGCGATCATCTACAAGCGCTCGGCCGTACGCCGCCTCGGTGAGGCCCGCGCGCTGGGCGACCAGAGCGGCGACGACCAGGCCTTCGGCAACGCGCGTGAGCCGATCGGTCAGATCTTCAAGCCCGCCGACGGCGGTGCGCCGTTCCTCTTCGTGGTCAACCACTTCAAGTCGAAGGGCTCGGCCGGCCCGTGGCCGGGCGACGCCGACGCCGGCGACGGCCAGGGTGCCTCCAACGAGTCGCGGGTCCGCCAGGCCACCGCGCTGGTCTCGTGGGTCTCCTCGGTGCGGTCCGAGACGGGCGTCACCGACGTCGCGCTCGCCGGTGACTTCAACTCCTACACCCAGGAGGACCCGATGCAGGTCCTCTACGAGGCCGGCTTCGCCGACTCCGAGACGCTCAGCGGCAACGAGGAGTACAGCTACTCCTTCTCGGGCCTGTCCGGTTCGCTCGACCACGTGCTGCTCAACCGGCACGCTCAGCGCCGCTTCACCGGCTCCGACATCTGGTCGATCAACTCGGGGGAGTCGCTGCTGCTGGAGTACAGCCGCTACAACTACACCGGCATCGACCTGCACGCCGACTCGCCGTACCGCTCCTCCGACCACGACCCAGTCGTCGTCGGACTGACGCGCAACGCCGGCTAGACGCTCACCGCTCGCGCGGCCCGGTCACCGTTGTGGTGACCGGGCCGCTACGTTTGCCCTATGGCAGCTGTCGATGACCTTCATGCCGCACTGCGGGACGCCGGCGCGACCCTGGCGACCGCCGAGTCGCTGACCGCCGGACGCCTGGCCGCGATGCTCACCGACCCGCCCGGGGCGTCGAAGACGTTCCGCGGGGGCTTCGTGACGTACGCGACGGAGCTGAAGCACCTCCTGCTGGGCGTCCCCGTCTCGGTGATCGAGACTGTCGGGGTGGTCTCCGCGGAGTGCGCGGCGGCGATGGCCGCGGGGGCGCGGGAGCGTTCGGGGTCGACGTACGGGCTCGCGACCACGGGTGTGGCAGGCCCGGAGGAGCAGGAGGGAAAGCCCGTGGGCACGGTCTTTCTGGGCGTTTCCGGTCCACACGGCGAAACAACGGCGCAACTCGGGCTGTCGGGCTCGCGTGCGGAGATCCAGCGTGATACGTGTTTGTTCGCTGTTGATGAACTACTCGGACTACTTCGGCGGGAACATCGAAGGGTCAGGTAGCGTTGGGGCAGGACGTCACCCAGATGTCGGTGACTTGTGAACTGTAGGAGGCTGACCGCAATGGTGCTCTTCCGTCGACTTCTCGGCGAGGTGCTTCGTGCCCAGCGGCTCGAGCGCGGGATGACCCTGCGCGAGGTCTCCGCGGAGGCGCGAGTCAGCCTCGGCTACATCTCCGAGGTCGAGCGTGGCCAGAAGGAAGCCTCTTCCGAGCTCCTCGCCTCGCTCTGCAGCGCTCTCGACGTGGCTCTCTCCGATGTGCTCCGCGACGTCTCCGACGCGGTCGCCCTCGAAGAGGCCACCATTCTGCGGATGCCCGTTCGCGCCGCTGCCGACGCTGCCGCCGCCTGATCGTTCCCGATCGGGGAGATTTTTCCTTCGGCGTGTCTCAAAGCCGGCGCGCCCATCTCCTTGCTGACGTGGGCCCACCACGGGCCCGCGCATTCATGGGGAGATGGTGCGATGCGCATGGCAGTCGAGAACGAGCTTCCGGACCTGACGGTCCCGGGCCCGCGGGGCGAGGGCGACCCGGTTTCTCCCGACCTGCTCGAGGCTGAGCTCTTCGGGCTGGAGGAGACCCTGAACATCCTTCGCGAGGAGTTCACCTCCGTCGCTCCCGGTGAGCGTGCGCACGTCGCCCGCCACATGCGCGACACCCGGGTCCGGATCGCCCAGATCCGGTTGCGCCTGCTGCACGGTCGCTAGGGCTGGCACCTCGCGCAGTAGTAGGCCGGGCGCTCCTTGCCGGGCGGGCCGACCTTGGCCACGGTCACGGTGCCGCCGCAGCGGCGACAGGCCCGGCGGCCGTAGACCCACATCTGGCGGGAGCGGGACCAGTCGGCCTGCATCAGGTCACGGGTGCGCTGGAGGATCCGGGGGAGCCGGTCGCCGGCCTCTGCGACCGTACGCAGCGGGTTGATCCCGGCGATGAAGCACGTCTCCGCGGCGTAGATCGTGCCGATCCCGGCGAGGTTGGTCTGGTCGCGCAGCGCCTCGAAGAGCGGCCGCTCCGGCTGGTCGCGGAGGCGCTGTATGGCTGTGTCGGGGTCCCAGTCGTCGGCGAGGATGTCGGGGCCGAGATGGGCGACCAGCTGCTCCTCCTGGTCACGGGGGACCAGCTCGACGATGCCGAGCAGGAAGCCGACCGCCTCGGTGCGTTCGGTGCGAAGCACGACGCGCGCCTGGAAGCCGGGCTTGGGCCAGCGCCGGCCTGCCTCGAGGATCCGCCAGGACCCCTCCATCTTCAGATGCGTGTGGAGCGTCCACTCGCCGGTGCGGTGGTCGATCCGGGTCAGCAGGTGCTTGCCGCGGGTCGCCGTGCCGAGGACGGTGCCGCCGGAGAGGTCGGCCGTGGCCAACTGCGGAACCCGGAAGTCCGTACGCGTCAGCACCTGCCCCGCCAGCCCCTTGTCGAGGGAACGGGCGGTGCGGAGCACGGCGTCGCCTTCCGGCACGTCCTCACCTGCTCTGCGAGGTCAGGCGCAGGCCGCGCGGGGTGGCGATGAAGCCGGCGTACTGCAGCGCCTGACGCAGCGGTGTCTCGCCGGACCCGAGGAGCGGGGCGCCGTCGGCCTTCTCGACCGTGAGGCGTCCCAACGCGCCACGGCGGACGGCGTCGGCGAGGGCCTCGGCGGCGGGCTCGAGCAGGTTGGGGTCCTCGGACCAGGTCAGCAGCGTGCGGCCGCCGCGCTCGACGTAGAGCGCCAGCTCGCCGTCGACCAGGACCACGATCGCGCCCGCCTTGCGGCCCGGTCGGTGACCCTCCTCGGAGACCGGCCAGGGGAGCGCCGCGCCGTAGGGGTTGGCAGGGTCGGTCGCGGCGAGCGCTACGGCGACCGGCTTGTCGCTCGGCTCGACCCGGGAGAAGGTACGCAGCCGGTCGACCGAGCCGGCGGTGCCGAACTGGGCGGCACCCAGGCCCTCGACGAAGTAGCCCCGCCGGGCGCGTCCGGACTCCTCGAAGGCGCTGAGCACCTTGTAGACCGCGGCGAACCCGCCGGGCGTGCGCTCGGACTGGACCGCACCGCGGGTGACCACGCCGTGGCGGTCCAGCAGCCGCTCGGCCGCGGCATGGGCGCGCTTGGTCGGGTCGGGATCCGGCTCGGGCAGGATCGTCCAGCGCCCGGCGGTCTCCGGGAGGCTCGCTCGGGCCGGCATCCGCGCACCGCCGGTGTAGCGGCCGCCGCGAGCTCTTGGCGGTGGGCGCCGGGAGCGGTGCGAGGGCGTGCCGGAACGGGTCAGCGCCCGCAGCGGCAGCAGGGTGTCGTTGCTGACCCGGCCCGACCAGACCAGCTCCCACAGCGCCGCGCTCAGGTCGGCGTCGCTCGGCGTCTTCTCGTCGCCGGCCGCCACGGTCCGGGCGAGCTGGTGGAAGAACCAGGCGCCGCCGGGCTCGAGGGCTTCGAGGAGCCGCTCGGCCAGCGGGCCCGGTGGCATCTCGGTCGGTGGCGGCAGGGTCAGCTCGGCGGTGTCGGCCGGGTGCAGCGAGACCCAGCCGTCGGTGCCGGGCAGGGTGCCGTGACCGGCCCAGAGCACCTCGCCACCCGCGGTCAGCTCGTCGAGGAAGGCCGGCTCGTAGTCGACCACCCGGGCCGGCAGGATCAGGGTCTCCAGCGCGCTGGCCGGGACCGGGCAGCCGGCGAGCTGGTCGACGACGCTCAACACCCCGTCGACCCCGCGCAGCGCACCCTTGCGTACGGATGTCTTCTGCCACGCCGGCAGGAACCGGCCCAGCGCTGCCGGCTCGACCGGCTCGACCTCCTTGCGGAGCCGGGCCAGCGAGCGCCGCCGCAGCATCCGCAGCACCTCGGCGTCACACCACTCCAGGCCGCTGCCGCCCGGCCGGAACTCCCCGTCGAGCACCCGACCGCGTGCCGAGAGCCGCGCCAGGGTGTGTCGCACGACCGCCTCGCCCAGCCCCAGCCTGGCTGCCACGTCGGCTGCCGTGAACGGCCCGTGCGACCGCGCGTAGCGCGAGACCAGGTCGCCCACCGGGTCCTCGACCGGCTCGGTGAACGCCGACGGTACGCCCGGAGGGACCGCCACCCCCAGCCCGTCCCTGAGCCTGGCCACGTCCTCGACCACCGCCCACCGGGCCTCCCCGGCGACCCGCACCTCGACCACCCGCCGAGCGGTGGCGAGATCCGCCAGCACGTCAGAGACCTCACTGCCCTCGCTGGTCGAGCCGGATTCGTGAGGAACGAGCGAATCCGCGTCGAGACCAACACGGTCCATGTCGGCGCTCGAATCGACTGTGTTGGTCTCGACACGCTCGCTGGCGCTCGCGGCTCGACCAGCGGAGTGTTCCGTGCGGGCGGTGATCTCCTCGAGGGTCAGTGGACCGATGGTGCGGATGAGGTCGGTGATGCCTTCGGCGCCCCGGGCCTTCCGCCCCGGAGCGAGGCGCTGGAGCTCGGACTCGACCTCGGCCAAGACCTCGGGGTCGAGGAGCTCGCGGAGCTCGGCACGGCCGAGGAGCTCGGCGAGAAGGCCCTGGTCGAGGGTGAGCGCGGCGGCGCGGCGCTCGGCGAGGGGTGAGTCGCCCTCGTAGAGGAACTGGGCGACGTAGCCGAACAGGAGCGACTGGGCGTAGGGCGACGGGGTGGGCGTGGCGACGTCGACGATGGAGATCTCGCGACGCTCGATCCGCTGGAGGAGGCCGACGAGAGAGGGCAGGTCGTAGACGTCGCGGAGGCACTCGCGGACGGCTTCGAGGATGATCGGGAAGCTCGGATACTGCGAGGCGACCTCGAGGAGCGCGGCGGAGCGCTGGCGCTGCTGCCACAGCGGCGAGCGGCGGCCGGGGTCGCGGCGGGGGAGCAGCAGCGCACGAGCCGCGCACTCGCGGAACCGGCTGGCGAACAGCGCCGACCCGCCGACCTCGGTGGTGACCAGGTCCTCGATCTCGTCGGGCTCGAAGACGATGATCTCGCCGGTCGGTGCCTCGGCGTCGGTGTCGGGCAGCCGGATCACGATGCCGTCGTCGCTGTCGATCGCCTGCCCGTCGACCCCGTAGCGCTCCCGGATCCGGGCGTTGATCGCCAGCGCCCACGGAGCGTGGACCGGGCGGCCGTAAGGCGAGTGGACGACCAGCCGCCAGTCGCCCAGCTCGTCGCGGAACCGCTCCACGACGATGTTGCTGTCGGAGGGGAGGACGTTGGTCGCCTCGGCCTGCTCGTGCAGGTAGGTGACCAGGTTGGCGGCGGCGTAGGCGTCCAGGCCGTCCTCCTGCGCCCGCGACTCCGCCTTCTTCGCGGGCATCGCGGCGAGCTCGCGGGTGTAGGCGCCGACCGCCTCGCCGAGCTCGGCGGGCCGGCCCAGCGAGTCGCCCTTCCAGAACGGCAGCCGCCCCGGGATCCCGGGCGCCGGGGTCACCAGCACCCGGTCGTGGGTGATGTCCTCGATCCGCCACGACGTCGCGCCCAGCGCGAAGACGTCGCCGACCCGCGACTCGTAGACCATCTCCTCGTCGAGCTCGCCGACCCGGCGCCCGGCACCCTCGCCCGCGATGAAGACGCCGAAGAGACCGCGGTCGGGGATGGTGCCGCCGCTGGTGACGGCCAGTCGCTGCGCTCCCGGACGGCCGGTCACGGTCCCGGCGACGCGGTCCCACACGATCCGCGGTCGCAGCTCGGCGAACTCCTCGCTCGGATAGCGCCCGGCGAGCAGGTCGAGGGTCGCGTCGTAGGCGGAGCGGGGGAGGGTGGCGTACGACGCCGTCCTCCTGACCAGCGCGAACAGCTCCTCGACGTCCCAGGTGTCCAGGGCGGTGGCGGCGACGATCTGCTGGGCGAGCACGTCGAGCGGGTTGGCCGGCAGGCTCATCGACTCGATCAGGCCCTGCCGCATCCGTTGCACGCTGACCGCGGTCTGCGCGAGGTCGCCGCGATGCTTCGGGAACAGCACCCCGCGAGACACCTCGCCGACCTGGTGGCCGGCTCGCCCCACGCGCTGGAGCGCGGAGGCGACGCTCGGCGGTGACTCGATCTGGACGACGAGGTCGACCGCGCCCATGTCGATGCCGAGCTCGAGACTGGAGGTGGCCACCACCGCCGGCAGCCGGCCGGACTTGAGGTCGTCCTCGATCAGCGCTCGCTGCTCCTTGGACACGCTGCCGTGGTGGGCCTTGGCGATCACCGGGGCCGCCCCGTGGGACTGCCCGGACTGAGCCATCACCTGGGCAGGAGGCGGTCCGGTCTGGAAGACCCGGTCGGAGGCGATCTCGTTGAGCCGCGCGGTCAGCCGCTCCGCGATCCGGCGGGAGTTGGCGAAGACGATGGTCGAGCGATGGGCGGTGACCAGGTCGGCGACGTGCTCCTCGACGTGCGGCCAGATCGAGGAGGCCCGCTGCGGGTCGTCGTCCTCGTCGTCGCTGTAGGGGCTCGGCGCCGTCATGTCCTCGACCGGCACGACGACGCGCAGGTCCCACCGCTTCTCGGCCGGGGGCGCGACGATGTCGACGGGCTGGGCGCCACCGAGGTAGCGCGCGACCTCCTCCAGCGGCCGCACGGTCGCGGAGAGCCCGATCCGCTGAGCCGGCTTCTCCAGCAGAGCGTCGAGACGCTCCAGGGTCAGCGCCAGGTGGGAGCCGCGCTTGGTCGCCGCGACCGCATGGACCTCGTCGACGATCACCGTCTCGACGCTGCGCAGCGTCTCGCGGGCCTGGCTGGTCAGCATCAGGAACAGCGATTCGGGGGTGGTGATCAGGATGTCGGGGGGAGTGGTCGTCAGGCGCCGCCGGTCGGCCGCGGTCGTGTCGCCGGAGCGCACCCCGACGCGTACCTCGGGCGCCTCGACGCCCAGCCGCTCGGCGGTCTGCCGGATCCCGACCAGCGGGCTGCGCAGGTTGCGCTCGACATCCACGCCGAGTGCCTTGAGCGGAGAGATGTAGAGGACCCGGCACCGCTCCTTCTTCTCCGGCACCGGCTCGGTCAGCATCTTGTCGATCGACCACAGGAAGGCGCTCAGCGTCTTGCCCGACCCGGTGGGCGCCACCACCAGCGCGTTGCGTCCCGCCCCGATCGCCTCCCAGGCGCCGGCCTGCGCCGCGGTCGGCGCCGCGAAGGCAGCCGTGAACCACGTGCGGGTCGGGTCGCTGAACTGCGCCAACGCCGATGACGTGTCGCTCATAGGGACAAACCTAGTCGCGACCACCGACACTCAGCGGCCACACTGACCCCATGCATCTCATCAACCTCTTCGGCCCGCCGGCGGTCGGCAAGATGAGCGTGGGCAGGGAGATCGCGGCACGTACGCCGTGCCGGCTCTTCCACAACCACGCCACGATCGAGCCCTTGCTGGAGGTCTTCGACTGGGAGATGCCGTCGTTCGGGGTGCTCAAGTCGGAGTTTCGGCGACGGGTGATCGAGGAGGCGGTGGCCTCCGAGCTCCCGGGCCTGATCTTCACCTTCGTCTGGGCGCTCGACCTGCCCGAGGACACCCGGGCGGTCGAGACGCTGGTCGCCCCGGTGGCCGCGGCGGGTGGAAGGATCGACTTCGTCGAGCTGTACGCCGATCTGCCGACCCGCCTGGGCCGGGAGGGAACCCCGGAGCGGCTGGCCGCGAAGCCGTCCAAGCGCGACACCGAGTGGGCCAGAGCCAACGTGGTGGACTGGAACGAGCGCCATGAGCTCTCCACCGGCCCGGATGTGCCCTTCCCGCTGGACTTCCCGCACACCGTGGTCGACAACACTCGCCTCTCCGCGGCCGAGACCGCCGAGGAGATCATCACCCGCCTCGGACTGCCCACCCGTCCCTGAGCTGCGCCCGGGGTCCGAAAAGCATGGCGCGCCCGACGCCCAGGTGTGGTCCAATCCCGCTGTGGATCTTGCGCTCGATCTGACGGACCGGTCGGTGAGGTCCGCATCGCTCTACCAGGCGCTGCGCGACGCGCTCGGCGACGGCAGGCTGAAGGCGGGGGACCGGCTCCCGCCGAGCCGGGCCCTGGCCAAGGACCTCGGCATCTCCCGCAACACGGTCGCCACGGTCTACGAGCGCCTGGTCGCCGAGGGGTTCCTGGAGTCGCGCGTGGGCGCGGGGACGTACGTCGCGGCCGCCGCCGGAACTCGCAGAGCCAGCGCCCCAGGATCCCTGATGCCGCGCCCGGGCTGGCAGTGGGCGCCGCGGCCGACGAGCGCGGAGGCGGTTGTGCCGGCGTACGACCTGCGGGTGGGGATCCCCGATGCCGAGCTCTTCCCGTTCGACACCTGGCGACGGATCCTGGCGGCGGAGTCGCGGCTGCGCGGCCACAGCCCGGGCACCTACGCCTCGCCGGCCGGGCTGCCGAGGCTGCGCGAGGCGCTGGCGCACACGGTGGCCTACCACCGCGGGGTGCGGGCCGACCCGGGGCAGATCGTGGTCACCAGCGGCACCCAGCAGGCGCTCGACCTCATCGCCCGCGTCCTGCTCGAGCCGGGCGACATCGTGGCTGTCGAGGATCCGGGCTACCCCTCCGCGCGCGACCTGTTCGCCTCCCACGGCGCCCGCGTGGTGCCGGTCCCGGTGGACGAGGAGGGGCTGGTTGTCGAGCAGCTCCCGGAGCAGGCACGGCTGGTCTACACGACCCCGAGCCACCAGTTCCCGCTCGGCGTACGCCTCTCCCTCCCACGCCGCCGAGCGCTCCTCGACTTCGCGAACACCCACGGCGCGGGCATCGTCGAGGACGACTACGACAGCGAGTTCCGGTTCACCGAGCGACCCCTGGAGCCGCTGCACGCCCTCGACGACCAGGGCCGGGTGATCTACGTCGGCACCTTCTCCAAGTCGCTGCTGCCGAGCCTGCGCACCGGCTACCTGGTCGCACCCGGCTCCCTCGTCGACAGCCTCCTGGCCGCCAAGCAGCTCGGCGACGGCTTCGGCCCCGTCCAGCCCCAGGCCGCCCTGGCCCGCTTCCTGGAGGAGGGCCTGCTCGCCCGTCACGTACGCAAGGCGTCCAAAACGTACGCCGAGCGCCGCTCGATCCTCTTGCAGCATCTCGACACCTGGCCGGTCGAGGTGTTCCCCTCGGCCGCCGGCCTACACCTCTCCGCTCAGGCAGATCTCCCCGCCGACCTGGCCGAACGCGCCGCCGCCGAGGGGCTTGCCCTGGACACGATCGCCGCTCACCGCCTGCTGCCCGGCCGCGACGGGCTCTTCCTGGGCTACGGAGCCGTTCGGACCGACAGCCTCCCACGCGGGCTCGAGCTGCTGGCCACGCTGGCGGGCTGGGCGTGAGCGCACCAGCGACCAGGCCAGGCCGGCGCCCGCGCAGAGCAGCGGACCGAGCAGGTGGGCCCCGGTGAGCGCCAGCAGCACCAGCGCCGCGACCAGCGAGCAGACCGCGGCCCACCACGACCGCGAGCCGCGCGGCAGCAGCCGCAGCGCGGCGGCGGCCCCCACGACGTAGAGCAGCGAGAAGGTCCCCGAGGCCATCAGCAGGCCGATGTCCGTGGAGACCCGGGCGAGCCAGATCGCGGCGAGGGAACCGAGCGCGACCGCACAGATCGCGAGCAGCGAGCGGCGGGGGATGACCACAGCTGGGTCGGCGAGGAACCGGGGCAGCGAACCCTCGCGCGCCAACGAGGCCCCGAGGCGCGAGCCCCCGGCGAAGTAGGCGTTGATCGCGCCGATGGTCAGCATGACCGCGACGACGGCCGTCACCGGCCGCGCGCCCTCCCCGAAGCCGAGCACGAGCAGGTCGGACAGCGGTGCCGAGCTCGACGACGACCCGATCGCCGCGACGGTCACGAACGCGATGCCGAGGTAGAGCACCGTCACCACCCCGAGTGCCAGGTACGTCGCCCGGCGGATGTCGCGCGCCGGGTCACGGTACTCGGCCGAGAGCGAGGAGAGGATCTCCCAGCCCGCGAACGCCCACACCAGCATCGCCGCCGCGGTGCCGACCGAGCCCCACCCGTGCGGCGCGAACGGCGTCAGCCGCCCGAGCTCCGCGTGCGGCAGTGCCACCAGGACCGCCACCGCGAGCAGCACCGCGATCGCCCCGGCGATCGCCAGCTGCACGCCGCCGGACACCTTGATCCCGAACCAGTTCATGACGGTGACCAGCACGATGATCGCCGCCGTCGCGGCCAGCGACATGTTCTGGCCGCCACCGAAGGCGTCGGCGACGTAGGCCCCGCCGAACCCGGCCGCCACCGGGGCCCCGATGCCGATCGTCAGGTAGAACGTCCAGCCCACCATCGTCGCCACGTGCTGGTTGAAGGCCAGCCGGGCGTACGTCGCCACCCCGCCGCCGTCCGGATGCCGTGCCCCGAGCGCGGCGAAGGTCGTCGCCAGCGGCACCGAGAGCACGATCAGGGCCAGCCAGGCCACGAGCGAGGCCGGTCCGGCCTCGCTCGCCGCGAGGGCGGGCAGGGAGATGACACCGGTGCCGAGCACCGCACCGAGGGTGAGAGCCGCGCCCTGGGGCACGGAGAGTCCGTTGTTCACGCCTCCGACGCTAGTGAGCGCGGAGCCCTCCGCGCCCGGCCAATCGACCGCTCGTCTCCTGGGCCAATCCACCCCTACCGGACGTTGCGCCGCACCCGCTCCTCGTAGGCCGCCCGCGCTGCCGGGTCGACGCCGGCGAGCAGCTGCGAGGCGTTGGTGGTCCGGTCCACGAAGTCCTGGAACCGGCGCGGCATCGCCTGGGTGATCTTGGTCAGCGTCTGGGTCCAGTTGGGCACCCAGACCTCGGGCCGCGGCTCGCGGATGACCGACTCGATCGCCTCCGCGACGTCCTCGGCGGTGACCGGCTTCATCCCCTTCGCCGGTGGCACCCCGTCGGCCAGCTCGGTCTGCACCACGGTCGGAAGGATGAGGGACACGTCGACCCCCGCGGGTGCCAGCTCGAGACGCAGCGCCTCGGAGAAGCCGACCACGGCGAACTTCGAGGCCGAGTAGGTCGCCGCGTCCGGCACCGGCACCCGGCCGACGGCCGAGGCGACGTTGACGATGTGGCCCTGGCCGCGGTCGACCATGGCCGGAGCGACGGCCTTGATCCCGTTGATCGGGCCATGCACGTTGACGTCGAAGATCGCCCGGGTGAGCGCGTCCTCCTCCTTCAGGACCGACCCGAGCGGCATGATCCCGGCGTTGTTGACCAGCACGTCCCAGGGGCCTAGCTCCGCGACCGTGTCGAGGAAGCTGCGCCAGGACGCGGGGTCGGTGACGTCGAGACGCGCGGCCATCACGCGCGGCCCGAACTCGCCGACCACGTCGGCGAGCAGGTCCGGGTCCAGGTCGCCGACGGCCACCTTCGCCCCGGCGCGCGCGAGCCGCTCGACGGTGGCGCGGCCGATGCCACGAGCGCCTCCGGTGACGATGACGGCGGATCCCTCGATCTGGCGTGTCATGACTCTCCTTCGCTGGTGCGGACCATGCTGCGTACGGCTTTCCGGTCGGTCTTGCCGACGCTGGTGACGGGCACGGCGTCGAGGATCCGCACCTCGCGGGGGTACTTGTGGGCGGCGAGCCGTGTCTTCGCGAACGCGATCAGCTCCTCGGGCGTGGTGCGCGCGCCGGGATGGAGCGCGACGACGGCGACCACCTCCTCGCCGCGCTGGGCGTCGGGGCGGCCGACGACCGCGGCGGCGGTGACCGCCTCGTGGGCGAGGAGGGCGTCCTCGACGTCGCGCGGGAAGACGTTGAACCCGCCGCGGATGATCAGGTCCTTGATCCGGTCGTCGACGTAGAGGTAGCCGTCGGCGTCGAAGTGGCCGATGTCGCCGGTGTGCAGCCAGCCGTCGACGACGGTGGCCGCGGTCTGCTCGGGATCGTTCCAGTAGCCCTGCATCACCCCGGGGCCACGGACCCAGATCTCCCCCTCCTCGCCGGTCGCGACCGGTTCGCCGGACGGCCCGGCGATGATCACCTCGGCGTGGGACAGCGGCTTGCCGACGCTGCCGGGCCGCGACTCCTCCAGCGTCGAGGCGGCGATCACCGCGCTCGACTCGGTGCAGCCGTAGCCCTCCAGGATGGTCACGCCGAACGCCTCCTCGGCCTTCTCCCGCAGCGCCGGCAGCAGCGGTGCGCCACCGCTGCCGAAGGAGCGCAGCGCGCTCAGGTCGTAGTCCTGATACGGCTGGTCGAGCAGCATCTGCAGCATCGACGGCACCACCGTGCTCGACTCCACCCGGTGCTCCTGGGCGAGCTCGAGCCACCCCTTGGCGTCGAACCACCGCTGCAGCACCGAGCTCTGCGGGCGAGAGGAGTGCAGGCCGCTGATGACCACGATCAGGCCGTACGCATGGGAGAGCGGCAGCGGCAGCAGCCACCGGGTCGTGCCCTGGCTCTCCCCGACCCGGTGGAGCGCGTGCCCGGACTCCCACAAGCCGCGGTGGCTGAGCATCACGCCCTTCGCCCGGCCGGTCGTGCCGCCGGTGTAGAGCAGCGCCGCGAGGTCGTCGTCGCCGCGGGGCGCGATGTCGATCGGGTCGGCGCTCTCCAGACTCTCGTACGCCACCACCCCCGCCCCCTCCTCGACGCCTCCGGCGACGATGACGGTGAGCTCGAGGCCCTCGGAGGCCGCCTGGATCAGCGGCAGCAGCTCGGGCGTGACGATCGCGGCCCTGGCCCCGGAGTCCTCCAGGATGTGGCGCAGCTCGGGTGGCGTCTGCAGGAAGATCACCGGCGTCACGACCGCGCCGGCGCGCCACAGGGCGCGGTAGCTGACGAAGACCTCCGGGGTGTTCATCGTGAGCACCACGACCCGGTCGCCCGGCTCGATCCCGAGCTCCCGCAGGCCGCCGGCGACCCGGGCGGACCGCTCGGCGATCTCTGCGGAGGAGTGCCAGGTGCCCTCGAAGAAGACCATCGGATGGCCGCCGTGGCGGGCGTAGGACTCCTCGGCCAGCACCGCCAGGTTGTGCTTCCCCGGCGCCGTCGGCCCGCTCATCGTGCCCCCAGCTTCCTCAGGGCCTTGAGCTGTCCGTTGCCGAGCTGCACGAACTTCTCGACCGTCTGCCCCTTGAACGGCCCGATCGGGCCCATCCGCGAGGCGGCGAGGGTCTGGGCGTCGGTGAACTTCCGGATCCCGTCCGCGCCGTGGCGGCGACCGAGCCCGCTCGAGCCCATGCCGCCCATCCCGGCCTCGATGCTGCCGGCCGCCAGGGCCGCGCCATCGTTGATGTTGACCGCACCCGCACGGATCCGGCGGGCGATCATGTCGGCCTCGCGTACGTTCTTGCTGAACACGCTCGCGGAGAGCCCGGCCTCGCCCTGGTTGGCGATCCGGACCGCCTCCTCGTCGCTGTCGGCGCGGTAGAGCGCCACCACCGGGCCGAAGGTCTCGCCCAGGCAGAGATCCATCTCGGACGTGACCCCCTCCAGGACCGTCGGGGCGAAGGCGAACGGGCCCACCTCGGCGAGCGGCTCACCGCCGGCGAGCACCGTCGCGCCCTTGGCGACCGCGTCGGCGACGTGGGCGGTGACCTTGTCGAGCTGGGCCTGCGAGGCCAGCGAGCCGACGTCGGCCGAGTAGTCGAAGGTCTGCCCGACCACCTGGCCCTCCGTCTCGGCGACCAGCGCCTGGCGGAACGTGTCGTAGACGTCCGTGTGCACGACCACCCGCTCGATGTGGACGCACATCTGGCCGGTGTTGGCGAAGGCGGCCATCACCGTGCCGCGGGCGGCCTGGGCGAGGTCGGCGTCACGGCGGACGATGAGCGGGTTCTTCCCGCCGAGCTCGAGAGAGGCGCCGATCAGCCGGCCCGCCGCGCGCTGGGCCACGATCCGCCCGGTGGCCGTCGAGCCGGTGAACGCGATGTAGTCGACGTTGTCGACGACCGCCTCGCCGGTGGCGGCGCCCGGTCCGGTGACGACCTGCCACACGTGCTCGGGCAGCCCCGCCTCGGCCATCAGCGCCCGCGCCCACAGCAGCGTCAAGGGAGCCTGCGGGTCGGCCTTGCTGATCACGGCAGACCCGGCGAGGAGGGCCGGGATCGCGTCGCCGACCCCGAGATAGAGCGGGTAGTTCCACGGCGAGATGATCCCGACGACCTGCTTCGCCACCCGCACCTCCTTCACCGAGGTGACGCCGGGGATGGCGCCGCGGACGCGCTTGTCGGCGAGGTAGGCAGGGGCACGCCTGGCGTAGTGGCGGGCGATGTTGCCGACCTGCAGGACCTCCTGCCAGGCGTGGAAGCGGGCCTTGCCCATCTCCCACTGGATCAGGTCGAGCACCTCGTCCTGGCGCTCGACCAGCAGGTCGTGGAACCGGAGCATGACCTCGGCACGGTCCCGGAGATCGAGCGTGGCCCAGTCGGGCTGGGCCGCCCGGGCGGCGGCCGCCGCCTCGGCGACGTCCGCGGCCGTCACCGACGGCACCGGGGCGGTGGGCAGGGCGTCGTACGGTGCGATCGCGGTCAGCGTGCCCTCGCCGCCCGAGACCGGAGCCGAGACCCACCGGGTCCAGGAGGCGAGCCGTGACTCGTCGATCCAGCCAGGACGTACGCTCGCGGCCTCCGTTGTCTTCGTCGTCATCGGTCTCCTCAGATCCGGGTCAGGTGGATGGGGTTGCCGTCCTTCGGGAACGGCAGCGAGCTGTTGTCGAGGGGCGCGCGGTAGCCGGGGGAGACGCTCCACCGGTAGTCGCGCAGGAGCCGGTGCAGGATCGACTTGACCTCGAGGCCGGCGAAGTAGAGGCCGATGCACTTGTGCACGCCCCCGCCGAACGGCTCCCACGCCATCCGGTGGCTCTTGTCCTCGCGCCGGTGCGGCGCGAACCGCTCGGGGTCGAAGACGGTCGGGTTGGTCCAGTAGTCCTCCATCATGTGGCTGAACTGGACCCCGACCATCACCGCGGTGTCGGCGGGGATGCGTACGCCGAGGAGCCGGGTCTCCTTGACCGTACGCCGGATCAGCGCCGGCACCGGGGCCCGCAGCCGCAGCGCCTCCTTCATCACCAGGTCCAGGCTGGTGAGGCTCTCGATCTCGGCCATCGTGGGGGCAGGGCCGAGGGCGAGGGACTCCTCACGGCAGCGCTGCTGCCACTGCGGATGCTGGCCCAGGTACTGCAGCATCGTCGAGGTGGTGATGGTCGAGGTGTCGTGGGCGGCCATCATCAGGAAGATCATGTGGTTGACGACGTCCTCGTCGCTGAACCGCTCGCCGTCGTCGGTCTCGATGTGGCACAGCACCGAGAAGATGTCGTCGGTCTGCTGCGCTCGTTTGGCCGGCAGGTAGTGGCGCAGGAAGCCCTCCAGCACCTTCCGCCCGCGGAACGCCCGGCCCCAGCGAGTGAACGGCACATCGGCACGTACGACGCCCGCGGCGGCCTGCACGCAGGCGATGAACGCCCGGTTGACCCGGTCCATCTCGGCGCGGCTGGTCTCGGCCGCGCCGCCCATGAAGATGTCCGCGGCGATGTCGAGGGTGAGCTGCTTGAGCCGCGGATAGGACTGGAACGCCGGGGCGTTGGCCCAGCCGCGCACGCCGTGCGCGATCGCCGGGTGCATCGCGGTGGTGTAGGCGGAGAGCCGATCCCGGGTGAAGGCCTCCTGCATGATCCGGCGATGGACGTGGTGCTCCTCGAAGTCGAGCAGCATCAGGCCCCGGTCGAAGAAGGGGCCGACGATCTGCCCCCAGGCCGGCCCGTTGGCGTACGCCTTGTCCTTGTTGCGCAGCACCGCCTCGCAGGCGTCCGGGCCGAGCACGACCACGCCGGTCTCACCGGCCCGGAAGAACGGCGAGACCGGCCCGTACGTCTCCCACTGGTGCCGGTAGAAGCCGACCGGGTCGCGGGAGTAGTCCAGCAGCCGGCCCATCCAGGGGAGTCCGCGGTCGCCGGGGGCGAGTCGTGGGACCTCGCGAATCGTCTCGGCGGCTGTCATGGTGTCTGATCCATCGTGTCCGACCTCCCGATCCGAGTCTCAGTCGAGGGTAGTCAAGTAGAACGTGTTCCCGCAGCATTCCGTGGGTATGGAATTTATTCGGTGCGTTGTTGAGGTGTCTGTGGAGAGCTACGAGTCAGTGGTGATCGGTGCCGGCCAGGCCGGGTTGTCGGCGTCCTACCACCTCAGCCGGCTGGGCGTACGCCACGTGGTGCTCGACGCCGAGCGGCGCCCCGGTGGCGCCTGGCAGCACCGTTGGGACTCGCTGACCATGCACGACGTGCACGGCGTGGCCGACCTGCCCGACGGGCGGGCGCCGGGCGATTCCGGCGAGCGGGCCAACGTCGCGGTGCCGAGCTGGTTCGGGCTCTACGAGTCCCTGCACGACCTGCCGGTGGAGCGCCCCGTCTCGGTGAGGTCGGTGACCTCCGTCGGAGATCTGCTCGCGGTGCACTCGGCCGACGGGCGCACCTGGTTGACCAAGACCCTCGTCAACGCGACCGGAACCTGGACCCGGCCGTTCGTCCCGCACTACCCGGGCGCCTCGACGTTCCTGGGGGAGCAGGTGCACACCCACGACTATCCGGGTGCTGCTCACTTCGCCGGGAAGCGCGTCGCGGTGGTCGGCGGGGGAGCTTCGGCGGTGCAGTTCCTCGGCGAGCTCGCGCCGCTCACCCCGGTGCTCTGGATCACCCGCCGCGAGCCGGTCTGGCGCACGGACTTCGACGCCGATCGCGGGCGCGAGGCGGTGACGCTGGTCGCCGAGCGGGTCGAGGCCGGCCTGCCGCCGGCCAGCGTCGTCAGCGTCACCGGCCTCTCGTTGCGTCCGCAGGAGCAGGAGGCCGCGCGCCTCGGGGTCTACGAGCGCCGGCTGCCGATGTTCTCCCGGATCGAACCGTTCGGGCTGCGGTGGGAGTCGGGCGCGTTCGAGCCGGTCGACGCGATCCTGTGGGCCACCGGGTTCCGGCCGGCGATCACCCACCTCGCGCCGCTCCACCTGCGCAGCTCCCACGGCGGGATCCCGCTGCTGCGCGAGTCGGCCGACGTCCAGACCGCGGTCACCGCTGCGTACGACCCGCGTGTCCAGCTCGTCGGCTACGGGCCCTCGGCGAGCACCATCGGTGCCAGCCGCGCCGGGCGGGCTGCCGCGCGCGCCGTTCGGCGGCAGCTGGCCGACCCTCAGGTGGCGGCGGAGTCTCAGAAGGCGCCGAGGTCGGCCGAGAGCCAGTTCTCCGGCGAGAGCCGCACGGTCACCTCGGGCGGGAAGTTCGCCGCCTCCGCCAGGTAGGGCCCGACCGCCTCCGGTGGCAGATACCGTCGCGCCATCGCCTCCGACTCGCCCTCGGCGGCATCGGCGATCCGCACCGGACCCTCGACCGACACGTAGCGCACCGTCGGGTCCAGGCGCTCCACCATCAGCGTGCAGCGTCCCGCGGCCTTGATCAGCCGGGTCTTCAGCGAGTCCTTCCCGGTCACGAACCACACCTCGCCGCCGGGTGTGTAGTCGTACCAGATCGGCACCGTCAGCGGCCCCTGGCCGTTCTCTCTGCTCACCGAGAGGGCAGCGATGAGGGGCTGGGTCAGGAGCTCTTGGCGGTCTGCGAGTGGGATTCCCATGTTCTTGACCGTACGTCGGGAGCTGTGGGGGTGCTCGGTGTCGACTGACTGCCCGGTGGTCGAGCTTGTCGAGACCACGTTCCGGTGGTCGAGCTTGTCGAGACCACGCGCCGCGGACCAGCGATGCCCCGGTGGTCGAGCTTGTCGAGACCACCCTGCGCGCAACCGTTCTTCGTGGCCGGTATGGGCCGCCGACCCTTTCCTGAGGGTCTTCTCGATCTGGTCCGGCGTCAAGGACGGGCCTTCGGCCCGCCGGCTTCGCCGGCCGCTTCGCGGTCCTGGACTCCGGACCAGATCGAGAAAGATTTGGCTGGTTATCGGGGCGGCGGCCCGGGTGTGGCGCAGCGAGATTCTTGTCTGTTCAGGTCGGTGTTGAGGGGTGGAAGGGTGGCCCCGTTCGGGCCACTTACCATCCACAGGAGCGACGTCGTTCGCTAACCGCGAAAGTGGCTTTGACCTGGTGAAATAGGAGGATCGATCGGCTTTTAGGAGGTAGAATCAGACCCATCACAGCACACCTCTGAAGGAAGGATCGGTGATGAGTCTCGGGCGCGAGATCGACCACTGGGGCACCAATCCCGGCGATGCGATCGACGCTGCTCTGAGCGCCATCGAATCCGCCCTCCGCGACCTGCTGTCCAGCGACCCCGTCTATTGGCGGACCGATCAGAAGAAGGACCTCCTCGAACGACTTGAGAAGCTCCAGGCCCAACAGGCCGCCTTGAAGTTGCGGGTCCTCACGTCTGCTGGTGACATCGCCGAACAGACTGGCGCGAAGGACGCGGCGGGGTGGATGCGGACCGAGCTGCTCGTCGACACCGCGGTCGCCCGGTCTCAGATCAAGCTCGCCGCCAGTGTCGCGAAGTACGAGTTCGTTTCGGCTGGTCTCGCTGAGGGTGTGGTGTCCCCGGACAAGGCGCGGGTGATCACTTTGGCGTTGGACAAGATCGACGCTGATCCGGTCGCGAGCGCCGAGGACCTGATGCTGGCTGAGAAGCTCCTGGTCGACTACGCCACCAGGTTGACCGCCAACGAACTCCGCATCGTCGGCAAACGGATCCTCCGCGAGATCGACCCCGCAAGGTTCGAAGACGCCGAAGCCAAAGCCCTGTTGGCTGAGGAAGAACGAGCCCAGCAGAAGACCGCGCTGCGGGTGTGGGACAACCACGACGGCACCATCGGGTTCGACGGTGTTCTCCCGGTCTCGGTGGGGATGAGGTTCAAGCGGCTGGTCGAGGCCTACGCCCAGCCCCGCAAGCAGCGGCTCATCGACAAGGGCGCGCCCCTGCCGCCGTGGGAGCGACTGATGGGTCAAGGATTCGCCCGGCTCCTGGAGACCATCGACCCCGCATCTCTGCCCCGCCATGGTGGGGACGCGACGACCATCAACGTGATGATCAGCCTCGCCGAGCTCCGCAAAGACCTCGGCATCGCGACTCTGGGTTACGACGAGACCAACGGCACCACCATCAGTGCAGCCGAGGCCCGCAAGCTGGCCTGCAACGCCACCATCATCCCCTGGGTCCTCGGCGGCGACGGTGAAGTCCTCGACGCGGGTAGGGCGAGCAGGTTCTTCCAGCCGATCCAGCGCAAGGCGCTGCGGCTCCAGCAGAAGTGCTGCCAAGCCGAAGGGTGTGACATGCCACCTGAATGGTGCGACGCCCACCACCTCAACCCCTGGGCCGCCGGCGGCAAGACCGACCTCAAAGACGGGGCGTTGTTGTGCCTGCATCATCACCGTCTCGCGCACAACCCCGCCTACTTTCACGAACGACTACCCGACGGCACCATCCGATTCACCCGCCGTCCCTGAGACGCAGCGCGGGAACAGTCTGCGCCGAAAATGAGTATCGGCGCTCACGCCAGGCCCGATGAGGCCGTCGAGACTGGCTGACATGAAGACCTTGTGGGCCGTGCTTGCCGTCGTGGCGCTGACACTCGCCGCAGGTGCCGGCGCGTTCTGGGCGTGGGCTCAGGGATCGCCGGCGGAAGCGCGGACGCACACGCGCGCGGTGGCGATCTTCAACGCGATGGAGACCTATCCCGGCAGGACTGCCTATGACCAGGCGCGGGAGGGGGAGCGGCAGGGAGACGTGGAGATCCTGGTGGCGTCCGACAGTCCCGAGGACGGCAGGCGGATCGTGCTGGCGATCACGGCGCACCACGCGTGCCGGACGAACTGGGAGTGTGCCACCCGGATCTGGCCCGACTCCTCGAACACTTACTCTGCCACCCGCTGCTTCGAGTGGTCCGAGCCGCGCGAGTGGGACACTGCCGACGAGGTCGACTGTCCGAGCGAGCCGGAGATCGACACGACGACCGCGCAGTCCGTCGACCTGCCGAAGGATGCCGAGGTCCGGCTCGAGGCAGCCCTGGGCGCGGACGACGCGGCGGCGAGCGTACGCGCCCTCAACGATCTCCCGGGGCTCGAGGTGCAGTCGGAGGGGACGCGGGTCTACGTCGCCTCTGGTGGGATCACCGGCTACTGGACCGGGCGGATGTCCACCGACTGCGTGCTCGGGTGGAAGGTCGGTGGCGAGGTCGAGGGCGTACGTCTCTCCGCAGGTCCTCACGAGGATCCGGTGAGCTGTGGCTGGGAGGACGCTCGAGCCCGCGCGGAGGTGTGACGTTCGCGGTGTTGGCCGCCCGGGCAGACTGAGGGCATGCGACGGATCGGTGTGCTGGGCGGGATGAGCTGGGAGTCGACGGCGGAGTACTACCGCCTCCTCAACGAGATCACCGCGAAGCGGCTCGGCGGGCTGCACTCCGCCGACCTGCTCGTACGCTCGGTGGACTTCGCCGAGATCGAGGAGATGCAGGTCTCCGGCGACTGGGAGCAGGCCGGGGCCCGGCTGGCCGAGGAGGCTGCCACGTTGAGCGGGGCCGGGGCGGAGGTGATCGTGCTGGCCACCAACACGATGCACAAGGTGGCCGGGGCGCTGGAGGAGACGTACGGGGAACGTTTCCTGCACCTGGGTGACACGACCGCGGTGGCGGTGCGCGCGGCCGGGGTCGGGCGCGTGGGGCTGCTCGGCACCGGGTTCACGATGTCGCAGCCGTTCTACGCCGACCGGCTCCGTGGCCACGGCCTCGACGTCATCGTCCCCACCGAGCCGGACCAGGAGACCGTGCACCGGATCATCTACGAGGAGCTGTGCCTGGGGACGTTCCTGGACAGCTCGCGTCAGGCGTACCTCGAGGTCGTCGACCGGCTGGTCGCCGCCGGCTGCGAGGGCGTCATCCTCGGCTGCACCGAGATCGAGCTGCTGCTGCCGATGGAGACGTACGCAGGTGTGCCGCTGTTCCCGACGACCCGGCTGCACTGCGAGGCCGCGGTCGAGGCGGCCCTCAGCCTCTAGCGGCCCACTCCTCGGCCAGGATCGCGTAGGAGAGCCCGTCGAGCCAGCCCCGGGTGCGGTGCAGGGAGTCCTTGACGGTGTGCGACTCGCGGCGCATCCCGAGGCGCTCCATGAGCCGCCAGGAGGTCACGTTGTCGGCGAAGCACTCGGCGATGACGCGACGCAGCCCGAGAGGGCCGAAGCAGACGTCCATCACCGCGCGTACGGCCTCGGTCGCGTAGCCGTTGCCCTGGTGGGCGGGGTCGATGGTCCAGCCGAGCTCGGCCTGGGTGCCGTCGGCCTGGTTGCGCACCTCGGTCTGCGACCACGGGTCGGTGACCCGCAGCATGAGGTCGCCGACGATGACGCCGTCGCGCTCGATCACCAGGGCGGGCCCGAGGACGTCGGGGCGCTCGAAGATCCGACGGTAGGCGTCGATGTCCGCGAACGCACTCGTCACCCACTCGGAGACCTCGGGGAGGCCGCGGAAGGCCCAGGTCGGCTCGATGTCGGCGGGCGTCATCCGCCGGATCACGAGCCGTTCGGTACGCAGCGGCCACTCGGCCTTCACCAGCGGGTCAGGGCGGGTGTCGATCATGCGTCCACCTTCGCACCAACACTCTCCGGGATGCCACCCAGTTCTTCGGGAAGGCCGCCCTGGGTGAGCTCGGTGCGCACCACCAGGGACGTGACCGCGCGGGTGAGGCAGACGTAGAGGCGGCGCAGGCCGGTCTCGCGGTCGGGCTCACCGGCCACGATCGCCGTCGGGTCGGAGACGACGACGTGGTCGAACTCGAGACCCTTCGCCAGCGAGGCGGGGACCAGGTCGAGATGGGCGTCGAACTCGGTCTCCGCGTCGGCCGCGCTGACCTCACCGAGGGCGATCTCGGCGAAGGCGAGCCCGGCCTCGGTCAGCTCGGCGCGCACCGCCGCCAGCGCGGCGTCCGGCACGATCAGCCCCACCGACCCGGCCCGGTCGAGCACGTCCGCCAGTGCCTCCACGACGGTCGCGGAGGTGAAGGTGAGGTCGCCGCGGGTGCGGCGCACCGCGACCGGCGGCTCCAGGTCGGGAGCGATGTGGGGGAGGAGGCGGGCGGCGTAGGCGATCACGTCGGCCGGCACCCGGAACCCGCGGGTGAGCTGCTCGACATGGCCGTCCGGCTTGCCGAGATGGGCCAGCGCATCGGCCCAGGACGACGAGGCCCACGGCGTGGTCGCCTGGGCGAGGTCACCCAGGATCGTGAGCGAACCCGTCGTCGAGCGGCGGCCGAGGGCGCGCAGCATCATCGCGGAGAGATCCTGGGCCTCGTCGGCGACGATGTGGGCCACGGACGGCGTACGGTCGAGCAGGTCGGCGATCTCGTCGAGGAGCACCAGATCGGCCAGCGACCAGCGGGCCGCGCCGGCCGAGCGGGGCGGCTTCTCCCACCGCAGCAGCGCCTGCTCTTCCTCCGAGAGCACCCCGTCGGCGATCTGCGCCAGCCATTCCGCGTCGGTGAGCAGCCGGAACAGCACCCGGGCCGGCTTGAGGTCCGGCCACAGCGCGGTCGCATAGTCCTTGACCGGCTTCGTCCGCGCCACCGCGTCGTGCACCCGGTCGTCGGGGGAGTCGCCGGACCGCTCCATCTGCACGAGCACCCGGTGGGCCAGGGCCCGCGGCAGCAGAGCCCGGCCGGCTGCGTACCGGAGATCGTTGGCGCGCAGCCCCTCCACGGCCTCGCGCGCCTCCGAGGCCGGCACCCGCCAGCGTCGCGAACCGCGCGGGACCACCAGCGCCTCCGCGGGCTCGCCGACGTGGGACCAGACCGCCCGGCGGAGCACCTCGGCCATGCGTACGTCACCCTTCAGCGTCGCCACCGGAGCGGTGTCCTCCGAGCGGATGGTGCCGTGGTTCTGCCCGTTCTCGGCGACCAGCTCGGCGATCGTCGCCTGCTTGGCCTCGATCTCGCCGAGCGCGGGGAGGACGTCGCGGATGTAGCGCAGGAACGAGGCGTTGGGGCCGACGATCAGGACCCCGCGGCGGGTGAGCTGGTCGCGGTGCGCGTAGAGGAGGTACGCCGCCCGGTGCAGCCCCACGGCCGTCTTCCCGGTGCCCGGCGCACCCTGCACGACGATCGTCTGCGACAGGTCGGCCCGGACCAGGACGTCCTGCTCGGGCTGGATGGTGGCGACGATGTCGCGCATCGGCCCCACACGGGGCCGCTCGATCTCGGCCTCGAGGATCGCCGAGTGCTCCTGTGCAGGCCCGCCGTCGGTCAACGACTCGTCCTCGAAGGCGGTCAGCTCGCCGTGGGAGAACCCGTAGCGGCGCCTGCGCGCCAGCCCCATCGGCTCGGTCCGCGAGGCCCGGTAGAACGGGACGCTGACCGGGGCGCGCCAGTCGACCACCATCGGGTCGCCGGCGCTGTCGGTGATGTGGCGGCGGCCGACGTGGAACGACTCGGCTCCCGCGGCGGCGGTCCGGTCGATCCGGCCGAAGAAGAGCGGCACCTCCGGGTCGTCCGCGAGCTGCTCGAGGCGGTGCGCGAGCGTCGCGTCGAGGATCTCGGCGCTGACCCAGTTGCCGGCGTCGGAGGAGTCCAGCGACTCGACCCTCCGGCGCATCCGGGCCAGGTCCTGCCGGGAGGCGTCCAGATGGGCTCGTTCGGCGTCGAGCTCGCCGAGGTCGTCGTGGTTGGCTTTCTCGTCGAGTGTCCCGTCTATGGGCATGGCTGGTTCATCGCTTCTCCGTGGCGGCCGGGTGATCGATCGGGCGTGGGGTCAAAGGCTCCAAGATAGGCGAGCCCGGAGTGGCTGCCCAACAGGTTTATCGAGGCGCGCGTTGGGCACCGGGAGGCACAATAAAAGCGTGAGCCTGTTCGATCGACTTCGGCGCCGCGGGACGCGGATGAGCCGTCCCACCGGCGAGAGCTACACCGGATCCACCCGGGTACGCGCCTCGGACTCCACCGACCAGAAGCATCTCGAGCAGTTCATCGAGACCCGGCGGGGCGTCGAGGGGTTCGTGGAGCCGCGCACGGTCGTCAGCGAGGTGACCCTGCTGCTGGTCGCCCACGACGGCGAGTGGACCCGGCGGCGGGTGCCGTCGGCGCAGTGGGCGCACAAGTTCGCCAACAAGCACAAGGTTCCGTCCTACGACGCGGCCGTGGTCGGCGTACCGCAGCGGATGCGCGACTACAACCGGCGCCGGAAGCAGCAGGGCGGGTAGGCGCCGGCCGGAACTCGCTCGAAAGTGTCGGTGCGCGCATCTAGTCTTTGCCGACGTGGGTGAAGACCTGATGATCTCGGCGCGTGGCCTGCGCAAGTCGTTCGGCGACTTCGAGGCGGTGCGCGGCATCGACGTCTCGGTGCGGCCCGGGGTGGCCTTCGGCTTCCTGGGTCCCAACGGTGCCGGCAAGTCCTCGACGATGCGGATGATCTGCTGCGTCTCGCCGCCGACCGGGGGAGAGCTGCGGGTCTTCGGGATGGACCCGGCCAGGGAGGGGCCGAAGATCAAGGCACGGCTCGGGGTGTGCCCGCAGGAGGACACCCTCGACGTCGAGCTCAACGTCTACGACAACCTCTACGTCTACGGCCGCTACTTCGGGCTGCCGCGAGCCGAGGTCAAGGGCCGGATCGAGGAGCTGCTCGACTTCGTCCAGCTCACCGAGAAGGCCAAGGCGAAGGTCGACGACCTCTCCGGCGGGATGAAGCGGCGGCTGACCATCGCCCGGAGCCTGATCAACCGGCCCGAGATCCTGGTGCTCGACGAGCCGACCACGGGGCTGGACCCGCAGGCCCGCCACGTCATCTGGGACCGGCTCTTCCGGCTCAAGCAGGCGGGCGTGACCCTGCTGCTGACCACCCACTACATGGACGAGGCCGAGCAGCTGTGCGATGAGCTCGTGGTGATGGACCAGGGCCGGATCGTGGCCCACGGCACGCCGCTGGGGCTGATCCAGGAGCACTCCACCCGCGAGGTCGCCGAGCTGCGCTTCGGCGTCGGCGAGCACGAGGCGCTGGCCGCCAAGGTCGAGGACCTGGCCGAGCGGGTCGAGGTGCTGCCCGACCGGCTGCTGCTCTACAGCGACGACGGCGAAGCGGTCATCGAGGCCGTCCACAGCCGCGACCTGGCCCCGGTGGCGACGCTGGTGCGGCGCTCCTCGCTCGAGGACGTCTTCCTGCACCTGACCGGCCGGACACTGGTGGACTGATGACCGACTACGCCGACACGGGCCCGGCCACCGCGCCGACCGCGCCCTCGGGGCTGATCGCCGGTGCGCTGCGGATGGGCGACTACTGGCTCACGGTCCTGGCGCGCACCTGGAAGGGCGGGGTGATCACCACCTTCGTGACCCCCTTCTTCTACGTGCTGGCGCTGGGCGTGCTGCTGGGTGGGTTCGTCGACGCCGACCCGGCCACGCTCGAGGGCGCTTCGACCTACCTGGCGTTCGTGGCTCCCGGCATGGTGGCCGCTCACGCGATGACGATCGCCTTCGCCGACCTCACCTATCCGGTGATGGGCATGCTCAAGTGGCAGCGGATCTACTACTCGATGATCGCCTCGCCGCTGGCCCCGTCCCACATCGTGCTGGCCCAGCTCGGCTGGGTGGTGCTGCGGGCGCTGTTCGCCTGTGGGGTGTTCCTGCTGGTCCTGGCTGCCTTCGGGGTGTTCGAGACGGTATCGGGCGTACTGGCGGCCTGGCTGGTGCAGGGGCTGGTGGCGCTGGCCTTCGCCACCCCCGTGATGCTGTTCTCGCTCTCGATCAAGGGCGAGGAGTCCTTCGCGCTGATCTTCCGGCTGGGGATGATCCCGCTGACCCTGTTCAGCGGCACGTTCTTCCCGATCGGCAACCTGGGTCCCGTGCTCGAGAAGATCGCGATGGCCTCACCGCTGTGGCACGGCGTCGACCTGACCCGGATGCTCACGGTCGGTGAGCTCGACTGGAGCATGGTCGCGATCCACGTCGCGTATCTCGGCATCCTGGCGGTGGTCTGCTGGTGGCTCGCGATCCGTAAGCTCGGCGAGAGGCTGGTCTCCTGAGATGGCGATCCTCAACGCTGCGGTGAGCGCCGCCGTCGCCCGTCCGCTGCGGGGCGGCGAGGCCGCCCGGCTGCTGCTGTGGCGCAACATCCTCGTCTACCGGCGGGCCTGGCTGGTGTTCGTCACCGGCTTCCTGGAGCCGGTCTTCTACCTGTTCTCGATCGGCATCGGCGTCGGCGCGATCGTCACCGGGTTCACCTACGCCGGCGAGCCGATCGAGTATCGAGACTTCGTCGCGCCGGGGATGATCGCGGCCTCGGCGATGAACGGGTCGCTGCTGGACGCGACGTTCAACTTCTTCTTCAAGCTGAAGTACAACAAGCTCTACGACCAGATGCTGGCCACCCCGCTGCGCACGGTCGACATCGCCGTCGGCGAGATCCTGTGGAACCAGCTGCGCAGCGGCATCTACGTCGCGGCGTTCCTGGTGATCATGCTCGCGATGGACCTGGTCCACTCCTGGTGGGCGATCCTGGTCGTGCCGGCGGCGCTGCTGATCGGGTCGGCCTTCGGGGCCGTGGGCATGGCCCTGACGACCTACATGACCTCCTGGCAGGACTTCGAGAAGGTCACCCTCGCGATGATGCCGATGTTCCTGTTCAGCGCGACCTTCTTCCCGGTCACGGCCTACCCGGACTGGCTGCGCTGGGTCGTGGAGGTGACGCCGCTCTACCGCGGCGTCGTGCTCTGCCGCGAGCTGACGCTCGGGGTGCCCTCGTGGGGCTCGCTGGTCTCGGTGGTCTACCTGCTGGCCTTCGGCGCGATCGGGCTCGCCGTCGTGCGGCGCAGGCTCGACTCCCTACTCCTCACCTGAGCGGCAGCAACTCGCGTCTCACAGGCAGGATCTCCCTCGTGTCGGCCGTGGCCGGCCGTCAAGATGGATCCATGACCTATGACGCGATCACGCCCGACACCAAGGACTGGACCTGGGTCCTCGACCGGCCCTGCCCGGAGTGCGGATTCGTCGCCGGTGCGGTGACCGCGGACCAGCTGCCCGAGATCGTCCGGGACAACGCGACCTACTGGGAGATCTACCTCGCCGCCGACAACGCGCGCGACCGGCCGCAGCCGGGCGTGTGGTCGGCGCTGGAGTACGGCGCACACGTACGCGACGTCCACCGCGTCTTCGGGGAGCGGCTGCGGCTGATGCTGGCCGAGGACGAGCCCCGCTTCGCCAACTGGGACCAGGACGTGACCGCCCGCGAGGACGACTACGCGAGCCAGGACCCGGCGCTCGTGGCCGAGGAGCTGATGGACGCCGCGGACGCGGTCGCCACGATCTACGAGAAGGTCCCGCCGGACGCCTGGGGCCGCCGCGGCATCAGGTCCAACGGCGACGTGTTCAGCGTCGAGTCGCTGGGCCGCTACCACCTCCACGACGTCGTCCACCACCTGTGGGACGTACGCTCGGCCGCCAAGCAGGCGACCGTCGCCGCCTACGACGCCAGCGTCGCGACGTACGTCGAGGCCACCTCGTTCTCCGAGGAGAACCGTTCGATCCTCGACCGGTTCCTGGCCGAGCTCGAGCCCGGCGACCACGTGCTCGAGATCGGCACCGGCCCGGGCCACGACGCGAAGGCCCTGGAGGCCGGGGGAGTGCGGGTGCGGCGCACCGACATCAGCGAGGGATTCGTGGCGCACCTGCGCAAGCAGGGGTACGCCGCGGCCTGCCTGGACCCGCTGACCGACGACCTGCGCGACCCGGTCCACCCCGACGTCCCCTACGCCGCGGTCTGGGCCTCGGCGACGCTGCTGCACGTGGCCCGCGACGACTTCGCGACGGTGCTGGGCCGGCTCGCCGAGGTCACCCGGCCGGGCGGAGCGCTGCACGTGTCGATGAAGCAGGGCGACGGCGAGGAGTGGACCAACCGCGGCAACGTCGAGGCGCCCCGGCTCTTCGTCTACTGGCGCGAGCCCGCGCTGCGGGCGGCGTTGGACGAGGCCGGCTGGGAGGTGCTCGAGGTCGGGCACGCCGATGGCCGGCTCGGCGACGTCTGGCTCGATGTGCTCGCCCGGCGGCGCGCCTGAGCGCGGCTGAGTAGCATTCGGGGCGATGAGACACACGGAGTTCTGGTCGCGGATGGACGACGCGCTCGGCGAGGGCTACTCGCGAGCGTGGGCACGCCAGTTCGTGATGGGTGAGCTGGGCGGGCGCACCGCCCAGGAGGCACTCGACGACGGGGTCCCGCCGAAGGAGGTCTGGGCCGCGGTCTGGAAGGCCCTGGAGCTGCCGGCGCGTGAGCGGTGACCCTGGTCGCACCGGCCTCGGTGGCCGCGGTCCAGAAGCGCACCATCCTCACCCTGGTCGCCACCCAGGCGGTCGGCGCGATGGGGATCACCATCGGCATCGCGACCGCGTCCCTGCTGGCGCGCGACCTCTCCGGCTCGGAGTCGATGGCGGGCCTCTCGCAGACGACCCAGGTGCTCGGCGCGGCGGTGGCTGCGTACGTCCTGGGGCGGGTGATGGACGCTCGCGGGCGCCGCTACGGGCTGCTGGCGGGCTACCTGCTCGGGGCGGCCGGCGGACTGCTGGCGGTCCTGGCCGGCGTGGTCGGCTCGATGACGCTGCTGCTGGTCGGCGCGCTCCTCCTCGGCGCGACCACCGCGGCGAACAACGGAGCGCGCTACGCGGCCACCGACCTGGCACCTGCGACGAGCCGGGCGCGGGCGCTCTCGGTCGTGGTCTGGGCGACCACGTTCGGAGCGGTGATCGGCCCCAACCTGACCGGTGTCGCCGAGGTCTTCTCCGACGCCGTCGGGATCCCGGTGCTCACCGGGCCGTTCGCGGTCGGGTCGATCGGGATGCTGGCGGCCGCGCTCGTGGTCGGGGTCTTCCTGCGCCCTGACCCGCTGCTCGTCGCCCGCGAGGCCGCACCGGTCGCCGAGTCCACACCGGTGGTCGAGCCTGTCGAGACCACCAGCTGGCGCCGGGCGCTGGCCGTGATCCGGGAGCGCCCCGCGCTCGCGGCGGCGGTGGCCGGACAGGCAGCGGCGCACGCCACGATGGTGGCGGTGATGGTGATGACGCCGCTCCACATGGAGCACGGCGGCGCCGGGCTCGAGATCATCGGACTGGTGATCAGCGGGCACGTCCTGGGCATGTTCGCCTTCGCGCCGGTCGCCGGCTGGCTCGCCGACCGTGTCGGCCGGGCCGACGTGATGGCGCTCGGCGGCGGGGTGCTCCTCGTGGCCCTGGTCCTGTGCGCCGTGGCGCCGCAGGGGAGCTCGGGGCGGATCTTCGTGGGGCTCTTCCTGCTCGGTCTCGGCTGGTCGCTGGCCACGATCGCGGCCGCCACCTCCGTCGCCGACCACACCCCGCTCGAGGTCCGCGCCGACGTCCAGGGCAGCGCCGACCTGATCATGGGCGTCGCGGCGGCTGCCGCCGGGGCGGTCTCGGGCGTCGTCGTGGACGTGGCCGGATACCCGGCACTGGCGCTCGGCACGATCCTGCTGGTCGGGGTGCTGTTCGGGGCTGCGTACGTGGCTCGTCGGTCGGCCTGACCCGCGATGGGCAGGGCCTGCCGCGTGGGCAGGCCCTGCCCGCTGTCAGGACCTCAGCCGAGGATCTTCTCCATCGTGTCGATCTCGGTCGACTGGTTCTCGATGATGGTGCCGGCCAGGTCGACGGCAGGCTTGAACCGGCCCTCGCCCTGCTCGGTCTCGGACATCTCGACCGCACCCTCGTGGTGCTCGATCATCATCTCGAGCCACATGTCCTGGAACTCGGCGTCGGAGGCGTTCTCCAGGGAGTCCATGTCCTCGGCCGACATCATCCCGGGCATGTCGGTGTCCATGCCCTCCATCGAGTCGGACATGCTGCTGTCCTCGTCGCCGTGGCCCTCGTGGCCGCCGTTGACGTGGTCGCGCATCGTCGATGGCACCTCCTCGCCCCACTCCTGGAGCCAGGAGGACATGGTCTCGATCTCGGGGCTCTGGGCGGCCCGGATCGCGTCGGCCAGCTCCTGGACCTCGGGATCGAGCGTGCGGTCCATGGTCAGGTCGACCATCGCCATCGCCTGGGCGTGATGCTGGATCATGTCGGTCGCGAAGGCGACGTCGGCCTTGTTGTGCTCGGTCTCCGACAGCTCCTGCGGAGCCTTGGCCTCCTCGCTGCCGCCGCAGCCGGACAGGGTCAGGAGCACGGCCAGGCCGGCCGCGGCCCAGGTCGCGCGGATGAGGGGACGTTGCGTACGCATCTGTTGTCTCTCCTTGTCATGTGCTGTTTGCGGGGCTCGCCGACCCACCTGCGGACCTCGGGATACGCCGGGTCGCGGGTGGATCAGTGCCCGCTCAGCACCTGATGACGGAGAACGCCCATTCCGGCGGCGGCCCGGTCGCCGCACGGGTGACGAAGGGCGCGGGCCCGGTCGTGCGGGACCGCCCGCGCGTCGGGGAGAACCACCAGGCAGGCGTACGCCGCCACAGCCCGCTCAGGAGCAGCGCCCCGGCTGCGAGCAGGAACGCCGCGCACAGCACCATCGACGTGTGTTCCTCGCCGCCCGGCTGTCCGGCGTGGCCGGCGGCTCCGTGGTCGGCGTGCTCGAGGGCGTGCATGTGCTCCACGTGGGCGGCGGGGAGGCGCGGCGCGGCGTGCTCACCGTCGGTGCGGGTGCCGTGCAGACTCAGCGCATGCATGCCCAGCAGGCCGGCAACTGTGACCAGGACCGCTGCCAGCAGACCGGCGCGTACGGCCGGCCGGGTCGCCCGCTGTCGTCGTGCTGCCGTCCACACACCGCACACCCTAAGGACTCGTGTGCGGTTGGACAAAGCGGGCGTGCGGGCGGATATCGCTTGCGGATGCATACCCCCATGGGGTATGAATTGCCCCGTAGGCAGACGAACGATCGAGCAAGGGAGCGACATGAAGTCGCATGACGAGCACGTGCACGCCGGACATGAGCACTCGATGCACGAGGGCCACGAAGGTCATGAGGGTCACGGAGACCACTCCGGGCACTCGGCCCCTGACCATTCCGGGCACGGCGCCCACGGCGCCCATGGCGGGAGCGGCATCAACGCGATGGCCGCCAGCGCGACGCTGCACTGCCTCACCGGGTGCGCGATCGGCGAGATCGCCGGTCTGATGATCGGCACCGCGATCGGGCTGAGCACGGGCTGGACGATCGTCCTGGCCGTCGGTCTCGCGTTCGTCTTCGGCTACGCCCTCTCGACCCTCCCGCTGCTCAAGTCGGGTCTGGCCCTCGGCACCGCGCTCAGCGTCGTGCTCGCGGCCGACACGCTCTCGATCGCGACCATGGAGCTGGTCGACAACCTGGTCATGGCGCTCATCCCGGGGGCCATGGAGGCCGGACTGGTCAACGTCGTGTTCTGGGTCGGGATGATGATCGCGCTCACGGTCGCCTTCGTCGCCGCGTTCCCGGTCAACCGTTACCTGTTGCAGCGGGGGAAGGGGCACGCGCTGACCCATGAGTACCACGGGGCGGCCCCGGTCCGGCAGGGTTTCCACCGCTACATCCCGGCGTTCTCGAGCGGCGCCCTCGCGGCGGCCATCTTCGCCTTCATGCTCGGCGGCCTCTCGGTCTCCATCGCCGACGAGCTCGGCGCCGACCCGGCCCCCGCCGAGCAGATGGAGATGGAGGGCCACTGAGGGTCTGGCGACGGGCCCGGCGACGGGCTCGGCGACCCCGACACGCCCGAACAGGTGTTCACATCGAACGCTTGTTCGGGCTAGTGTGGGTGGTAGGTGGAGCGTGGTTCGTGCTTTGCGAGGGGTCGTGAAACACCGTGCCGGAGGGTCCCGTTCAGAAACTGTCGGTGGTCCCGTCTAGCGTCTGCCTTGATGACGACGAAGACACGTGGACAAGCGGCAGGCAGGGGCAAGAAATCTGCTCCTCAGGAAGGAAAGAACATGGCGGCAGGTGATCGCGAGAAGGCATTGGATGCCGCTCTCGCCAACATCGAAAGGCAGTTCGGCAAGGGCTCGGTCATGCGGCTGGGCGACGAGACCCGGGCGCCCCTCGAGGTGATCCCGACCGGCTCGATCGCGCTCGACGTGGCGCTGGGCCTGGGTGGTCTGCCTCGCGGCCGGGTCGTGGAGATCTACGGTCCGGAGTCGTCGGGTAAGACGACGGTGGCCCTCCACTCGGTCGCCAGCGCCCAGCGCGCCGGTGGCATCGTGGCCTTCATCGACGCCGAGCACGCCCTCGACCCGGAATACGCGAAGAACCTCGGCGTCGACACCGACGCCCTGCTGGTCTCCCAGCCCGACTCGGGTGAGCAGGCCCTGGAGATCGCCGACATGCTGATCCGCTCGGGCGCGCTCGACCTGATCGTCATCGACTCCGTCGCGGCGCTGGTGCCGCGGGCTGAGATCGAGGGCGAGATGGGCGACAGCCACGTCGGTCTGCAGGCGCGACTGATGAGCCAGGCGCTGCGGAAGATGACCTCGGCCCTGAACAACTCCGGCACGACGGCGATCTTCATCAACCAGCTGCGCGAGAAGATCGGCGTGATGTTCGGCTCGCCCGAGACCACGACCGGTGGTCGCGCGCTGAAGTTCTACTCCTCGGTGCGACTCGACGTGCGCCGGATCGAGACGCTCAAGGACGGCACCGACATGGTCGGCAACCGCACCCGCGTCAAGGTCGTGAAGAACAAGGTGGCCCCGCCGTTCAAGCAGGCCGAGTTCGACATCATGTACGGGAAGGGCATCTCCCGCGAGGGCGGCCTGATCGACGTCGGTGTCGAGGCGGGCCTGGTCCGCAAGGCCGGCGCTTGGTACACCTACGAGGGTGACCAGCTCGGCCAGGGCAAGGAGAACTCCCGCAACTTCCTCAAGGACAACCCCGACCTGGCCAACGAGCTGGAGAAGCGGATCCTGGAGAAGCTCGGTGTCGTTCCGACCGTCGAGGCAGAGGCCGCGCCCGCGGCCGAGCCTGCCGGTGTCGAGGACTTCTAGGTCCCTTTGATCCGTGGCTTCGTCCAAGCGTGACCGCTCGTCCACCCAGGACCCCTGGGTGGACGAGCGACCCGCGCCCGACTGGCTGGGGGACGTCTCCCTCGGTGTCGAGGCCTGGGCAGGCAAGGTCGACCCCACTCCGTCGGACGACCCGTCGGGCGTTGGATCGAGCCTGTCGAGATCACCAACACGGTCCCACCGACGCCAGAGCCGCCCCGCGGACCCCGCAGACCCCAAGAACGATCCCGAGCCCGACCACGAGGCGATCGCCCGCAAGATCCTCCTCGACGCCCTGACGGGCCAGGCGCGCAGCCGCAAGGAGCTCGCCGACAAGCTCGAGAAGAAGGAGGTCCCGGCCGCCCTCGCGACGCGGCTGCTGGACCGCTTCGAAGAGGTCGGCCTGATCGACGACGAGGCCTTCGCCAAGGCCTGGATCGCCAGCCGGCAGCCCGGAAAGGGTCTGGCGCGCCGAGCCCTCGCCCAGGAGCTCCGCCGCAAGGGGATCGACGACGACGTCGCCCGTGAGGCGCTCGACGAGATCGACCCGGATGACGAGCGTGAGGCCGGCCGGCGGATGGTCCGGCGCAAGCTGCGCTCGCTCGAGCGCTTCGACGACCAGACCAAGACCCGGCGTCTGGTCGGGATGCTCGCCCGCAAGGGATACGGCGCCGGTGTGGCCTACGGCATCGTCCGCGAGGAGCTCGCCCTTGCCGATGAAGATGACCCTGGTGGTCTCGTGTCAGAATCCGATCTGTGAGTGAGCAGCAAGAGCGCGAGATCCTGACCTACGAACTCTTCGGCACCGCGGTGCGCGAGATCGCCCAGAAGGTCGTCGACAGCGGCTACGAGCCCGACATCGTGCTCTCCATCGCCCGCGGTGGCCTGGCCCTCGGGATGGGCCTGGGCTACGCCCTCGACGTGAAGAACCTGTCCGCCGTCAACGTGGAGTTCTACACCGGCGTCAACGAGCGTCTCGACGTCCCGATCATGCTGCCGCCCACTCCGGCCGCGGTCGACCTGACCGGCATGAAGGTGCTCATCGCCGACGACGTCGCCGACACCGGCAAGACCCTGGAGATCGTGCACGACTTCTGCGAGGGCCACGTGGCCGAGGCCCGCACCGCGGTGATCTTCGAGAAGCCGTGGACGGTGATCAACGCCGACTACGTCTACAAGAAGACCGATCGCTGGATCGACTTCCCGTGGTCCTCCCAGCCGCCGCTCGTCGACCGCCGTGGCGGCAAGGCCCACTGACCCCTCGGCGCTAGCCTGAGGTCATGTTCACACCGGTCGCCGTCCACACCGGGACACAGCGTCTCGGTGGTGTGACGCGCCCGGGGGAGAGCTGGGCATCGGCGGCGACGAGGATCGCCGGGCGGCCTGCGTACGCGGTGGACCTCTCGGGCGAGGTGAAGGAGTTCTCCTCCGACCCGATGCCGGTGGTGGCGCTGCGGCCGATGACCCGCGGCGACCTCCCGCACCTGGTCCGCTGGCTCAACGCGGAGCACGTGCACCGGTGGTACTCCGTCGACGGTGAGCCCACGCCCGAGTGGGTGGCCGAGAACTACGGGCCCGACATCGACGGCAAGACGCCGGTGACCTTCTGGGTGATCGAGGTCAACGGGCGCTCGGTCGGCTTCTGCCAGGACTACCGGATCAGCGACGAGCCCGACTACGCCCTGCTCACGCCCGACCCGGACGCGATCGGCTTCGACTACGCGATCGGGGAGCCGGCCTTCGTCGGCCGTGGCATCGGGCCGCGGATGGCCTGGGTCTGGCTCACCACGATCCCGCGCCGCTATCCCGGCGCGACGGCCTGCTTCGCCGCCCCCGACCACCGCAACGCCGCCTCCTTGCGGATGCTCGACAAGGTGGGCTTCGAGCAGGGCACCTGGTTCGACGAGCCGCAACCCGACGGCTCGACGACCACGATGGTCGGCTGCTCGCTGGATCTTCGGCGCGTACTCGGGTGAGCCGCTCCGCTCGCCCCCGTCGCGGGCCTATCGTCAGGGCATGAGCCTTCTCGACGAGCTGCGGCTGCCGGCCGGACCGGTGGACCTGCGGAAGTACGACACCAACTCCGCGCCCGGCGTCGGCGCCGACAAGGAGACCGGCAAGCAGGTGCTCGCCGAGCTCGGCCCGACGCTGATCGAGCTGCAGACCAAGCTGTTCGCCTCCAGGGAGAGCGACACCCCGAAGCGGGTGCTGCTCGTCCTGCAGGGGATGGACACCTCCGGCAAGGGTGGGGTGCTGAAACACACCGTCGGGTTGGTCGACCCGGTCGGCGTGAAGATCACCAGCTTCAAGGCGCCGACCGAGGAGGAACGGGCCCAGGACTTCCTGTGGCGGATCGAGAAGGCGGTGCCAGGGCCCGGCTACCTCGGTGTCTTCGACCGCTCCCACTACGAGGACGTGCTGATCGGACGTGTCCGCGGTCTCGCCGCCCCCGAAGAGATCGAGCGGCGCTACGCCGCGATCAACGACTTCGAGCAGCGGCTGGCCGACGACGGCACCGTCATCCTCAAGTGCATGCTGCACATCTCGCCGAAGGAGCAGAAGAAGCGGCTGCTGGCGCGGCTCGAGGACCCGACGAAGCACTGGAAGTACAGCCCCGGCGACGTCGACGAGCGCCAGCTGTGGGACAGCTACCAGGAGGCGTACGAGATTGCGCTGGAGCGCACCAACACCGAGTACGCTCCGTGGTACCTCGTGCCGAGCGACAAGAAGTGGTATCGCAACCTGGCCATCGGCGAGCTGCTCCTGGAGACCCTGGACCGGCTCGATCTCGACTGGCCCGCGCCCAGCTTCGACATCGCCGAGGAGAAGAGACGACTGGAAGAGGACACCATCTCGTGAGTCTGGAGACGGTGCGGGTGACGCGGTATGTCACCCCGCTCCGGGAGGGCGGCAGCCTGCCCGGGATCGTGGAGGCCGATGACCTCGGCACCTATGTCTGCAAGTTCCGTGGCGCCGGGCAGGGGCTTCGGGTGCTGGTCGCGGAGGTGATCGTCACCGGCCTGTGCCGGGCGCTCGACATCCCGACCCCGGAACAGGTCGTGCTCGACCTCGATCCCGAGATCGCGCGCTACGAGGCCGACGAGGAGGTCCAGGACCTCCTCAACGTGAGCGCCGGCCTCAACCTCGGCATCGACTTCCTGGCGGGTGCGTTCGGCTACGACGCCGCCTACGCGCCCGAGCCGGCGCTGGCGGGGCGGATCCTGTGGATGGATGCGCTGATCGCCAACGTCGACCGCTCCTGGCGCAACCCCAACATGCTGCTGTGGAACGGTGCGCTCTACGTCATCGACCACGGCGCCTCGCTCTACTTCCACCACGTCTGGCCCGGCGGGGGCGGCGACCCGGCACGCTACGCGGCGCAGGCCTTCGACACCTCGGAGCACATCCTGCGCGCCTTCGGCGCCGAGGCGCTCGCCCAGAACGACGACCTCGCCGCTCGCCTCGACGATGCGGTGCTGGAGAAGGTGCTCGCCGACGTACCCGACGAGTGGCTCGAGCCCGTCCCCGGCTACGACACCCCGGAGTCGCTGCGCGAGCGCTACGTCGCGTTCCTGCGTGCCCGCCTCGACGGCGGGCGGCCCTGGCTGCCCGCGGCCGAGCCCGCCCAGGGGGCGTGATGGACGCCTACCAGTACGTCGTGCTCCGCTGCGTACCCCGGCCCGAGCGTGAGGAGTTCCTCAACGTCGGCGTCGTCCTCTACTGCCCCGAGCAGAAGTTCCTCGCCGCCCGCTGGACGCTCGACGAGCAGCGCCTCGCCACCTTCGCCCCGCGTCTCGACCTCTCCCTGGTCCGGGCGGCCCTGGAGTCGGTCGACCTGATCTGCGCCGGCGCGGCCCACGCCGGCTTCGGCGCGGGCGTCCGGGCCACGGCGTACGGAAACCGGGCGCTCTCCGACAACGAGTCGGCCCGCTTCGGCCTCCTCAAGGCCCCGAAGAGCACCGTCCTGCAGCCCGGACCCGTCCACGGCGGCGTGACCACCGACGCCGCCGCCGAGCTCGACCGCATCTTCGCCCACCAGATCGCCTGACAGCCGACCCTCTGGTCGAGCCGCCGGAGCCGCTGGGCGGAGGCGTGTCGAGACCAACACAGTTCCTATCGAGCGCCGAGAGGACCGTGTTGGTCTCGACACGCTCGCTGGCGCTCGCGGCTCGACCAGCGGTGGCGGATCAGACGGGGACGAGCTCCACGGCGCCGACGGCGTAGCGGGCCAGGATGGTGCGGGCCACCTCGGGGTGGGCGCCCATCGGGTCGCTGACCGCGACGGCGCCGGCCTCGAGGGCGAGCTCCTTGGCCCGGTCGGGCAGCTGCCCGGGAGCCAGGAAGAGCATGCCGACGGCGATGTGGCGGCGGCCCTCGGCGCGGAAGGCGCGGACGGCCTCGCCGGTCGCGGGCGGAGCGGCCGAGGCGTACGCAGCCACGACCGGCAGCTTGTGGTGGGCACCCCAGATCCGGGCCAGCCGGGCCACGGACTGGTTGGCCAGCGAGTCCGAGGAGCCGGCGGCGGCCAGGACGAGGGCGTCGAGCTCGCGCACCCGGGCGGCCTTCAGCGACTCCCGCAGGCGCTCGTCGAGCACCTGCAGGAAGACGCTCTCGAGGCCGAGGATGGCGCTGGTGTGGATCCGCAGGCCGGAGTGGCGGGCGGTGGCCTCGGCGATGACCGAGGGTACGTCGACGCGGGCGTGGAACGCCTCGGTCAGCAGCAGCGGCACGACGACGATCTCGTCGTGGCCGGCCTTGACCAGCTTGTCGATGACGGCCTGGAAACGCGGCCGGGAGTGGTCGAGGAAGGCGGCTTCGATGCGGAGGTCGGGGCGCAGGGCGCGTACCTCGGCCACGAGGGCGTTGATGGTCGCGGCGGACTGCGGATCGCGGCTGCCGTGAGCCAGGGCTACCAGAGCGGGAGCTGCCATTGTCTTCATCCTTCGGGTGTTGCGGGGAACGTCGGAAAGTCTGTGTCTGTTCGCGCCCTTCGGGCGGCGCGGCCGGTCAGGCGTGGATACCGCACTCGGTCTTGCCGGTGCCGGCCCATCGCCCGCTGCGCGGGTCCTCGCCGGGAGCGACCCGGCGGGTGCACGGCGCGCAGCCGATCGAGGGATACCCGTCATAGACGAGCGGGTTCACGAGCACTCCGTTGTCCTCGATGTATCGCTCGACCTGCTCGTCGGACCATCGCGCCATCGGCGAGACCTTGACCTTCTGGCGCTTGGCGTCCCAGCCGATGACCGGGGCGATGACCCGGTTCTTCGTCTCCGCGCGGCGCAGGCCGGTGGCCCAGGCGTCGTAGGAGGCGAGCGAGTCGGCCAGCGGCTTGACCTTGCGCAGTGCGCAGCACAGGTCGGGGTCGGTCCGGTAGAGGTCCTTGCCGTACTCCGCGTCCTGCTCCGCGACGCTCTGCACCGGGGTGATCGTCAACAGGTTGACCGGCATCGTCGCCGCGACCGCGTCGCGGGTGCCGATCGTCTCGATGAAGTGGTAGCCGGTGTCGAGGAAGACCACGTCGATCCCGGGCACGACCTTCGAGGCGAGGTGCGCCAGGACCGCGTCACCCATCGAGGACGTGATCGCGAACCGCTCGCCGAAGGTGGCGGCGGCCCACTCGATGATCGTCTCGGCCGGGGCGAGCTCGAGCTCGGCTCCCCAGTGGGAGACGATCTCGCGCAGCTCCTCGGGCGTACGTCCCTCGGTGTCGACCGCGCGGTTGGCCCGGGCGGCTGCTGTGCTGACGCTCATGCTTGCGCCTCCTTCGTGACGGTCCGAGAGATCTGTCCCAACGACTTCAGCTGGAAGGCCCGCAGGCAGGCGCGGCACTCCCAGGACCCGTGCGTCGCCTCGTGCGGCCACAGGTCGGTCTCCCCGCAGAACGGGCAGTGGAACGGGGTGCCGGCGCGCTCGCTCATGCGGGCACCTCCGTGAGGGTCTTCTCCCCGCGCAGCAGCACCTCGTCGGCGCGTGCGGTCCAGGCCGAGAACGTCTCGCCCTCGGTCCGGTCGGCCAGGTAGTTGACCACCAGCGCGGAGATGTAGTCGTCGAGCCCGGCCGAGGTGACCTTGTGGGCCCGCAGCTTGCGCCCGAAGTTGGCGGTGAGACCGGTCGCGCCGCCCAGGTGCACCTGGAAGCCCTCGACCTGGTTGCCCTGGTCGTCGAGGACCAGCTGGCCCTTGAGCCCGATGTCCGCGACCTGGGTGCGGGCGCAGGCGTTGGGGCAGCCGTTGACGTTGACGGTGATCGAGGCGTCGAGCTCGGGGAAGCGGGACTCGAGCGAGGCGATCAGGTCACGGGCGCGGTCCTTGGTGTCCACGATCGCGAGCTTGCAGAACTCGATGCCGGTGCAGGCCATCGTGTTCTGCCGCCAGTTGGAGGGCCGGGCAGAGAAGCCGATGGCGTCCAGGTCGGTGACCAGGTCCTCGACGACCTCGGGGTCGACGCCGATGAGCACGATCTTCTGGTACGGCGTGAGCCGGGCGCCCTCGACGGCGAACTTCTCCATGACGCCGGCGAGCTCGACCAGGTGGGTGCCGGAGATGCGGCCGGCGATCGGGGCCAGCCCGACGTACTTCTTGCCGTCCTTCTGGTCGTGGATGCCGACGTGGTCGCGGTGGCCCAGCGGCGACTCGGGGGAGGGGTTGGAGATCAGCTCGCGGTCGAGGTACTCGTTCTCGAGGACCTCGCGGAACTTCTCCTTGCCCCAGTCGGCGACGAGGAACTTCAGCCGCGCCCGCGAGCGCAGCCGGCGGTAGCCGTAGTCGCGGAAGATGCCGGCGACGCCGGCCCACACGTCCGCGACCTCCTCGAGCGGCACCCACACGCCGAGCTTCTCGGCCAGGCGCGGGTTGGTGGACAGACCGCCGCCGACCCAGACGTCGAAGCCGGGCCCGTGCTCGGGGTGGACGGTGCCGACGAAGGCGATGTCGTTGATCTCCGGCGCCACGTCGTGGGAGGGGTGGCCGGTCAGCGCGGTCTTGAACTTGCGCGGGAAGTTCGAGAAGGCGGGGTCGCCCAGGTAGCGCGACTCGATCTCGCGCAGCGCCGAGGTGCCGTCGATGATCTCGTCGGCGGCGACGCCGGCGACCGGCGAGCCGAGGAACGGACGCGGCGAGTCACCGCACGCCTCGGTCGAGTGCAGGCCGACCTCCTCGAGGCGCGACCAGATCTCCGGGACGTTCTCGATCTCGATCCAGTGGTACTGGATGTTCTCGCGGTCGGTGATGTCGGCGGTGTCCCGGGCGAAGTCGACGCCGATCTGACCCAGCGTGCGCACCGCAGCGGAGGACAGCAGCTTGCCGTCGGAGCGGACCCGCATCATGAAGTAGCGGTCGTCGAGCTCCTCTTCCTCGAGGATCGCGGTCTTGCCGCCGTCGATCCCGGGCTTGCGCTGGGTGTAGAGACCGAACCAGCGGAAGCGGCCGCGCATATCGGCCGGGTCGATCGAGTCGAACCCGCGCTTGGAGTAGGTGTAGAGGATCCGGTCGCGAACGTTGAGCGGGTCGTCGTTCTTCTTCGACTCCTCGTTCTTGTTCAGCGGCTCGGTGTAACCGAGGGCCCACTGACCCTCGCCCTTCTTGGGCCGGGGGATCTCGGTCCGGGTGGCGCGCTTGGCCTGAAACCGGTTGTCGCTCATGTCAGAGAAACCTTTGCGTCGGTCGTGGACGCACGGCGGAGCAGGGACGTGCTCGCGGCGGGCGCCCGGGATGTCTGTCGGGCGGCGGGCCAGCGGCTCGACGCGGTGGGATGCGGAGCGCTGGGCGTCAGTGGCGCCAACAGATCGAGCTGCGGATGCGGCAATAGTCCACGTGGCGTCGAACCACGAGGTGCGCATGTGTTGCAGCAGTGACCATGTCAAGGAGTCTCAGGGAGCGGACGGCCTCCACGCAATCTGGAATCCCGATATATGAGACATTGGTCCGTTATGTGGGACGTTCCCGCTCGTTCAGGCGGGCGATGTGGCCGAGGTCACCATCTGGTCACGGTCTCTTAACCCGGTTGAGTGGCGTCCCATTCCCGCGAGCGGTGATAGGGGACGTACGCAACCCACGGGGCGACCACGATGCTGCTCTCGTCCGCGCGGCTGACTAGGCTGTGATCCATGAGCGATCTGTCCGCCTTGACGAGTTCTGCCTACAACCAAGCCCTCGAGGTCATCGCCTCCGTGGAGCCCCGCATCGCCGAGGCGACCAAGCAGGAGCTCGCCGACCAGCGAGCCAGCCTCAAGCTGATCGCGAGCGAGAACTACGCGAGCCCCGCCACGCTGATGACGATGGGCACCTGGTTCTCCGACAAGTACGCCGAGGGCACCGTCGGCCACCGCTTCTACGCGGGTTGCCAGAACGTCGACACCGTCGAGCAGATCGCCGCCGAGCACGCCAAGGAGCTCTTCGGTGCCGAGTACGCCTACGTGCAGCCGCACTCCGGCATCGACGCCAACCTGACGGCCTACTGGGCCATCCTCGCCCACCGGGTCGAGGGCCCGTGGCTGGAGAAGATGGCCGTCAAGAACATGAACGAGCTCTCCGAGGCCGACTGGGAGACGCTGCGTGCCGAGCTCGGCAACCAGCGCCTGCTCGGCATGAGCCTGGATGCCGGTGGCCACCTCACCCACGGCTTCCGCCCCAACATCTCCGGCAAGATGTTCCACCAGAACCAGTACGGCACCGACCCGGAGACCGGACTGCTCGACTACGATTCGCTGCGCGCCAAGGCCAAGGAGTTCCAGCCGCTGATCATCGTGGCCGGCTACTCCGCCTACCCGCGTCGGGTGAACTTCGCCAAGATGCGCGAGATCGCCGACGAGGTCGGCGCCACCCTGATGGTCGACATGGCCCACTTCGCCGGCCTCGTCGCCGGCAAGGTGTTCCAGGGCGAGGAGAACCCGGTTCCCTACGCCCACGTCGTCACGAGCACCTCCCACAAGTCGCTGCGCGGCCCGCGCGGCGGCTTCATCCTGGCCACCGAGGAGTACGCGCCGAGCGTCGACCGCGGCTGCCCGATGGTCCTCGGCGGCCCGCTGAGCCACGTCATGGCCGCGAAGGCCGTCGCCTTCGCCGAGGCGAAGCAGGAGAGCTTCCAGACCTACGCCCAGCAGGTCGCCGACAACGCCAAGTCGCTCGCCGAGGGCTTCCTCAAGCGGGGCGCCAAGCTCGTCACCGGCGGCACCGACAACCACCTCGTCCTGCTGGACGTGACCAGCTTCGGCCTCACCGGCCGCCAGGCAGAGTCGGCGCTGCTCGACTCCGGCGTGGTCACCAACCGCAACTCGGTCCCGGCCGACCCGAACGGCGCCTGGTACACCTCGGGCATCCGCCTCGGCACCCCGGCCCTGACCACCCGCGGCTTCGGCGCCGACGAGTTCGACCGTGTCGCCGAGCTCATCGTCGACGTGCTCTCCAAGACGACCCCCGGCACCACCAAGGCCGGTGGGCCGTCCAAGGCGTCCTACGCCATCGAGGACGGCGTCGCCGACAACACGAAGGCCGCTACGGCGGAGCTGCTCGCGAAGTTCCCGCTGTACCCCGGTCTCGACCTGGCGTGACCTCATGAGCGAGCGTCAGCGAGCGACAACAGGCCTCAGGCCGCCGCGTCCGTATCATTGCGCTTGCGCTGAGGAGGTGGCCGCATGAGCGCCCCGAGAAGGCCGAGCTCGCTGCCCGGCGCCGGGACCCCTGCGAAGGTGGTCCCGACGGCGGAGGTGCGTGTCGTGGTCGAGGATGAGTGGCCGGCGCTCAAGCAGGTGCGCCTGGCGGCTCTGCAGGACACTCCCGAGGCCTACTGGGACTCCTACGAGGAGGTTGCCACCTGGCCCGACGAGCGCTGGCGGTTGTGGGCGGCGTCCGGCGCCGCCGTGATCGCCTGGGTCGGCGACAAGCCGTCCGGGCTCGCGGCCGGGATCATCCAGGACGACGAGCACCACATGATCTCGATGTGGCTGGCTCCGGACGCTCGTGGCCACGGCCTCGCCGAGGCGCTCGTCCACGGTGTCGCCGACTGGGCCCGCCGCGACGGTGCCACCGTCCTGACGCTGTGGGTCGTCGACGGCAACGAGTCCGGCCGTCGCCTCTACGAGCGGATCGGCTTCGAGCTCACCGGCGACGTCCAGCCCTTCCCCGAGGGCGACCCGCGCACCGAGTCGAAGATGGCGCTGCGCCTCACCTGACTCCGACGCCGCCGGGAGATCGTAGGGTTGGCCTGTGAGTCATGAGGTCGATGTGAGTGCCCTGGCGATCAACGTCGCCATCCCCGAGGAGCTTCAGTGGACCGACGCCCGCAGGGACGTGGCCTTCCGGCTCACCACCCTCAACGTCCGCCTGCTGCCTGACGGCCGACTCGCCGCCAAGGCGTACGGACGCCCGGTCGACGGTGGTCGAGGTGCCTACACCTCGTTCCCGGTGCCCGACCGCCCCGAGCTCGCCGGGCTCATCGGCGAGGCGGCGAAGGTCGCCGCGGAGCGGTGGCAGGCGGCGTACGCTCCGGGAGCATGACGCCCGCCGAGGCTCGAGGCGCATCACAAGATCGAGGTGTACCTCGACCGCGCCCCCGGCGAAGCCATCCGTGAGGCGATCCGGCTCGCCTGGGAGTTCCAGCGCTACTCGGGCTTGCGCCAGAGCGACACGTGACTGGTGGACTCGCTGGTGAAGTCGGAGCGGTCCCAGCCGGCGTACCTGGCCTCCGGCGTCATCCCGGCCAGCCGGGCCATCAGGTCGAGCTCGGAGGGCCAGACGAAGCGGAAGTTGTGCTGTCCATAGCGGAAGCGACCGTCGGCCTCGCGGGTGTAGTGGTGTGAGATCGCCTGCTGGGTGACCAGGTCGTAGGTGTCGAACCCCAGGTGACCGGACGAGACGTCGAACGGGATCGCCGGGCTCCCCGGCGGGAGCCGCCGCAGCCCCGGCACCCCGACCTCGACCAGGAAGCGACCGCCGGGAGCCAGGTGCCGAGCGGCGTTGGCGAAGCAGGCGACCTGCTCCTCCTGCGTACGCAGGTTCCCGATCGTGTTGAAGACCAGATAGACTAACGAGTACGTCCCGACCCCGGGCGCCTCGGCGGTGGCCATGTCGCCGACCACGACCGGGATCTCCTCCGCGGTGACCTTGCGCCGCAGGACGTCGACCATCGGCTCGGAGAGCTCGATGCCGGTGACCGGCACCCCCAGCTCCCGCAGAGGTACGCCGATCCGGCCCGTCCCGATGGCGAGCTCGAGCGCCGGGCCGCCGTCGGCGACCTCGGCGAGGAAGCGGGCGACCGGCCCGGTCACCTCGGGCGAGTTGACCCAGTCGTCGGGGTCGTCGTAGCGCTCGGCCGTCTCACGGTCCCACAGATCGCTGCTCGTCATGGGCGTCGACTCTGCCCGGCGACGTAGGCCGAGCGCGAACCATTTTGCGTCGCCCGCCGCCTGCCGATCGAGGGTCCCGGGCGTGGGAGCCTGGCCGCGACCGGGGGAGAGGCGGGATAGTGAGCCAGATCACCCCCGCCGTCTCGAGGAGCCTGAACATGGCTGGAACAACCGCCGGTCCCGCACCGTCACCGAAGAAGGACCGCACCCACTATCTCTACATCGCGGTGATCGCCGCGGTGGTGCTCGGCATCCTGGTCGGGTTGATCGCCCCGTCGTTCGCGGTGGAGCTGAAGCCGATCGGCACCGCGTTCGTGAACCTGATCAAGATGATGATCCAGCCGATCATCTTCTGCACCCTGGTGATCGGCGTCGGCTCGGTCGCCAGCGCCGCGAAGGTCGGCAGGGTCGGCGGTCTCGCGCTGCTCTACTTCATCGTGATGTCCACGGTCGCCCTGGCGATCGGTGTGGTCGTCGGCAACGTGATCGACCCGGGCAGCGGCCTCCAGCTCGACCCGGAGTCCTCCAAGGCCGGCCAGGACGCGGCCGCGGAGGGTCACGCCAGCACCACCGACTTCCTGCTCGGCATCATCCCGACAAGCCTGTTCTCGGCGCTGACCTCCGGCGAGGTGCTGCAGACGCTGCTCGTCGCGCTGCTCATCGGGTTCGCGCTGCAGCGGATGGGCGAGTCGGGCAAGCCGATCCTCAACGTCGTCGTGTGGGCCCAGAAGCTGATCTTCCGGGTGCTGGCGATGATCATGTGGGTGGCCCCGATCGGTGCCTTCGGTGCCATCGCCGGTGTCGTGGGCGAGACCGGCGTCGACGCGCTGAAGAGCCTCGCGGTGATCATGATCGCCTTCTACATCACCTGTGCGCTGTTCGTGTTCGTGGTGCTCGGTGCGCTGCTGAAGCTGGCCACCGGCGTCAACCTGTTCAAGCTCCTGCGCTACCTGGCGCGTGAGTTCCTGCTGATCCTCTCGACCTCCTCGAGCGAGTCGGCGCTGCCGCGCCTGATCGCGAAGATGGAGCACGCCGGAGTCGACCAGGCCACCGTCGGTGTCGTGGTCCCGACCGGCTACTCGTTCAACCTGGACGGCACCGCGATCTACCTGACGATGGCCTCGATCTTCATCGCCGACGCGATGGGCGACCCGCTGAGCATCGGCGAGCAGATCAGCCTGCTGCTGTTCATGATGATCGCCTCCAAGGGCGCCGCCGGTGTCACCGGCGCCGGCCTCGCCACCCTCGCGGGCGGGCTCCAGTCCCACCGCCCGGAGATGGTCGACGGCGTCGGTCTCATCGTCGGTATCGACCGGTTCATGTCCGAGGCCCGTGCGCTGACCAACTTCGCCGGCAACTCGGTCGCCACCGTGCTCGTGGGTCACTGGACCAAGACCGTGGACCGCGATCAGCTCGACCGTGTTCTGGCTGGTCAGGACCCGTTCGACGAGACCACCATGGTCGACGACCACGCCGCGCCACCGCCGCCGGCGGCGGAGGGCGAGAAGACCCCGGTCTAGATCCAGGAGTAGCCGACCTCGGGCCGGCCGCCGCTGGGACCGTAACGGACCCCGCGCGCGGCCAGGCCCTTGTCGGCAAGATGCTCGAGGTAGCGACGAGCGGTCACGCGCGACGCCCCGACCACTGCGGCGACCTCGCTCGCGGACAGGTCGCGCTCGGCCTCGCGCAGCGCGGCCGTCACGGCGCGCAGCGTCTCCGCGCTCATGCCCTTGGGCAGGGGCGTGCTCCCGGTGGGGCGCAGCGACCCCAGCAGCTGGTCGACCTCGTCCTGGACGACCTCCTCGGGGGCGGCCTCGAGCCGAGCCCGGTAGTCGGCGTACTGCTCGAGCTTGGCCCGGAACGTCGCGAACGTGAACGGCTTGAGCAGGTAGAGCACCACGCCCTGCACGACGGCCTGCCGCACCACCTTCGTGTCCCGCGCCGCCGTCACCGCGATCACGTCGCACAGATGTCCGGCCGTACGCAGCCTGTTGAGCAGCCCGAGCCCGTGACCGTCGGGCAGGTTCATGTCGAGCAGGATGAGATCGACCGGAGCACCGGCGTCGCGGGCCGCATCGAGCGCCCGGACCGTCTCGCGCGCCGACCGCGCGATCCCGGCGAGGGCGAAGCCCGGGACCCTCCCGACGTACGCCGCATGGGCCTCGGCAGCCAGCGCCTCGTCCTCCACCACCAGCACCCGGACACTCATGCCGCCACCTCCGTCGCAAGGGTGACCGTGAACTCGGCACCGCCGAGGTGCGAGCGGCCCACGACGACCTCGCCGCCGTGGCGCCGCGCGACCTGGACGACCAGCGCGAGGCCGAGGCCGCGACCGGTGCCGGGCTCGGCCTTGGTCGTCCAGCCGCGGTCGAGCACGCGCGCCGAGGCGGCGTCGTCCAGGCCGGGACCGCTGTCGCCCACGAGCACCGTGAGGGTGTGGTCGTCACCGGTGAGGCGCACCTCGACCTGACGCGACTCCAGGCCGGAGACGGCGTCGAAGGCGTTGTCGACCAGGTTGCCCAGCACGGTCACCAGGTCGCGGGGCGGGATGCCCGTGCCCGGCGGCAGCTCGCCGACGATACGGAACTCGACGCCCTGCTCGGCGGCCTCGGCCGACTTCCCGAGCAGGAGCGCCGCGACGACCGGGTCCTCCACCGCGCCGACGACCTGGTCGGTGAGGAGCTGGGCGACCTGCAGCTCCTCGGTGGCGAACTCCACCGCCTCCGAGGACCGGCCCATCTCGATGAGCGACACCACGGTGTGCAGCCGGTTGGCCGCCTCGTGGTTCTGCGACCGGAGGGACTCGGTGAGCCGGCGTACGACGTCGAGCTCACCGGTCACCGAACGCAGCTCGGTGTGGTCGCGCAGGGTCACCACCGAGCCGACGTCGCGGCCGTCCCACCGGGCCGGTGCCGCGGAGACGACGAGGATCCGCTCGCCGGCCAGGTAGAGGTCGTCGGACTCGGCGGTGCGGCCGCGGGCGGCGGCCACCAGGCCGGGCGCCAGGTCGAGATCCTCGATGCGGGTGCCGACCACGTCGTCGGGCAGCGCCAGCAGCCGCCGCGCCTCGTCGTTGACGAGCTGGACCCGTCCCTCGCCGTCGAGCAGGAGCAGACCCTCGCGGACCGAGTGGAGGACGGCGGAGTAGTACTCGTACATCCGGGCCAGCTCGTGCTCGCCCAGGCCGTGGGTCAGCCGGTGCAGGCGCCGGCTCAGCAGCCAGGCGCCGGCCAGCCCGGCGACCAGGACGAGCCCGCCGCAGAGCAGCACGATCCCGACGTCGCGCTTGAGTCCGCGGTTGATGTCGCTGACCGTGATGCCGACGGAGACGAGCGCGACGATCTCCTCGCCGTCCTCGACCGGGACCACCGCACGGACCGAGGGGCCGAGCGTCCCGGTGTACTGCTGGGTGAAGACGTCGCCCTCGGGCGCACCGCCGAGGTCGCCGACGAACTTCCCGCCGATCTGGTCCGGGTCGGTGTGGGTGTAGCGGGTGCGATCCAGGTCCATCACCACGACGAAGTCGGTGTCGGTGTCGTGGCGGACCTCCTCGGTCCAGGGCTGGAGGGTCGCCGTCGGGTCATCGCCGCGCAGCGCCGTACGCACGGTGGGGGAGTCGGCGACGGTCTGGGCCACGGCGACCGCGCGCTGGGTGGCTCGGCTGTAGGAGTCGCGGCGGGCGTCGTAGGAGGCCATCAGGATGCCGGTGACGACGAGCAGCAGCACCGTGCCGAACTGGAGGAGCAGCACCTGCTGAGCCACCGGACGATCGCGGATGGCGCGGGAGCGGAGCGGTCGGACACGGGGCACCACCTCATTCTCACCCACCCCGGTGGCACCGATGTGATGGCGGCCACGAACACAACGAACACAACCGTGACGGTCGTCACTTTCTGCCGCAGAGTTGCCGAGGTTGCCCCAGAGGGGCGCGGACACATACCGGACCAGGAGGAACGATGAGTACGACCACCACAGGGACACCACCTACGAAGGACCGGACCCACTATCTCTACATCGCGGTGATCGCCGCGGTGGTGCTCGGCATCCTGGTCGGGTTGATCGCGCCCGGCTTCGCGGTCGAGCTGAAGCCGATCGGCACCGCGTTCGTGAACCTGATCAAGATGATGATCCAGCCGATCATCTTCTGCACCTTGGTGATCGGCGTCGGCTCGGTCGCCAACGCGGCCAAGGTCGGCAAGGTCGGTGGCCTGGCGCTGATCTACTTCATCGTGATGTCCACGGTCGCCCTGGCGATCGGTGTGGTCGTCGGCAACATCATCGACCCCGGCACCGGCCTCCAGCTCAGCTCGGACGCGTCCCAGGCCGGCCAGGACGCCGCCGCCGGTGGCCACGCGAGCACGACGGACTTCCTCCTCAGCATCATCCCGACCTCGCTCTTCGCCTCGCTCACCTCCGGTGTCGTGCTGCAGACCCTGCTCGTCGCCCTGCTGGTCGGCTTCGCGCTGCAGCGGATGGGGGAGTCGGGCAAGCCGATCCTCAACGCCATCACCTGGATCCAGAAGCTGATCTTCCGGGTGCTGGCGATGATCATGTGGGCCGCCCCGATCGGTGCCTTCGGTGCGATCGCCGGTGTCGTGGGCGAGACCGGCGTCGACGCGCTGAAGAGCCTCGCGGTGATCATGATCGCCTTCTACATCACCTGCGCGATCTTCGTCTTCGTCATCCTGGGCGTGCTGCTGAAGCTGGCCACCGGGGTCAACCTGTTCAAGCTGCTCAAGTACCTCGCCCGCGAGTTCCTGCTCATCCTCTCCACCAGCTCCTCGGAGTCCGCCCTCCCGCGCCTGATCGCGAAGATGGAGCACGCCGGGGTCGAGAAGGCGACCGTCGGCGTGGTCGTCCCGACGGGCTACTCGTTCAACCTGGACGGCACCGCGATCTACCTGACGATGGCGTCGATCTTCATCGCCGATGCGATGGGTGACCCGCTGAGCATCGGCGAGCAGGTCGGTCTGCTGCTGTTCATGATGATCGCCTCCAAGGGCGCCGCCGGTGTCACCGGTGCCGGCCTCGCCACCCTGGCCGGTGGGCTCCAGTCGCACCGTCCGGAGATGGTCGACGGCGTGGGCCTGATCGTCGGCATCGACCGGTTCATGTCCGAGGCCCGTGCGCTGACCAACTTCGCCGGCAACTCGGTCGCCACCGTGCTGGTCGGCCATTGGACCAAGACCGTCGACTACGCCCAGCTGAACCGTGTTCTGGCTGGTCAGGACCCGTTCGACGAGACCACGATGGTCGACGACCACGCCACCACCCCGCCCGCGGCGGAGGGCGAGAAGGCGCTCGTCTAGACCCCACGAGACCAGGCCGTACGCAGCTCACCCGAGACGCTGCGTACGGCTTGTTGTCATCTGTTCCGGTAGAGGATGCGCGCCAGCTCGAACGGCGCGGTGCGCCAGGACCCGATCGGCTCGTCGTCGAGCCCGATCCGGCCGAGCGCGGCGACGATCCAGGAGAACGCGAAGCAGCCGATGCCGGCGACGGTCCAGATCCCGACCGAACGCCACGTCAGTCCTCCGCCGAAGGTCCGGAAGATGCCGATCACGGCTGCGATCAGGGCGATCGCGCCGATCAGCCAGAAGAGGATCGAGCAGATGGCGGCGGCCAGCCGGCCGGCCACGGCCAACGGGTCGCGGGGAGGCTGGTGGTGGGGCCCCGGGGGCCCGTGCTGGGGAGAGCGGGGATAGTTCATTTGGGCGCTGATTCTGGCGTACCTCGGCCTCCGGAGCCACTCGCCGCTGGCGGGTCTCCGTGGCGCCTGAGTGTCTGACAGGTATGGTCCTGCGCGTTCTCGGGTGAATGTTCGACAATTTGTCCGGGACATCGATGGACCGTAGCGACTAGTGTTACGGAGATCACATAACGAGGCGCTGCCTCGTGGACCCGACGCGGCCTGCGTGGCACGACTCCGTGGATCAAACGACGATGGAGGGTGCAATTCCAATGCACGTGCGCAAGTGGCAAATCGGAGCAGTAGCCGTAGGTCTGCTCGCCGTGACCGGCTGTGGTGTGCCGGGTGGCGGCGGCAGCAACGATGCCGGCGATACCGAAGAGGGCGACGGCAGCATCCAGATCCTCGGTGCCATCCCCGAGGGCGAGGCCGTGGGCCTCAATGCGGCGCTCAAGACCTTTACCGACGAGACGGGGATCAAGGTCACCTACACCCCGTCCACCGACTTCACGACCGAGATCCGCACCAAGGTCAACGGAAACGATGCCCCCGACATCGCGCTCTTCCCGCAGCCCGGTCTGGTGGGTGACCTGACCGAGTCGGGTGACACGCTTCCGCTCGACGACCTCATCGACGTCGACAAGCTCGACGACACGATGATCCCGGGCCTGATGGACTCGGTCGAGATCGACGACAAGACCTACGGCGTCCCGATCCGGGTCTCGATGAAGTCGCTGGTCTGGACCCCGAAGAACTTCGAGGAGTCCGGCTACAAGACCCCCACGACCTGGGACGAGCTGATGTCGCTCCAGGACGACATCATCGCCAAGGGCCAGACCCCGTGGTGCTTCGGTGCCGAGGCCGGCGCCGACACCGGCTGGGTCTACACCGACTGGGTCGAGGAGATCGTCCTGCGCCAGGAGGGCCCGGAGTTCTACGACGACTGGGTCAACCACGAGGTCCCGTTCAACGACCCGAAGATCGTTCAGGCGATCGAGACCATGGGCGACATCATCAACAAGCCGAAGAACGTACGCGGCGGGGCCGACGGCACGCTGAGCGAGCCCTTCGGTGACTCGCCCCTGCCGCTGTTCACCGACCCGCCGGGCTGCGAGATGCACCGCCAGGCGAACTTCATCACGACCTTCTTCCCGAAGGACGTCCAGCAGGACCTGGCCGGCAACGTCAGCGTCTTCGCGCTCCCGGGCAACATGGAGGGCGGCTTCGACGGCACTCCGGTGCTCGGCGGCGGTGACATGGCGACCGCCTTCACCAACGACACCGACGTGGTCGAGCTGATGGAGTTCTTCGCGTCTCCCGACTTCGGTGCCGAGTGGGCCAAGGCCGGCGGCTGGCTCTCGCCGAGCACCGAGTTCGACAACTCCAACTACGCCGACCCGATGTTCGGGGAGATCGCGACCCTGCTGCAGGACGCCGACACCTTCCGCTTCGACGGGTCGGACCTGATGCCCGCGCAGGTCGGCGCCGGCACGTTCTGGAGCGAGATGAACGCCTACGTCGGAGGTGAGAAGAGCGCTCAGGAGGCTGCCGACGCGATCGAGGAGAGCTGGCGAGGATGAGCGATGATCCTTTCCTGAAGATCGTCAACGGCCTGGTCGCGATCGTCCTGGGGGTCGGCGGCATGGCCGCGATCTACTGGGTGCTCAACTTCCTGGTGGGGCTGCTCCCCGGCAAGTGGGACAGGCGGATCAAGCCGTACGTCTTCGTCGGCCCGGCCGTTCTGGTGGTCACGGTCTTCCTGATCTACCCGGCCCTGATGACGGTGATCTTCAGCTTCGCCGATGCCAACAGCATCAACTGGGTGGGCTTCCAGAACTACACCGACCTGTTCCAGGACAAGGAGTTCCTCGGCACGTTGTTCAACAACCTGCTGTGGATCCTCATCGTCCCGGCGGGCAGCGTCATCGTCGGCCTGCTCGTGGCGGTGCTGGCCGACCGGCTCAAGGCGCTGCCGGAGCGGATCGCGAAGTCGGTCATCTTCATGCCGATGGCGATCAGCTTCGTCGGGGCGAGCACGATCTGGGGATTCGTCTACGCGACCCGGTTCGCGCAGGGGGACAAGCAGATCGGGCTCCTCTCGGCGATCTCGACCAGCCTCGGTTTCGAGCCGGTCGCCTGGCTCCGGATCCAGACCGGCAGCCTCAACGACCTGCTCCTGATCGTCATCATGGTCTGGCTGCAGGCCGGGTTCGCGATGGTGCTGCTCTCCTCGGCGATCAAGGGGGTCCCCGACGACACCGTCGAGGCCGCCCGCATCGACGGGGCCAGCGAGGTCCAGATCTTCTTCAAGGTCGTCGTGCCGCAGATCTGGCCGACGGTGATCGTGGTCTTCGTGACCATCCTCATCCTGGTCCTGAAGGTCTTCGACATCGTCTACGTCATGACCGGTGGTCGGTCCGGCACCTCGGTGCTGGCCAACACCTTCTTCGTCGAGCTCTTCGAGTTCGGTGACGCCGGCCGGGCGGCGGCGGTCGTGGTCGTCCTGATGATCGCCGTGATCCCGGTGATGATCTACCAGATGCGCCAGTTCAAGAAGCAGGAGGCCCGCTGATGAGGCAGTTGACCCTGGGCGGCCTCGCTGTCCGCGTCGCCATCATCCTGTTGTGCGTCCTCTGGTTCATCCCGACCCTCGGGCTGCTGGTCTCGTCGTTCCGCGACGAGGCCGACGTCAAGACGTCGGGCTGGTGGACGGTCGTCACCGACCCGTTCTCCCAGTGGACGCTGGACAGCTACTCCCAGGTCCTCGAGAGCGGGATGGCCAACGCCTTCGTGAACTCGATCGTCGTCTCCGTCCCCGCGACGGTGCTGCCGATCATGATCGCTGCGTTCGCTGCGTACGCGTTCACGTTCATGCGGTTCTGGGGGCGCAACGTGCTGTTCATGCTGATCGTCGGGCTGTTGGTCGTGCCTCTGCAGGTGGCCTTCGTCCCGCTGCTCAACCTGTTCAGCGACTACGACCTCAACGGCACCTTCCTCGCGGTGTGGCTGGCCCACACCGGGTTCGGGATGCCGCTGGCGGTCTACATCCTGCGCAACTACATGTCGAGCCTGCCGCACGAGATCATCGAGTCGGCCGAGATCGACGGGGCGTCCCACTTCCAGACCTTCTGGAGACTGATCGTGCCGATGTCGGTGCCCGCGCTGGCGGCGTTCGCGATCTTCCAGTTCCTCTGGGTCTGGAACGACCTCCTCGTCGCGCTGATCTTCCTCGGGGCGGGTGACAACGAGGTCGTCACGATCACGCTGCGTGACCTGATCGGCGACAAGGGCCAGGAGTGGCACCTGCTCACCGCGGGTGCGTTCATCACCATGACGGTGCCGCTGCTCGTGTTCTTCTCGCTGCAGCGCTACTTCGTCCGTGGACTCACCGCTGGGTCCGTGAAGGGCTGAGCTCCGTCCGCGCACGGCGGGCGTCATGTCTCCCTCGGGGGCGTGGCGCCCGCCGCGCCGTTCGTCCAGGCGACGACGCGACCGCTACAGCGTCGGTGTCGCCCGCTGCACGACGGCCTTCTGGTCGCCGCCCGCGAGCATGCCGTACGTCCCGCCGTGCCCGGAGAGCCGGCTGGCGCAGAAGATGTCGGCGACCTCCTCGGGGCCGTACCGGACCAGGAGGCTGCCCTGGAGGAGCGCGGCCATGCTGCCGGCCAGGCGCCTCGCGGAGCGCTCCAGCTCCTCCGGGCTGCCCATGGACTCGCCCAGCAGGGCGAGAGTGGAGTCGACGGCCCGGTCGTAGCGCCGGTCGGCACCCTTGGCGCTGCCCACCTCGGTGATCCAGGCGTCGAGGACCGAGGGCTCGCGCTGGATCGCGCGCAGGACGTCGAGGGCGTTGACGTTGCCGGAGCCCTCCCAGACCGAGTTGAGCGGGGACTCGCGGAAGAGCAGGGGCATCACCGACTCCTCGACGTAGCCGTTGCCGCCCAGGCACTCCAGCGCCTCCGCCACGTGGGCGGGGGTGCGCTTGCAGACCCAGAACTTCGCCAGCGGCAGGCCGATGCGGCGCAGGGCCTGCTCGTGCAGGTCGTCCGGACGGTCGACCGCCGCGGCCAGGCGCATCGCCAGCGCGGTGGCCGCCTCGGACTCGACGGCCAGGTCGGCGACCACGTTCTGCATCAGCGGCTTGTCGGCCAGCGTGCCGCCGAAGGCGGAGCGGTGGGCGACGTGCCAGCTCGCCTCGGCCACGGCGCGGCGCATCAGCGCGGCCGAGCCCAGCACGCAGTCGAGGCGGGTGGCGGCGACCATCTCGATGATGGTGCGTACGCCACGCCCCTCCGCGCCGAGCCGGTAGGCCGTCGTGCCGCGGAGCTCGAGCTCCGCGCTGGCGTTGGAGCGGTTGCCGAGCTTGTCCTTGAGCCGCACCACGTCCAGGCGGTTGCGCTCGCCTCCGAGCAGGACCCGGGGGAGCAGGAAGCAGGTGAGGCCGTCGGGCGCCTGGGCCAGCACCAGGAAGACGTCGTTCATCGGGGCCGAGGTGAACCACTTGTGCCCGTGCAGCTCGTAGACGTCGCCACCCATGGGCCAGGCCTCGGTGACGTTCTGGCGTACGTCGGAGCCACCCTGCTTCTCGGTCATCCCCATGCCCGCCAGGGCGCCGAGCTTCTCCGCGGGGTCGCGCAGGCCGAAGTCGTAGATCGTGGAGGCGAGCCTGGGCACCCACTCCGCGGCGAGGGACTCGTCGGCGCGCAGCGCGGGGACCGCGGCGTACGTCATGGAGATGGGGCACAGGTGGCCCGGCTCGGTCTGGGACCAGGCCAGGAACCCGGCGGCGCGGCGTACGTGGGCGTGTCCAGCCCCATCGCCCGCACCCGCCGGCGCCCACGGCGCCGCGGCCAGTCCGTGGCCCACGGCCCTCTCCATCAGCCAGTGCCAGGAGGGGTGGAAGGAGACCTCGTCGATCCGGTTGCCGTAGCGGTCGTAGGGGACCAGCTCGGGGTGGAAGCGGTTGGCGAGGCGCCCGTGCTCCTGCGCCTCGGCGCTGCCGGCCTCGGCACCCAGCGAGACCAGCGAGTCGAGGGTCTCCTCGTCGGCATGGCGCAGCACCGCCGCCGAGAGGGCGGCGTCGCCGGTGACTACGTTGTGACCGGCGAGCGGCGGAGCCTGGTTGGTGACACGACGGATGTCGGAGGCACTCATACGAGAGACGATAGAGGCTGGGCTATAGGGTCGGGACGTGTCCGAGACAAGCGCATACGCCCCCAGGTGGGCCGGGGTCGAGCAGGTCGCTCTTCCGGAGACGGTGCGGTCGCCGTGGTGGCAGCTCGGGCGCCGGCTGCTGGCCGCGATGGCGATCCTGGTCGGCACGGTCCTGCTGGTCTATCTCGACCGCGGCGCCTACGCCGACAACAACGATCCCACGGGCCGGATCAGCCTGATGGACGCGATCTACTACACGACCGTCACGCTGAGCACGACCGGCTACGGCGACATCGCGCCGGTCGCCGACCATGCCCGGATGATCAACGCGTTCATCATCACGCCGGCTCGCATCGCGTTCCTGGTGCTGCTGATCGGCACCACCCTCGAGGTCCTCACCAAGCAGGGCCGTGACCTCATCCGAGTCGCTCGCTGGAGGAAGAAGATGTCTCAGCACATCGTCGTCGTGGGCTACGGCACCAAGGGCCGCAGCGCGGTCGAGACGCTGCTCAGCAACGGTGCCGACCCCGAGGAGTTCGTCGTCGTCGACCCCGACCCGGTGGCCCGCTCGGACGCCCACTCGGACGGGATCGCGGTCGTCACCGGCGACGCGACCCGCCGCGAGGTGCTGATGCGGGCCGGGGTCAAGGACGCCGAGCAGGTCATCATCACCACCAACCGCGACGACTCCAACGTGCTCACCATCCTGACGGTGCGGCAGATCAACCCCCAGGCGTGGATCGTCGCCGCGGCGCGGGAGCGCGAGAACGCGCCGCTGATGAAGCAGTCGGGCGCCGACTCGGTGATCACCTCCGCCGACGCGGTCGGCCGGCTGATGGGTCTGTCCACCATCTCTCCGACCCTCGGCTCGGTCATGGAGGACCTGCTCAACTCCGGTATCGGGCTGGAGGTCGCCGAGCGCGACCTGCTGGTCAACGAGGTCGGCAAGCAGCCGCAGCAGCTCGCCGACCAGGTGATCGCGGTCGTACGCGACGAGAAGGTCTTCCGCTACTTCGACCCGGTCGTCGGCACCCTGTCGCGAGGGGACCGGCTGGTCGTCGTGCGCGCCGCGAAGGAGCTGCCCTGGGCGCCGCGGCCGGGCACGCACGGCGAGGACACGGCTGAGGCGTAGTCGCCCGCAGAAGACCCGGCAAAAACAGAAGTCAGCCGCTGGCGTCTCGGGTCACCAGCGGCTGACATGGAAAACAGTAGCCGACGATCTGGCGTGCATCAAAGAGTTGAACTGCAGTTTTATGAAGATGGCCCGGATGGGCTATGCCCCGTAGTTAGTAGGCAGAGCGTCCGAGGCGGTGGCGCGTGGCGGTTTCGACGGTGGATGTCGTGCCTGGGATGATGGACGCATGACCGAGGCGCCCCACAGCCCCGGGTCTGCCGATGAGCAGCCGGGCCTGTCCGAGAACGAGAAGCGACTGCTCGACTTCGAGCGCTCCTGGTGGTCGGCAGGCACTGGCCGCGACGAGGCCGTCCGGGAGCAGCTGGGGATGAGCGCTGCCGACTACCACCGTGCCGTCAACGATCTGATCGACAAGCCCGAGGCGCTCGCCTACGACGGCGTCCTGGTGCGCCGCCTGCGCCGCCAGCGGGACGCGCGACGTACGCAGCGCTCGAAGAACCCGCGTCAGTAGCCTTGCCGGACTACTTTCCATGGTCCGTCGGAATCATTTGCACACTTTTGCATTGCAGGTGCTTGCATAGCCGCGGATCTGTCGGCTAACGTTCTTCTTGTCAGCCGCTGGTGACCCGAGACGCCAGCGGCTGACTTCTATTTCGGGCCATCTCCGGGCCATCTCCGGGCCCGCCGTGGCAGGCGACCGCCTCCGGCTCGGCGCACGAAACTGACGCATCCGACATGTGCCCATGGGTATTCATATGTTGTCGTAAATGCGACTCGCTGCAGTGCGCGATCGTGAGGCAGCAAGCGCATTGACCGGCTCCGCGGCCGATCGCCAGTGTCCACTGGTCAACATCGGCTGCTCCGCCTCGGCGGGGCCGGCTCAAGGAGAGTCTGCGTGAACAACAGACGCGTAGCGCAGGGCCTGACCATGGCCCTCATCTCGGCAGTGGCCGCCATCAGCATGCCCACAGGCGTGCAGGCGGCCAGCGACCCCAAGCCCGCGAAGGGCACCGTCACATCCCAGGAGACCGACGACGGCCGCGCGGTCGTCAGCGGCAAGCAGGCGAAGAGCAGGGCGGAGCGGTCGGCCGCCGCCTTCGTCGCCGCCGATCCCGAGGTGCTGAAGCTCGGCGCCGCCGACGAGGCGGTCAGGCTGACGACGTACCAGTCCTCCGGGCTGCAGTACGTCTCCTACGACCGCACCCACCAGGGCCTGCGCGTCGTCGGCGGAGACTTCGTCGTCGCCGCCGACGCCGAGGGCAACCTGCTGGGCACCTCGGTCGCCCAGGACGCACCCGTCAAGGTGTCCACCACGACGCCTGCCATCACCGAGGCGAAGGCACGGACGGTCGCCAAGGGCCAGGTGACCAAGCCGGCCGTCGAGTCCACCGAGCTGGTCATCGTCCAGGGCGAGGCCGGGTCGGACCTGGCGTACGAGACGATCGTGACCGGCACCCGCGCGGGCGAGCCGTCGCGGCTGTCCGTCTTCGTCGACGCCGCCACCGGCAAGGTGCTCTCCACCAAGGAGCACGTCGTCGAGGGCACCGGCAGCTCGGGCTACTCCGGGACCGTCTCGATCCAGACGCAGCTCTCCGGATCCACCTACTCCCTGACCGACCCGTCGGCCACCACCCTCAAGTGCCAGAACTCCTCCGGCAACGTGACCTACACCGGCACCGACGACTCCTGGGGCAACGGCGACCCGACCAACCGGGAGACCGGCTGTGTCGACGCCTTCTACGCCGCGCAGCAGGAGAAGGGCATGCTCACCTCGTGGCTGGGGCGCTCGGGCATGGACGGCTCGGGCGGCTGGCTGCCGGTCCGCGTCGGCCTCAACGACGTGAACGCCTACTACGACGGCACCCAGGTGCAGATCGGCCACTCGCAGTCCGGCTCGCGCTGGATCGGCTCGCTCGACGTCGTCGCGCACGAGTTCGGCCACGGCATCGACGACCACACCCCGGGTGGGATCTCGGGTGGCAACACCCAGGAGTTCGTCGCGGACACCTTCGGTGCGGCGACCGAGTGGTACGACAACCAGACCGCCAACGACACCCCCGACTACCTCGTCGGCGAGGAGATCGACCTGGTGGGCAACGGACCGATCCGCAACATGTACAACCCCTCGCTGGCCGGTGACGACAACTGCTACTCGTCCTCGACGCCCAACGACGAGGTCCACGCCGCGGCCGGACCGGGCAACCACTGGTTCTACCTGCTCGCCGAGGGGTCCAACCCGACCAACGGCCAGCCGGCCTCGCCGACCTGCAACGGGTCCACCGTCACCGGTGTCGGGATCCAGAAGGCGATGAAGATCATGTACAACGCGATGCTGCTGAAGACCTCGTCGTCGTCGTACCTGAAGTACCGCACCTGGACGCTCACCGCGGCCAAGAACCTGTACGGCACCACGACCTGCACCGAGTTCAACGCGGTCAAGGCCGCCTGGAACGCCGTCTCGGTCCCGGCCCAGACCGGTGACCCGACCTGCACGCCCGGTGGCGGCACCGGCTCGGTCACGGTGACCTCGCCGGGCTCCAAGACCGGAACGGTCGGCACCGCGATCTCGTCCTTCGCGGTCTCGGCCTCCGGTGGCACCTCGCCCTACACCTACACCGCGACCGGTCTTCCCGCCGGAGTCTCGATCTCGTCCTCGGGCACCGTCTCGGGTACGCCGACCACGGCCGGCACCTATACGCCGACCGTCACCGCGACCGACTCGACCGGTGCGACCGGCTCGGTGCAGTTCACCTTCACCGTCTCCGGGACCGGTGGGGGCACCTGCTCGGGCCAGAAGCTGACCAACCCGGGCTTCGAGTCCGGCACGACCGGCTGGACCGCCTCCTCGGGCGTGATCGACAGCTCGACGGGCGCGCCGGCGCACTCGGGGTCGTACAAGGCCTGGCTGAACGGCTACGGCAGCACCCACACCGACTCGCTCTCGCAGTCGGTCACCATCCCGGCGGGGTGTGCGGCCACGCTGACGTTCTGGCTCTACGTCGACTCCGATGAGACGACCACGACCTCGGCGTACGACAAGCTGACGGTCAAGGCCGGGTCCACCACCCTGGCCACCTACTCCAACCTGAACAAGGGTTCGGGCTATGTCCAGAAGTCGCTGAGCCTCAACGGCCAGGCGGGGTCGACGGTCACCCTCACCTTCACCGGTACGGAGGACTCCTCCCTCGGGACGAGCTTCCTGATCGACGACACGGCGGTGAACCTGTCGTAGGCGTCAACGCACGGCGCCCCGCTCCCGATCGGGAGCGGGGCGCCGTCGCGTGCGTCGTGGATCAGTCGCTCTCGCGCGCGGTGAGGATGAGCGGCCCGTCCTCGGTGATCGCGACGGTGTGCTCCATGTGGGCGCCGCGGGAGCCGTCGGCGCTGCGCAGGGTCCAGCCGTCGGGGTCGGTGAAGATCTCGTCGGTGGTGTGCAGGAACCACGGCTCGATCGCGATCACGAGACCGGGCTGCAGCTTGAAGCCCCGGCCGGGGCGGCCGTCGTTGGCGATGTGCGGGTCGCCGTGCATCGTGCGGCCGACGCCGTGGCCGCCGAACTGGGTGTTGATCTTGAGGCCCTTGGCGCGAGCGACGCTGGCGATCGCGTGGGAGATGTCGCCGACCTTGTTGCCGACGCGGGCGGCGTCGATGCCTGCGGCGAGCGCCTGCGTGGTGGTCTCGATCAGGTCGAGGTCCTCCTGGCGGGGCGTGCCGACGACGACGGAGAGGGCCGAGTCGGCGACCCAGCCGTCGACGCTCGCGGCGAAGTCGACGCTGAGCAGGTCGCCGTCCTGCAGCTTGTAGTCGAAGGGCAGGCCGTGGAGCACGCCGTCGTTGACCGAGGTGCAGAGCACCTTGCCGAACGGCATCGCGCCGAAGCTCGGGTGGTAGTCGATGTAGCACGACTCCGCGCCGCGGTCCTTGATCATCTTGTGCGCCAGCTCGTCGAGCTCGAGCAGGTTCACACCCACGGCGGCGTGCTCGCGGAGTGCGGTCAGGACATCGGCCACGAATCGGCCGGCGGGCTTCATCTGCTCGATCTGGGTCGGCGTGCGCAGTTCGATCACAGGCACAGCGTAGCCTGAGAACGGTTCTCAGTAGAACTCAGCAGGGCCTCGCTTCCGCCTCAGCAGCGAGCATCGCGCAGCGCGGCCGCCTTCGACGTCAGGAAGCGGCGCTCGGCGAGGTTGGTGGCGCGCACCGACGCCAGCTCGTACGCAGCCGCAGCACCGTCCAGGTCACCGGCGAGCTCGAGCAGATGAGCGCGCACCGCGGGCACCCGCGGATGGTCGGCGAAGCCGGCGTCCCCGTTCTCGGCACAGCTGCGCAGGAGGTCGTCGAGGAGCGCCAGCGCGGGGCCCGGACCGTCGGCGTAGCCGACCGCGACGGCCTTGTTGAGGGTCACGATCGGTCCGGGCGCGACCTTCTCCAGCAGCCCGTAGAGCGCACTGATCTGCAGCCAGTCGGTCTCCTCCGCGGAGGCCGCCCGGTTGTGGAGCGCGGCGATGGCGGCCTGGATCTGGTAGGTCCCCGGCCGTCCGGTGCCGATGACGGCGTCGACCAGCGCGACGCCCTCGCGGGTGGCCTCGGGCCGCCACCGGCTCCGGTCCTGGTCGGCCAGCGGAACCACGGCGCCGTGGGCGTCGACCCGGGCGGGGCGACGCGCGTCGAGCAGCAGCATCAGCGCGAGCAGCCCACCGAGCTCGCCGTGGCCGGTCCCGGTCACCCGGGTGAGCGCGGTGCGGGCGAGCCGGGTGAGCCGGATGGCCTCGGCACACAGGTCGACCCGCTGCAGGCGGTCGCCCTCGGTCGCGACGTACCCCTCGTTGAAGAGCAGGTAGAGCACCTTCAGCATCGCCGGGATCCGCGCGGCGAGGTCGGCGGTGCCGTCGATCCCGAGCGACCGGCCCTTGATCGTGGCCTTCGCCCGGGAGATCCGCTGCGCCATCGTCTTCTCCGGGACGAGGTAGGCGTGCGCGATCTCCCGGGTGGTGAGCCCGCCGACCGCCCGCAGGGTCAGCGCCACCGCCGAGGCCGGGGTGAGGCTGGGATGGCAGCAGAGCAGGAGTACGTCCAGGGAGTCGTCGACCGCCGACGACGTCTCCTGCCCCTCGGGCTCGGCGAGGTGGTCGGCATGCTCGCGGTCACGCCGGCGCGACTCGCTGCGCTTGGCGTCGACGAGACGGCGCATCGCGGTGGTGACCAGCCAGCCCCGCGGCTGCTCGGGCACGCCGCGCTCCGGCCAGGTGCGTACGGCCTCGATCAACGCCTCCTGGACGGCGTCCTCGGCAGCGTCGAAGTCGCCCGAGCGCCGGGTCACGATGGCGACGACCTGCGGCGTGAGGTCACGCAGCAGGTCCTGCGGAATCGCCTCGGTCACTCGATGTTCGCCTCGCCGAAGGCGATGGTGTCGTCGACCGAGGAGCCGTCGGTGCCGTGGTACATCCGGCGCACCTGGATCGGCTGCTCGATCGGCCGCCCGCCCGGGCCCGGAGCGGCGGAGTAGAGACCGGCGATCTCCAGCGCACGCTCCTGGGTCTCGGCGTCGATGATCATGTAGCCGGCGACCCACTCCTTGAACTCCTGGAACGGCCCGTCGGTGACGGTCCTGTCGGCGCCGTCGGAGGTCACCACGAACGCCTGGTCGGGCGGTGTCAGCGCCTCGACGTGCACCAGCTCGCCGGACTCGGTCAGCGCCTTGTTGAGGGCTTCGTAGTAGCTCATGTGGCCCTGCACCTCCTCCGGCTTCCACCCGGCCATCCCGCCGGGGGTCTCGTCGGTGCCGGCTTGGTAGTCGAGGATCATCAGGTAGCGAGGCATGTCCTCACCCTTCCACTTCGGGCGCTTCTTGTAAGCGCCATTCACGAGGGGAACGGAGCCGGCCGTCGGATAACTACATGCTTCGGCGAATCCTTTCGGCGTAGGTTTCTCGCCGTGCTGAAGGCCTATGACGAACAGTTGCGAACCGATGCCGAGACTCCCGGGGCGGTGTCGGTGACCCGGCACGGGCCGCTGCGGCTGATCACCTTCGACGCGGGCCGCGGGTTCATCTCCTACCAGGACCTCGGCGGGGCCGACGAGGCCGGGATCGAGGCGCTGGTCGCGGCGGCGGTCGCGCACTTCGAGGCCGACCCGACGATCGAGGAGGTCGAGTGGAAGACCCGCGGCCACGATGTCGCTCCCGGGCTGCACGAGACCCTGCTCCGGCACGGCTTCGAGCCGGAGGAGCCGGAGTCGATCATGATCGGCGAGGCCCGGCTGCTCGCCGTCGACGTGCCGCTGCCCGACGGGATCGTCCTGCGCCCGATCACGAGCGCGGAGGACGTACGCGCCGCCGGCATCATGCAGGACGGCGTCTTCGGGTCACCGACCTCCGCGGGACGCCTGGACGACGTGGTGCGTCGGATCGCGGCGGGGGAGTGCGAGATGTGGGTCGCCGAGGCGGACGGCGAGATCGTCAGCGCCGGCCGGATCGACCCGGTCCCGAGCACCGAGTTCGCCGGCATCTGGGGCGGCGCGACGCTGCCGGAGTGGCGGGGCCGGGGCATCTACCGCGCCCTGACCGCCGCCCGCGCCCGCACCGCCATCGCCCGGGGCAAGCGCTACATCCACAGCGACTCGACCGAGTTCTCCCGGCCGATCCTGGAGCGCTCGGGGCTGGTGAAGGTCGGCACCACGACGCCCTACGTCCGGCGCTTCGGCTGATCGGGCTGATCAAGCGCCCTTCGGGGCCAGCCGGCGGATCGGGTCGCCGGCCAGCCAGGCGGCGATGTCCTCGACGGCGCCGCCGTAGAAGCGACGGTAGTTGTCCTCGGTGACGTAGCCGAGGTGCGGGGTGGCGACCACGTTCGGGAGGTGCCGCAGCACGTCGTCGGCGGGCAGCGGCTCCACGTCGTAGACGTCCAGGCCGACGCCGGCGATCGTGCCGGAGCGGAGATGGGCGACCAGCGCCTCGGTGTCGACCAGCCCGGCCCGGGAGGTGTTCACCAGGTAGGCGGTCGGCTTCATCGAGGCCAGGTCGGCGTGCCCGACGATGTGCTGGGTGGCCTCGGAGAGGACGAGATGGAGCGAGACGACGTCGCTGGTCTCGAAGAGCGTGTGTTTCTCGACGGCCCGCACCCCGAGCGGCTCGGCCCGCTCGGCGGTGAGGTGAGGGCTCCAGGCGACCACGTCCATCCCGAACGCCTGCCCCACGGCCGCGACCCGGGAGCCGATCTTGCCGAGCCCGAGCAGCCCGAGGGTGCGGCCGTGGAGGTCGCTCCCGACGGTCCGCTGCCAGGTGTGGCCGGTCGCCTCGGTCACGAGGTGGCGGGTCAGCGCGTGGATGAGCGCCCAGGTCAGCTCGACCGGAGGATGCGGGCTCGACGGCGTGCCGCACACGGCGATGCCCAGCCGGGTCGCGGCGGCCAGGTCGATCGAGGCGTTGCGCATCCCGGTCGTGACCAGCAGCCTCAGGGCCGGCAGCCGCTCCAGGACACCAGCTGGGAACGGCGTACGCTCCCGCATCGCCACCACGATCTCGACCCCGTCGAGCGCCCGGACCAGAGCGTCCGGTGCGAGGTGCTCGGTCACGGAGGTGACCTCGACGCCGTCGAGGGAGTCCCACGCGGCGTACGTCTGGGCCACGTCCTGATAGTCGTCGAGAATCACGCAGCGCACGACCGCAACCTATCGGGTGGGTGGGGTTCTGCTGTGGGCAGATCTGCCTGCGGCGGATTCGCTTTCGCACGGCCCCGGGGTCGGTCAGAGTCGAGGATATGACCCAGACACCCATCACCGCCGGGCCGCTCGACGAGCAGCTGACGGCGCGGCTGCAGAACCAGCGGATCATCGTGCTCGGCCAGGAGGTGGACGACGCGATCGCCAACCGGATCTGCGCCCAGCTGCTCCTTCTCAGCGCCGAGGACCCGCACCGCGACATCTCCCTCTACATCAACTCGCCCGGCGGCTCGGTGACGGCCGGGATGGCGATCTACGACGTGATGCACCTGATCCCCAACGACGTCTCCACGCTCGGCATGGGGATGGCGGCCAGCATGGGCCAGTTCCTGCTGACCGCGGGCACCCCGGGGAAGCGCTACGTGCTGCCGCACACCGAGGTGCTGCTGCACAAGGGCTCGGCGGGTATCGGCGGCTCCGCGGCCGACATCGAGGTGCAGGCCGCGCGGCTGGCGCGGATGACCCAGCAGATGCTCGAGATCACCGCCGCCCACACCGGCCAGAGCGTCGAGCAGATCGACCAGGACTCGCTGCGCGACCGCTGGTTCACCGCCGAGGAGGCGCGCGACTACGGCTTCGTGGACGAGGTGCTCAACGACGTGCAGTCGGTGACGCCGGTCCAGCAGCGGTCGGTCGCCTTCGGGCTGTCGGCGGCCGGGGGTGCGCGATGAGCTCCTACACGATCCCGTCGGTCGTCGAGAAGACCCCGCGTGGCGAGCGGGCGCTCGACGTCTACAGCCGCCTGCTCTCCGACCGGATCGTCTATCTCGGTACGCCGATCGACGACGGTGTCGCCAACGTGGTGATCGCGCAGCTCATCCACCTGGAGTCGGACGCGCCGGACACGCAGATCGAGCTCTATCTCAACTCCCCGGGCGGCGACCCGACCGCGATGTTCGGCATCTACGACACGATGCAGTTCCTGCGCTCGCCGGTCGCGACCACGTGCGTGGGCCAGGCGGCGGGTTCGGCCGCGGTGCTGCTGGCCGCGGGGGACCCGGGGCGGCGTACGGTCCTCCCGCACGCGCGGGTCGTGCTGCAGCAGCCGGGCCAGGACGGTCAGCGGGGCGATGTCACCGACCTGCAGGTCGCGGCGAAGGAGATCGGCCGGCTGCGGGCCGAGATGGACACGCTGCTGGCGCGCCACAGCGGCCGCAGCGCCGAGGAGATCCACGCCGACACCGAGCGCGATCTCGTCCTCGGGGCCGAGGAGGCGGTGGCGTACGGGCTGGCCGATGCCGTGCTGGAGAGCCGCAAGCTCACCTCGGTCTGAGAGGTGACCGGGTAGGTCGGGTCAGGCGGCGAGGGCCATCGGACCGGTCGGGCGGGCGCCCGCGCGCAGCGTGCGGGTGACCCGCTCGGTCAGGTCGACCAGACCCAGGCCGAGCGCACCACCGACGGCCTCGAGCACCTCGGAGCTGGGCTCCTTGCGGCCGCGCTCGATCTCGGAGAGATACTGCGTCGAGACACCGGCATCGCCGGCGACGTCGGCGAGCGTACGTTCCTGGCGGGATCGCTCCTCGCGGATCACCTGGCCGGCGGCCTCACGCCACAACGGCGCCGCTTTGTCGTCGTCCGGCAGCGCATGGCCGGGAAACCTGATCACTTCGCCCATGACAACACCCTAGCGCTGCGTACGAGGCCCGAGCGGGCCGTTCGCGCCGGGCGAACACGCCCCTTACCAGGGGTTATATCGGTCGAACGATAGATGACGGGGACTTGCCAGCGAGCTCCGACACCCCGATAGTGGTCGCACAGTTTCGATCTTTGTGGGTCTACTGTGCACGACCAGAGAACTTGTCGAGTCGTTGGTATCACGGGGGAATCGTGTTGCATCGCAAGCAGATCGCCTTGGCCGGAATGGCAACGGGACTGGCCATGACGAGCATCGGGATCGGTGGCCTGATCGTCGGCAACGCCGGGGCCGAGGAGCCGGGCCACAGCTACGCCGCGGGGGAGGAGTCGGGGGTCGACCTGATCTCTCCGGTCTCCCCGGTCGCGCCGCTGGAGAAGAAGCCGACCACGCCGACGGAGAGCGAGCCGCGCAGCTCGGCTCCTGGGAGCGAGGCGCCCGAGGCGACCGAGACGACGGTCCCGGCGAGCCCGCGCTCGGTCGAGGAGTCCACCGGGGAGTCGACGTCGCCGCTTCCGGCGCGGCCCACGCAGATTCCGTCGGAGGTGCGGCCCTCCAGCCGTCCGAGCCCGACGGCGTCGCCGAGCGAGTCCCCGAGCGAGTCGCCGAGCCAGAGCCCCAGCGAGACCCCGAGCGACACCGCCTCGCCGTCGCCGAGCGAGCCGGCGACCGAGGAGCCGGACCCCTCGGACACGCCCACCGACTGATCCCGGCTCCCGACTGTCGGTCGGCGATGCCCCGGGGAGGGTAACGCCCGAGGCATCACTGCCCTACGCTGTGCGCCACACCATGCGCGGGGCGGGTACAGGGAGTCGAGTTGCAGAGCAAGCAGGTCGCCGTGGCAGGCATCCTGACCGGCGCGGTCATGACCGGCCTCGGGGTGGTCGTGCTCCTCGCCGGGCTGGCGGAGGCCGAACGGCCCGACCGTGACCCGGTCACCGGATACGAGGACGTCGGGAACGCCTATCCCGACGTCGACCCGTTGCCGCCGATGCCTTCCGCCGGCCTGTCTCAGCGCCCCTCGGCGGGCACCTCGGCCGGTCCTGGCGCGGTGGGGCACGGTGACGGCGAGTCGGTCGGGCCGCGGAGGCCCGGACCGACCGTGACCGAGGACCCGCGCGTCCCGACGGTGCCCCGCGAGCCGGAGGAGCCGGTCGAGACCGGAGGCTCGACGCCCACCTCCGGCCCCACGGGTTCGGTCGAGCCGGAGCCGACCACCGAGCCGACCGAGTCCGCCGACCCGACGTCGGAGCCGACGCCGACGGAGACGGCGACCCCGACCACGGAGCCGTAGCCGGTCGTCCCGGTCACCAGCCCCTGTCGCGCCACTCGGCGAGATGGGGGCGCTCGGCGCCGAGGGTGGAGTCGTCGCCGTGGCCCGGGTAGAACCAGGTGTCGTCGGGGAGGGTGGCGAAGATGCGCTGCTCGACGTCGTCGAGCAGCTGGGTGAAACGTACGGGATCCTGCTGGGTGTTGCCGACGCCGCCGGGGAATACGAAGAGTTCTGGACGGGTAATATGGGTTCATGAACGAACCCAACGCGCCGAGAGTGGTGCTGTACGCGAGGATCAGCGAGGACGTCAGCGGCGATGGACTCAAGGTCGCCGACCAGTTGGAGCGATGTCGCAAGCACGCGGCGGATCGAGGCTGGGACGTCGTGGCAGAGAAAACCGACAACGACATCACTGCACTCAAGGGCGACGACCGGCCTGGCTACGCCGAGGTGCTGCGTCTCGTCAGGCTGCGCAAGGTCGACCACGTCGTCGTCTGGCAGACGTCGCGCCTGCTCCGCAACCGCCGCGAACGGGCCGAGGCCATCGAACTGTTTGGTCGCCAGCGCGTGGGCATCATTGCAGTGAAGGGCGTCTCCTTTGACCTCTCGACCGCCTACGGGCGCGGACAGGCTGGGATCATGGGGGAGTTCGACACGATGGAGTCCGAGGTGAAGTCAGAGCGCATCCTTGCGGCCGCGACCGAGCGAGCCGAGGCGGGGCGACCGGCCGGTTACCTCGGTTACGGCTGGGTGCAGCACGGCAAGGGCCGAGATGCGACATACGTTGAGGACCCGGAGCAGGCGAACATCATCCGCGAGATTGTCGACCGGTTGCTCGCTGGCGACACCCTGCTGGCGATCACCGAGGACCTCAACAGCCGAGACGTCCCCTCGCCGGAGGCGTCGATGTGGACGCGGCTCACGACTGAGGAGCAGGAGCGCCGTCTGCGCAACGGACGAAAGCCGCCGTCCAAGGCGTGGGGTAAGACCAGCGTCAAGAAGTTGGCGATCCGGCAGTCGAACGTCGCCATCCGCGTCCATCACCGAGGCAAGAAGGACGAAGCCGAGTTTGACGGAAGCTGGCCGCCCCTCGTGGACAAGAGCAAGCACGACCGGGTCACTGCGCTGCTGGCCGATCCGAAACGCCGCGTGAACGGCCTCAGCAAGGACGGACCGATCCGTCCTGGTGCTCGCCGCCATCTGCTGAGTTGGGGCATCGGCGAGTGCGGCGTTTGCGGCGACCGGCTCAGGGTTGCCCCGAAGCAGGGCAGGTACGGCAAGCGACACATCCTCTACACCTGCGACAGTAAGGGGTGCGTCGGACGCAACGAAGAGTCGGTGGACCTCCTAGTTCGGGCTGTCGTGCTCGACAGACTGTCCCGCCCAGATGCGTTCGACTGGCTCCGACGAGATGACGACGAAGTGCGGGTGCTCACCGAGCGGGCGGCGTCCCTACGCCAGCGGCTCGACGATGCCGCCGAGGACTACGCCGACGGTTTGATCGACCGCGAGCAGATGCGCCGAATCACCGCCCGCCTACAGCCCGAACTGGAGCACGCCGAGGACGAGCGCCGCCAGGCGTCGACTGCCGTCGGCGTGGACGTTCTCCAGCCACTCGCCGAGGATGGCGCAGAAGACCGCTGGGACGCCATGGGCATCACGGAGCGGCGGGCAGTGCTGGAGACTCTCGGTCTTCGGGTGCGGGTCAACCGACAGCGTCGCGGGCCTGGGTTCGATCCCAACAGCATCGAGTTCATCTGGCCGACGGCGAAGTAATGGCGTTGGGCTGGGCCATACAAGTGGTCGTCAACGCCCAACTGAATGTCGGTGACATTTCTTTGATCCGTGGCACTTCAGTCCGTAGCGTTTGAGGCGACCTAGCCAACCTAGGAATCGAGGCCGCTGCACGGCTTTACGTTGTGCAGTGAGAGAAGGGCTTCGACAGCGACCCCGCTCAACTGGAGTTAGTTGTCATGCCCATTTCGCCCGAAGTGGCGTACCTTCGCGCTCGCCACGCCAACGCGAAACTGCGTGGAGATGAGACCGTCGCGGCCGAGTGCAAGCGCGACCTCGCTGCCCAGCGCATCGAGGAGTTCATCAAGCGCACCGTTGACGCGGCTCCGCCGCTGACGAGTGAGCAGCGAACGCGCCTTGCAGGCATCCTGCGCGGTGCTCCGTCCGCTTCGTCCAGAGGCGGCGCCGATGCTGCCTGACAGCCAGCCGCCCCCAGGATCGGGAAGACCTCGCCCTGGCAGGGGCGAGGCCGCGATCCCGACATCATCGAAGATCACGCCCATCGTAGAGGAGCACACGGGCCGGTGCCCATGCTCGTGCGGCGTGATGCCGTGCCGCGACGAGAACCACCACCACGTCGCCCACCTCAAGGCGCTCGTCGGTGACGGCCCCAAGGTCGACGGCTTCCTCCGTCGTCGCCGTCGTGAAGAGCGTCGTCAGCGCCGCGCGGCGTGGCTGGAACAGAACGGCGGTGCTGCCTGATGACTGCCTTCGCCGACCACGATGACCACTCCAACGAGCCGGCGACCGAGCCCGAACCTCGCTACCTGTTCCGGCCTGGCGGCTCCTTCATCCTCGATGTCGACCCTGACCCGGTGGCGGTCTGGGGCGCCGGGTCCGAGGTGCTCGCCGCACGTGGCGAGGCACTCATGATCGCCGGACCTCAAGGCGTTGGTAAGACCACGCTCGGCCAGCAGTACGCCCTCGGCCGCTGCGGGTTCGACGAATACGTCAAGCTCCTCGGCTACCCGATCCTCCCCGGCAGCAAGCGCACCCTCTACCTCGCCATGGACCGCCCCCAGCAGGCAGCCAGGTCGATGCGCCGGATGGTCGGTGAAGCCTGGCGACATGAACTCGATGATCGCCTCGCCGTCTGGCCGGGACCACCGCCGCACGATCTGGGCAAGTACCCGTGGCTGCTCCGCGACCTGTGCGAGCAGGCCGGCGCCGACACGGTGATCGTGGACTCCCTCAAGGACGCGTTCATCGGCCTCACCGACGACGAGGCTGCGGCCGGGTGGAACCGGGCTCGACAGACCGCCATCGCCGACGGGGTCGAGGTCCTCGAACTCCAGCACCTTCGCAAGAACCCCAACGGCATCAAGTCGGCCGGTCCGACGATGGATGACGTCTACGGCTCGACCTGGCTCACCTCCGGCTGCGGGTCCGTGGTGCTGCTCACCGGAGCCCCCGGCGATCCCATCGTCGGCCTGCACCACCTCAAGCAGCCCGCCGACCCGGTCGGACCCTTGAAGGTCATCCACGACGCCGACGCCGGACGCTCCGAGGTGTGGCACGCCACCGACCTCGCCACGGTCGCCCTCGCGACCCCCGGTGGGATCACTGCCCTCGACGCCGCACGGGTGCTGTTCGACACCGACAAGCCGGATCTCTCCCAGAAGGAGAAGGCCCGCCGTCGCCTCCTCAAGCTTCCCGGCATCCGCATCGTCGACCCCGGCGACAAGGCCATGAACCGACCCACTCGATGGGGCGCGTGATGAGCGCCCTCCAGACCTACACACGACCTACACGCGGCCATTCCCTGCTCGTCCTCCACACGCCCACCACGGCCTGCACGACCCCCGCCCAAACGACCTACACGCACCCCTACACGACCTACACGCGGCCGCCCCCTACACGCCACCACCCCCTCCTAGAAGGGGGTGGCGTGGGGTCCTGGTGGTCCCGAAGCGTCATCCATCCATGACCCGAGAGGCACCCACTTCATGACCTCAGCCCGTGGCGTCGCCCGAGCCGCTGCCCACCTGCCCGCCCCCGACGTCGAAGACCTCGACGCGCTCGACCACCGCATCATCTGCCCGCACTGCCGACGCTCGTACGAGGTGGTCGGCGACTACAAGCTCCGCCGCATCGTGCCCAACCACAAGATCTGGTGCAGGCGCTACCGCCCCGCACCGAAGGAGGAGTCCCCCTCATGACCACCACCACCTCGCCCGACCGGCAGCGAGCCGCCCGGATCACCCTCGCCGTCCTCACCGAGGACAAGGCCGCCGCCAACGCCGCCATCACCGAGACCGCCGACGACGGGGCCCCTGCGCTCGCCCGGGTCGTGGCCGTCCTCGCTGGCGACCTGGCCGCCCTCATGCAGATGACCCACGGTGACGATGCTGCTGACAACGTCCGCCGCTACCTGCTCGACCTCGCCGCCCATGAATGAGCGCCAGCAGACGTCACAGGTCGCCCGCAGACGAACGGAAGCGAGTCGAGCGTCGCGGCGTACGGCGAGCGCCGGACAAGCCCTCAGATCGAAGCAAGCGATCTCGACGGGAGGGGTAGGGGCGTCACGATCGCTAGACCGATCGCCCCGGAGACCCGTGCCGGTAGGCACGCGTGCGGCCAGACGAGTTTCGCCAGAAGTTGCATCTTGAACTAACCCGATCCGCGAGGAGGATCATCACATGGATGACGACGACCTGATGCCCCTGCCGAACACCGGCCCGACCATGGCGGGCGCGGCCAGCGACCTCCGTCGCGACCTCGCCTGGCGGGACCTGTCCATGAAGCTGGAGGAGATCGACGCCGAGCATGTCGCGCGTCCCGGTGACCTTGCCGGGTGGCGCCGGATCGCCTCCCACTTCCGCGACGACGAGGACGGCTGGGAGCCGCTCCCGATCCGGCCCTGATGCCTGTGCAGATTCTTTGCAAAGGGGTCTCGCCGGAACCTAAAATCGGTCCCGAACTGAATACGCCGAATACGGCCAGCGGTCATACCGAGGTCAACCCCCGAGGAACCGGGAAGGTCAACGACGAAGGAGCCCAGGCGTGGGCCAACGTCGGAGGAACTGGAACGGCCAAGGGCCTAGGAACTAAGGGTCAACCCGTCCGTCAGTAGCGGCACCCACGCATAGGCCCAGCGGCCAGCGGTCGAGCAACGCACTCCCGCCAGTCGCTGTCTGGTGCGTGTCGTCTCGTTGACGACGCCAGCCACGTGCCTGTGGGTCCACCTACGGACACACGGGAGTGACCCCCTCATGACAGATGAGGAGCGCCTCGCCGCCATCGCGGACGAGGCCCAGAAGATCATCGACCTCGCCAAGCAGAACGACGGCGACGTCAGCGAGGCCCAGGCCAAGCGCCTCGAAGACCTGGCCAACGAGGGCGAGGCCATCAAGGCCAGGATCGACAAGCGCACCAAGTCCAAGCGGACGGCCGAGGCCCTCGACCGGCTCGGCAAGGGCGCCACCCTCGGACCTGACGGCCTGCCCGTCACCGGCCTGTTCAACCAGAAGCAGACCAACGACCTGATCCGGGCCGTCCGGTCCAAGACCGCCATCCGGCTCGACACCAGCCTCAGCAGCGCCCACTTCAAGGCCGCCGCCAAGGCTGCCCACACGGCCGGCTCTCTCAACCTGCCAGGCGTCGGCTCCGACGTCGTCACCGCCCCCGAGGGCCGCGCCGTCGTCGCGATCCGCGACTTCATGGAGGTCACCAACAACGCCCCCTCGAACGTGCGCTGGTACAGCCTCGCCAACCCCAGCGACACCGCTGTCGCCATCGTCGCCGAAGGCGGGCTCAAGCCCGAGGCCGACCTGGTTCCCACACCGCACGACGACCCGCTGATCAAGATCGCCACCCGGTTCGGGTTCACCGATGAGTTGATCGAGGACTCCAGCTTCATGGCGACCGCGATCCAGAACACCCTCCTGCGGGCGGTCATGGTGCGCGAGAACCGGTACATCCTCGACACCGTCGCCGCGACGTCCGGGATCATCACCGCCACGACCACCGCCGACGGGCTCATCGACGCGCTCTCGCTCAACATCGCCAACTCGGTCAGCCTCAACGGCGAGGCACCGTCGGTGCTGCTGATGAATCCGGCGCAGGTGGCCGCGATCCAGCAGGCGAAGGCGTCGACCTCCGGCGTCTACATCTCCGACCCGCTCGGACCAGGCCCGACCGCTGTCCACGGTGTCCCGGTCGCCGCCAGCCCGGCAGTGGCCGCAGGGACGGTGTACATCCTGACCCCCGGCTGGGGCCGGTTCTACACCCGCGGCAACGGCGCGCTTCAAGTCGACGTCGGGCTCGCTTCCGGCGACTTCGAGAACAACCGCACCAGCGTCCGGGTCGAGGAACGCGTCCTCGCCACCGTGCCGCAACCGACGCACGTCACGCGGCTCACCGTGGCCTAGGAGCTTGCCGGGTGCGTCAACGTCACCTCCCAGCGCCGAGGACACGTCCTTTCGGTCGGCGCAGGAGGAGCGATGGTGGCCGAGCGGTCGGTGAATCTCCTTTCTGCCGCGACGACAAGACCACCAGCGCACCCAGCACCTAACGCAGCCCCCGCCAACCGGTATCCACGGGACCCGGCGCGGGGGCTGCGTCATGCGTAGTGTCGGCAGCAAGACCCTCCTGAAATTTGGGTACGGCCACCCCTGACTTCCGCTGTTCCCATCCAGTCGAGGCCGCCGCTACGTGAGCATCACGACATGGACCCAACGACGGCGATCGCCTGGGTGAGCGCGGGCAGCGGTCTGGTCGGCGCACTCATCGGCGCGGGCAGCGCTCTCGGCGGCAAGTGGGTGGACGCGCACCATGCACGGAAGGCCGAGAAGCGTAGGGAGGCCAACGACCTCTTGGCCCGATTCTGGGAGGCGGCAGACCGCTACTGGCGGACGTCCAAGTCGCTGCGAGACATCGTCGAAGACCTCCAAGCCTCCCGCCAGGCCGGGCATCCGACCGATGACCTCAACGTGAGCCGCGAGCGAGCGATCGCTGAGATGAACAGCGCGCAACTCGATGCCCGATTCCTCCTGGCGAAGATGCGGCTCAACGGATGGCCGATCGCTCGCACCGCCGAATCACTCTTGGTGGCGTCGCAGTTCAAGGTGTTGGTGGATCCAGCCTCCGTCCACAGGATGCATACCGCCGCGCTCAGAGCGTTCGAGAAGGAGGCGCGCGCGATGACCGGAGCGAAGGACCCTGACCGGCAGGATCGTCGGCTCTTTCCTCGGACGCGCCGAGCATGGCAGCGCATCAGTTTCGACTACTTGTTGTGGGCGCTCTCTCGGCTCAACCGGACCTCCGGGCGCTCCGGGGAGCAATGATCGCCCGGACATCACCGGCGTCGCAGCGGGTTCTGGCTTGCCGCCAGCCGCAGGGTTCCCGGCTCTAGTTCTTAGCCTTCGCGGCATCCCGTCGCGCCTTGCGCGCTTCCCGCATCGCCTTCTTCTCCGCGGGCTGAACGTACAGGGTGATCGTGGCCTCCTCGATCAGATTCGCGACGTCCGCGACCTCTTCGGCCGAGTAGACGAGACCATCATGGATGGAGTCGTTGCCGAGCATCCGAGCCTCGTGCAGATCGTCCACCAGATCTCCGTCGAGGCCCTTCGTCTTCAAGTCCTCGATCCTGGCGTACAAGTTCTGGCCGGTCGCGCCCCGCTCCTTCACCAACTCCTCGACCGCTGCCCGGTACATCACCCCGGCAGCGCGTAGCGCCCCTGCCTGCTCACACGTGGACGCCTCCCCATACAGCGACCGGATGGCGTCCGGGACGGTCTCATGCAACTCCCTAGGCGAGGGATTGGGGTAAACCATCTCCCGACCGATCAGTCGCGGTGCCATGCGAGCAAGAAATGCGCCCGGGTCCTCATCGTCGCTCAGTGTCGAAGCTGGCGCTGCGGCCCAACGCTCCCGCCAGATCACGGTCTTCTTGCAGTGGAGACACCGCAGAATGAGCAGGTTCATCCATGCAGTTGCGGTCGGAATCCTCTGGGCTTGTCCCTCTGAGTCGATGTTGAAGTGCACTGTCGGCCAGGCCCGCATCAATTGCTCGCGCTTGAAGGCCGACCCGTGGTGGCAGTTCGGGCAGTCACCCGTCAGGTTCTTAAAGTCCACAGCAGGTCAGCCTAGGGCTGGCCTCCGACGACTTCGGGCAGTTCACGCGAACTACGAGCGTCCTCATTGCGCTCGGTGCCGTCCGCCTCCTAGGCGGTCACGAGCCCAGCAGCCAGCATCGCCGCCATTACATCCTGGCCCCGGGGAAAGCGCCGTGGCTGGTGTGACACACATCGTGTTAGCCCTCGGGGAGGGTCCCGTTGTCAGCCAAGGCCGTCCGTACCGCCTGCGCCCAGTCGTCGTGGCTGGCTGGGTCGCTGCGAAGGTACTCGAGGAAGAGGAGCAGGCCCTCGTCCGGGCTCGTCTCGAGGGACACGTACTGCTCCGTCAGATAGAAGGCTGCGCGGAACGCCGCTGCCGTGCCCACCTCGATGGGAGTCGAGTCATCCACGTTCACCATCTCCGCTCTAGCCACTCCGGAATCGATCCACGCTCGGCGCCGAGGGTCGAGTCGTCGCCGTGGCCGGGGTAGAACCAGGTGTCGTCGGGGAGGGCGGCGAAGATGCGCGCCTGCAAGTCGGCCATGAGGCTGTCGAAGTCAGAGTCAGTTGTTGTCCGTCCAGGACCCCCAGGGAAGAGCGAGTCGCCTGGGGCCTACGAAATGTCATTCCCTACGCATTAGGTCGACTGCTCTCGCCGCAAGTTCTTGAACCGTTGGCCACAGCCCATCGTTGTACCAATCGCGATCCGGAGCGCTAGGTCCCTGGCGATCGGAGACCGTGATAACGGCTTGGACGACGGAGCGACAGGCATCCGCCTCGGCTTCGCTTTCGAGGATGGTGCCGATCGATTGCTTCGGGTCATAGACGTCCCAAGGGGTGTCGTCAACGACTGCATGGATTGCTTCGGTGAGGTTGTACATGCGTGTATCCCAGCCGTCCGCCGTCAACGCCGGGGGCGGACTTGCAATAACTTCGAGGGCCTGAAGCACGTCCGTGCGCCGGTTGGGCCATTCGACACTCACCAGCGCCTCGCGAGCCATTCCGGGATCGAACCACGCTCGGCGCCGAGCGTTGAGTCATTTCCGTGGCCGGGGTAGAACCACGTCTCGTCTGGGAGCTTGTCGAACACTTTCTCCTGCAGGTCGCTCATGATCGAGTCGAAGTCCTCGGGGGTTGTTGTCCGTCCAGGACCCCCAGGGAAGAGACTGTCGCCCGTCCACAGATGGGGCGTGCCCTCCGGGTCGCGGTAGAGCAGCGCGACCGAGCCGGGGGTGTGCCCGCGAAGCGCGATCACCTCGAGGGTGCAGTCGCCGACGGCGACGGTGTCGCCGTGGGAGAGCGTGCGAGCGATGGGTACGCCGGTGGCCTCCGTGATCGCGGTCGCGTCGGCCTCCCCGGCGAGAGTCGCCGCGCCGGTCGCTTCGACGACGTCCGCGAGGGCGCGATGGTGGTCCCAGTGCTGGTGGGTGGTGACGACGGTGGCCAGGTTCTCGCCGACGAGGGGGAGCAGGGTCTCGGGCTCGGCGGCAGCGTCGACGAGCAGCTGCTCGCCGGTGGATCGGCACCGCAGCAGGTAGCAGTTGTTGGACATCTGCGCGTCGACGGCGACCTTGGTGAGGGTCAGTCCGCCGAGCTCGCGCACGTCGGCCGGGCCGCCCGGTTTCACCGCGCCTGTATAAGTGGTAGGGGCATCGCTCATGCGCCTATGCAAGCACGTCGGACACGGTCAGAAGTAAAATGTCGGTGCTCCGTGAGAGGGTGCCGTCTGGGAGTCTTCCCAGCGTCGTATGATGCGAACATCTGTTCGACGCGGTAGCGCGATGCGATAGCACTGGACGAGGAAAGAACGTGGCGGAGCAGCAGCTGATCATCCGGGGAGCCCGGGAGCACAACCTGAAGGATGTCTCCCTCGACCTGCCTCGGGACTCGATGATCGTGTTCACCGGCCTGTCCGGAAGCGGGAAGTCGAGCCTCGCGTTCGACACCATCTTCGCGGAGGGTCAGCGTCGCTACGTCGAGTCGCTCTCTGCGTACGCTCGCCAGTTCCTGGGTCAGATGGACAAGCCCGACGTCGACTTCATCGAGGGGCTCTCGCCGGCGGTGTCGATCGACCAGAAGTCGACCTCGAAGAACCCGCGCTCGACGGTCGGCACCATCACCGAGGTCTACGACTACCTGCGTCTCCTCTACGCCCGTGCCGGACGTCCGCACTGCCCGACCTGTGGTGCGCCGATCGAGCGGCAGACGCCGCAGCAGATCGTCGACCACGTGCTCACCCTCGAGGAGGGGCGCCGCTTCCAGGTGCTCAGCCCGGTGATCCGGGCGCGCAAGGGGGAGTACGTCGAGCTCTTCAGCCAGCTCCAGCAGCAGGGCTACTCGCGAGTGCGCGTGGACGGCGAGATCCACCAGCTCGACGCGCCGCCCAAGCTGGAGAAGCAGAAGAAGCACACCATCGAGGTGGTCATCGACCGGCTCCAGGTCAAGGAGTCCTCCAAGCGGCGGCTGACCGACTCGGTCGAGACCGCGCTGGAGCTGGCCGGCGGCCTGGTCGTCTTCGACTTCGTCGACACCGGCGAGCAGATGAAGTTCTCCGAGCGGATGTCGTGCCCCAACGACCACCTGCTCGACACCGACGAGCTCGAGCCGCGGTCGTTCTCGTTCAACTCGCCCTTCGGGGCCTGCCCGGCCTGCACCGGTCTCGGCACCCGGATGGAGGTCGACCCCGAGCTGGTCGTCCCCAACCCGGCCGCCACGCTGGCCGAGGGGGCGCTGCAGCCCTGGTCGCAGGCCCACGTCGCCGAATACTTCCTCCGTCTCCTGGAGGCGCTCGGCGGTGAGCTCGGCTTCGATCTCGACACCCCGTGGGACGCGATCCCGGCGGCCGGCCAGAAGGCGATCCTCGACGGTCACGGGCGCAAGGTGCACGTGGTCTCGGTCAACCGCTACGGCCGCCGCCGGTCCTACGACGCCGAGTTCGAGGGCGTGCGCCGCTGGGTCGAGCGCCGCCACAAGGAGGCCGAGTCCGACACCACCCGGGAGCGCTTCGAGGGCTACATGCGCCAGGTGCCGTGCCCGACCTGCAAGGGCACCCGGCTCAAGCCCGTCTCCACCTCGGTGACCCTGGGCGAGCGGAGCGAGGGCGGCCTCAACATCGCCGAGCTCTGCGCGCTGCCGATCAACGAGGCCGCCGAGTGGCTCGACCGGGTCGAGCTCACCGGCCGGGAGCGGCAGATCGCCGAGCAGGTGCTCAAGGAGATCCAGGCGCGGCTGCGCTTCCTCCTCGACGTCGGTCTCGACTACCTCTCCCTGGAGCGCCCCTCGGGCTCGCTCTCCGGTGGTGAGGCCCAGCGGATCCGGCTGGCCACCCAGATCGGCTCCGGGCTGGTCGGCGTCCTCTACGTGCTGGACGAGCCGTCCATCGGTCTGCACCAGCGCGACAACCACCGCCTGATCGAGACCCTCGAGCGGCTCAAGCGGCTCGGCAACACGCTCATCGTCGTCGAGCACGACGAGGACACCATCAAGGTCGCCGACTGGGTCGTCGACATCGGTCCCGGTGCGGGTGAGCACGGCGGTCAGGTGATCCACTCCGGCACGGTGAAGGAGCTGCTCGCCAACGAGCAGTCGGTGACCGGCCAGTATCTGGCGGGCCGCCGCGAGATCGCGGTCCCGGCCGTGCGCCGTCCGCGCACCGCCGGCCGCGAGCTCACCGTCCACGGAGCCCGGGAGAACAACCTCAAGGACATCGACGTCACCTTCCCGCTGGGCCTCTTCCTCGCCGTCACCGGCGTCTCCGGCTCGGGCAAGTCGACGCTCGTCAACGACATCCTCTACACCGCGCTGGCCAAGGAGTTCTACCGCGCCCGCACCGTCCCTGGCCGGCACACCAAGATCTCCGGCCTGGACAACGTCGACAAGGTGATCCACGTCGACCAGTCCCCGATCGGGCGTACGCCGCGGTCCAACCCGGCCACCTACACCGGCGTCTTCGACCACATCCGCAAGCTCTTCGCCTCCACCCCTGAGGCCAAGATGCGCGGTTACCTGCAGGGCCGGTTCTCGTTCAACGTCAAGGGCGGCCGCTGCGAGGCCTGCTCGGGTGACGGCACGATCAAGATCGAGATGAACTTCCTGCCCGACGTCTACGTGCCGTGCGAGGTCTGCCACGGCGCGCGCTACAACCGCGAGACGCTCGAGGTGCACTACAAGGGCAAGTCGATCGCCGAGGTGCTCGACATGCCGATCGAGGAGGCGGTCGAGTTCTTCGCCGCCGTCCCCGCGATCGCGCGTCACATGAAGACCCTGGTCGAGGTCGGCCTGGGCTACGTGCGCCTCGGCCAGCCGGCGACCACCCTGTCCGGTGGTGAGGCGCAGCGGGTCAAGCTCTCCGCCGAGCTGCAGAAGCGCTCGACCGGCAAGACGCTCTACGTCCTCGACGAGCCGACCACGGGACTTCACTTCGAGGACATCCGCAAGCTCATCGGGGTGCTCTCCTCGCTGGTCGACAAGGGCAACACGGTGCTGGTGATCGAGCACAACCTCGACGTCATCAAGACCGCCGACTGGATCATCGACATGGGCCCGGAGGGCGGCAACCGAGGCGGCACCGTGATCGCCGAGGGCACCCCCGAGACGGTCGCGGCGACCCCCGGCAGCCACACCGGCAGCTTCCTCGCGCCGCTGCTGGACGGCAAGGCCGCCGAGCAGCCGCCGGCCAAGCCGGTGAAGGCGAAGGCTGCTCCGGCGAAGAAGGCGGCGGCCAAGAAGAAGCCGGCGGCCCGGAAGAAGGTCAGCGCGTCCTGACCCCGAGTCCGAGATTTGCCTGAAGGTTTGCGCTCGGCGAGCGACGTCGCTCTGCGGGGTGCCTATTCTGGGCGGCATGAGTGAATCTCGAATCACCCGCCGGAAGGTCGTAGGCGGGGCCGCGGTCACGGTCGTCGGTGTCCCGCTCCTCGCAGCGTGCGGTGGCAGCGACTCCGGCGGCTCCGGCAGTGGCGGCGGGTCCGGGTCCGCGGAAGGCGGTCCGCTCGTCGCGACGAGCGAGGTCCCGGTCGGCGGGGGAGTGATCGTCGCCGACCGCAACCTGGTGGCCACCCAGCCGACCGAGGGCACGTTCAAGGTCTTCTCCGCGATCTGCACCCACCGCAGCTGCCCGGTCACGAAGGTCGCCGGCGGCACCATCGACTGCCCCTGCCACGGCAGCCGCTTCTCGATCGAGGACGGCTCGGTGGCACAGGGCCCCGCGGAGAGCCCACTGGAGGAGGTCGCCTTCGAGGTGATCGACGGAGAGATCGTTCCCAGCTGACGACTCGGCCGACCGGAGCGACGTCTCGGCAGAGGCTCCTCGAAGGATCAGGTCCGCGCGAGCGCCTGTGCGCGCCACAGCTCGTCGCGCGGCGAGCGCCGGCGGTCCAGGCGGGCATCGAGGAGCACCCGGGCCTCGTCCCAGCGGTCGGCACGGAGCAGCGCGGCGATGCGGGCCTCCTCGATGATCTCCCGCTGCGCGTCCGAACCGCCGAGCCGGCGGATCGAGGGCGCCAGCAGGGCGAGCCGGTCGGCGGCGGCCGAGTTCTCGTCGCGGGCCATCAGCCCCAGCGCCTCGGCGAGCGGGGAGACGACGGTGGCCATGGTCGGGTGTACGTGCCCGGCGGCCCACGACCTCAGCTCGTCGAGCGCGCCGGCGTCACCGGTGGCGAGGTGGGTGACCGCGGTGTGCATGGCCAGGAACGGGGTGGCGGGCCGGGTCATCGTCTCGCGGCCGGTGACACGTATGACCTCGGCGATGTCGGGCACGTCGTGCGCCCCCGGGGTGAGGGCCCAACGGAACAGCAGCGAGCCGGAGTCGACCAGCGCCCGGCAGCCCAGCGCGTGGCCGGGCTGGAGCTGGGACTCGTAGCGGCGGCGTACGGCGTCCAGGTCGCCGAGCGAGAGCTCATGGAGCGCGGCGTGCCAGGAGAAGTGGGAGAGCGAGTCGATCTCGGCGCCGTCGCCGAGCACCCACGACGACATCCAGGACAGACCCGCCTCGTGGTCGCCGGTCTCGTAGTGCGCGTGCGCGCGGGCGTGGGCGGAGTGGCCGGCGCCGGGCTCCACCGCCAGCGAGGCGCAGGAGAGCGACATCGCGTCGTCGAAACGGCGCTGCTCCTGGCGTACGAAGGCGAGCAGGCCGGCGAACCACCAGTCGTCGCCGTAGGCGGGCGCGGCGCGCTCCACGATCGCCCACGCCTCCTCGGGCACCTCGGTGGCGCCGGCGAAGGCGATGGTCGGCACCGCGGTCGACAGGAGCAGAGCGTCGCGCGGGAAGGCTGCCAGATGGTCGATCAGCGGCCGCGGGTTGCCACCGATGTGTGCGTCGATCGCGTGGACGTGGCTGCGCTCCCGCTCGGTCGCCCGCTGGGCGTGGAGCCGGGCCTGACGCAGGCGCGCGGCGACGTCGACGGGAGCGCACATCTCGTGTCCGAGCAGGGCGAGCGCGGCGTGGCCGAGCGCGAAGGTCGGGTCGAGGACGATCGAGGCCGCGAACGAGGACAGCGCGCCGTCACGCAGGCGAAGCACGTCGAGCAGCCCCTGGGAGTAGGCGAGGGCGGCTTCGTCACTGGTGGTCAGTGCGTATCCATAGCGGTCACGACAAGGCACATAACCATACTAGACCACTAGACTTTAAAACCCAGTGTGGCACGGCCAGATTTCCCCCAGAGTGTGGATGTCAGCTGGGCACCGCGAAGGCGTGCGTCATCCAGGACCTGTGGGTGGGGTCTGGCGGCGTCTCGTCGGTGAGGGGAGGCGTCGTTCCCTGGATGCCGCCGGTGTGGCCGGAGAGGTACTCGGCCTTGACGTAGGCGTAAAGGCGGTCGCACCCCGCCACCCGGCTCACCTTCGTGTAGAGCGGGATGGCCTTGTGGTGCGTCTGATCGTTCACCGCCACGTCGGTCCGCGCGATCGGCGCCGACGCGCATACGGTGCTCCCGTTCATCAGGCGTACGTACAGGGTAAACCGGGCCACCGAGGTGTCCGAGGATTCGCAGTCCGGCTCCTGGTTCCCATCGGCGTCGTCGGGCCAGCATGACTGGAACTCCGTGTCTGCGATGACGGCGACCTCGGTGTAGTCGGTCGGCAGCGTGCGGTCGAGCTTGGAGACGTAGAGCTCTTTCGTCAGCGTCGTCGGCGGACCGGCCGGTTCAGCGACCTGGATCGGTTGGCCCGAGGCATCCTCCTTGATGTCTGTCCCGGCGAACCTCAGCTCGCCACTCACCGTCATCGAGGACACGTTGGGGCTCAGGGAGATGGTCCTCAGATAGATGCTGCAGGTCATCGTGCCGCTGCTGGTCGCCTGGACCAGGAGCCGGGTGATGATCGAGATGGACTGCCGGTCCTCGAGCCCGGTCGGCGGGTCGATGTTCTCGCCCATCACGGCGCTTCCCGAACCTGCGCCGGAGCAGATGACCTCGTTGTCCACCAGGTTGACGTGTGCGGAGTCGTACGCATTCAGCTTGGAGTAGAGATAGGCGGTCTGCCCTGCCGTTACCTGCTCAGTGACGGTCTCCAGCCGGACCACCTTCTGATAGACCGTCTGCCCAGGCCGAGGGGCCGCTGGGATCCCGGTGATCACCCGCGGCGCGAACGTGACGGCTTGGGCTGCCGGCGCCACCAGGACCAAGGAGCCCGCGAACGTTGCTACAAAGACGACGATTGCGAGCAACCGATGCCTTCCCGAGACCATCTTCATCGGTGCCACTCCTCATCGAGATCGGGACAGGCGCGAACTGCGGCAACCCGCGCAGGGCGTGTTCACCGAGAACCTAGGAGCGGCGAGATTTCGCCGTCAAGGGAAATTCAGCCCCTCGGCGGGTGGGCGTCAGTGGGCCTTGGGCGTAGCTCGCCGGAGCCGCGAGGGATCAGCCGAGCGCCGATGGTGACCGTCTGTGGCGGGCCGGCGGTGTCGCCGGCGATGCGCTGGAAGAGCAGCCGTGCGGCGGCCGCGCCCATGGCGCCGGGGTCCTGGGCGATGACGGTGAGGCCGGGCTGGAGGAGGTCGCCGAGCTCGACGTCGTCGAACCCGACGAGCGCCAGTCGGGTCGAGCGCCGGGCGAGCTCGCGCAGCACGCTGACGGTGGTGCGGCTGTTGCCGCAGAGCAGCGCCGTCGCCGGTGACGGCCCGGCGAGCAGCCGGTCCAGTGCGGCAGCGGTCGAGTCGGGCGACGGCCGTGCCTGGGTGACGAGCTCGTCGGAGAAGGGGATCCCGGCGGACTCCAGCGCCTCACGGTAGCCGCGCAGCCGCTCGCCGGCGGTGTAGATCTCGGGCGCGTCGCCGATGAAGCCGATACGGCGATGCCCGTGGGAGAGGAGGTGCTCCACTCCGCGCCGGCTGCCGCCGAGGTTGTCGGTGAGGACCATGTCGGCCTCGATGTCGCCGGGCGGGCGGTCGACGAACACGACCGGGATGCCGGCCCGCATCTCGGGCAGGAGGTAGGAGTGGCTCGTCCCCGCCGGCACGATGATCAGACCGTCGACGCGCCGCTCGCAGAAGGCGAGCGCGAGGTCGCGCTCCCGGTCGGCATCCTCCGCCGAGGATCCGGCGAAGACCATCGTCCCGTGCTCCCGGGCGACGTCCTCGACCGCGCGGGACAGGATCGAGTAGAACGGGTCGGCGACGTCCTCGAGCAGCAACCCGACGGTGCCCGACCGTCCCTGCCGGAGGTCGCGGGCGCTGGCATTGCGCCGGAACCCGAGCTGCGCGATCGACTCGAGCACCGATGCCCGGAGGTCGTCGTTGACGTTGGACTCGCCGTTGACCACCCGTGAGACGGTCTTCAGGCTCACCCCGGCCGCCGCCGCGACATCCTTCATGGTCGGGCGGCGCTGCTGACGGGTCTGGTCGGACGGGGGTGATGCCACGTGCTCAGCGTAGACGCAGATCCGAGCGTGACAACGATGTCGCGATTCTTCTCGCATATCGGTCCAAATCACGGGGTGATCCGAGATCGCCCGCGTAAATCCTGCACAAACGCGTTGACAACGTTGTCATGACCCGGTTCCATCTGGGATGGCCCCCATGTGAAGGAGATCACACCGATGCACCGTTGGGACGCACCACCCAGAACCCGAGGCCGGGCTGCCCGCCTGGCCGCGATGATCGCCGCGACGGCGGCACTGATGGTCGGGATGAGCAGCACCGCACCCGCGCTCGCGACCCCTGAGTCACCCGAGCCGTCCGCTCCGAAGAGCGACACCGCCGACCCCCAGCAGGCCGCGGAAGGCGGTGACTGGACGACCTCGTTCGAGGAGGACGACCCCCAGCCGACCTGGGCCGATCTCGTCGACACCGGCGAGGACGGCACCCCGCGCACCGCGAACGTCGCCGGACCCGACGCCTTCGGCATCCCGGGCGACATCTCCGAGCACATCACCGGCGTCACCGCGAGCGGGGAGAACACCGGCTCCGGTGAAGGTGCCGCCGAGCTCGTCGACGGTGACATCAACACCAAGTGGCTCACCTTCGCGACCACCGGCTGGGTGCAGATCAAGCTCGACCAGCCCGTCAACGTCGTCAGGTACGCCCTCACCTCGGCCAACGACGCGGCCGAGCGTGACCCCAGGGACTGGGTGATCCAGGGATCCACCGACGGCCAGACCTGGACGACCGTCGACACCCGCACCGGCCAGTCCTGGGACGAGCGCTTCCAGACGCGAGAGTTCGAGATCGCCTCGCCGCAGGCCTACTCCCACTACCGCATCGACATCTCCGCCAACCAGAGCGGCGGCATCATCCAGCTCGCCGAGTGGCAGCTCTCCGACGGCTCCGAGCCCCCGCCGCCGCTGAAGAACATGACCAGCCACCCCGACGACGGCCCCGCCTCGGCGTACGCCGCGAAGTCGAAGGTCGGCTTCACCGGGGTGCACGCCTTCGAGTACGCCGGCAAGATCACCGCCGACAAGGGCCACTCCTACAACCGCGTCTTCGACGTCGACATCCCGGTCGGCAAGGAGACCGAGCTGTCCTACCTGGTCTTCCCGGAGTTCATCGACGGCGACCTGAGCTACCCGAGCACCTACACGTCGGTGGACCTGGCCTTCACCGACGGCACCCTGCTCTCCGAGCTGGGCGCGCTCGACGCGCAGGGCTACGTACTGTCGCCGAAGGGTCAGGGCGAGTCGAAGTCGCTGTACACCAACCAGTGGAACAAGAAGACCTCCGTCATCGGCGACGTCGCGGCGGGCAGGACGATCGACCGCATCCTGGTCGCCGTCGACGCGCCGAGCGGTCCGACGAAGTTCCGTGGCTGGTACGACGACATCGCGATCACGGCCTCCCCGGACGAACCGCAGCCCACCAGCCGCGTCGACTACGCCGTCACGACCCGTGGCACCCAGTCCAGCGGCAGCTTCTCGCGAGGCAACAACATCCCCGCGACCGCGGTCCCGCACGGCTTCAACTTCTGGGCGCCGATGACCAACGCCGGCTCGCTGTCCTGGTTCTACCGCTACCACCAGGACAACGACGCCCAGAACCGGACCAGCCTGCAGGCGCTGACGCTGAGCCACGAGACCAGCCCGTGGATGGGGGACCGGCAGACCTTCCAGGTGATGCCGTCGTCCGCCGAGGGCGTCCCCGACCCGGGGCGTAGGGCCCGTGCGCTCACCTTCGAGCACGACAACGAGACCGCCCGGCCCTACTACTACAAGGTCGGCTTCGACAACGGCCAGAGCGCCGAGATCGCCCCGACCGACCACGCGGCCGTGTTCCGGTTCACCTACCCCGGCGACGATGCGAGCCTGGTGTTCGACAACGTCAACAACGACGGCGGCCTGACCCTCGACCCGGCCGCCGGCACCCTGCAGGGCTTCACCGACACCCGCAGCGGCCTGTCCAACGGCGCCACCCGGATGTACGTCTACGCGACCTTCGACCAGCCCGTCACCGGCGGCGGCAAGTACGCCGGCGGCGAGCGCCCGAACGTACAGGGCCACCTCGAGTTCGACGCCGGTACGGACCGGACCGTGACGATGCGCATCGCCACCAGCCTGATCGGCATCGACCAGGCGAAGAGGAACCTCGAGCTCGAGGTCGCCGACGACTCCTTCGACACGGTGAAGGAGAAGGCGAAGGCGCTGTGGCAGGACAAGCTCGACGTCCTCGACATCCAGGGCGCGACCAAGGAGCAGCGGACCACCGTCTACTCCAACCTCGCCCGGCTGTTCCTCTACCCCAACTCGGGCCACGAGAACACCGGTACCGAGGACGAGCCGGTGTGGAAGCACGCCGTGCAGTCCACCTCCGGTGACACCAACCCGCCGGGCACCACGCCCACCCACACCGGGGCCGAGATCAAGGACGGCAAGGTCTATGTGAACAACGGCTTCTGGGACACCTACCGCACCACCTGGGCGGCGTACTCGCTCCTGGAGCCGAGCCAGGCCGCCGAGATGGTCAACGGCTTCGTGCAGCAGTACAAGGACAACGGCTGGATCTCGCGCTGGTCCTCCCCGGGCTACGCCAACCTGATGACCGGGACCAGCTCGGACGTCTCCTTCGCGGATGCGTACGTCAAGGGCGTCGAGGGCATCGACGCGGAGGCCGCCTACGCGGCCGCCGTGAAGAACGCCACGGTCCGTCCGCCGGGCTCGGCGACCAACTCCAACGTCGGCCGCAAGGGCATGCAGACCTCGGTGTTCCTCGGCTACACGCCCGCGGCCGTGAGCGAGGGCGTCTCCTGGGGTCTCGAGGGCTACATCAACGACTACGGCATCGGGAACATGGCCGCGAAGCTGGCGGCACGCGACGGGATCTCCGGCGCCGAGAGGAAGCGGCTGAAGGAGGAGTCGGAGTACTTCCTCAACCGCGCCCGCAACTACGTCAACACCTTCGACACCAAGGTGGGCTTCTTCCAGGGCCGCAATGCCGACGGCACCTTCAAGAAGTCACCGGCGGACTACAACCCGCTGGTGTGGGGCAGCGACCACGACTACACCGAGACCAACGGGTGGAACTTCGCGTTCCACACCCCGCAGGACGGCCAGGGCCTGGCCAACCTCTACGGCGGTCGCGGCGGGCTCGCGAAGAAGCTGGACACCTTCTTCGCGACCCCGGAGACGGGGGAGTACCCGGGCTCCTACGGCGGCATCATCCACGAGATCCGCGAGGCCCGTGACGTACGCATGGGGCAGTGGGGCTTCTCCAACCAGGTCAGCCACCACATCCCGTGGATGTACAGCTACACCGGCCAGCCCTGGAAGACGCAGGAGATCGTCCGTGAGACCCTGCGCCGGATGTACACCGGCTCCGAGATCGGGCAGGGCTACGCCGGCGACGAGGACAACGGCGAGACCTCCGCCTGGCACCTCTTCGCCTCCCTCGGCCTCTACCCGCTCCAGATGGGCAGTGAGAACCTCGTGCTCGGCTCGCCGCTGTTCACCAAGGCCACCCTCCACCTGGAGGGCGGCAAGGACCTGGTGATCAAGGCACCGAAGAACAGCAACAAGAACATCTACGTCCAGGGCGTCACCATCGACGGCAAGACGTGGGACAAGACGTACGTCTCCCACAAGGAGCTTGCCGACGGCGGCACCATCGAGTTCGACATGGGCCCGAGGCCGTCGCGCTGGGGCACCTCGCCGAGCGCCGTGCCGCCGTCGCTGACCACCGGCTCCGAGCCGGCCCGGCCGATCGCCGACAGGTCGGGTGCGGGCAAGGGCACGGTGACGGCCAGCGGGAACGACGGCGAGACGCTGGTCGACAACGACTCCGGGACGCAGACGACCGTGGCCGGCGACGGCTGGGTGGAGTACCGGTTCTCCGGGACCAAGGTGCCGGTGTCCTTCTACACCCTCACCAACGGCGCCGACGGCCGCTCGCCGAGCGGCTGGGTCGTCAAGGGATCCAACGACGGCACCGACTGGAAGGTCCTCGACCGGCGCTCGGGTGAGAAGTTCGACTGGCAGCAGGCCACCCGTCCGTTCAAGCTCGAGTCGGAGTCGAGGTTCAACCGGATCCGGATCGAGTTCACCGGTCCGGCCGGTGAGCCGATCACGCTCTCGGAGGTGGAGCTGCTGGGCTAGCTGATCCGGGCACGTCCACGTGCCGCCAGCCTGTCGGTGCTCGCCGATAGGCTGGCGGACGTGCCTGATCCGCAGAGCTATCGCCCGAAAGCTGGGAGCATCCCCACCCAGCCCGGGGTCTACCGGTTCCGCGACCCCAAGGGGCGGGTGATCTACGTCGGCAAGGCGATCAACCTGCGCCAGCGGCTCGCGAACTACTTCCAGCCGATCCCGAGCCTCCACCCGCGTACGGCGACGATGGTCACCACCGCGGCCAGCGTCGAGTGGACGACGGTCAACAACGACATCGAGGCGCTCCAGCTCGAATACACCTGGATCAAGGAGTTCGACCCGCGGTTCAACGTCAAGTACCGCGACGACAAGTCCTACCCATGGCTCGCGGTCACCGTCTCCGAGGAGTTCCCGCGGGTGATGGTCGGCCGCGGCGCCAAGCGCAAGGGCACCCGCTACTTCGGCCCCTACGGCCACGCCTGGGCGATCCGCGAGACCGTCGACATCCTGCTGCGCGTCTTCCCGATGCGCTCGTGCAGCAACGGCGTCTTCAAGCGCTCCCAGCAGATCGGCCGCCCCTGCCTGCTCGGCTACATCGACAAGTGCACCGCCCCCTGCGTCGGCAACATCTCGCCCGAGGAGCACCGCGAGATCGTCGATGACTTCTGCGACTTCATGGCCGGCCACACCACGACCTTCACGAAGCGGATCGAGAAGGAGATGTACGCAGCCTCCGAGGCCCTCGACTTCGAGAAGGCCGCGCGGCTGCGTGACGACCTGGCCGCGATGCAGCGCGCGCTGGAGAAGCAGGCCGTGGTGCTCGGGGACGGCGCCGACGCCGACGTCATCGCCCTGGCCGAGGACCCGCTCGAGGTCGGCGTACAGATCTTCTACGTACGCGGCGGCCGGATCAAGGGTCAGCGCGGCTGGGTCGCCGACCGGATGGACGACGCCGACACCGCCGGCCTGGTCGAGCACTTCCTGCTCCAGCTCTACGCGGGCGAGGACGCGGAGGCGATCCCGCGCGAGATCCTGGTCCCGGCGCTGCCGCCCGACCACGAGACCCTCGAGGAGCTCCTCTCCGACGTTCGCAAGGCGAAGGTCCGGATCCGGGTCCCGCAGCGCGGCGACAAGAAGACCCTGCAGGAGACGGTGGCGAAGAACGCCGAGCAGGCCCTCGCGCTCCACAAGACCAAGCGGGCCAGCGATCTGACCACCCGCAACCGGGCGCTGGAGGAGATCCAGGAGGCGCTCGAGCTCGACGAGGTGCCGCTGCGGATCGAGTGCTACGACATCTCCCACCTGCAGGGCACCGAGATCGTGGCCAGCATGGTGGTCTTCGAGGACGGCCTGGCCCGCAAGTCGGAGTATCGGCGCTTCATCATCAAGGGCCAGGACGGCTCCGACGACGTCCGGGCGATGCACGAGGTGATCACCCGGCGGTTCAAGCGGCTCCTCGACGAGCAGTCGACGTCGATCGTGTCGACGGACGTCGAAGGGGCCAACGGCCCGATGCTCGTCGATCCCGAGACCGGCCGGCCCCGCAAGTTCGCCTACGCCCCGGGCCTGGTCGTCGTCGACGGCGGCGCGCCTCAGGTCGCCGCCGCCCAGCGGGCCCTGGCCGAGCTCGGCATCGACGACATCCCGGTCGTGGGTCTGGCCAAGCGCCTGGAGGAGGTCTGGGTGCCGGACGAGGAGGACCCGGTCATCCTGCCGCGGTCCTCGGAAGGGCTCTACCTGCTGCAGCGGGTCCGCGACGAGGCGCACCGGTTCGCGATCACCCATCACCGCGGCCGGCGCAGCAAGTCGATGGTGGAGAGCCTGCTCGACGACGTACCCGGCCTCGGGGAGGTGCGCCGCAAGACGCTGATGAAGCACTTCGGCTCGTTGAAGAAGCTCCGCGCCGCGACCGCCGAGGAGATCGCCCTGGTGCCCGGCATCGGCCCCGCCACCGCGACAGCGATCAAGACCGCTGTGGAGCAGACGGCCAGGAATGGCAAGGTTAGCGGCATCAACGTCACCACCGGCGAGATCATCGAGGAGTAGGTCATGCACAAGGGGGAGGTCGTCGTCATCACCGGCATGACCGGTGCCGGGCGGAGCACCGCCGCCAAGGAGCTGGAGGATCTCGGCTACTACGTCGTCGACAACCTGCCGCCGAGCCTGCTGCCGCAGGTCGTCGAGCGGGTCGACGCGGCCCGGGGCCCGGAGCAGCCGGTGGCGGTCGTGACCGACGTACGTTCCGGCTCGTTCTTCGCCGAGCTCGAGGAGATCGTGGCCAAGAAGGCCACCGGGCGGCGTACGACGCTGGTCTTCCTCGACGCCGCCGACGACACGCTCGTGCGGCGTCAGGAGGCCGCCCGGCGGCCCCACCCGATGCAGCGGGGCAACGAGCGGCTGCTGGACGCGCTCGAGCGCGAGCGGGTGGTGCTGGCCAGCCTGCGTGGCGCCGCCGACCTGGTCATCGACACGACCCAGCTGAACGTGCACCAGCTGACCGCCCGGATCGCCGAGGCGTTCGGCACCCCGGAGCGGACGACCCTGAAGGTGTCGGTGGTGAGCTTCGGGTTCAAGTACGGGATCCCGGTCGACGCCGACTTCATGGCCGACATGCGGTTCCTGCCGAACCCTCACTGGGTTCCGGAGCTGAAGGACGGCAACGGACGCGACAACCCCGACGTCGCCGCCTACGTCTACTCACGTCCTGGTGCGGAGGAGTTCCTGAGCGGGTATGTTCCGGTGCTCATCGGAGTGACCAAGGGCTATCTCCACGAAGGAAAGAGGTTCATGCGCGTGGCAATCGGGTGCACGGGTGGCAAGCACCGCAGCGTGGCGATGGCGGAGGAGATCTCCAGGCGGCTCCGAGATGCCGGCCTGGATGCGAAGGCGATCCACCGAGACCTCGGGCGGGAGTGAGAGTGGCCGGGGCCGACCGACCCGGGGCAGATGCCCAGGCTGTCGTCGCCCTGGGGGGAGGGCACGGACTTCACGCGTCGCTGAGCGCGCTGCGACTGCTGGTCGACGACCTGACCGTCGACCAGCTCACCGCGATCGTCACGGTCGCCGACAACGGTGGCTCGAGCGGCCGGCTGCGCCGCGAGTTCGGGGTGCTGCCTCCCGGTGATCTGCGGATGGCGCTCGCCGCCCTGTGCGGCGCCGACCGCTGGGACGACACCTGGGCGCAGGTGCTGCAGCACCGTTTCGCAGGCGAGGGCGAGATGCGCGGCCACAACCTCGGCAACCTGCTGATCGTCGGCCTGTGGGAGCAGCTCGGTGACCACGTCGAGGCGCTCGACTGGGTGGGCCGCCTGCTGGGCGCTAAGGGCCGGGTCCTGCCGATGGCGCTGGTGCCGATGGACATCGTCGCCGACGTACGCGGCCTGGTGCCCGGATCTCCTGATGCCCTCACCTCGGTGCAGGGCCAGGTCGAGGTCGCCAGCACCGACGGGATGATCGAGTCGATCCGGCTCATCCCCGACAACCCGCCCGCCGCCCCCGACGCGGTGGCGGCCATCCGCGAGGCGGAGTGGGTGTTCCTGGGGCCCGGCTCCTGGTTCACCTCCGTGCTGCCGCACCTGATGGTCCGCGCCCTGCGCGAGGCCCTGGTCGCCACCTCCGCCAAGATCGTGGTGGTGCTCAACCTCGGCGAGCAGCCAGGGGAGACGACCGGCTTCGGCCCGGCTGAGCACCTCTCGGTCCTCCTCGAGCACGCCCCCGACCTCCGCATCCACACCGTCCTCGTCGACTCCTCCCTCGACGGCCTCGACGAGCTGTCGCGGGTCGCCGAGAAGTGCGGTGCGCAGGTCGAGGTCGCCGACGTCGCCGTCGGCGACGGGACCCCTCGCCACGACCCGGAGCGGCTCGCCGCTGCGTACGCGAGGGTGATCGGGGCGGGCTAGCGGGGCCCCGGACGTGGAACCGATTCGAGGGTCGTTGACATCAATGAAAGACTCTCCGGCATGGCGATGACGGGACAGGTGAAGGCCGAGCTGGCCTCCACTCAGATCACCAAGACATGCTGCCGCAAGGCAGAGGTTGCCTCGACGTTGAGGTTCGCTGGGGGGATCCACATCGTGGCCGGCAGGATCGTGGTCGAGGCTGAGCTCGACACCGGTCTGGCGGCACGGAGGCTGAAGCGAGACATCGCCGACGTCTTCGGTCACGAGGCAGAGGTGGCTCTCATCCAGGCGAGCGGGCTTCGTAAGGGCAGCCGCTACATCGTGCGCGTGGTCAAGGACGGTGAGGCGCTCGCGCGCCAGACCGGCCTTCTCGACCAGCGTGGGCGACCGGTGCGGGGCCTTCCGCCTGCCGTCGTCTCGGGCGGGGCCTGCGACGCCGTCGCCGCCTGGCGCGGGGCGTTCCTGGCCCACGGCTCGCTCACCGAGCCGGGCCGCTCCTCCTCGATGGAGGTGACCTGCCCGGGTTCGGAGTCGGCTCTGGCCCTCGTCGGCGTCGCCCGCCGTATCGGCATCTCCGCCAAGCCCCGCGAGGTGCGCGGCGTGGACCGCGTCGTGATCCGCGACGGCGACGCGATCGGCCAGCTGCTGACCCGGCTGGGCGCCCACGAGTCGCTGATGGCCTGGGAGGAGCGCCGGATGCGCCGCGAGGTGCGCGCCACCGCCAACCGGCTGGCCAACTTCGACGACGCCAACCTGCGCCGTTCGGCGCGTGCCGCCGTCGCCGCCGGGGCTCGCGTCGAGCGCGCCCTGGAGATCCTCGGTGACGACATCCCCGACCACCTGCGCCAGGCCGGCAAGCTCCGACTGGAGCACAAGCAGGCCTCTCTGGAGGAGCTCGGCCAGCTGCACGACCCGGTGCTGACCAAGGATGCCATCGCGGGCCGGATCCGCCGGCTGCTGGCGATGGCCGACAAGCGCGCCGAGGAGCTCGGGATCCCCGACACCGAGGCGTCGCTGACCGCGGAGATGCTCGCCGAGGACGCCTGAGAGCACCATTCACGACCTGAAACCGGCCCGAGCCCCTCGACTGATCGAGGGGCTCGGGCCGTTTGCTACTCGTCCGTCTTTTGGAACGATCCAACCCAGTCTCCCGCTGTTCAGAGGGGCTGGGTAGTGTCGGCGTCAGCGGGTGATCCCGCGCACAATCTTTCGACGCGAACCAGGAGTCCACGTGACAGTTCGAGTAGGCATCAACGGGTTCGGCCGGATCGGCCGCAACTTCTTCCGCGCGGTGCGCGCCTCCGACCTCGACATCGAGATCGTCGGGGTCAACGACCTCAGCGACAACGCAACCCTCGCGACGCTGCTGAAGTTCGACTCGATCCTCGGCCCGCTCGGCGCCGACGTGTCCGCCACCGAGGACGCGATCGTCGTCGACGGCAAGGAGATCAAGGCGTACGCAGAGCGTGACCCGGCCAACCTCAAGTGGGCCGACCTCGGCGTCGACGTCGTGATCGAGTCCACCGGCTTCTTCACCGACGCGACCAAGGCCCGCGCCCACGTCGACAACGGCGGCGCGAAGAAGGTCATCATCTCCGCCCCGGCGAAGAACGAGGACGCCACCATCGTCCTCGGCGTCAACGAGAACATCTACGACCCCGAGGCCCACACGGTCATCTCCAACGCGTCCTGCACCACCAACTGCCTGGCGCCGCTGGCGAAGGCGCTGCACGAGGGCATCGGCATCAACCAGGGCCTGATGACCACGGTGCACGCCTACACCGCCGACCAGAACCTGCAGGACAACATCCACAAGGACCTGCGTCGTGCGCGCGCCGCCGCGCTCAACGTGGTGCCCACCTCGACCGGTGCCGCCAAGGCGATCGGCCTGGTGCTCCCGGAGCTGAAGGGCAAGCTCGACGGCTACGCGCTGCGCGTGCCGGTGCCGACCGGCTCGATCGTCGACCTCTCCTTCGAGGCCTCGCGCGAGACCTCGGTCGAGGAGATCAACTCGATCATGGAGAAGGCCGCCGACGGGAAGTACCTGGTCTACTCGACCGACCCGATCGTCTCCTCCGACATCGTCACCAACCCGGCGTCCTCGATCTTCGACGCTCCGCTGACCAAGGTGATCGGCAACCAGGTGAAGGTCGCGGCGTGGTACGACAACGAGTGGGGCTACTCCAACAGGCTCGGTGACCTGGTGGCGTACGTTGGCGCGAGCCTGTGACCCAGCGGCGCTCGCCACAGGTTAGTGTCTAGCCCGTTATGTCTCTGAATCTCACGCAGCTCATCGAGCAGGGAGTCGCGGGCAAGCGAGTCCTCGTGCGCTCCGACCTCAACGTCCCGCTGGAAGGCACCACGATCACCGACGACGGTCGGATCCGTGCGTCGGTGCCCACGATCAAGGCGCTGGCCGACGCCGGCGCCAAGGTCGTCGTGGTCGCCCACCTCGGGCGTCCGAAGGGTGAGCCGGACCCGGCCTATTCCCTGGCGCCGGTGGCGACCCGCCTCGGCGAGCTGCTCGGTGCCGAGGTCGCCTTCGCGACCGACACCGTCGGTGACTCCGCCAGCTCGGTCGTCGGCGGCCTCGCCGACGGCCAGGTGGCCCTGCTGGAGAACGTACGCTTCAACGCCGGTGAGACCAGCAAGGACGACATCGAGCGGGCGACCTTCGCCGCCGAGCTCGCCGCCCTGGCCGACGCCTTCGTCTCCGACGGCTTCGGCGTGGTCCACCGCAAGCAGGCCTCGGTCTACGACGTGGCCAAGCTGCTCCCGAGCGCGCAGGGTGACCTGGTGGCCACCGAGATCGAGGTGCTCAAGCGGCTCACCGAGACCCCGGAGCGTCCCTACGTGGTCGTCCTCGGCGGTTCGAAGGTCTCCGACAAGCTCGGCGTGATCGACAACCTGCTCGGCAAGGCCGACAAGCTGCTCATCGGCGGCGGCATGGTCTTCACCTTCCTCAAGGCCCAGGGCTACGAGGTCGGTCAGTCGCTGCTCGAGGAGGACCAGATCCTCACCGTGCTCGGCTATCTCGAGCGCGCCGAGGAGATCGGCGTCGAGATCCTGCTGCCGACCGACATCGTGGTCGCCGACTCCTTCGGCGACGAGGCCTCGGCCCGCGTGGTCGCAGCCAACGCGATCCCGGCCGAGTCCCTCGGGCTCGACATCGGTCCGGAGTCCGCCCAGACCTACGCGGCCGCCCTCGACGGCGCCAAGACGGTCTTCTGGAACGGTCCGATGGGCGTCTTCGAGCAGGCCGCGTTCGCCGAGGGCACCCGTGCGGTCGCCCAGGCGCTCACCACGGTCGACGGGCTCTCGGTCGTCGGCGGCGGTGACTCCGCCGCGGCGATCCGCCAGCTCGGCTTCGCCGACGAGCAGTTCGGCCACATCTCGACCGGTGGTGGCGCCTCGCTCGAATACCTGGAAGGCAAGACACTTCCGGGCATCGCCGTGCTCGAGGAGTCGACCGTCGTCGGAGGCCTCGGCTGATGGCGGCCAAGAAGGCGGCCGCGGGCCGCACGCCGCTCATCGCGGGCAACTGGAAGATGAACCTCAACCACCAGGAAGCGGTGGTCCTGGTCCAGAAGCTCGCCTGGACGCTCTCCGACAAGCGCCACGACTTCGGGGCCGTGGAGGTGGCGGTCTTCCCGCCGTTCACCGACATCCGCTCGGTGCAGACGCTCGTCGACGGCGACAAGATGCGGATCACCTACGGCGCCCAGAACGTCTCGACCCACGAGTCCGGCGCCTACACCGGCGAGGTCTCGGCCTCGATGCTGGCCAAGCTCGGCTGCTCCTACGTGATCGTGGGCCACTCCGAGCGTCGTGAGCACTACGGCGAGACCGACGAGATCGTCGCGCAGAAGGCCAAGATCGCGCTCAAGCACAAGATCACTCCGATCGTCTGCGTGGGCGAGGGCCTCGAGATCCGTCAGGCCGGCAACCACCTCGACCACTGCACCGGCCAGGCCGAGGCCTCGCTGGCCGGTCTGACCGACGCCGAGGTCGCCGAGGTGGTGATCGCCTACGAGCCGGTCTGGGCGATCGGCACGGGGGAGACCGCCACCGCGCAGGACGCGCAGGAGGTCTGCGCCGGCATCCGGGAGCGCCTGGAGAAGCTCTACGGTGCAGAGATCGCCGGCGGCGTACGCATCCTCTACGGCGGCTCCGTGAAGCCCAACAACGTGGCCGCCCTGATGCAGGAGAGCGACGTCGACGGCGCGCTCGTCGGCGGTGCGAGCCTCTCGGTGGAGGACTTTGCCGCCATCTCGCGCTACTACGACCTACCGGTGCTGTAGGTTTCAGGGCCTCTAGATAGGATTTCAGACGTGGAACTTCTCTTCACCATCATCCTGGTCATCGCGAGCGCGCTGATGATCCTGCTCGTGCTGCTCCACAAGGGCCGCGGTGGCGGACTCTCCGACATGTTCGGCGGTGGCGTCTCGAGCTCGCTGGGTGGATCCTCGGTCGTCGAGCGCAACCTCGACCGGCTGACCATCGGTATCGGCGTGATCTGGTTCGCCTGTGTGATCGCTCTCGGCCTGCTGATGGCCTACTGAAACATTCCCCTTCAGCGCACGCGCGATAGCGTCTAAACTCATCGACGCTGGACGGAGATTTTGCCGTCCGATCCCCCAAAGTGGCCTCTCGGGGCTGCGAACTTTAAGTTGAGAGAGGACACCGCAGCACCATGGCAGGTGGAGGGAACGCGATTCGGGGCTCCCGGGTCGGTGCTGGGCCGATGGGTGAGGCGGAGCGCGGCGAAGCTGCGCCACGAAAGGCCGTCACCTACTTCTGCGCCAACGCACATCGCTCGGTCATCACCTTCGCCGTCGAGGCGACGCCGCCGGACTCCTGGGACTGCCCCAAGTGCGGGCTGCCCGCGGGTCTCGACGAGGAGAATGCGCCCCCGGCGCCGAAGATCGAGCCTTACAAGACGCACCTCGCCTACGTGAAGGAGCGCCGCTCCGACGCCGAGGCCGAGGACATCCTGGAGGAGGCCATCGCCCTGCTCCGCTCCCGCCGCAAGTCCGGCGAGATCATCTTCTGAAACACCCGCCGAGTCGGCGCATCTGCTCCAAGCAGAGGCGCCGACTCGGCGCATTTGTCCCGCTGGAGACGCGTGAGTCGGCTCGTCAGTCCCGTCTGAAGCGAACGAGTCGGCGCAACTGCCCCGTTCAGCTCGCGAGCCGTCCACCGCGTCGGCGGAGGGCCCGATGGTGCAGTTGCCGGATGCGTACGTCTGCGTCTCCGGTACGCGTGAAGAGATCGTTCTTCGTGAACGCCTCGACCAGCCATCCTTCACGGCATACGTCCAGGCGCCGTTCCCGGTCGCGTATCTGCTGGCCGGGGGAGGAGTGCCACTCCGCGCCGTCGTACTCGACGGCGGCGAGAAGGTCCTCGTTGCCCAGATCGAGACGGGCGATGAACTCCCCGGTCACGGTAGAGACCTCGACCTGCGGCGTCATGGGAAACCGCGCTTGATGGCAGCGCAGACCCAGCACCGCCTCGGGTGGCGACTCGAACCTGCCGTCCGCCAGCGGGCCGATCTCCCGAAGTGTCGTGACCCACCGCTGACCGCGGAACTGTTCGATCCCCTCGATGAACTCGTCAGGATCGTACGCACCGAGTCGATGCATCATCGAGACTCCGGCGATCGCCTCGTCAGGCCAGCGGACGCGACCGAGATCCCAGGCCGTACGCAGCGCACTGGTCACCCTCAGGCCACCGATCTCGTCGGTCTCGCTGTCCGCCACGGTGCGCTCGCCGCTGCTCGCGATGTCGTTGCGGAGACGGCCGCGGCCGGCCGGGCGGAAGAACGAGAGCGGGCGAAGGCTGATGTGCTCGCCGGGCGCGAGGATCATCTCGGCTCCGAGGAGCCAGCCGGCATGTCGGTCGACGACGATGCAGTCGGCGGGCGCGACCAGCCTCAGGCACGCGGCGCGGACGGCGAGGGAGTCGCCCACCTCGGTGGCCAGATACACGCCCTTGATAGGGCGGCGTACGAGGCCCGTCTCGAGAAGCGTGCCGAGCCGCCTCCGTGAGATCCCGGCTTCGCGGGCCATCTTGAAGGTGAACGGCTCGGTCGCCGGCAACGGGAAGGTGCTCCCGAGGCTTCCGTTGAACAGCATCTCGTAGATGTCCATGCCGGAGAGTCTGGGAGCCCGTCGCCGGCGCCGCCACCGCACATCAGCGGGCTGTGGAAAAGTCTGTGGACAACGTGGGGCTGACGCGCCGACTCGCGTCGTTCCAGCGGGACTGACGTGCCGAGTCGGCGCTTCTGCGTGGGACAGACGCGCCGACTCGGCGGGGTGGGTCAGCAGGTGGCGCCGAAGATGGACTCGGCGTACTCCGGGTGGTCGATGAACGGGTTCCGGTTGTGCTGGTAGGTCGAGTAGATCTTGTTGTTGCGCGCCTGCTCGGCGGTGGTGACGGGGTCGGCGCTGTGCCAGGCCAGGAGGACGCAGACCTTGCCGAGGTAGCTGGTCGCGCCGTTGACGGAGTTGTTGACCTCCAGGTCGGCGAAGCCGTCGTCGCCGTTGTAGCGAACGGCCATGTAGAGGATGCCGCGGGCCAGGTCGCCCTTCACGCTGTCGCGGGGCTCGAAGGAGTCGGAGTCGGTCCAGCAGTCGCTGCACTCCGCGACGGCCGAGCCGCCGAGGTCGAAGTCCTTGTTGCCCCGGGTGGAGTTGACGGTGACGTCCTCGGGCCGCAGGTGGTGCACGTCGGTGCCGGGGCCGTTGCTGGTGCCGAAGTCACCGTGGCTCTGCGGCCAGGTGTGCTCGCGGTTCCAGTTGTTTGCGTCGCCGCCGTTGTTGGTCTTCGGGGTGGAGACCCCGGAGTAGAACTCGATCACGTTCGCGGAGTTGTTCGGGTCCTGGTCGAGCACCTTCAGCGCCTCCCACACCGCGCTGTAGGTCATCGTGGTGTGCCCGTCGATGATGTTGTGCAGCGCCGACTTCAGCGCCGAGCCGGACAGGCCCTGGGCGGAGTCGTAGTAGCCCGCCGGGATGTTCGGGTCCGGGGTGGGGCTGGTGGTGGGGGTGGGCGTCGGGGTCGGCGTGGACCCGGCGAACGCGAAGGCGGTGGCGTTCTTGTGCCCGGGGTGGGAGAAGTACGCCGTCAGGGTGCCGGTGACATCGATCTGGCGGCCCTTCAGGGTCGGGTTGGACCGCAGGCCCCACGAGCTGCGGAAGGCGTCGGGGATCTGCACGTAGAGCATCCGTGACGTGCTGGTCTCCGCAGCCGAGTCGGCGATCGCGAGGGCATAGTCGTTGGGATAGTTGCTGGTCACGACGGTGTTGGTCGCGGTGGGCTGGCCGACGACGTAGCCGCGCACCGTGGCCGTCGAGCCGTTCTGGGTCGCGATCGCCGTGGATACGGTGATCGTGGCCGCCTGGGCCGGGGCGGTCGTGATGACGACCGCCATGAAGCTCGCCAGGGCGAGGGCAACGAGGCTGGCCAGGGTGAGGCGCAGCCGCCGAGAGGCGCTGAAGGACATGCTCGGATGGTGGCAGTCGGCAGGTGGTCGGGGAACCCGCTGCGGGAAAGATTTACCTGCCGTTAGCAACCCGGGTAACGGAGTTCCCGAGACATTTGCGCCGACTCGGCGCTTCCGGGTGGGACAGTCGCGCCGAGTCGGGAGGGGGTCAGAGCTTGGACGCGGCCGCGCGGTCCAAGAACCAGATCGTCTCGTTGGTGCCGATGACTCCGGTGGCGGGGATCTCGCTGATCGGGGCGCCGGCGTGGGCCTTGGCCACCGCCTCGGCCTTGCCTTCGCCGCTGACCAGGAACCAGACGGTCGAGGACCGTCGCAGGGCCTCGAAGGTGAAGGTGATCCGCTCGGGCGGGGGCTTGGGCGAGCCGGTCACGCCGACGGCGATCGCGTCCTTCGCCTCGAGCTGCGGGAAGCCGGGGAAGAGGGAGGCGATGTGGCCGTCGGGGCCGACGCCGAGCATCAGGATGTCGAAGCCGCCCGAGCCGTGGCTGCGTACGTCCTCGGAGAACTGCGCCGCAGCCTCGTCGACGCTCAGGCCGGAGTCGGTGGACGGCATCTCGCGGATGCGGTGGTCCGGGACGCCGACCTCGGTCAGGAACGCGGCGCGAGCCTGGCCGGCGTTGCGGTCGGGGGAGTCGGCGGCGACGTAGCGCTCGTCGCCGAAGAAGAACTCGACCGCGCCCCAGTCGACGCCCGACTCGGGAGCCAGACGCGCGATCTCACGGTGGATGGCCTCGGCGATGGTGCCGCCGGTGAGGCCGATGGTGGGTACGTCGCCGGCGGCCTGCAGGTCGGCCAGGCGACTGAGGAACTCCCCGGCCACCGCGGAGGCCAGCGCCTCGGCGGTGTCGTGGACCTCGATGAGTGACTCGGGATGACCGTCGCGGGTCGTCACGCTCGCTTCTCTCTGTAGTAGGCGATGAGGGACTGGGTGGAGGTGTCCTGCTGCTCGGCGGTCTTCGCGTCACCGGAGACGGCCGGGCTGATCTGCAGGGCGAGCTGCTTGCCGAGCTCGACTCCCCACTGGTCGAAGGAGTCGATGCCCCACACCACACCCTGGGTGAAGGTGATGTGCTCGTAGAGGGCGATCAGCTGACCCAGCACACCGGGGGTCAGCGACGGAGCCATGATCGAGGTGGTCGGCCGGTTTCCGGAGAAGACCCGCGCGTTGACGATGTTCTCCGCGGTGCCCTCGGCGCGCACCTGCTCGGCGGTCTTGCCGAAGGCCAGCGCCTGGGTCTGGGCGAAGAAGTTGGCCAGGAACAGCTCGTGCACGTCGATGTCGCCGTCCGCGAGGGGATAGGCGGGGTTGGCGAACGCGATGAAGTCGGCCGGGATGACCCGGGTGCCCTGGTGGATCAGCTGGTAGAAAGCGTGCTGGCCGTTGGTGCCGGGCTCGCCCCAGAAGACCTCACCGGTCGCCGAGGTCACCGCGGTGCCGTCCCAGCGCACCGACTTGCCGTTGGACTCCATCGTCAGCTGCTGCAGGTACGCAGGGAACCGGTGCAGCAGCTGGGAGTAGGGCAGCACGGCGTGGGTCTGGGCATCGAAGAAGTTGACGTACCAGACGTTCAGGAGACCCATCAGCGCCGGCACGTTCCGCTCGAGCGGAGTCGTGCGGAAGTGCTCGTCGATCGCGTGGAACCCACCGAGGAACTCGGCGAAGGCCTCCGGACCGACGGCGATCGCCAGCGAGGTGCCGATGGCGGAGTCGACGGAGTAGCGGCCGCCGACCCAGTCCCAGAAGCCAAAGGCGTTCTCCGGGTCGATCCCGAAGTTCGCGACCTTGTCCAGCGCCGTGGAGACGGCGACGAAGTGCTTCTTCACCGCGTCGGCGGCGTCCACGTCGTCGCCGAGCGCGTCGAGCAGCCACGAGCGCGCCAGGCGGGCGTTGGTGAGCGTCTCCAGCGTCGAGAAGGTCTTCGAGGAGACGATGAACAGCGTCGTCTCCGGATCGAGCCCCTTGAGCTTCATGCCCGCGTCGGTCGGGTCGATGTTGGAGATGAACCGGCACTCGATCTCCGGGTGGCGGAACGGCTCCAGCGCCTCGTAGGCCATCACCGGGCCGAGGTCGGAGCCGCCGATGCCGATGTTGACGACCGTGCGGATCCGCTCGCCGGTGACGCCCTTCCACTCCCCGGACCGGACCCGGTCGGCGAAGGCGTAGACCTTCTTCAGGGTCTCGTGGACCGCAGGCACCACGTCGGTGCCGTCGACGGTCAGGGACGCGTCGGCGGGAAGCCGCAGGGCGGTGTGGAGCACCGCGCGGTCCTCGGTGACGTTGATGTGCTCGCCGGCGAGCATCGCGTCACGCCGCGCCTCCAGGCCGACCTGCTCGGCCAGCGCCAGCAGGTCGGCCAGGAGCTCGTCGGTGAGGAGGTTCTTGGAGAGGTCGACGTGGAGGTCGGCCGCCTCGAAGGTGAAGCGTGAGGCCCGGCCGGGATCGTCGGCGAACCACGAGCGCAGGTCGGGCTCGAAGCCGGTCCGTCTCTCGGTGAGTGCCTTCCAAGCGTCCGTCGTCGTGGCGTCGACCGGGCCTCCGCTCACTACTTCACCGCCTCGATCTGGCCCTTCACGGTGTCGACGAGCTCGACCCAGGAGGCCTTGAACTTGTCCACGCCCTCGGTCTCCAGCACCTCGAAGACGTCGTCGAGGTCGACCCCGACCGAGCGCAGCGACTCGAAGACCGCGGCGGCCTCGTCGCCCTTGCCGGTGACGACGTCGCCCTTGACCTCACCGTGGTCGGCGAAGGCCTCCATGGTCTTCTCGGGCATGGTGTTGACCGTGTCGGCGACGACCAGGTCGGTGACGTAGAGCGTGTCCGGGTAGTCCGGGTTCTTGACGCCGGTCGAGGCCCACAGCGGCCGCTGGGCGTTGGCGCCGGCGTCGGCCAGCGCGGTCCAGCGCTCGCTCTGGTGGACCTCCTCGAAGGCGGCGTACGCGGCGATGGCGTTGGCCACCGCGGCCTTGCCCAGCAGCGCGCTGGCCTCGGGCGTGCCGAGGGCCTCGAGCCGCTTGTCGATCTCGCTGTCCACGCGGGAGACGAAGAACGAGGCGACGCTGCGGATCGTGGACAGGTCCTTGCCGGCCGCCTTGGCCTGCTCCAGACCGGTCAGGTAGGCGTCCATCACCGCGCGGTAGCGCTCGACCGAGAAGATCAGGGTCACGTTGACCGAGATGCCCTCGGCGATCACGGCGGTGATCGCCGGGAGGCCCTCGAGGGTCGCCGGGATCTTGATCAGCGCGTTCGGGCGGTCGACCTCGGCCCACAGCGCCTTCGCGGAGGCGATGGTCGCGTCGGTGTCGTTGGCCAGCGTCGGCTCGACCTCGATCGAGACCCGGCCGTCGTCCTTGGTCGCCTCGGCGACCGGGGCGAGGATGTCGCAGGCGTTGCGTACGTCCCGGGTGGTGAGGCCGAAGATGATCTCGTCGACGTTCTTGCCCTCGGCCACGAGCGATCGGAGCTGCTCGTCGTAGCGCTCGCCGTTGGCGATCGCGGCGGCGAAGATGGTCGGGTTGGTGGTCACCCCGACGACGGACTTCTCCTTGACGAGCTCGGCGAGGTTGCCGGTCTCGATGCGCTCACGGGAGAGGTCGTCGAGCCAGATGGATACGCCGGCCTCGGCCAGCGCCTTGAGACGGTCAGACATATTTCATGCTCCCTTGTTGATGGCGGCGAGGCTCTCCTTGGCGGCCGTGACGACCGCCTCGGGGGTGAAGCCGTACTCCTTGAACAGCAGCGACCCGGACGCCGAGGCACCGAAGTGCTCCAGCGAGACGATCCGGCCGGCGTCGCCGACGTACTCCCGCCAGCCCTGCTTCACGCCCGCCTCGACGCTGACGCGCGCCTTGACGTCGGGCGGGATCACCGAGTCGCGGTAGTCCTGGTCCTGGGCGTCGAACCACTCCAGGCAGGGCAGCGAGACCACGCGGGCGCCGATGCCCTCCTTCGCCAGCTCCTCGCGGGCGGCGACGGCGTACTGCACCTCGGAGCCGGTGCCGAGCAGCACGACGTCGACGGTCCCGGTGGGGGAGTCGATGAGTACGTAGCCACCCTTCGCCACACCCTCGGTGGTCGCGTAGCCGTCGACCCCGCGCGGGAACGTCGGCAACGCCTGACGGGTCAGGATGAGCGCCGACGGGCGGTCGTGGTGCTTGAGCACCTCGAGCCACGCGGCGGCGGTCTCGTTGGCGTCGGCGGGACGGACCACGTCGAGGCCCGGGATGGCCCGGACCGCGGCGAGGTGCTCGACCGGCTGGTGGGTCGGGCCGTCCTCGCCCAGGCCGATGGAGTCGTGGGTCCAGACGTGGATCACCGGCAGCTTGGACAGCGCCCCGACGCGTACGGCGCCGCGCATGTAGTCGGAGAACTGGAAGAACGTGCCGCCGAAGGCCTTGGTGGGCGAGTGGGCCACGATGCCGTTGAGGATCGCGCCCATGGCGTGCTCGCGGATGCCGAAGTGGAGCACGCGGCCGGCGTAGGGGTCGCCCTTCCACTCGTGGGTGGAACGGTCCTCGGGCACGAAGCTGGGCGCGCCGGAGATCGTGGTGTTGTTGGAGCCGGCGAGGTCGGCCGAGCCGCCCCACAGCTCGGGCAGCACCGGCGCGAGGGCGTTGATCACCTTGCCGGAGGCGGCACGGGTGGCGATGCCCTTGGCGTCGGCCTCGAAGAACGGCAGCGCGTCGGCGATGCCGTCGGGGAGCTCCCCGGCCTGCAGCCGCTCGAGCAGCTTCGCGCGCTCCGGGTTGGCCTCGGCCCAGGCGGCCTCCTCGGCACGCCAGGCCTCCTCGGCCTTCTCGCCGCGCTCGATGAGCTTGCGGGTGTGGGCGAGCACCTCGGGGTCGACGTCGAAGGTCTTGTCCGGGTCGAAGCCCAGCACCTTCTTGGTCGCGGCGACCTCCTCGACGCCGAGCGCCGAGCCGTGCGCGGCCTCGGTGTTCTGCGCGTTGGGAGCCGGCCAGGCGATGATCGTACGCAGCACGATCAGCGAAGGCTGGTCGGTGACCTCGCCGGCGGCGTTGATCGCGTCGAAGAGCGCCGGGACGTCCTCGGAGTAGCCGGTGCCGTCGTGGGTCCAGTCGACCTCCTGGACGTGCCAGCCGTAGGCCCGGTAGCGGGCGGCGACGTCCTCGGTGAACGCGACGTTGGTGTCGCCCTCGATCGAGATCCGGTTGGCGTCGTAGATCATCGTCAGGTTGCCGAGCTTCTGCGTGCCGGCGATCGAGCTGGCCTCGCCGCTCACGCCCTCCTGCAGGTCGCCATCACCGGCCAGGACGTAGGTCTTGTGATCGAACGGGCTGGGCTGGTCGACCGGGGTGTCCGGGTCGAGCAGGCCGCGCAGCCGGCGCTGGGCCATCGCGATGCCGACGGCGTTGGCGACACCCTGGCCGAGCGGGCCGGTGGTCACCTCCACGCCGCGGGTGTGGCCGCGCTCGGGGTGGCCCGGCGTGAGGGAGCCCCAGGTGCGCAGGCTCTCCAGGTCGCCGAGCTCGAGGCCGAAGCCGCCGAGGTAGAGCTGGATGTAGAGAGTGATGCTGGAGTGGCCGACGGAGAGCACGAACCGGTCACGGCCGAGCCAGTCGGTGTCGGCGGGGTTGTGCTTCATCACCTTCTGGAAGAGCAGGTACGCCGCCGGTGCCAGGCTCATCGCGGTGCCAGGGTGGCCGTTGCCGACCTTCTGCACGGAGTCCATGGCGAGAACGCGGACGGTGTCCACGGCCTTGCTGTCCAGATCGGTCCACTCGAGTACAGGTTTGGTGCTCACGAGGTGCCTTTTCAAATCGGTGGAGTCCACATGGGAAGTTCTTGGGCTGGCCGTGGGGGGCTGCCGAATCCGAGCCTACTCACGCCCCGGGTTAGACTGCGAGCCGCATGCTGTGAACTGCTTGTATGAGCCGCATGTGACGCCTCAACCCGATCGAGAAGGATCTTCTCAGTGACGCACGTCGAACAGCCGGTCCCCGACCTCGACCAGCGTAGCGACCGCGCGTCAATGCGCGATGTCATCTCGGCGTACGTCTCCCTGACGAAGCCCCGCGTGATCGAGCTGCTGCTGCTGACCACCGTGCCGGTGATGTTCTTCGCCGCCCAGGGTGTTCCGGGGGTCGGCCTCGTCGCCGCCACCGTCGTCGGCGGGATCTTCTCGGCCGGATCGGCCTCGGTCTTCAACTGCGTCTACGACCGCGACATCGACGAGCAGATGCGGCGTACGCGACGCCGGGCCCTGCCACGGCACGTGGTCACCCCGCGCGCCGCTCTGATCTTCGGGTCGGTGCTGGCCGTGCTCTCGGTGCTGGTGCTCGGGTTCTTCGTCAACTGGCTCTCCGCGGGCCTGTCGCTGGCCGCCAACGCCTTCTACGTCTTCGTCTACACGATGCTGCTCAAGCGGCGCACGACGCAGAACATCGTCTGGGGCGGCATCGCGGGCTGCTTCCCGACCCTGATCGGCTGGACCGCGGTCACCAACTCGGTGAGCTGGGAGCCGCTGATCCTGTTCATGGTCGTCTTCTTCTGGACCCCGCCGCACACCTGGGCGCTGGCGCTGCGCTACCGCGAGGACTACGCGCAGGTCGACGTGCCGATGCTGCCGGTGGTCAAGTCCGCCCGCCACGTCGGCGGCCAGATCGTGGCCTACTCCTGGGTCATGGTCGCCACCTCGCTGCTGCTGTGGCCGATCGCCTCCACCGGCTGGCTCTACCCGGTCGCCGCCATCGGCCTCGGCGCCGTCTTCCTCGTCCAGGCCCACCAGCTGCACGCGCGAGCCAAGGGCACCGAGGACCTCACCAAGATCCGCCCGATGCAGCTCTTCCACTCGAGCAACCTCTACCTGAGCCTGCTCTTCGTAGCCCTCGCGGTCGACCCGCTGATCGGCTGAGCTCCCGCCGAGGCGTCACCCGCGTCGGCCGAGAAGTCAGCTACGTCGGCCGAGAAGTCGCTAGCGCAGGCCGAGTGGGCAACACGCACCCCACTCGACTTGCGCGCGTGACGCTTCGACCTGCAGGAACGACTTCTCGGCCTGCGGGAGTGACGCCTCGGCGAGGGTGTCAGGCGGCGTGGGCGCGGACGGAACAGACGACGCGGGCGAGGCCGGCGGAGATCAGGGCGGCGCCGAGCATGTGGAAGCCGACCAGGACGACCGGGAGGTCGGTGAGGTACTGCACCCAGCCGATCAGGCCCTGGGCGAGCTCGATGACCAGCAGGACGACCGTGACCTGACGGACGTACGCATGCCTGCGGCCGAGCCACAGGGTGACCAGGGTCGCGGCGATGAGCGCGTAGACGGCGTAGGCGTGGATGTGGGACATCAGCGCCGGGTCGAGGCCGGTGCGGCGCGAGTCGAGGTCGCCGGAGTGGGGGCCGGAGCCGGTCACGACGGTGCCGAGCCAGAGCGAGAGCCAGCCGACGACGAAGGTGACGAGCGAGGCGATGCGGACGCTGCGAGGCGCCGCCTCACGCTCGGGGGAGCGGAGCTCGTCGAGGAGCCAGACGCACAGGCCGACCATCGCCATCGAGGCGAGCAGGTGGAGCGCGACGACGTAGGGATTGAGCTCGGTGAGCACCGTGATGCCGCCGATGACCCCTTGGAGCGGTACGCCGCAGGCGACGACGATCGCCAGGTTGCGGATGGCCCCCCGGCGGTTCCAGACGGCGACGACGACGGTGATGGCGATCGCGGCCAGGACGTAGGTCAGCAGCCGGTTGCCGAACTCGATGACCCCGTTGATCCCGAGCGCCTCGTGAGCCACGTAGGACTCCTCGGTGCACTTGGGCCAGGTCGGGCAGCCGAGGCCGGAGCCGGTCAGCCGGACCACCGCGCCGGTCACGACGATCCCGATGTTGGCGACCAGGTTGGCGACGGCCAGACCGAACGCGTGGGCGCGGAGCCAGGCGAGGACCTTGTCCTTGGCCGAGGGAGCCGGGCCGGTGGCGGGTTCGGTGGATGTCATTCCCACTTGAAGGTCCTAGCTGTGAGGGTTGAGCCGAGGACGGCCCAGATCAGAAGTACGCCGAGGTCCCGCCAGGCCGGGACGCCGTCGAGGAAGGCGGTGCGTACCGCCTCTCCCAGCGCGCCCGAGGGCAGCCAGCGGGCGACGTCTCCGTAGGCGCCGTACGCGGTCAGCGGCAGCACAACGGCGCCGCCGGCGAGGAGGAGCAGGTAGATGAGGTTGGCCGCGGCCAGGGTCGCCTCCGCGCGCAGCACGCCGGCGACGAAGAGCCCGAGCGAGGCGAAGGCCAGGGTGCCCGTCGCGATGGCCAGGAAGAAGGCGAGGACGGTGCCGAAGCCGGCGGCCGGGGTCCAGCCGAGGATCTGGCCGACGCCGCCGATGACGAAGAGCTGCACGAGCTGTACGCACCCCAGCGCGAGCACCTTGCCGGCGAGCAGGCCGATCCGGGGGAGCGGTGAGGCGCCGAGCCGCTTGATCACGCCGTAGCGCCGCTCGAACCCGGTCGCGATCGCCAGGCTGGTGAAGCTCGTGGACATGATCGCCAGCGCGAGGACGCCCGGGGTCAGGATGTCGACCAGTGCGCGGTCGGTGCCGAGGTCGAGGTCGATCGCGTTGCCGGCGGTGACGCCGCCGATCAGCACCATCACCGGGATCACGACGGCCAGGAGGAGCTGCTCGCCGTTGCGGAGCATCAGCTTCGCTTCCATCAGGGCCTGCGCGACCACCTGCCGGGTGATCGGGGCGCCGCCTGGCTTCGGGATGAAGACGCCTGCCTCAGACATGTTCGACCCCGTCCGTGAGATGGAGCTCTCCGGTGAGATCGAGGAAGACGTCTTCGAGGGAGCGCCGACCGAGGGTCAGCGACTCCGGAAGGACGTCGTTCTCCTCGCACCAGCGGCTCACCTTGGCGAGCGTGGTCGGGTCGGCCTTGCCGGTGACCCGCATCGAACGCTCGTCGAGCAGGACGACCTCGGTGTCCTCGCCGAGCGCCTTGCGCAGGGACTCGCGGGCACCGGGCGGGAACGGCTTGGTCACGACCAGCCGCACGGTCGCGGTCGCGCCGCCGCGGGTGAGCTCCAGCGGGGTCCCCGAGGCGATCATCCGGCCGCGATCGATGATGTGCACCTGGTCGGCCAGCTCCTCGGCCTCCTCCAGGTAGTGGGTGGTCAGCACGACGGTGACGCCGTCGGCGCGCAGCTCGCGCAGCAGCTCCCAGGTCGTACGCCGCCCCTGCGGGTCCATTCCCGCGGTCGGCTCGTCCACGAAGACCAGCTCCGGGCGGCCGACCAGCGCCATCGCCAGGCCGAGCCGCTGCTGCTGTCCGCCGGAGAGCCGCCGGTAGGGGGTGCGACCGCACTCGCCCAGGCCGAGCCGCTCCGCCAGGTAGTCGACGTCGAGCGGATGCGCGTGCAGCCGGGCGATGTGCTTGAGCATCTCCATGGCGCGTACGCCGCTCCACGCGCCCTGCCCCTGCAGCATCACCCCGATCCGGGGGAGCAGCTGCTTGCGGTCGGCGATCGGGTCGAGCCCGAGCACGCGCACCGTGCCCTGCTGGGGCTTGCGATAGCCCTCGCACGTCTCCAGGGTGGTCGTCTTCCCGGCTCCGTTCGGGCCGAGCACGGCCGTGATCGACCCCTCCGCGACGCTCAGCGTGAGTCCGTCGACGGCCGTCTTGTCGCCGTAGCTCATGCGTAGGTCGCGGACCTCGACAGCAGGCCGGGCGACGGAAGATTCCACGGCGGCAGTCTAAGAAGGCGCACGCCAGCGGCCCAATCGCGTGGCTGCGATCCGGTGGATTCTTAGCTGTCTGTCAGGACGTTGGCCGCCCAACTCCCACCGAAGGACGGCCAACGCGGGGATGAGACGCGATGCCCCCGGGGCCATGACGCGGTGTCTCAGAAACAATTTCTGCTCAGAAGAGCAACAACCAAGCCGGTCAGGAATCGAGAAGCCCGGGCGGCCCCGGGATTCCTAGGGTCAAGACATGTTCACTCTTCAGACCATCACCCTCGACGCCACCGACACCACGGACGCCCGCGCGTTCTACGAGAAGGCCTTCGGCCTCACCGACCAGATCTCCGTACGCCAGGGCCCCGGCACCGGCTCCGGCCGGCCGTTCACGATCTCGCTGGTGGTGAGCCAGCCCTCCACGGTCGACAGCCTCGTCGACTCGGCGCTCGCCGCCGGGGCCACCTCGCTCAAGCCGGTCGAGAAGTCGTTCTGGGGCTACGGCGGCATCGTCCAGGCCCCCGACGGCTCGGTCTGGAAGGTCGCGACCTCCGCCAAGAAGGACCGCGGCCCGGCCACCCGGGAGATCGACGACATCGTCCTGCTCCTCGGCGTCGCCGACGTCAAGGCGAGCAAGAGGTTCTATGCCGAGCGGGGCCTGGGCGTGAAGCGGAGCTTCGGCGGCAAGTACGCCGAGTTCGAGGCCGCCCCCGGAGCCGTCCAGCTCGCGATCTACCCCCGGCACGCCCTGGAGAAGGAGACCGGTGTCGCGCTCGACCCGGACGCTGCGTACGGCATCGTCCTGGGCGGCGGCAGCGAGGCCTTCACCGACCCGGACGGGTTCACCTGGCAGGCTGGGGACCATGGCACGCACGATCGCGACGAACACGACCGTTGATCTCGAGGGGCTCCTGGAGTTCCTACGTCCCCGCCACCAGATGATCCTGGTGACCAGCCGAGCCGACGGGTCCCCGCAGCTCTCGCCGGTCACCGGGGGCGTCGACGACGACGGCCGGATCGTGATCGCGACCTACCCCGAGCGGGCCAAGACCCGCAACGCCCGCAGACGTCCGCAGGTCAGCGTCATGGTCCTCTCCGAGGAGTGGAACGGCGCCTGGGTCCAGGTCGACGGCGAGGCGGAGGTCCTCGACGCGAGCTCGGGCGACGACGCCCTGGACGCCTTCGTCACCTACTTCCGCAACATCTCCGGCGAGCACTCCGACTGGGACGAGTACCGCCAGGCCATGGTCGACCAGGGCAAGTCCCTCCTCCGGATCACCCCGAAGCGCTGGGGCCCCGTCGCCACCGGCGGCTTTCCTGCGCGTCTGGCCTGAGCGGGTTCAGCGGCGCTGCCAGATCCCGAGGCGGTGGCTCCACGGCAGCCGCGGGTTCAGCCGGCGCGGCTCGGAGAGGTGGACCAGGTCGAAGTCTGGGCCGAGGGCGCGGGTCATGTCCTCGGCGACGTAGGTCCAGGGCGGGCCCGCCTCCTCACTCGGGCGGTCGACGGGGAAGACCCCCGAGGCCACTCGCCCGCCGGGGCGCACGACCGCGCGGGCCAGGTCGCCGACGCGGCCGCGCCAGGCGGGCGGCAGCGCGCAGAAGAAGGTGTGGTCCCACATCAGGTCGACCGGCCCGCCGGTCGCCTCCAGGACGACGTCGATGTCGAGGGCGTCGCCGACCACGTAGGTGAGGTCCGGGTAGTGCTCTGCTGCGTAGGCGGCTGCGGTGGGGGAGAGGTCGACGACCGTCGTACGCCATCCGGCAGCCGCCAGCCCCGCCGCATCGTGCCCGCGACCGGCGCCGGGCGCGAAGGCGGTGCCGGGCTCGCCGAACAACGCCGCGTCCTCCTCGATGTAGGCCAGGGGAGCGCCGAGGTCCCAGGCTGTCGTGCCACGGACGTACGCGCTCTCCCAGTCGGTGGGGTCGTTGACGGTCATGGACACAGTCTCTCCGACCGGCGCCCGGACGGTTCCCTGTGCCGTCGCCGACCGGTACGCTTTCGAACATGAGATCGACTGGCGGCGCGTCCCGACGCGACGTACCGCTGCCGTTCGACATCGCTCCCGATGCGGTGCCGGCGCCCGCGAAGCGCTCACCTGCGCCTGCGCCGGAAGACGGAGCGCAGGTCCACCGTCTCGTCGGTGCCCACCTCACCTCCCGCGGACTGCCGCCCGGGTCCGACCTGGTGATCAACCCCCGCCGGCCCAGGCGTGGAGAGGTGGCGGTCGTGCGTTCCGGTGGCCGCACCCGGGTCGGCATCTTCGACCTCGAACGCGGTCGCGCGGTCCTGCGCTCCGACCGTGGCACCCGCTGGCTGCCGCCCGACGCCGTCTATGTCGGCGTCGCGGCCCTCGTCTCCCCGACCCTGGACGGGATGCCCACGGGCTGATCGGCGATTCGCTGCTGAGCGGCTGAGCGGCTGAGCGGCCGTCGTCGTGACGTACGACACGTCCTCACCGTCCCGGCGGGCAGGTAAGGGTTGCCTTCGTTGAATCGCTTTGGGGAATAACGTCACAATGGTGTTGTGAAATTCGACGAGACCACTCTGCAGCCCGCAGAGACCAGCGAGGAGAGCACCCGCCAGCGGGTCGCTCGGTCGCTGCTCGTCGACGGTCCGCAGACGGCTGCGACGCTGGCCAAGAGGCTCGACCTCACCCCGGCCGCGGTCAGGCGCCACCTGGACGCCCTGGCCGAGGAGGAGGCGGTGGAGCAGCGTGAGCCGCGCACCGCGTCCACGCGTGGCCGGGGGCGCCCGGCGAAGGTCTTCGCGCTCACCGACCAGGGTCGTGACGGCTTCGAGAAGAAGTACGACGACCTGGCCGTCGAGGCGCTTCGGTTCCTCTCCGAGGTGGCCGGCGAGGAGGCGGTGCGGGAATTCGCGGAGCGCCGCGCGGCGTTCATCAAGGAGGGACTGGACCGGATCGCCGCAAGCGAGACGGACCTCAGCCCCGCTCAGGTGCTTGCGAACGTGTTCACGGCCAACGGTTACGCGGCCTCCGTCAGGGAGCTGCCGTTGATCAACGGTCATGACGCGGGTGAGCAGCTGTGTCAGCAGCATTGCCCGGTCGCCCACGTCGCCCAGGAGTTCCCCGAGCTCTGCGAGGCGGAGACGGAGGCGATCGCGAAGCTGCTCGGCACCCACGTACAACGCTTGGCCACCATCGCCCACGGTGACGGTGTCTGCACGACGCACATCCCTCCCGGGTCCTCCGGGTCCGGTGAAGTTTCGAAGAAGAAGGAGCAGGTCACGACATGACCTCCATCGAGGAGCTCAACCCCGAGCTGAAGGGCATCGGGAAGTACGAGTTCGGCTGGGCCGACCCCGACGTCGCCGGTGCCGCCGCGCAGCGTGGTCTCAACGACGCCGTCGTGCGCGACATCTCCGGCAAGAAGTCGGAGCCGCAGTGGATGCTCGACCTGCGCCTGAAGGGTCTCAAGCTCTTCGGCCGCAAGCCGATGCCCACGTGGGGCTCGGACCTCTCGGACATCGACTTCGACAACATCAAGTACTTCGTGCGGTCCACCGAGAAGCAGGCCACCAGCTGGGAGGACCTGCCCGAGGACATCAAGAACACCTACGACAAGCTCGGAATCCCGGAGGCGGAGAAGCAGCGCCTGGTCGCCGGTGTCGCCGCGCAGTACGAGTCCGAGGTCGTCTACCACCAGATCCGTGAGGACCTGGAGCAGCAGGGCGTGCTCTTCCTCGACACCGACACCGCGCTCAAGGAGCACCCGGAGATCTTCCAGGAGTACTTCGGCACGGTGATCCCGGTCGGCGACAACAAGTTCGCCGCGCTGAACACCGCCGTGTGGTCGGGCGGCTCCTTCATCTACGTGCCGAAGGGTGTCCACGTCGACATCCCGCTGCAGGCCTACTTCCGGATCAACACCGAGAACATGGGCCAGTTCGAGCGCACCCTGATCATCGCCGACGAGGGCTCCTACGTTCACTACGTCGAGGGCTGCACCGCCCCGATCTACCAGTCCGACTCGCTGCACTCCGCGGTCGTCGAGATCATCGTGAAGAAGAACGCCCGCGTTCGCTACACGACCATCCAGAACTGGTCCAACAACGTCTACAACCTGGTCACCAAGCGCGCCGTCTGCGAGGAGGGCGCGACCATGGAGTGGGTCGACGGCAACATCGGCTCCAAGGTGACCATGAAGTACCCGGCGGTCTACCTGATGGGTGAGCACGCCAAGGGCGAGACCCTCTCGATCGCGTTCGCCGGCGAGGGCCAGCACCAGGACGCGGGCGCCAAGATGGTGCACGCCGCCCCCAACACCTCCTCGAGCATCCTCTCGAAGTCGGTGGCCCGCGGTGGTGGCCGCACCTCCTACCGTGGCCTGATCCAGGTCAACGAGGGCGCCCACGGCTCCAAGTCCAACGTGCTGTGCGACGCGCTGCTCGTCGACCAGATCAGCCGCTCGGACACCTACCCCTACGTCGACATCCGCGAGGACGACGTGTCGATGGGCCACGAGGCGTCGGTCTCGAAGGTCTCCGACGACCAGCTGTTCTACCTGATGTCCCGCGGCATGGCCGAGGACGAGGCGATGGCGATGATCGTGCGCGGCTTCGTCGAGCCGATCGCCAAGGAGCTCCCGATGGAGTACGCCCTCGAGCTCAACCGCCTGATCGAACTGCAGATGGAAGGAGCGGTCGGCTGATGACCGCAGCTGTGCAGGAGGCCCTGGAGCTCGGCAAGGTCGAGTCCCACCTCCACCCCGAAGGCTCTTTCGACGTCGAGGCGCACGAGGTGCCGAAGGGTCGCGAGGAGATCTGGCGGTTCACCCCGCTCAAGCGGCTCAAGGGCATCCACGACTCTGCGCCGTTCGCCGACGGTGCGACCAAGGTGGAGGTCGAGGCGGCCTCCGGCGTGACCGTCGAGACCGTGGCGGCCGACGATGACGTACGCGGCTCCTCGGGTCTGGTCCCGACCGACCGCGTCTCGGCGCGGGCCTGGGCGGCCAGCACCGGCGCGACCGTCGTGCGGATCCCGACCGACACCGTGATCGAGGGCGCGACCGTGATCCGTCACCACGGCACCGGCTCGGAGACGGCCGGCGCCGGTCACGCGGTGATCGTCGCGGAGAAGTTCGCCAAGGCGACCGTCGTGCTGGTCTTCGAGGGCTCGGCCGTCGTCGCCGACAACATCGAGATCGTCGTCGAGGACGGCGCCGACCTCACCGTCGTCTCGGTCCAGGACTGGGCCGACGACGCCGTCCACCTCTCCACCCAGCACGCGAAGGTCGGCCGCGACGCCAACCTCAAGCACGTCTCGGTGAGCTTCGGCGGCGACGTCGTGCGTCACGACTTCTCGGCGGAGTACGCCGGCCCCGGCGGCTCCGTGGAGTCGCTCGGCCTCTACTTCGCCGACGAGGGCCAGCACATCGAGCACCGTCTCTTCGTCGACCACACCGCCCCGAAGACCAAGTCGCACGTGGTCTACAAGGGCGCGCTGCAGGGCGAGAAGGCCCACGCGGTCTGGATCGGCAACGTGCTGATCCGCAAGGAGGCCGAGGGCATCGAGACCTACGAGGAGAACCGCAACCTCATCCTCACCGACGGTGCCTGGGCCGACTCCGTGCCCAACCTGGAGATCGAGACCGGCGAGATCGAGGGCGCGGGCCACGCGTCGGCGATCGGCCGCTTCGACGACGAGCAGCTCTTCTACCTGCAGAGCCGCGGCATCTCCGAGACCGAGGCCAAGCGCCTGGTCGTGCACGGCTTCTTCAACGACCTGATCCGCCAGATCGGCGTCCCCGAGCTCGAGGAGAAGCTGACCGGCACGGTCGAGGCCGAGCTCGCCAAGAACATCAACACGCTTATCACGAAGGACAACGCATGAGCACGCTGGAGATCAAGGACCTGCAGGTCTCTGTCGAGACCGAGGACGGTCCCAAGGAGATCCTCAAGGGCGTCACGCTGACCATCAACTCGGGCGAGACCCACGCGATCATGGGCCCCAACGGCTCGGGCAAGTCGACCCTTGCCTACTCGATCGCCGGCCACCCGAAGTACACCATCACCGGCGGCACCGTCACCCTCGACGGTGAGAACGTCCTGGAGATGTCGGTCGACGAGCGCGCCAAGGCTGGTCTCTTCCTCGCGATGCAGTACCCCGTCGAGGTCCCCGGCGTCAGCGTGGCCAACTTCCTGCGCACCGCGAAGACGGCGTTGGACGGCGAGGCCCCCAAGCTGCGTACCTGGGTCAAGGACGTCAACGGTGCGATGGACAAGATGCACCTGGACCCGTCCTTCTCCCAGCGTTCGGTGAACGAGGGCTTCTCCGGTGGTGAGAAGAAGCGCCACGAGATCGCCCAGCTCGACATCCTCGACCCGGCCTTCGCGCTGCTCGACGAGATCGACTCCGGCCTCGACATCGACGCGCTCAAGGTGGTCTCAGAGGGCATCAACGACTTCCGTGCCCGCGAGGCCAAGTCGGTCCTGCTGATCACCCACTACACCCGCATCCTGCGCTACGTGAAGCCCGACCAGGTGCACGTCTTCGTCGCCGGCCGGATCGCGGAGTCGGGTGGCCCCGAGCTCGCCGAGGAGCTGGAGGCCAACGGCTACGAGAAGTACGTCACGGCAGGAGTCTGACATGAAGGGTCTGCTGCCCGACCTGGATCTGGTCCGCAAGGACTTCCCGATCCTGGAGCGCACCTTCGACGGCGGCGAGACCCCGCTGGTCTACCTCGACAGCGCCAACACCTCGCAGAAGCCGCAGATCGTGATCGACACTATGGTCGACCACCTGGAGCGGCACAACGCCAACATCGCCCGGGCGATGCACCACCTGGGTGCCGAGGCCACCGAGGCGTTCGAGGGGGCGCGCGACATCGTCGCGCGCTTCCTCGGCGCGCCCGAGCGTGACGAGGTGATCTTCACCAAGAACGCCTCCGAGGGTCTCAACCTGGTCGCCAACACCGTGCCGCTGGCTGCCGGCGACGTGGTCGTGACCACCGAGATGGAGCACCACTCCAACATCGTTCCGTGGCAGCTCGCCACGCAGCGTGCGGGTGCGACGCTGAAGTGGTTCGGGCTCACCGACGACGGTCAGCTCGACCTGTCGAACATCGACGAGCTGATCACGCCGGCGACCAAGATCGTCGCGCTGACCTGGGTCTCCAACATGCTCGGCACGATCAACCCGATCGGCGAGATCGCCCGCAAGGCGCACGAGGTCGGCGCCCTGGTCGTCGTCGACGCCGCGCAGGCGGCGCCGGTGGTGCCGATCGACCTGGCCTCGATGGCCGAGGAGGAGCGTCCCGACTTCCTCGTCTTCACCGGCCACAAGGTCGTCGGCCCGACCGGCATCGGCGTCCTGTGGGGCCGGCGCGCGGCGCTCGAGGCGCTGCCCCCGTTCCTCGGTGGCGGCGAGATGATCGCGACCGTCACGATGGAGAAGTCGACCTACGCGCCGATCCCGCACAAGTTCGAGGCCGGCACACCGCCGATCGCCGAGGCCGTGGGTCTCGGGGCGGCGCTGGAATACCTCATGCACGTCGGCATGGAGAACGTCCACGCCCACGAGCAGGCGATCACGGCCTACGCGCTGGAGCGTCTCGCGGGCGTGCCCGGTGTGACCGTGCTCGGCCCGGCCGACGCCGCCAAGCGTGGCGGTGCGATCGCCTTCGAGCTCGAGGGGGTGCACCCGCACGACGTGGCCCAGGTGCTCGACTCCAAGGGCGTCGCCATCCGAGCCGGTCACCACTGCGCCAAGCCGGCCCACCAGCGGTTCGGCGTGCAGGCCTCAAACCGGATGTCGTCCTACCTCTACACCACGCCCGCCGAGATCGACGCGCTGGTCGAGGGGTTGGAATACGTACGCACGTTCTTCAAGTTGGACCAGTGATGACTGCCGCCAACCTCGAAGCGATGTACCAGGAGATCATCCTGGACCACTACAAGAACCCGCATGGGAAGGGTCTTCGCGACCCCTTCGAAGCCGAGGTTCACCACGTCAACCCGACCTGCGGTGACGAGATCACCCTGCGTGTGCACGTCGACGGCGGCAAGATCGAGGACATCTCCTACGACGCCCTCGGCTGCTCCATCTCGCAGGCCTCCGCCTCGGTGCTCAACGACCTGGTCGTCGGCAAGAGCGTGGACGAGGCGATGGTCATCCACGAGGAGTTCCTGCGGCTGATGCAGGGCAAGGGTCAGGTGGAGCCCGACGAGGACATTCTGGAGGACGGCATCGCCTTCGCCGGCGTCGCCAAGTTCCCCGCCCGGATCAAGTGCGCGCTGCTCTCGTGGATGGCGTGGAAAGACGCCACCGCGAAGACTCTCGCTGAGGAGAACTGATGACTGAGACCGACCACAGCACACACGACCACGCCGGTCACGACCACGCCGGTCACGACCACTCGGGTCACGGCCATGGCCACGGTCACGAGGCCCCGGAGTGGCAGGGGATGCGTACGTCCACGGTCGAGGGCGCGAGCCTGAAGATCGAGGACGTCGAGGAGGCGATGAAGGACGTCGTCGACCCCGAGCTCGGCATCAACGTCGTCGACCTGGGCCTGATCTACGGCCTGCACATCGAGGACCACTCCAACGTGGTCATCGACATGACGCTGACCTCGGCGGCCTGCCCGCTGACCGACGTCATCCAGGACCAGACCGCCACCGCGCTGGAGGGCTTGGTCAACGACGTGCACATCAACTGGGTCTGGATGCCGCCGTGGGGTCCGGACAAGATCACCCCCGACGGCCGCGAGATGCTGCGCGCTCTCGGGTTCAACGTCTGAGGGTTTCGCCCGACATGGGAGTCCTGAGGTCACCCGGTGACCTCAGGACTCCACGTCATTTCCCTCGGTTCACGGGGTCGCCACGAGGGCGGTGCCCGAGCCGAGATCCTGCAGCTGACTGCTGGAGCCCGACCACAGCACCTTCGTGCTCGTCGCGCTCGCGTCCACGACGTGGCGTACGGCCACGTTGGACGTCAGCTGGTTGCTGGACAGGAAGTTCCGCGTCCCGCTCTTCACGAGCACGACCGTCGGGGTAGCGCCCGAGGGCACGATGCTCCCGGAGGGGACGCTGAAGGAGAAGAAGTTGGATGAGACGGCATTGTCGTTGCCGTTGAGGTGGACCATGCCGAACAGGTCGTCCTGAGGTGCCGGACCACCGTCGCCGAAGATCCGGCGGAAGTGGTTGCCACTGATCAGATGCTCGTGGCAGGTGGTCTCCTGCACGATCATCCCGGAGAAGTTGCTGACCAGCTTGTTGCCGGTGATGACGGCGCGGTCGACCCCCTTGAACTGGATGCGGGCGCCCCAGAGCAGGCTGTTGCCGCTGATCAGACAGTTCTCGACGTTCTCGATGAAGATCGAGTGTCCGCCCCACGGGGTCACGATGTAGTTGTTGGTGATCTTGCCGACGATCGACCCGTTGATCATCCGGATGCCGTTGCCGCACTCGCCGATGAAGTTGTTGGTGATGCTGTAGGCGTCGGCGTTGCGGATGGTCACGGCCTCCTGCAGGTAGACGAAGCCCATTCCCTCGACGCGGACGGCGTCCGAGTCGAACTGGACCTTGATCCCCACCTTCCCGTTGCCGTTCGCGCCGGTGTAGGGCTTGGAGCTGCTGACGCCGTCGATGCAGAAGTCCTGGAAGACGACCGAGTTGAGTCGCCCGTTGGCGCCTGGCTGGCCGCTCTTGTCGACGAGGAAGCCGACCTGGTTGGCGTTGGCGATCTGGACGTGGCTGGATCCGGGAAGCGTCTCGGTCCAGGCGGAGTGGTCGACGTCGTCGCGGATGGCCTCGGACAGGAATCCGTGTCCGGAGCCCTTGACGGTGATGAAGCTGCGATCGATGACCGCCGTCGTCGCGAGGGTGTAGTGGCCGGGCGGGATGTAGATGACGGCCCCGGGCCGGGTGGTCTGGCCGGACTGCTGGGTGCGGATGTCGGCCATGATCTCGTTGATCACCCGGCCGATGTCGGTGTACGGCGAGACGCTGGCAGGGAAGGTGGTGACGTCGTAGACGGTGGATGCCATGGCGATGTCCTGTCTTCGTGGGGTTGTCAGAGGAGGCCGACGATGGCGGCGTACGCCGGATGGCTGGTCGCGGCCGCTGCCTGTTGTGGGGGCACACCGACCGTGGCGACGATCGGCGAGGCGGCGACGGTGGCGGCGCCGACGATGGCGAGCAGCTGCCGGCGGGTGACCACCGGCTCTGCCGCATGCACTGCTGGAGGTGTTGGCATGGTGCTCATCCCTTCACTGCACCGGCGGTGAGTCCGGCGATCACATGGCGCTGGAAGACGGCGTAGATGGCGAGCTGGGGGAGGAGGACCAGCGTTGCGGCCGCCATCATGCCGCCGTAGTCGACGGTGTACTGACCCTGGAACCGGGACACGGCGAGGGACACGGTGGCCAGGTCGGGGTCGTTGATCAGGATCGACACGAACGGGAACTCGTTGAACACGTAGACCACGTTGAAGATGACGATCGTGGCGAGGATCGGGCGCATGGTCGGAAGGACCACCGACCAGCAGATCCGGAACAGCCCGGCGCCGTCCATGATCGCCGCCTCCTCGAGCTCGCTCGGGAAGTCGCGGAGGAAGCCGGTCAGCAGGAGGGTGTTGAACGGGATCGAGACCGCGATGTAGGGGATGACCACGGCCAGATAGGTCCCGTAGATCCCCAGCGCGAGGTCGAGGCGGTAGACCGGGAACAGCAGCACGTAGACCGGCACCGCCAGACCCGACAGGAGGTAGAAGCGGAGGAAGGACTGCGTACGTCGCCGCCGGAAGACCATGCGGGTCAGCGCGAAGGACACCATGAACGAGACGGCGGTGCCGACGGTCACCGATGCCACCGCGATGATGATCGTGTTCGCGTACATCCGGACCAGCGGCAGCGTCTCGAGCACGTTGCGGTAGTTGTCCAGCGTCAGCGAGTCGAGCGAGAACGGGTCGGACAGGATCGTGTCGCTCTGCTGGAACGACAGCAGCGTGATCCAGAGGATCGGCAGTACGACGAGGAACGTGATCAGGTACGCCGCGGCGCTGATGATGACGGCGGGCCGCCGCATCCGCCGGCCGGCTCTCGGCCTGGGCGTCGGCACCGGCGTACGAGATCCGCTCGTCGTCCTGTCCCTGCTGGTCGTGGCGCTCTCGGCCACCTGCGCGCTCATGCGAGCCGCCCGCGGCGCGAGAGGGTCAGGTAGGCGAGAGAGGTGAGCGCGCCGATGACGAAGACCACCATCGCGATCGCCATGCCCGAGCCGTAGCGCTGATCGGTGAAGGTGACGAAGTACATGTAGCTGACCAGGGTCTCCGAGCTGTGCACCGGCCCGCCCCCGGTGAGCATGTAGACCAGCTCGAAGATCTTGAACACGTTGGTGATCAGCAACAGCGACACGATCCCGATCGTCTCCCGCATCATCGGGATCGTGACGTAGCGCAGCTGCTGCCACCTGCTGGCCCCGTCGAGGGAGCTGGCCTCCATCACCTCCGCCGGCAACAGCCGCAGGCCGGCGTAGAAGATCGTCATCGCGAACCCGACGCTTGCCCAGATGAACACGACGGCGATCGAGTACGGCGCGAGGGAGTCGCCACCGATCCACTGCACGGGCGGGATCCCGAGCGGTTCCAAGAGGTGGTTGAGCAGACCCACCCGGGGGTCGAGGATGAACACCCAGACGAGCCCGACGAGGATCGGAGCGACGATCGCGGGACCGAAGAGGAGCGCCCGCAGGGCGCCGGCGGCACGGACGCGCTGCTGCATCAGCAGAGCAAGCCCGAACGAGGCCGGCACCAGGAATGTCACGCTCAGCACGAGGATGAGCAGGGTGTTGGTGACCGAGCGCCGGAAGAACGGGTCCTCACCCAGCGCGAGGTAGTTGTCGAGCCCGATGAAGTCGGCGCCGCTGAACCCGGCGGCGTCGGTGAGGCTGTAGCCGCCGGCGTACACGACGGGGTAGATGAAGAAGGCCGTGAAGAGGATGAAGGCGGGGAAGACCATCAGTGCGATCTTCCACGGGGAACTGACCCAGACCATGGGTGATGCTCGCTTCGCAGTAGTTCGGAGGCCGGTGTGGGCGTGGGGTGTGCCGCCGTCGGCACACCCCACGGAAGGTCACTGGTTGTCGAGCGCCTTCTGCACCAGCGCTGCCGCCTCGGACGGGCTCAGCTGGTCCTGGATGACGCCGTAGATGCTGTCGTAGATGGCGTTGGAGACGTCGACCGAGAACAGCAGGTCGGGCTGGCTCTCGGGGCTGGTGACGTCGTCGGCCTGCGCCTCGTCGATCGCCGACGCGAGCACGCTCTGCTTGACCGGGTCGAGCTTCGGCTCGTAGTCCGTCACCGGGGGCTGACCGTTGTCGACCAGGATCTGCTGGCCCTCGTCGCTGTAGTAGAACTCCAGGAAGTCCTTGACGGCGTCGAGCTTGGCATCGTCGTCTGCCACCTTCTCGGCCACCACGAGCGGCGCGGACGCGACGTTCATGACGATGTTCTGCTCGCCGACGCCGTCGGAGAACTCCGGTCCTCGCCAGAAGTCGGCGTCCGGCGCCACCTTGGACTCCTGGATGGCGCTTGCCGCCCACACCCCCGAGTCGAGGAATGCGGCCTTGCCCTGGAGGAACTGGTCGACCGCCTGCTGGTAGGTCTGGGTGGACACGTTCGAGGAGAAGGCGCCGGCGTCGCGCAGCTCGGCGATGTGCTCGTACATCCGGATGAAGTCGGGGTTGTCCCACTTCTCCGAGCCGTCCAGGAGGCCCTCGGCCTTGTCCTCGAAGCCGAAGCGGTCGAGCCAGACGAGGAACTGCCACACGCTGAAGGCGGACTGGCTGGCGCCGTTGGAGATGGTGACCACGCCCTTGGCGTCGAGTGCGCGTGCCACCGCGAGCAGGTCGTCGAAGGTCTTCGGCATCGACAGGCCGTTGTCGGCGAGGACCTTGTTGCTGACCCACAGGCCGGTCAGCAGGCCCTGGTAGGGAGCGCCGAAGACCTTTCCGTCGGCGGTGTAGTTCGCGACGGTGCTGTCCGGCAGCCGGTCGAGGATGCCGAGCTCGTCGAGTACGGGGGAGAGGTCCATGAGACGGTCGCCCTCGAGCATCTCCTCGGCGTTGGCCTTGTAGACCCAGAAGACGTCGGGCAGCGTGTCGCTCTGGGCCGCGATCGAGAGTGACTGCAGATGCTCGGCCACGGGTTGACCGCTGACCTCCACGTCGACGTCGGGGTTGGCGTCCTCGAACGCCTCGACGATGGCCCAGGTGGCCGGGTCGGCGGTCTTCACGTCGGCGTTCTGCATCGAGAGCGTGATCGTTGTCTTCCCGCCCTCGTCTGCATCGCTCGAGCAGGCCGCGAGAGACAGGATCGCGGTCACCGCGAGGCCCACGCCGACGGGGCGGCGGAGACGGCGGGACCAGGAGGGGTTCTGGCCAGGCATGGTGTGTCCTTCTGTTGGCGGTGCCCGAGGCTCGAAGTGCGATTTCATCGAAACGTTTGCGCGAATCGATTGCGAATCTAGTGGCGCCCGTCACACGCTGTCAAGAAGCTCGCGGCTCGTAGTTCTCGGTGGACTCGCGGAGCTCCAGCGTCTGGTTGAGCCGAAGGGTGCGAGGGCTCGCACCCGGTGCGGCCAGCCGGTCGATCAGCAGCGAGACCGCGGCTGCGCCCATCTCGAACGCCGGCTGTCGAACGGTGGTGATGGTCGGACGGAAGAGGTCCGAGTGGCTGAAGCCGTCGAATGCCGCGAACGCGATCTGGTCGGGTGTCGCCAGGCCGGCGTCGCGGAGGCACTCGAGCGCCGCGACCGCGAGGGGTGTGCTCGCCGCGATCACGCAGCTCGCGCGGTGTTGGTCGAGCGCTGTCGCGACTGCTTCCCGCACCTCGGCGATGTCGACCGCGTCGACGACGACCTGCTGGGGCAGGTCCGCATCCGGGATCGCGTCGCGAAACCCGCGGAACCGCTCGACGAGCGTGGGAACGCGCTGGTCGCCCGCGACGAGGACGAATCGGCGGTGGCCGGCCGCTTGGAGGTGCTCGACGAGCCTGCGCATCGAGTCGCGGTTGTCGGCGCCCACCTGGTCGTGGGGCGAGTTGTCGAAGACTCGGTCCAGAAGGACCACCGGGCGCGGCGCCTCCGACTCGAGGCGAGAGGAGACCGTCGCGCTGGACTCCGCGCACCGCGCGATGATCAGTCCGTCGACACGGCGGGAGAGCAGCGTGTTCACGGCACGCTCCTCGCGTACGGGGTCCTCGGCCGAGTTGGCGAGGATCAAGGTCAGCCCCCGTGCTGCCGCAGCGTGCTCGACGCCGTGGACCATCTCGGCGAACGCGGGCTCGCCGGCGTCGGAGATGACCAGTCCGATGCTGTCGGTGCGCGCCCGGCGCATGGCGCGGGCGACGGCGTCCTGGCGATATCCGGTCTTCTCGATCGCGGCCATCACCTTGGCGCGGGTGCTCGGCTCGACGTTGCGGGTGTCGTTGAGCACGTGCGACACCGTCGATGTGGACACGCCGGCAAGTCGCGCGACCTCGACGATCGTAGCCATCCGCTCTCCAATCAATCGTTTTCGTGACCGGTCGCGTCTGGGTGGCGCCCGGGATTTTGCAGGTTAGCGCCCATTGCGCCCGATGCGCGACTGGCTCTACCATCCACGAGCTAGACGCAAACGTTTCGATGAGCGTTCGGACTCCACCCCGGACGCAGTGAAAGGACAACCATGAGTGCGCCATCCACCCCCACCGGCCTCCTCGGTGATCTCACCCGGGCACGACCAGGACGCAGCGCGCGGGCCTCGAGCTTCGACCAGACCGGGCGCAACCGCGACAACTGGATCGTGATGCCCGGGGAGGAGCGGACTCTCGCCGACATCGAGGGCCCGGGGGCGATCACCCACATCTGGATGACGCAGTCCTGCCGGATCCAGCCCGGGCCGGGACAGATCGCCCCCGAGGTGGTCGGCGTGCCGATGCTCGAGATCCACAACGCCCTCGGCGTCAGCTGGGAGGTCGTGGATCCCGACTACTACCGGAAGATCCTGCTGAAGATCTACTGGGACGACCAGGAGACGCCGAGCGTCATCGCACCGCTCGGCGACTTCTTCGGGCTGATGAACTCGCTCAGCGGCAGCTATGACTCGTTGCCCCTCTCGGTGTCCGCGAAGGAGGCCGAGCTGCACACGTTCGGCGGCAGCGCCGCGTTCAACAGCTACTTCCGGATGCCGTTCGCGCACCGCGCCCGCGTGGTCGTCGAGAACCAGAACGACATCCCCTACCTGCAGTACTTCTACATCGACTACGAGCTCTCGCCGGACCCGCTTCCCGACGACACCGTGTACTTCCACGCCCACTGGCGGCGCTCGCTGCCCAACGTGGGCTGGGGACCCGACCTCCAGGCGAACAGCATCGAGACGACCATCCCCAACCTCACCGGCGCCGACAACTACGTCGCGCTCGAGACGACCGGGCGCGGCCACTACGTGGGCTGCAACGTCGCGGTGCGCCACTTCCAGGGATCGTGGTGGGGCGAGGGCGACGACATGATCTTCATCGACGACGACACCTGGCCGCCCAGCCTCCACGGCACCGGCATGGAGGACTACTTCGGTCACGCCTGGGGCATGCAGCACAACGCGTACAACTTCAACGGGACGATCGTGCACGAGGAGGACGTCCCCGGGTTCCACCACAGCTATCGCTTCCACATCGTCGACCCGATCCGCTTCGAGAAGCGGATCAAGGTGACCTTCGAGCACGGTCACGGCAACCACCTCTCCGACGACTGGTCCTCGACGGCGTACTGGTACCAGACGCTTCCGTCGCCCGTCCTGACCGTGCCCGAGGTCGAGGACCGGCTTCCTCTCCGTCCGGTCGACCGCGTCATCGAGGTCCCGCTCCCTCCGCTGAACGCCGACCAGCGGGCGGCCCGCGAGGCCGCGGCCGAGAGGATGGCGGCGTTCGTCGCGAAGCGGGACGCGCTGCGTGAGGAGCGCCGGATCGAGGTCGACGCCTGGGAGCAGGGCAACCGCGATCAGGCTCGTGAGATCCGGCGCGAGTACGACGGGCGGAACTGACGTGCGACCGACCCTCCACTTCACCGCGGCGTCCGGCTGGATCAACGACCCGCACGGCATCACGTTCCACGACGGCGTCTACCACCTCTTCCACCAGTACGTCCCGGGCAGCATGGTCTGGGCGCCGAACTGTCACTGGGGGCACGCCGTCGGCGACGACCTGCTCGCGTGGGAGCATCGTCCGGTCGCGATCGCACCGGGCGAGGGCGACGACGGCATCTGGACCGGGAGCCTGGTCCGCGACGACGACGGATCGGCGCGCATCCTCTACACCTCGGTGGTCCAGCCGGGCATCGGCATCGGCCGGATCAGGGCGGCCACTCCCGAGGACGGCTCCTGGACGGCATGGGTCAAGGGCGACGTACTGATCGAGGCTCCTGACGATCTCGACCTGATCGCCTACCGGGACCCGTTCGTGATGCGCGACGGCGACGGCTGGCGGATGTTCGTGGGTGCGGCCGACAGCACCGGCCTGGCCATGGCACTCACCTATACGTCGGCCGACCTCGACCAATGGACCTACGACGGGGTCGCGGTGTCACGGTCGACCGGCGAGACCGACCCGGTCTGGACGGGCGCGCTGTGGGAGTGTCCCCAGTTCTTCGAGATCGAGGGCCGCTGGGTGATGGTGAGCTCCATCTGGGACGACGACGTCCTGCACCACGCCGGCTACGGGATCGGGCAGCTCGCCGACGGGCGCTTCGTGGCGGACACCTGGGGCCAGCTCAGCTTCGGTGACAGCTACTACGCCCCGTCGTTCTTCCGCGACCGGCAGGGCCGTCACTGCCTGATGTTCTGGATGCGCGGGGTGAGTGATCCAGCCGAGGGCTGGGCCAGCTGCCTGAGCCTTCCCCATCTCCTCTCGATCCGAGGGGACCGGCTGGTTGCGGAGCCCCACCCGGACCTCGACGACCGCCGCAGCGAGGACGGGGCGACCGCGACCGCGTACGACGTCATGTGGGATCCGGCGCCTGACGGCGACCTCCTGGTCCTCAGGTCCCAAGAGGCGGAGAGTGCCGTCGTGTCGGTCCGCGACGGCGTCCTCCGGCTCGATCGCCCGGGCCAGAAGAGCGCCCGGATGCCGTGGACCGAGGGATCGGTACGCGTCGTCGTCGACGGCCCGGTCATCGAGATCGCCTCCGTGGACGGTCTGCTCGGAGGCGCGATCGACCCGGTTCGGCAGATCATGCCCACCCAGGGTGAGTCCCGCACGTGGACGCTCACGCGAAGCGCGGTGAGCGGGCGTGCTGGAAGATCAGGCTCGTCTCGGTGAGGGCGACATCCGGGTTGCTGCTCAGGTGCTCGACCACGAAGGCGTTGAGCGCTGTGGAGTCCGGTGCGGCGACGTGGACGAAGAAGTCATAGGTGCCGCCGAGCAGGAACGCGTTGAGCACTCCCGGCAGCTCCGAGAGATCCCAGAGGAACGGGTCGAGCCGGCTCCTCGCGTTCGGCTGGATCCGTACCGCCACCATCGCCTGGAGCGGCCGGCCGGCCAGTGCTGGGTCGATGTCGGCGTGAAAGCCGCGGATCACGCCACGCTCGCGTAGCGCTCGGATCCGCGTCAGACAGGTCGAGGGGGCGATGCCGGCCTTCGCCGCGAGTGCGTTGTTCGGGATCCGAGCATCGATCGAGAGCTCCTCCAGCAGGATGTGGTCGATGTCGTCCAGCGGCGGACGCTCGACCGTCCGCCGCTCCAACCCGCTGCGCGGTGCCCGAACATTGTTCGATCGGCCCGCGTGGATCCGGCCGGATTCCGAAGATCGCGATGTCATACGCCGATCCTAGAGAATTATCAGCGAATCTCTGGCGCTGGACCGAACATCATGTTCAGAGTTGAGCCATGAGAATCGGCGTTCCCAAGGAAGTCAAGAACCACGAGTACCGGGTGGCGATCACCCCTTCGGGTGTTCACGAACTGGTGGCCAACGGCCATGAGGTCTTCGTCGAGTCCGGTGCTGGTGTGGGCTCGTCGATCTCGGATGGTGAGTACGCCGCGGTGGGCGCGAAGATCCTGGGGGATGCGGATGAGACCTGGGGCAACGCCGAGTTGGTGTTGAAGGTCAAGGAGCCGGTCGCGGAGGAGTATCACCGTCTGCGGGAGGGTCTGACGCTGTTCACCTACCTGCACCTGGCTGCGGACAAGCCGTTGACGCAGGAGTTGTTGGCGAAGAAGGTCACCGCGATCGCCTACGAGACGGTCGAGCTGCCGAACCGGGCGCTGCCGCTGCTGTACCCGATGTCGGAGGTCGCCGGCTGCCTCGCACCGCAGGTGGGTGCCTACAACTTGATGAAGGCTCAGGGTGGTCGGGGTGTGTTGATGGGTGGTGTCGGTGGTGTGGCCAATGCCAAGGTCGTGATCATCGGTGCTGGTGTCTCGGGGCAGAACGCGGCCAACATCGCCCTCGGGATGGGCGCGGATGTGACGTTGCTGGATACCGATCTGGAGAAGCTGCGGATGTCGTTTTGGCGTTACTCCAACCAGGTCCACGGTCTCGCCTCCAACAAGCTCGTGCTCGAGGAGCAGGTGCTCCAGGCCGACCTCGTCATCGGCGCCGTGCTGATCCCCGGCGCGGCCGCGCCGAAGCTGGTCAGCAACGATCTGGTCTCGCGGATGAAGCCGGGTTCGGTGCTGGTTGATATCGCGATCGACCAGGGTGGTTGTTTCGAGGACTCCCACGCCACCACCCACGCCGACCCGACGTATCAGGTCCACAACTCGACGTTCTACTGCGTGGCGAACATGCCCGGTGCGGTGCCGAACACCTCGACCTATGCGCTGACCAACGCGACCATGCCCTACGCGGTCGCGCTGGCGAACAAGGGCTGGGCCCAGGCACTGCGTGAGGACGCCGCACTCGCGAAGGGTCTCAACACCCATGCCGGTGAGCTGACCAACGCCCCGGTGGGCGAGGCCGTCGGGATCGACACGGTCGCCCTGGAGACCGTGCTGGCCTGAGGCCGAGCCGGCGCGTTCTGACGCGCTAGCCCGCCGAGTCGGCTCGTCATGACGAGCCGACTCGGCGGTGTGTCACGAGGACGCCAGACGACTCAGGCAACGCTGCGAGCGCGCGCGATCGCCTCCTGGCTTCGCTTGTAGGGCTTCCGTCCGGGGGTCCTGGGGGTGTCCCGGGGTCTGCCGCTCTCCAGCAGGACACCACCCCAGACGCCCCATTCCCGCCGGTCGATGCCGAGGTCGAGGCAGGTCTGCCGCATCGGGCATCGCGCGCAGACCTCCTGGGCCTCGGCGAGCTGGGTGAGGTCCTCGGGGTGAAAGAGCTCCGGGTCCTCGCCCACGCAGGCCCACTCGTCGGTCCGGGGAGTCGGGTGCTTCAGCGTCAGCTCATAGGTCTTGGTGCTGAATCCCTCTCCGAAGAGTGTGATGATCTCCATCTCGTTCACCTCCTGGTGACTGTTGCTGAACATGAGAAAGGGCCGCTCCTCGTCGATCGGAGCGGCCCGGTGGGTGTGGTGAGCACCTACGTCTGATGCGGCTCCGGGCGCGCAAACTCCACGCCCCGGACCGGGCGGTCCAGGGAGGTGCAGATGGTCGTCTCGCGCATGACGCCCATGCTATTGACCGGGGCGGCGGCGAGACCACTGGTTTGTCGGGAAACGTGCCGGTGACGGCGGCTTAACCCGCTGCGTACGCGGCCTGGTTAGCGTCCGGGGACCGCCTCCCCGACGCTTAGGAGACCCGATGAAGGTCCTGAAGTCCCCGGCCGTCCTGATCCTCGTCGGTGCGATAGCCGGCATCGTCTTCGGCCTGGTGGCCGGGGAATGGGCGGCGAACCTCAAGTTCGTCGGTGACATCTTCATCCGGCTGATCCAGATGTCGATCGTCCCGCTGGTGGCCTCGTCGGTGATCGTGGCGACGGGCGCGATGACCGGGGCAGGCGCCGGCAGGCTGGCCGGAGCGACGTTCGGCTGGATGCTGGGCTTCGCCGTGGTCGCGGCCTTCGTCGGCTGGGGACTGGCCGAGCTGATCCAGCCGGGCTCGGGGATGCGCTACGACGGCGAGCTCGACCCGGCCCTGGCCGACTCGGCCGCGGAGACGGCGGTCGGCTGGCAGCAGACGGTGACCAGCTTCGTCTCCACCAACGTGGTCGAGGCGATGGCCAGCGGAGCGATGGTGCCGATCATCGTCTTCGCCCTGCTCTTCGGCCTCGCGCTCAACCGCTACACCGCCCTCAACGGCCCGACCGTCGTGCTCACCTTCTTCGAGCAGGTCCAGGCGATCGTCCTGCTGATGATCAGGTACGTCATGCTGCTGGCCCCGATCGGCGTCTTCTGCCTCCTCGCCGACCTCGCCGGCCGGGTCGGCTTCGCGGTCGTCACCACGGCCCTCGCCTACCTCGGGGCGACGCTGGCCGGGGTCGTGATCATCTTCGCCCTCTACCTCGTCGTGGTCGTCGCCGTCACCCGGCTGAACCCGCTGCTCATGCCCGCGAAGCTCGCCGAGCAGACCGTCGTCGCCATCACCACGACGTCGTCGGCGGTCACCTTCCCGACCGTGCTGAAGAACGCCGTCGAGAAGTTCGGCATCTCGAAGCGCGTCGCGGACTTCACCCTCTGCCTGGGGATGACGATGGGCTCGTGCGGCGCGGTCCTCAACTACACGCTCGTGGTGCTCTTCCTCGCCCAGGCCTCCGGTGTCTCGCTCTCGCCCGGAGACATCGCTCTCGGCATGGCGCTCGCGGTGCTGCTCAACATCGGCACGATCACCGTGCCGGGCGGGTTCCCGGTCGTCGCGATCTTCCTCGCCACCTCGCTGGACCTGCCCATCGAGGCCGCCGGACTGCTCATCGCCGTCGACTGGTTCACCGGCATCCTGCGTACGTTCCTCAACGTCAACGGGGACACCATGGTCGCCCTGCTCGTCGCGCACGGTGCCGACGAGATCGACCGGGACGTGTACGCCGGGACGAAGCCGGCGGTCGAGCCCGCCACCGAGGAGGCCGCGGCCTGACCCGCCCGCGCACTGCGGCCGGTCGGCCCAGGCCGGTGGACCCGGCCGGGTAGGCTCCGCGGACGTGGAGGCTCCCGGTCGGATCTGGTTCGGCTACATCGCCGCGGTGGGCATCGCGGTGGTCGGGCTGATCACGCTCGACCCGCTCGCGTTCGGACTGGCCGTCGCCGTGCTCGTCGCGACGGTGCTGGGGGAGTGGTACCGCGGTCGGCAGGCCGCTCTCGCTCTCGCGGCGCAGAATGCGGACCTCCCCGAGCTGGTCGCGCGATGGGCGCGGGGCTGGGCCTACTCGCGGGGCTTCCCGCGTCCCGCGGCGGTCCCCGGAGGCGTACGCGTCGAGGTGGGGGAGCCGGAGCGGCGGGTCGAGTGGGTGGCGACCGACGACGCGGACACGCTCGGCGAGCTCGTCGACACGGTCCGGGCCACGCCCGAGGCATGGCTGTCGGTGGTGACCGAGTCGCCTGCGGGCGTACGCCCCTGGTTCGCAGAGGTCGGGTTGACGGCGACCGATGCCGAGGAGGCGCTGATGTCTATCCGCCTCGCCGACCACGAGTCCCGGCCGCTCCCCGAGGGCTACCGCGTCGAGATGGAGCGTGACGGCGGCGTCATCGCGGTGACGGTGCGCCCGGACGACGCCGCGGAGGCGGTGGCGGCCGGCGGGCGGATCGCGGTCATCGGCGCCGACGCCGTCGCCGACCGCATCCAGACCGATCCCGGCCACCGGCGCCGCGGCCTGGGCGGCGCGGTGATGAGCCTGCTGGTCGCGGCCGCACGGGAGGCCGGTGCGGTCCACGGCCTCCTGGTCGCCAGCGAGATGGGCGAGGCTCTCTACGCCGAGCTGGGCTGGCGCGTCGAGGCCCGCCTGGTCACGGCCCGGTCGGACGCGCCGCGTACGTCGGCCGAGTCCCGGCACGGCTAGACCCGACTTGTGGTTGAGTGACGCCTATGAGCGACGACGTGACCCCTGCGCCCGAGGCCCCTGACTTCGACTCCCAGCAGGAGGCCGACATCGCCGCGTTCTGGGAGGACGTCAAGCACCACGCCCACCTCAGCGCCGCCCCCGGCTACTTCGGTGCCTCGCCGCTGGAGGCGCTGCAGCCCCCGGCCTGGGCCTTCGGAGGCACGCCGGAGCAGTCCAACGAGCTCCTCGAGCTCGTCCTGGAGGGCGTGAAGACCGCGACCGCCTCGGCGATGTGGGACTACGAGGCCGCCGAGGAGCCCATCCCGACCGTCGGCACCCTCGGCATCGTCCTCGACGGTGCCGGTCACCCGCGGGCTCTGGTCGTGACCACCGCGGTCGAGGTGGTGCCGTTCGACGAGGTCTCCGAGGAGCACGCTCGCGCCGAGGGCGAGGGCGACGGCTCGCTGGAGCACTGGCGCGAGGTCCACCGGCGCTTCTTCTCCGAGGAGGCCGGCCACGACCGCGGCTTCGCCGAGGACATGCCCGTCGTCCTCGAGCGCTTCGAGCTCATCTGGCCGAAGCCCGAATGAACCCAGCCGGATGTCGCCGCAGGAGCTGACCGACCGGGTCCGAGCGATCTGCCTCGGGTTCCCGGAGAGCGCCGAGCGGGCCACCCACGGCGCGCCCGGGTTCTTCGTGAAGAAGCAGTTCGTGATGCTGTGGCCACAGGGCCACCACGGGCGCGACGAGCCGCACCTGTGGGCGGCCGCGGCGGCGGGGGTGCAGGACGAGGTCGTCGGCGACGATCCCGAGCGGTTCTTCGTGCCTCCCTACGTCGGTGGGCGCGGCTGGATCGGCATGCGGCTCGACGGTGACGTCGACTGGGCCGAGGTCGCCGAGGTCTGTGAGGACGCCTACCGGCAGATCGCGCCGGAACGCCTGCTGCGCCGGCTGTGAGGGACATTTTCGTGGCCGTTCGTCCTGGTCTGACCGACAGTTCGGCAACGGATCGGTAGCCATCGCGCGGCGGGTCTTTCCATGCCGTGCGGACATGTGGGAGCGTCCGCGCGTTCGGCCGAGTTCGGCGGTCTGCGGGGCGACTTGCGGTGGTCCGTTCCCGTGCGCCCGTCGTTGGTGCCAGAGGCCGGTTCTCTCTCACACACCGCAAGTCATCTGGAGGTTCCTCATGGGCTGGTTCATCGCCCAGAGCTTGGTATTCATCCTGGTCGCGTTCGCGATCGGACTGCTCGTCGGCTGGCTGATCTGGGGCCGCCGTGGCAAGCGCACCGTCGTCGAGGAGTCGGCGGCCGCGGCGCCGGAGGCCGACACCACCTCGGAGTCGGAGGTCGAGCCTGAGGTCGAGGCTGCTGCCGTCCCTGTTGCTCGAGCCGAGTCCGAGGACGCGGTGGCTTCTGAGCCGGAACCTGAGCTCGAGCCGGCGGCCGAGGTCGAGCCTGAGGTCGAGGCCGCTGCCGAGGCCGCGGTCGTCGCCGAGGCGGAGTCGGTCGCACGCGAGGCGGCTGAGCAGGAGCCGGAGCCGGAGCCGCAGGACCTCAAGCGGATCGAGGGCATCGGCCCAAAGATCGACGCAGCGCTGAAGGCGCAGGGCTATGTGACGTACGCCCGTGTCGCCGCGGCCACGGAGGACGAGCTGCGTGCGGCGATCAAGGCGGAGGGCGTGCGGTTCGCTCCGTCGGCGAGCTCGTGGGCGCGGCAGGCGCAGCTCCTGGCCGAAGGCGACGAGGACGGTCTGAAGGAGTTCCAGGACTATCTGGTCGGCGGTCAGGACCGCAGCGTGAAGTTCAACGAGAAGGTCGACTTCGCCGACGTCGACGAGATCACCGACGCCGAGGACAAGGCCGAGGCGCTGGCCGAGGACGCGGCCGAGGTCGCCGCTGTCGAAGCCGCTGAGGACGACGCCTCCGGGGCGAAGGCATGAGGCTGCGCCGGATCGTCCTGCCCGTCATCGTCGGCATCGTCCTGCTCGGCGGGCTCACCGCGGTCCAGGACACGGTCTTCCGCGAGCGGATCGAGGACAAGCTGACAGACAAGGCGGCCGCCGCCCTGTCCGAGGCCGGGCTCGACGACGTGGAGGTCGCCTTCACCGGGCGCGACGGCGAGGTCACCGCGAAGACCGAGGCTGCCGCGGTCGAGGCCGGCGCGCTCGTCGAGGACGTCACTGGCGTACGCGTCGTCCAGGCCTTCGGCCCGGATGGTGCGGTCACCGGTGAGGACCGGAGCGGCACGGACGCAGTGGGCGGCGACAGCGAGGCCGAGGCGACCACGGAGCCCGAGCCGTCGGAGCCGGCCGTCACGGCGGAAGCGTCGCCGACGCCGACCACGGAGGAGCGCGAGGCGGCGCAGGCCGAGCTGGACAGGTTCCGGTCGATCGGCTTCGAGCACAACAGCGACGTGCTGACCGGCGACGGGCTCGGCGTGGTCAAGGCGCTGGCGGCGACGCTGACCGAGCACCCGGACGTCACGGTGCGGATCGAAGGGCACGCCGACATCACCGGGATGCTCGCGCACACCCAGGACCTGAGCGAACGCCGGGCCAAGCGGGTCCTGGACACGCTGGTGGGCCTGGGTGTCGAGGCGGACCGGCTCACCTCGAAGGGCTACGGCGAGACCCGGCCGATCGTCCCCGGCAAGCCGGACCCGGGCAACCGACGCGTCGAGCTCGTCATCACCAACTGATCCGGGCCGACTGATCGGCTCCCTGTCGACCGGGACGGTAACGTACGGCCATGCCCAACGTCGCCGTCCCGGTCGCTCGGATCCAGCGCTGGGTCGACAACTTCGCGGCACGTCACGGCGAGACCCGGCTCGCGGTCGACTCGGGTGCACTGACCGGTGCCGCGGCCGACGGGTCCTCGTTCATCGCAGCGCTGCCGTTCGAGAAGACGTACGCCGGGCCGGCCGAGGTCGAGGCGTTCATCGCCGCCTCGGCGGCCCCGCAGGACTGGGGCATCCTGCTGGTCCGCAAGGGCGGCTTCGCGATCGCCCGGATGAACGGCGCCGAGATCGCCGACCACAAGATCGGCCGCCGCCACGTCCAGGGGAAGACCAAGGCCGGCGGCTGGAGCCAGCAGCGCTTCGCCAGGCGCCGGGCGAACCAGGCAAGTGCGGCCTACGAGGCGGCGGCCGAGCACGCCGCACGGATCCTCGACGGGCTGAGCGGCCCGCTCGTCACCGGCGGTGACCACGGCGGCGTCGACGACGTGCTCGAGGACCGACGGCTGCGGCCGCTCACCGTCGCCGGACCGTGGCTGGCCGTGCAGGACCCCAACCGCGCGGTGCTCGATCAGGCGATCGAGGACGCGCAGAAGGTGCGGATCGAGGTCCTCAACGCCGACGGCTGACGCCTCGGCGTCAGGCGAGCTGCCAGACTCCCGGTGAACCCTTGATCATCGAGCCGTCGCTCAGGAGCGTCTGACGGGCGCGGCGGGCCGCGTAGCGCCAGCGGAGCTCGCCTTCCGGGGTGGTCTCGAAGTCGCCCGGCAGGAGCTGGTCGGCCAGCTGGCTCTCGAGCTCGTCGAGGACGGCGTCGGCCGTCATCGAACCGCCGGAGGCCTCGAGGATCTCGAGGATGAGCGGCGCGAAGGCGGCAGGTGGGGTCCACTTGCGCGGAGCGGACTTGGTGACGACCTTCGGGGCGGAGGCCGTCGAGCTCGTCGTGGTCTTGCGGACCCGGGTCGCAGGGTTCCGCACCGGAGCCGGAGCGGGCGGGGCCGGGGGCCGGCCGTGGATGCACTGTGACTTCGGCAGGTCACACAGCTCGCAGTAGTCAGTCTCGGACATCGGCTCAACGATATCGGCCCGATCACGCCGTCGTGGCATCCCGGCGGCGAATACGGTCACGACCTGCGAGGATGCGCTACTTTGGCAAGCATGTGGCAACCCGACCCCGGGTGGCTCGTCCTTCCCGGAGGCACCGGACCCTCCACGCTGGGGGTCTGGCGCACCGCCGTGGGCGAGGAGCCGGTCGTGGTCAAGCGGATCGGTCGCCCGGGGACGTACGACCCGGTCGAGCTGAGCCGGCGGCGACACTTCGCCTACTGGCGGCGGGCGGCGGACGTCGCCACCACCGGGCTGGTCGACGACACCCCGGGCATGATCTCCGCCCGCACGAGCGTCGCCGAGGACGACGAGGGCATCACCCTGACCACCGAATGGGTCGAGGACGCCGCCAACTCGGGTCTCTTCGCGGCCCTCTCGATGGGTCGATTCGCCGGTGCGGACCTCGGCGAGGCGCGCTGGCTGGCGCGCGACCAGTTCCGCGACCGGATGGCGCGGGTGGAGTACAACGGCGGCTGGCCGACCATGATGCGTACGACCGCCGCGGACATCGCCCACACCCTCTGGGAGCGGCGCGGTCGCTTCACCGATCTCCTCGACGGGCTTCCCCAGGTCGCCCAGCACGGCGACCCCGCGCCCCAGAACCTCCTCGGCCGCACCGGCGACGGCGAGCGGCTGATCGCGATCGACTGGTCGAGCCTCGGCCTGGGTCCCGTCGGCGGGGATCTCGGGCTCTACCTGCTGCACGCCCGGGAGTCGTTCGAGCCGTTGCTGGAGGCGTACGTCCTGGGATTGCCGCCCGGCATCGCGACCCGCGAGCAGGTGACCCTCGGGGCCCAGATCAGCGCGGTCTACACCGCGCTGAGCCGGGCCGAGTGGGCGCTGAGCCGGGTCACGCCCGGCGAGGGCCCGCTGCTCGCGAAGTTCCGCCATCCGGCGGTCGCGCCGCATCTGCGGACTCTGCAGAAGCAGGCGCCGCTGGTGGAGGCGCTGCTCGAGATGTGACCGGCGAGGGCTACGGGTTGTCGAGATCCCGCGCCTTGAACGTGTCGCAGCCCTTGATCGAGTCGGGGGTGGTCATGCCCTTCTTGAACCAGGCGATCCGCTGCTCGGAGGAGCCGTGGGTGTACTGCGAGGTGTCCACGCGGCCGGTGGTCCTGGACTGGATGTGGTCGTCGCCGACGGTCTTGGCGGCGGAGATGCCCTCCGAGATGTCCTGCTCGGTGATGTCCTCGATGAACTCGTCGCTCTCCGCGGCAGCCGTCCACATCCCGGCGTAGCAGTCGGCCTGCAGCTCCAGGCGGACGGCGTCGGAGTCGGGGCCCTGCTGGGTGCGGACCTGTCCCATGGTGCCGAGCAGGTTCTGGATGTGGTGACCGTACTCGTGGGCGAGCACGTAGGCGCGTACGAAGGTGGTGTCCTGACCGCCGAGCTGCTCGAAGATCGAGTCGAAGAAGGTCGGGTCGAGGTAGATGGTCTGGTCGGCCGGGCAGTAGAACGGTCCGACGGAGCTCGACGCGGAGCCGCAGCCACCGGTCTGGACCTGGTCGGCGAAGATCACCACCGACTGCTCGGGCTGGAACCGGCCGGAGAGGTCGGGCTGGGAGTCCCAGTAGCCGGTCAGCGAGTTCTCCAGCGCGACGAACGCGCAGTTCTCGTCGTTGTTGGCGTCCTCGCCGGTCCGGCAGGAACCGAAGTCGCCGGTCTCCCCGCCCTCGGCCGCCTGGAGGCCGCCGAAGGTGCCGGTGCCGACCGAGGTCGAGCCGCCGCCGTCACCGAGGACCTGGGGGCCGACGCCGGTGCACTGGGTGATGAGGAAGAAGACCAGCAGCACGATGACGGTGCCGATCCCGCCGCTCGCCTTGCCACCGGGGATCGGGATGCGGGCGCCACCTCCGCCGAACCCGCCACCGCCACCGCCGCCGGAGGTCCGGCTGGTGTCGAGTCTGGCCTTCGGGTTGAACCGCATCTTGTCCCCCTGGAGGTGGTGATGTGTGGAGCCGAGTGCCCCGCCCATACACTAGTGACGGTAATGATCACTGCCCATGACCTAGAAGTCCGCGTCGGCGCCAGACTTTTGATGGAGAACGTCACTTTCCGAGTCGGACCCGGCGACAAGGTCGGGCTCGTGGGCCGTAACGGCGCCGGGAAGACGACCCTGACGAAGGTGCTCGCCGGCGACCATCTGCCTGCCTCCGGAACGGTGTCCAACACCGGTGAGATCGGCTACCTGCCCCAGGATCCGCGGGTCGGCGACCCCGAGGTGATCGCGAAGGACCGCATCCTGTCGGCCCGCGGGCTCGACGATGCCGTACGCCGCATGCGCATCGCCGAGGAGGAGATGGGCTCCGACGACCCGAACGTGCGCGAGAAGGCGATGAAGCGCTACCAGCGCGCTCACGACGAGCTCGACGCCGGCGGTGGCTACGCGGCCGAGACGGAAGCCCTGCAGATCGCCCAGTCGCTCGGCATCCCCGACCGGATCATGACCCAGCCGCTCAAGACGCTCTCGGGCGGCCAGCGGCGGCGTGTCGAGCTGGCACGCATCCTGTTCTCCAGCGCCGAGGTGCTGATCCTCGACGAGCCGACCAACCACCTCGACGCCGACTCGATCATCTGGCTGCGCGACTGGATGAAGTCCTACAAGGGCGGCTTCATCGTGATCTCCCACGACAACGACCTGCTCGCCCAGACGGTCAACAAGGTCTTCCACCTCGACGCCAATCGCGAGGTGATCGACATCTACAACATGCCGTGGAAGCAGTACCTGACCCAGCGCGAGACCGACGAGGCCCGGCGCAAGCGTGAGCTGATGAACGCGCAGAACAAGGCCAAGACGCTCACCGACCAGGCCAACAAGATGCGGGCCAAGGCCACCAAGGCGACCGCCGCGCAGCAGATGCTCAAGCGCGCCGAGAAGCTGATGGAGGGCGTCGAGGGCGAGCGGCAGCAGGAGAAGGTCGCCGCGATCAAGTTCCCCTCGCCGGCGCCGTCCGGCAAGACCCCGCTCACCGCCAACGACCTGTCCAAGTCCTACGGCGCCCTGGAGGTCTTCACCGCCGTCGACCTGGCCATCGACCGGGGGACCCGGGTGGTCATCCTCGGGCTCAACGGCGCCGGGAAGACCACGATGCTGCGCATCCTGGCCGGGGTCGACGAGCCCGACACCGGTCGCGTCGTGCCCGGTCACGGCCTCAAGATCGGCTACTACGCCCAGGAGCACGAGACCCTCGACACCAAGCGGTCGGTGCTGGAGAACATGCAGTCCGCGGCGCCGCAGCTCACCGACACCGAGGCCCGCACCGTGCTCGGTGCGTTCCTCTTCACCGGTGACGACGTGCACAAGCCCGCCGGGGTGCTCTCCGGTGGGGAGAAGACCCGGCTGGCGCTGGCCTCCCTGGTCGTCTCCGCGGCCAACGTGCTCCTGCTCGACGAGCCCACCAACAACCTCGACCCGGCCTCCCGCGAGGAGGTGCTCAACGCGATCCGCCGCTACGAGGGCGCGATCGTGCTGGTCACCCACGACGAGGGCGCCGTGCACGCGCTGGAGCCCGACAAGGTGCTCATCCTCCCCGACGGTGTCGAGGACCTCTGGAACGAGGAGTACGCCGACCTGGTCTCGCTCGCCTAGCTCAACGTCCGCACGAACCTGACCGGCATCGAGGTCGGGTAGCGGTAGGAGAGCGAGTCGGTGTTGCGCTCGACCTGGTCGGCCGGCACCGCGAGGGTGACCTCGGGGAGGCGCTCCAGGACGGTGCGTACGGCCGCCTGGACGATGATCGTGCCCGGCCGCTGGGCCGGGCAGGAGTGCGGGCCGGCGCTCCACGACATGTGGGCCCGGTTGCCGATCTCGACCCACGGGTCGCCGCCGGTCATCAGCGGGTCGAGGTTGGCCGCGGCGATGCATGGCACCACCGCGTCGCCCTTCCGGATCAGCTGACCGCCGAGCTCGACGTCGCGCAGCGCGAAGCGCGGGGTGATGTTGTAGCAGGGCGGGTCACGCCACATCACCTCCTCGATCGCCTGGTCGACGCCGAGACGGCCGCCACGCAGCCGGCCCGCGAAGCGCTCGTCGGAGAGCATCAGCAGCAGCGTCTGGGTGATCGTCGCGATGGTCAGCTCGTTGCCGGCGATGATCATCACGATCATCGCCTCCATGACCTCGTTGTCGTCCCAGAGACCGGGGTCGTCGATCAGGTGCGAGGTCAGGTCGTCGCTCGGATCGATCCGGCGCCTGGCGATGTGGTCGACGATCTCGACGGCGAGCTCGATGACGCCCTCCTGGGCGAGCTGCCCACCGCCCAGGACCTTGTGCGCGGCCTTGCGCATCGAGTCGCCGACCTCGGGGCCCATGCCGAACATCGCGGCGACCGAGAGGAGCGGGATCAGCACGGCGTAGTCCTGGACCAGGTCGGCCTCGCCGCGCTCGAGCATGTCGTCGACGAGATCGTTGCAGATGCTGCGTACCTGCGCGGCGTAGCCGTGCTCGTCGACCCGGGACAGGGCACGGTCGACGGGCGAGCGCAGCCGCCGGCGCAGCTCGCCGTCGTTGTGGAAGGAGTTCTGCCGGGTCGTCACGAACGGGTAGATCGGCATGTCCGGCAGGATCTTGCCCTCCTGCACCGCGCTCCAGTTGTCGCCGTTGCGGGAGAAGACCTCCTCGTTGCGGATGACCTCGCTGAACTCGGCGTAGCCCATCGCGAACCAGAGGCGTACGCCGGGGGAGAGCTCGCCAGGGGCCACCGGACCCCACTCGGCCCGGAGCCGGGCGTGCACCTCCCGCGCCCGGGGCCCGACGGTGTCGGGCGCCTGGACGAGGTCGGTGAGGTCGGCGAGACGTACGGTGCGGGTCGGGGTCATCGCGGGGCCTGTTCGTCTGGGTCTGGGCTGCGGGGTCAGTGGGTCTTGAGGGCGTGGCGCACGAGCGCGGCGAGCGCTCGGACGCAGGCGTTGCGGTTCTTGGCGTTGCACACCACGATCGGGGTCTCGTCGTCGAGGTCGAGCGCCGTGCGGATCTGGTCGGGCTCGTAGTTCGGCGCGCCGGGGAACTGGTTGATCGCGACGACGAAGGGCAGCGACGTACGCGTCTCGAGCTGGTCCAGCACCTCGAAGGAGTCCTCGATGCGGCGGGTGTCGACCAGGACCAGGGCGCCGGCGGCTCCCTCGGCGAGGCCGGACCACAGGTCCCAGAAGCGGCGCTGCCCCGGGGTGCCGAACAGGTAGAGCGCGATCTCGTCGGTCAGCGTGATCCGGCCGAAGTCCATCGCGACCGTGGTCGTCGACTTCTCCGGCGTCGCCTCGACCGAGTCGATCCCCTCGCTGGCCTGGGTGATCGACTCCTCGGTGCGCAGCGGCTCGATCTCGCTGACCGCGCCGATCAGCGTGGTCTTGCCGACCCCGAAGGAGCCGACGACCAGGATCTTGACCGACTCGACGACCGTGGGGGCCAGATAGTGGTTGTCAGAGGTGGTTGAGAGCATGCAGCACCTTCTGGAGGGTTTCACGGGAGGGGCCGGCGGCGGTGTCGCTGTCGGGGCGTACGCCGATCAGGCCGGCGTCGATCATGTCCGAGGCGATCACCGCGAGGACGCTGACCGGCTGGCCGAGGTGGACGGCCATCTCCGCCATCGAGATCACGCCGAGGCACTGGGAGAGGACCTCGCGCTCCTGGCGGCCCACCGACGCCGGTGTGGCCGACGGGCTGGTGTGGCCGATCAGGAGCGTCGCTGGGGTCAGCCGGTGGGTCGGGCGGACGCGACCGCCGGTCCGGACGTAGGACCGGATCGGGTGGTCGACGTAGTCGTCAGGCACGTCGGGCATCGGCTCAGATCGAGCGTCTCGGGGTGCTCATCGCGCGCTCCCCGATCATCAGCACGGTCGCCTGCATCTGCTGGGCGACCAGCGCCGGGTCGATGCTCATCTCGGTGACCACCGCGAGCCGGGAGCCGTCACCGGCGCCACGGATGAACAGGAAGCCGCCGTTGAACTCGACCATCACCTGGCGGGGGTGGGCGTCGACGCCGAACTGGCGGCTGATCCCGTGGCCGAGCGAGGTCAGCCCGGCGCACGCCGCGGCCAGCTTGTCGGCCTCCTCGCGCGGGGTGTGGCTCGTGCGGACCCGGACGAGCCCGTCGGCGGAGAGGACCACGACATGACGTACGCCGCGTACTCCCGCGACCAGCTCCAGCATCCAGCTGTTCTCATCGGTCATGGTTCCTCCAGTGGTTCTCGGGTGCGGAATCGGTCTCCGCGGCGGTGCTGCCGTCGGTGGGATCGACGGCCTGGTGGGGGATGGTCGTGCCGGTCGCGGGTGTGGCCGGGGCACTGAGGAAGCTGCTCATCCACGCGCCGGCCTGCTCGGCCGTCGGCTCCGGGCGGGGCGGGACGACCCGGCCGACCGGTTGCTGTCCGGTCGCGAAGCGCTGGCCGCGCTTCGAGCGGCGCTGGGGCAGGCCGTCGGAGGTGAACAGCGACGGCTCCCGCTTGTCGAGGCCGGCGAGAGGATCGGGGGCCTTCGCGGCGGCATGGACCGGCCAGGCGGGCGTCGTCGACGCCGGCGGCGCCTTCGGGGCCTGGGCCAGGAGCGAGGCGGGCATGGGGGTCGAGACCGGCGTACGCGGCTCCGCCTCGACCGTCGGGGGGCTCAGCGGGGTGGTCATCGCCTCGGGGACGAGCACGGCGACCCGCAGGCCACCGTGGACCGACTCGGTCAGGTCGACCCGGAACCCGTGGCGGCGGACGTAGGTGCCGACCACCGCGAGGCCGGTCTGCGGGATCTCGCCGAGGTCCTGCAGGCGCACCTGCCGGGTGCCGGAGGCGATCTCACGCATCCAGGCGAGGTTGGTCTCGTCCATGCCGACCCCCGCGTCGTCGATCTCCAGGGCCGCCCCGCGGCGTACGGACCGGATGGTGACCAGCACCTCGGTCGCGGGCGGTGAGGACTGGGTCGCGTTGGCAAGGAGCTCGGCGACGAGGTGGATCAGGGGCTCGACGTACGCCCCCTGGACCGCGACCGGAGGGTCGCCCTCCACCCGGACGCGGCGGTAGGCGGTGATCCGGCCGGCCGCGCCGCGTACGACGTCGGCGATCGCGAGCGGGTCGCGCCAGTGCTGGCCGGGCTGCTCCCCGCACAGCGTGGCGATGCTCTGCGCCAGCCGCGCCTGCTGCGCCGCCGCGTGGTCGACCCGCATCCCGGCCTCGAGCACGTCCGGCTCGGCCGGGAACTTCGCCACCATCCGCGTCGACTCCTCCTGGATCCGGTGCGCCGACGCCTGCACCTTGCGCGACAGCGACAGCACCGCCACCCGCATCCCGGCGTCGCCACCCCGTCCGGCCACCCCAGCCGAGTCCGTACTTATGGGGGCCGAGTCCTCAGTTGTGGGGCCCGAGTCCGCACTTGTGGGGGACGAAACTGTCGTTTCGTCGTCCATATCTACGGACTCGGCCGCAACAACAGCGGACTCGTCGTCCACTTCTACCGATTCGGCCGCCACTTCTACCGATTCGGCGGGGGCGCGATCGTAGGCCATCGCGGTGAGCCAGAGGGTGAGGGCGACGACGGGTACGCCGGCGAGGATCCAGCGCCAGATCCACTGGTCACCGGAGGCGGTGACGAAGATGACGGGGGAGAGCGCGACGAAGAGAAGGATCGCGGTACTGCAGAACCATGGACCGGCTCGGTGGAGTCGGGCCAGGAGTGGTCGGGTCATGTCGGGCACCTGGTGTGGGGGTGAACAGTCAGGCATGAACCCGCGGGTCAGGACAGGGGGGACGATTCCTGATCCAGCCCCCGGAGACCGGCGCACACACGCGCACCACTTCATACCACCAACAGAGCGCTTGGTCACCTGATCCAGGTGATTTTGACCATATTTCGACGATGGTCCTGGAAGCGGCCGTACGCGTCCGGGCGACTAAGGTGTCGGGGTGTCACAAATGGGTCCAGGCTTCGGTGCGACCGGCGGGGCGATGGGCGGCGGCGGGATCATGCGCAACCTGCGCGCCGACCGCACCGTGCTCCAACGAGGGTTGCCGAAGGGCACCGTCAAGCGCGTCATCTCCTACGCCGGACCCCACCGGGCTCTGATCAGTGCGTTCCTGCTGTTCACCGTCTTCGACGCCGCGCTCGTGGTGGTCACCCCGCTGCTGACCCAGCGCCTCATCGACGACGGCGTGCTCGCCAAGAACCTCTCGCTCGTGATCTGGCTGGCCGCGGCGATGGCGCTGGTGGCGGTGGTCGACATGGCTTTCGGGGTGGTCTCGGGCTGGCTCTCGACACGGATCGGTGAAGGCCTCATCTTCGACCTGCGCACCCAGGTCTTCGGCCATGTCCAGCGCCAGTCGCTGGCCTTCTTCACCCGCGCCCAGACCGGTGCGCTGGTGAGCCGCCTCAACACCGACGTGCTCGGCGCCCAGCGGGCGTTCACCTCGACGCTGTCCAACAGCGTCTCCAACCTGATCTCGGTCTTCGTGGTCGGCGCGGCGATGCTGGTGCTCTCCTGGCAGGTGACGCTGATGTGCGTCGCGCTGTTCCCGATCCTGTTCCTGACCTCGCGCTGGGTCGGGCGCCGGCTGGCCGGGCTGACCCGCGAGCAGATGGACGGCAACGCGGCGCTGGCGACGACGATGACCGAGCGGTTCAACGTCGGTGGCGCCCTGCTGCTCAAGCTCTTCGGCCGTCGTGAGGAGGAGGATGCGGCGTTCGCGCAGCGTGCCGATGTCGTACGCCGCCTGGGGATCCGGATCGCGCTGCTGACCCGTCTGTTCGGGGCGACCATGCAGATGGTGCCGGCGCTGGCGACCGCGCTGGTCTACGGCTTCGGCGGCTGGATGGTGATCCGCGGCGACGTCACGCTCGGCACCCTGACCGCGCTCGGTCTGCTCCTGGTGAGGCTGCTGGGGCCGCTGCAGGCGCTCTCCAACGTACGCATCGACGTGATGACCGCGCTGGTCAGCTTCGACCGCGTCTTCGAGGTCCTCGACCTGCCCTCGCTGATCAAGGAGAAGCCGGACGCGGTCGAGGTGCCGGCCGACGCCGCGTCCGTGCGGTTCCGCCACGTCGCCTTCACCTACCCCCGCTCCGACGAGGTCTCGCTGGCGTCCCTGGAGACGATCGCGCGGCCGGAGAGCCGCGAGGTGCGCGAGGTGCTGTCCGACATCGACTTCGCCGCAGAGCCGGGCGAGATGGTCGCCCTGGTCGGCCCCTCCGGCGCCGGGAAGTCGACGATCACCCACTTGATCGCCCGGCTCTACGACGTACGCTCCGGCTCGGTCGAGGTCGGTGGTCTCGACGTGCGCGACGTGACCCTGGAGTCGCTCGAGGCCGCGGTCGGCTATGTCACCCAGGACGCCCACATGTTCCACGACACCGTCCGCGGCAACCTGCTCTACGCCCGCCCCGGCGCCACCGACGAGGAGGTCTGGGCGGCCCTCGAGGCGGCCCAGGTGGCCGGCGTCATCAAGGGACTTCCCGACGGGCTCGACACCGTCGTCGGCGACCGCGGCTACCGGCTCTCCGGCGGAGAGCGTCAGCGCCTCGCGATCGCCCGGCTCCTGCTGAAGGCGCCCCACATCGTGGTCCTCGACGAGGCCACCGCCCACCTCGACTCCGAGTCCGAGGCCGCGGTGCAGACCGCCCTGGACGCCGCGCTGGCGGGACGTACCTCCATCGTCATCGCGCACCGGCTCTCCACCATCCGCGCCGCCGACCGCATCCTCGTCATCGAGGCCGGCCGCGTCGTGGAGTCCGGCACCCACGAGTCGCTGCTCGCCGACGGCGGGCTCTACGCGGAGCTCTACGAGACGCAGTTCCGGCGCTAGGGCCTGGGTCAGCTCTTCCCGCTGCGTTCCTTCTCGTACGCAGCCTGGTAGGCCGCCTTCACGGCCTGCTTCTGAGCCAGCTTGGCGGCCTTCTTGCGGGCGCGCTCGTCGAGCTGGTCATCGCCGTCGGAGGCGTCATCGTCTGGTGCAGGCTCGTCCCGGCTCTGCGTACGCCGCTCGTCGTACATCAGGTAGAAGAACCCGGCGATCGCGAGGACGCCGAAGAACCACCACTGGAGCCCGTAGAAGAAGTGGGGGCCGTTGTCGAGCTCGGGGAGGTCGGCCCGGCGGAGCTGGACAGCGGGTTCGGGGGACTCGGTGTCGAGGTGGAGCCAGCCGGTCAGCAGCGGCTCGTCGACCACCTTCGCGACCTGGGCCGAGGAGAGCGCGCGGGTGGCGTGGTAGCCGTCGACCTGGGCGACGTCGGTGGAGTCGCCGGTGCCGTCGGCGCGTACCCAGCCGGTGATGGTGACCTCGCCGGTCGGCGGCGCCGGAAGATCGTCGAACTTCTCCTGCGACTCGGTCTGGAGCCAGCCGCGGTCGACCAGCACCGCGGTGCCGTCGGCGAGCACCAGCGGGACGATGATGTCGATCCCCTTGGCGTCGTCGGGGGTGCGGTAGCGCCAGATGATCGTGTCGTCGACCGCGTACGTCCCGGTGGCGGTCACCCGCCGCCACTCGTCCTTCTCGGCCACCTTCGTGCCCTCGGCCAGCACGTCGGAGACCGGCGCGGGCTCGGCGTGCTCGTTGGCGCGGACGATCTGGTTGCTGGCCTTGCGGTCCTCGAGACGGTCGAACTGCCACTGGCCCAGCCACCACGTCCCGTAGGCCAGGATCAGCACGAACACCGTGAAACCGGCCCAGCGACGGCTGAGCAGGAAACGGAACGAACTCACGCCACGAGACTAACTGGCATACGGTCCTCGCTCACGATCCGGGTCTCGGCTGCCTAGACTGGTGTGATGACGACCTCCCCGACAGATCAGGTCCAGCAGAGGCTGGTCGACCGGTTCGGCCGGGTCGCGACCGATCTGCGCGTCTCGCTGACCGATCGCTGCAACCTGCGCTGCACCTACTGCATGCCGCCGGAGGGGCTCGACTGGCTGCCCGGCGACGAGGTGCTCACCGACGACGAGGTCGTGCGGCTGATCGGTGTCGCCACCGGGCAGCTCGGGGTCCGCGAGGTGCGGTTCACCGGCGGGGAGCCGCTGGTCCGGCGCGGACTGGTCTCGATCGTCGCGCGCACCCGCGAGGTCGCTCCCGACGCCGAGCTCTCGATCACGACCAACGCGCTCGGTCTGGCCCGGATGGCCGGCTCGCTCGCGGAGGCCGGCCTCGACCGGGTCAACGTGTCCCTGGACTCGATCCGGCAGGACACGTTCGCGGAGATCACCCGTCGCGACCGGCTGCACGACGTCGTGGCCGGTCTCGAGGCCGCCGCGGAGGCCGGTCTGGGACCGATCAAGATCAACGCGGTCCTGCTACGAGGCGTCAACGACGACCAGGCCGCCGAGCTGCTCGGCTGGTCGGTCGAGCGCGGCTACGAGCTGCGGTTCATCGAGCAGATGCCCCTCGACGCCCAGCACGGATGGTCGCGCGACACGATGGTGACGGCCGACGACACCCTCGCCGCGCTGTCGGCGACGTTCGACCTGACCCCGGCCGAGGAGCCCCGCGGCAGCGCCCCCGCCGAGCTCTTCTACGTCGACGGCGGCCCGGCCAAGGTCGGCATCATCGCCTCCGTCACCCGCCCCTTCTGCGGCGACTGCGACCGGGTGCGTCTCACCGCCGACGGGCAGGTGCGCGACTGCCTGTTCGCACGCTCCGAGTCGGACCTGCGTACGCCGCTGCGTGCCGGCGCCTCCGACGCCGACCTCGCCGCGAGGTGGGTCACCGCGATGGCCGGCAAGCGCGCCGGTCACGGCATCGACGACCTCGGCTTCCTCCAGCCCGACCGTCCGATGTCCGCCATCGGCGGCTGACGAAAGTCGACTTTCGTCGCCCACAACGACAGATTCGGCCCCCACAACTCACTTCTCGGCGAGGGGGTGCCCGACGCGGTCGAGAGCGTCCAGGACGAGCTCCCAGTAGCCCTCGACGTCGAGGGCGATCGCGACCTGGGCGTTGGGCGGCTCGTCGAGGCGGCCGTGGAGGTCGACGACGGTGGCGCCGCGGGTCCAGCGGCCCTCGGTCTCGACGGCGACGAACGACTTGTGCCAGGTGATCAGGCCGGGGTCGATGAGCGCGGCGATGGTGCAGGGGTCGTGCACCGGGGGAGCGGCGAAGTCGAAGACGTCGGAGTAGGTGCCGCCGAAGAAGCCCATCAGGTCGGCGCACGCCCGGCCCACCGGGTGGTCCATGGCCCGCATCCGCGCGACCACGTCCGGCGTGGCCAGGGCCTGGTGGGACAGGTTGAGCCCGACCATCCGGATCGGGAGGCCGCTGGTGAGGACGACGTCGAGGGCGTCGGGGTCGGCGTAGGCGTTGAACTCGGCGGCCGGGGTGGTGTTGCCGCGGTCGGTCGAGCCGCCCATGAAGACGATCTCGGCGATCTTCGGGCCGACCTCGGGATGGTCGCGCAGCAGCACGGCGACGTTGGTGATTGGGCCGGTGGCGACGACGGTGACGGGGGCCGGGGCGTCCTGGAGGGACGTACGCAGGAAGTCGACCGCGCCGACGGAGACAGGGGGAGCGAGCGGCTCCGGAAGGTCGGGTCCGTCGATCCCGGTGGCGCCGTGGATGAAGTCGCCGATGTGCGCCGCGCCGGCCAGGGGCGCGGCGGCGCCGGTGGCGACCGGTACGTCGGGTCGCTCGGCCAGGGCGAGGATCCGCTGGGCGTTGTAGGTCGCCTTCTCCACCTGGCAGTTGCCGAAGGTGGTGGTGATGCCGAGCAGGTCGATACGAGGGTCGCCCAGCGCCAGCAGGATCGCGATCGCGTCGTCGTGTCCGGGGTCGCAGTCGAGGAGGACAGGGATCGGGTTCATCGCACAGCCTCTCTGTCGGAACAGCTAATGAGCGACGACGTCCTTCAGGAACCCGCGTGCGCCCAGGAAGTCGCTCAGTGACTGCTTGTGCGCCTCGCACGCGAGCCAGATCTTACGCCGCTCGGGCGTGTGGATCTTGGGATTGTTCCACTGCAGCTCCCACGACCCGGGGTCCTGGCAGCCCTTCGCCGAGCACAGGTCGGAGTCGAGGGCACCCATCAGTCGTCCTCACCCTTCTGGTGGAGCTGCTGCTGCTCGCGTCCGCTGGTGAGCTGGCGCGGGCCGTAGGGCGAGTCCATGAGGTTCATCTCGTCGCTCTTGGTGTTGGTCGCGTTGGCCATCACCACGGCGATGTAGGGCAGGATCAGGGCGGCCGCGATCAGGATCGGCCACAGCCACGTGACGCCGGCCAGGCCGGCGATCACGGCGCCGATGAAGCAGAGCGAGCGGATCGACATCGAGATGGCGTAGCGCTTCTGACGGATCGCGATGTCCTCGGCGCGGCTGCGCCCCGCCGTCGTGATCCTGATCGGTTGCGCCTTGGACATACCGCCAGTCTAGGTCGTGCCCGATGAGCGTCGGTCAATGGTGTGGTCCCAACAGGGGCGCTCCGAGCGCCGTTGGAGGGTTCTCACAAGCAAATCCAAGGCATTGGTCGTACGCCGAAGTAATCGCTACCGTCGCGCCTGTGACTGACAGTGAAGACCCCACAACGCAGAGCCCAGCGCGGGCACCCCGCTCGGTGCTCGTCACTGGTGGCAGCCGTGGCATCGGCCGGGCGATCGCGGAGGCCTTCGTGGCCAACGGCGACAAGGTCGCCGTGACCTCCCGCAAGGGCGGGGCGCCGGAGGGCGCCCTCGACCTGGTGTGCGACATCACCGACCCCGCCGCCGTCGAGGAGGCGTACGCCGCCGCCGAGGCCGCCCACGGACCGGTCGAGGTCCTGGTGGCCAATGCCGGGATCACCAAGGACACGCTCGTCCTCCGGATGTCGGAGGACGACTTCACCTCGGTGATCGACACCAACCTGACCGCGTCCTTCCGGCTCGCCAAGCGCGCCTCGAAGGGCATGCTGCGGCTGCGCCGCGGCCGGATCATCTTCATCTCCTCGGTCGTCGGCCTGTTGGGCAACCCGGGCCAGGTCAACTACGCGGCCTCGAAGGCCGGGCTGGTCGGGATGGCCCGCTCGCTCGCGCGTGAGCTCGGCTCGCGGGGGATCACCGCCAACGTGGTGGCGCCGGGGTTCGTGGAGACCGAGATGACCGCGGTGCTCACCGACGAGCAGCAGAAGGCGATCACGGACCGGGTCCCGCTGGCGCGCTACGCGACGCCGGACGAGGTGGCCTCGGCCGTGACGTGGTTGGCAGATGCGGGTTATGTGACCGGGGCCGTGATCCCGGTCGACGGCGGACTTGGAATGGGGCACTGATCATGGGTTTGTTGGACGGCAAGACTGTTCTCGTCGCGGGAGTCACGATGGACTCCTCGATCGGCTTCGCGGTGGCCAAGGTGGCCCAGGAGCAGGGCGCCCGCGTCCTGATCTCCAACTTCGGCCGCGCGCTGTCGATCACCAAGCGGATCGCGAAGCGGCTCCCCGAGGAGCCGCCGGTCCTCGACCTCGACGTCACCAACCAGGAGCACCTCGACGGCCTCGCCGACGCGCTCCGGGCCGAGGGCGTCGAGCGGCTCGACGGGGTCGTGCACTCGATCGCGTACGGCAACCCCGAGACGCTCCTCGGCGGCAAGTTCCTCGACGGCCCGTGGGACGACGTCTCCCAGGCCGTCCAGGTCAGCGCCTACTCGCTCAAGTCGCTCGCCATGGCCACCCGCCCGCTCCTGGGCCCGGGCTCGTCGATCGTGGGGCTGACCTTCGACGCGACGATCGCCTGGCCGGCGTACGACTGGATGGGTGTCGCCAAGGCAGCTCTCGAGTCGACCTCGCGCTACCTCGCCCGCGACCTCGGTCCCGACGGGATCCGCTGCAACCTGGTCTCCGCAGGCCCGCTCAAGACGCTCGCCGCGAAGGCGATCCCGGGCTTCGAGGAGCTCGACGAGGGCTGGGGCACCCGGGCGCCGCTGGGCTGGGACAACACCGACCAGGGCCCGACCGCCAAGGCCGTCTGCGCGCTGATCTCGGACTTCTTCCCGGCGACCACCGGCGAGATCGTCCACGTCGACGGGGGCTATCACTCGCTGGGGGCGTGAGGCCATAGGGTTGCCGCATGCGGACCCTTGTCATCATGCGGCACGCCAAGGCCGAGTCGTCGGCACCGACCGACTACGAGCGCCAGCTGACCGAGCGCGGTCATGCCGACGCGGTCGTGGCGGGCGAGTGGCTGGCCGAGCAGGGCGTGGACCCGGACTACGTCCTGGTCTCGGCAGCCGACCGCACCACCCAGACCTGGGAGGACGTCGCGGTGGGGGCGTCGTGGGACCTGACGCTGGCGGAGTACGACCAGGGTCTGTACGCCGCCGGCACCTCCACCGCCCTCGACCTGATCCGTGAGGTCGATGACGGCCACACCACGGTCGTGGTGATCGGCCACAACCCCACCATGTTCTCGCTGGTGCAGCTCCTCGACGACGGCGAGGGCGACGACGAGGCCGGCAACCAGCTCGCGCTGGGCTTCCCCACCGCCGCCGTCGCCGTGCTCACCTACGACGGCGACTGGTCCGAGCTCGACGAGGCCGAGGCCTCCGTCACCGCCTTCCACGTCGCCCGCGCCTGAGGCGCCACCGACTCGGCCGGGGATGACCCCTGTCAGAGCAGGGGAGGGGCGGGGGTGACGATCCCGGCCTCGGCGTCGGCCGCCTCGATCTCCTCGCGGGAGATGCCGAGGAGATACATGATCGTGTCGAGGTAGGGGACGTTGATCGCGGTCCCGGCGGCCGAGCGGACCGCGGGCTTGGCGTTGTAGGCGATCCCGAGCCCGGCGGCGGCCAGCATGTCGAGATCGTTGGCGCCGTCGCCGATCGCGACGGTGGCGGCCTCGGGGATGCCGATCTCGGCGGCGAACTCGCGCAGCGCGCGGGCCTTGCCGGCACGGTCGACGACCTCGCCGACCACCTCACCGGTGAGGACTCCGTCGACGATCTCGAGCTCGTTGGCGCGGGCGTAGTGGATGCCGAGGTCGGCCGCGAGCCGGTCGGTGATCTGGGAGAACCCGCCCGAGACGATGGCGAAGCGGTAGCCGAGACGGCGCAGGGTGCGGACCATCGTCCGCGCGCCGGGGTTGAGCTGCAGCCCGGCGTAGACCTCGTCCAGCGCGGTCGCGGGGACGCCCTTCAGGTACTTCACCCGGCCACGGAGCGACTCCTCGAAGTCGAGCTCGCCGCGCATCGCCGCCTCGGTGACCGAGGCGACCTCCTTCTCGTAGCCCGCGTGGGCGGCGATCATCTCGATCACCTCCCCGTCGATCAGCGTCGAGTCGACGTCCATGACGATCAGTCGCATGCCGCGGCGGACCAGGTTGGCGGGCTGCACCGCGATGTCGACGCCCTGGGCGGCGGCCTCGGCGGACAGCGTCACCCGCAGCTCGTCGGGGGAGGCCCCGCTCACGTGCAGGTCGAAGGCGGTGACCGGGTAGCGGGCGAGCCGGATGATCCGGTCGATGTTGCCGCCGGCCGAGGCGATGGTGCGCGTCACGGACGCGAGCGCGGCGGCCTTCAGGGGCAGGCCGAGGACCGTGACCCGGGCGCGGTCGGCGGGCTCGCGCGGGGTGTCGCCGACGCCCTCCTCGATCTCGACGGTCATGTCGAGGGCGTGGGCGGTCTCCTCGATCGCGTGCTTGAGCGCGTCGGTGCTCGCCGCGTCGGCAGGCGCCGTCACCAGCAGGCCGAGCACGAGCCGCGCGCGCAGCACGATCTGCTCCAGGTCGACCACGTCGACCCCCGCCAGCGCCAGCGTCGCCAAGGTGGCCGAGGTCAGCCCGGGTCGGTCGTTTCCGGCGAGGGTGATCAGCAGGGTGTCGGGACGGCGCTCGAGCGCGTCGAATTCCTCGGTCATCGCTGCACAGGATAGTGGAGTCACCGCCTGCGTCTCAGTCCGGCGGCCACACCTCGGGCGATCCCGCCGCCGTGAGCGCCCTCCGCGCCGCTCGGTCGAGGCCGACGAGCGCCTCGCGCCGCTGGAACATCTCCGAGGCGGAGACGGCTCCGCCCTCGTCCTCGAGCGCCACCGCGACGATCTCCCGGGCCTGTACGCCACGGGCGGCGAGCTCTACGCAACGCGCCGGCACCCCGGGCGCGCCGGCCAGCGCGGGCCGGTGGCGCAGGTTCATCAACCGGTCGGCGACCTCGGGCCGCCACCGGGCGACGTCGAGCTCGGCGAGCGCCGTCGCCGACTCGCTCAGGGCGAGCCGGAGAGCCCGGTCGGCCTCACCGACGTCGGGGAGCTGACGGCGCTGGGCTGAGTACGCCTGCCACTCGATCACCGCCCCGACCCGGACCGGTACGAGGCCGATGCCGGCGTCGCACATCACGGCCTCGCCGGCCTCGAGCGCGGCGTCGTTGAACGCCTTGGGGCCACCCAGCCCGACCGGGTCGCCCTCGGCCGGGAAGGCCACCCCGACGGCGGTCGCCCCCTCCGTACGCAGCCGCCCCATCCCGCTCACGAAGGTGTCCGCGACCCCCTCGGCGCCACCGAGCCCGAGCGCGGCGAGCCCGCTGACGGTGTGGGTCGCGTCGGGCCCGATCACCGCATCGAGCACCAGGTCGGTGACCGCCTCACCGCGCAGCCACGCCGTCACCCACCAGGCCAGCCGCAGCGCCTCAGGGGTGGTCTCCACCGACACCGGATCAAGCTCCGAATCCTCGACACTCACAGCTTCCCACCCTATCCCCGAGCCCACCGACCCCTGCCGATAGATTTGCCGCCATGGCAGCCGTGCTGGAGTTCACCGACGTCACCGTACGCCGCGGAGGCAACGCCCTTCTCGACTCTGTGAGCTGGGTGGTCGAAGAGGATGAACGCTGGGTGATCCTGGGCCACAACGGCGCCGGCAAGACCACGCTGCTCCAGACCGCCGCCGCCCAGCTCCACCCGACCTCGGGCGTCGTGAAGATCCTCGGCGAGCAGATCGGCCGTATCGACGTCTTCGAGCTGCGCCCGCGCATCGGTCTCACCTCCGCCGCGCTGGCCGACCGGATCCCGCGTCACGAGCTCGTCCGCGACGTCGTGGTCAGCGCCTCCTACGGGGTCGTCGGCCGCTGGCGCGAGCACTACGACGACCTCGACCACGACCGCGCCCAGGAGCTGCTGATCGAGGTCGGCATCAAGCACCTCGGCGAGCGGAGGTTCGGCACCCTGTCCGAGGGCGAGCGCAAGCGGGTCCAGCTGGCCCGGGCGCTGATGGTCGACCCGGAGATGCTGCTGCTCGACGAGCCGGCCGCCGGTCTCGACCTGGGTGGTCGCGAGGACCTCGTCTCGACGCTCTCGACCCTTGCCTACGACCCCGACAGCCCGGCCACGGTGCTCGTCTCCCACCACGTCGAGGAGATCCCGCCGGGCTTCAGCCACGTCCTGATGATGCGGTCGGGCCGGATCACCGCCCAGGGGCTCATCGAGGACACCCTGACCGCGGCCAACCTCTCCAAGACCTTCGGCATGCCGCTCGAGCTGGAGACCAGCGAGGGCCGCTACTGGGCCAAGCGCCGGGCCCGCCACACCCGGTAGTCAGCTCAGACACCGTCGGTAAAGAAACCGTTAGGAAGCCGGTACGGAAACATCCCCACGTTCATGGGGTCACCTGGATAGGGTGACGGCCATGGACTGGCAGGAGTGGGACTGGGCGATCTGGACGGCACTCGGAGCGCTACTCGTCGTCGGAGAGCTCTTCAGCCTCGACCTGATCCTGCTGATGCTGGCGACCGGCGCCTTCGCGGGCGCGGTGACCGGCGCGTTCACCGACAGCTTCGTGATCCAGGCGATCGTCGCGCTGGCGGTCTCGGTCTCCATGCTCGCGGTCGTACGCCCGGGGCTGGCCAGGCGGCTCCACAACGGCCCGGAGATCCAGATCGGCGCGCAGAAGCTGATCGGCGTCCAGACGGTCTCGACCGTCGAGATCAGCGCCCACAAGCCTGGGCAGCTCAAGCTCGAGGGCGAGCTCTGGACCGCTCAGCCCTATGACGAGACGCTCGTGATCGCGGCCGGTACGCCGGTCGAGGTGCTCGAGATCAGAGGAGCGACGGCCTACGTCCATCCTCTTCCGGAGCTCGGGACTCCGTAGTTTCCGGGCAACCTGACGCAACCGAAACAGACAAGGACTGATTGGCATGGGTGGCATCATCCTGGCCCTCCTGGTCATCTTGGCGGTGCTGGTGATCACCACGCTGGCCAAGACGATCAAGATCATCCCGCAGGCGCGGGTCGGCATCGTGGAGCGCTTCGGCAAGTTCCAGTCGAAGCGCGACCCCGGCCTGAACGCGGTGATCCCGTTCGTCGACAAGGTGCGCTACATGATCGACATGCGTGAGCAGGTCGTCGCGTTCGCGCCGCAGCCGGTGATCACCGAGGACAACCTGACCGTCTCGATCGACACGGTCATCTACTTCCAGGTCAACGACCCGGTCGCGGCGACGTACGAGATCGCCAACTACATCCAGGCCGTCGAGCAGCTCACCATGACCACCCTGCGCAACATCGTCGGTGGCATGACCCTCGAGGAGACCCTGACCAGCCGCGAGCAGATCAACTCCGGCCTCTCGATCGTCCTCGACGAGGCCACCGGCCGCTGGGGCATCAAGGTCAAGCGCGTCGAGATCAAGTCGATCGACCCGCCCATGTCCATCAAGGACGCGATGGAGAAGCAGATGCGCGCCGACCGCGACAAGCGCGCGGCGATCCTGACGGCCGAGGGTCAGCGTCAGTCCGCGATCCTCTCCGCCGAGGGAAACAAGCAGTCCGCCATCCTCAACGCCGAGGGTCAGCGCGAGTCGCAGATCCTGGCGGCGCAGGCCGACCGTGAGGCCGCGATCCTGCGTGCCCAGGGTGAGGGCCAGGCCATCCAGACCGTCTTCCAGGCGATCCACGACGGCCGCCCCGACCAGTCACTGCTGGCCTACCAGTACCTGCAGATGATGCCGAAGATCGCCGAGGGCGACGCCAACAAGGTGTGGATCGTCCCGAGCGAGATCGGCAAGGCCCTCGAGGGCCTCGGCTCGACGATGAACAGCCTCAAGGGCATCCCGGACGACGTCGAGGGTCCGCTCAAGCGCGTCGACATGGGCTCGGCCGAGCCGACGCTCGACCTCGAGAAGTCCTCCTCCGCGGCTGCTGCCGTCGAGGAGGCCCTCGCCGAGGCGAAGCAGGCGGAGGCCCCCAACCGGCCGCAGACGCAGGCGACCCCGCCGGCTCCGCAGCCTCCTGCAGAGCCGACCGTCTAAGTGGATCCTCTCCAGTCCGCCCTCATCCTGCTCGCCGGGGTGGGGGCGGGCACCATCAATGCCGCCGTCGGTTCCGGGACGCTGATCACCTTCCCGACGCTGCTGGCCTTCGGCGTACCTCCGGTGGTCGCCAACGTGTCCAACACGATCGGCCTGGTGCCGGGCTCGCTGGCCGGCGCCTGGGGCTACCGTCGCGAGCTCGCCGGGCAGCGCGGGCGGATCCTGCGGCTCGGCGTCGCCGCACTCATCGGTGGCGCCGTCGGCGGGATCCTGCTGCTGGTGCTGCCGCCGGGTGCCTTCGAGGCGATCGTCCCGGTGCTGATCGGGCTCGGCGTGGCGCTGGTGATCACCGGCCCGCGCATCTCCCGGTGGGTCGCCAAGCGGCACGGTGACGCGCCCGACGACGGCAGCGAGCGCTGGTGGGTCTGGCCGGCGGTCGCGATGCTCGGCGTCTACGGCGGCTACTTCGGTGCCGCCCAAGGGGTGCTGATGATCGCGATCATCGGCATCGGGGTGGCCGAGTCGCTGCAGCGGCTCAACGCGCTGAAGAACATCCTGGTCGCCACCACCAACGGCGTCTCGGGCCTCCTCTTCGCCGTCGTGGCCGACGTCGACTGGAAGATCGCCGCCCTCATCGCCGTCGGCGCGACGCTCGGTGGCCTGCTGGGCGCGCGGATCGGGCGGCGGCTGCCGCCCAACGTGCTTCGCGGCGTGATCGTCGTGGTCGGCGTCACCGCGCTGGTGGCCTTCCTCGTCAACTGAGTCCGGGCGTCTGATGGGATGGATCCATGGAGCTCTACGACGCGATGCGAACCACCCATGCCGTACGCGACTTCGCCGACGACCCGCTGCCCGACGAGGTCCTCGCCAGGATCCTCGACAACGCCCGGTTCGCGCCGTCCGGTGGCAACCGGCAGGGCGCGCACGTCGTGGTCGTACGCAGCCAGGAGACCCGTGAGCGCCTGGCCGAGCTGACGGCGACGGGTGCCCGTCGGTACATCGCGCAGCAGCGGGCGGGGGAGATGCCCTGGAACACCGTGCATCCCACGGCGGTGACCGAGGAGGAGATCGCCGAGACCCGGGTGCCACGGGGGATGACCGAGCCGCTGCGTACCGCTGCCGTGGTGCTCGTCTTCCTCGTCGACCTGGGCCTGGTCGCCTCCATCGACTCCGAGCTGGACCGGGTCGGCGTCGTCTCCGGCGCCTCGGTCTATCCGCTGGTGTGGAACACGCTCCTGGCCGCGCGCAACGAGGGGTTCGGCGGGGTGATGACGACGATGGCGGTCGCCGAGGAGCCGGCGCTCCTCGAGCTGCTCGGCGCCCCTGAGGGCCACGCCGTCGCCGCCGTCGTGCCGCTCGGCAAGCCGGTCAAGCAGCTCACCAAGCTGCGCCGGCAGCCGGTCGAGGAGTTCGTCACCCTCGAGACGTACGCCGGGGCGCCCCTGAAATGACTGATGGCGGGGTCCCGGAGGACCCCGCCATCAGCTCTCGGACCTGAGGGTCAGGCCTTGTCGGCAGGAACGGTGGCAGCGGCCGACGCGCTCCCGTTGCCGGTCCCGTTGCTGTGGTCGTCCTCGATGACCGCGAGCGCGAAGTCGTCGCCGTGCTCGGTGACACCGGTGATGACCGCCTGCTCGACCGCCTCCGCGGCGTACTGGCCACGCACAATGATCGGGTCGCTCTGCAGGTCCTTCTGCAGCGCCACGACCAGTCCGACCATGATGACCGTGAACGGCAGAGCCGCCACGATCGTGATCGTCTGCAGGCCGCCCAAGGCCTCCTCGCCACCGGCGATCAGCCCGAGGATCGCCACGACACCGGTCGCGACACCCCAGAAGATCACGGTGAGACGTTTGGGCTCCTCGGTGCCCCGCTCGGAGAGCGTGCCCATCACGATGGATGCCGCGTCGGCGCCGGAGATGAAGAAGATCGCGACCAGCACCATGACCAGGATGCTCATGACCGTGGCCAGCGGGAACTGCTCCAGGGTCGTGAACAGCTGCGACTGCGCGGCTCCGTCGCCGAAGATGTCGGCGCCGTCACGCTGCAGGTCGATGGCGGTGCCACCGAAGATGCAGAACCAGACCACGCTGACGGCGCTCGGGACCAGGAGCACGCCGGAGACGAACTGCCGGATCGTGCGACCCCGCGAGATCCGAGCGATGAACATGCCGACGAACGGCGTCCAGGAGATCCACCAGGCCCAGTAGAAGATGGTCCACGTGCCGAGCCATGCGGAGGTCTCTGCGCCGCCGACGCCGGTGCGGGCCGACATCTGGGCGAGGTCGCCGACGTAGGCCCCGAGCGAGGTCGGGATCAGGTCGAGGATGAAGACCGTGGGGCCGACCACGAACAGGAAGAGCGCCAGCAGCAGCGCGAGCACCATGTTGATGTTGGAGAGCCACTGGATGCCCTTGGCGACACCGGTGACCGCAGAGATCACGAAGCAGACCGTCAGGACCGTGATGATGCCGATCAGGACGGCGTTGCCGACCTTGCCGATCTCGGCGACGATCTGCAGACCGGCCGAGATCTGGTAGGCCCCGGTGCCCAGCGAGGTCGCCGAGCCGAAGAGAGTGGCGAAGATGGCGAAGATGTCGATCGTCTTGCCGACCGGGCCCTCGACGGTGCGCTTGCCGAGCAGGGAGGTGAAGGCGGAGGAGATCAGGCTGACTCGGCCTTTGCGGTAGGCCCCGTAGCCGATCGCAAGACCGACGACGGCGTAGATCGCCCACGGGTGCAGCGTCCAGTGGAACATCGTGGTCGACATCGCGTGCTCGATGGCTTCGGGGTTGCCCGCCCCGCCGGTGCCGGGCGGCGGGTTCACGAAGTGCCACAGCGGCTCGCCCACGCCGTAGAACATCAGCCCGATGCCCATGCCTGCGCTGAACATCATCGCGATCCACGAGGCGGTCTTGAACTCGGGCTTCTCGTCGTCACGGCCCAGGGGGATGTTGCCGTACTTACTCGCTGCGAGCCAGATGATGTAAACGACGAAGGCGCTGGCGGTCAGCACGAAGAACCATCCGGCGTTGTCGAGCACCCAGCCGAGAGCGTGATCGGACGCCTTGCTCAAGCCCTCGGTATTGATGAAACCCCAGGCCATGAACGCGATCGCGATGGCCGCGGCGATGCCGAAGACGACCCAGTCGATTCCCTTACGTTGTTCCTGTTCGCTCGAGATCGGCAGGTCCAGCGCAGGGTGGGGAACGACTTCGCCCGTGGGGGATTTGATGAGGTCAGAGGGGTTGTGATGGTCGGAATGGTTCGGACTGTCTGTCTTCTTCTCAGAAGTCACACTGTTGTCCTTCCGGTTGGGTTCGGGACCACAGCACCCTAACGCGCACTGTCTTTGCCTTCTGTTCACCGGGGTGGCAGCGCCACCGATTGACAACGAGTCCTGGACCGACCGTGTCGAGCTGGTTCGTGTGTTGTTCGGGTGCCGTGGGTCGCCGTGGTCGCCGGAAGCTAGTGCCGGGGTCGGCCGAGCTGCGCCTCGGGCGTGAGCTCGGCGGCGAGACCGTCGCCGGTCGCGGCCCGGGCCAGGGCGCGACCCAGCAGCGGTGCCTGCTTGAAGAGGTTGTGACCGGCGACGAAAGCGATGTTCCCCGCCTCCCAGACGGCCACGCCGTCCTCGCTCCACGGGAGGTCGGTCACCCAGCAGTGGACGAACTCCTGCGGCTCCGGGTCGAGGCCGGGCAGCGCCCGTGCGACGTACGCGCGTGCGCGTTCGTCCAGCGAACGAATCGCCGACGGGTCGATGAACGTCCCGTCGTCGCGGACGCCGACGGTCTGGCTGAGCCCGACCGCATAGCGGCTGTTGCCCGGCAGCGGCGTCGCGTAGACGCCGACCTCGCCGAAGTCGCCGCTGCCGTCCTGCAGGCACGCAACCCGCCCAGGAGCGGTGCCCTTCACGGCGAAGGTCAGCCGTACGTGCGCGGCGAGACGGACCGGCAACGAGAGGCCGACGCTCCGGGCGAGGCGGGCGGTCTCGCGGCCGGCGCACACGATCACCTTCGAGTAGACGGCGCGGTCGGTGACGCTGCGTACCTCGACCTCCTCGCTTCCGCGGGGTTCGATCGACACCACCTCGCCGGTCACCACGGCGTCGCCGAGCTGACCCGTGAGCGCATCGATGGCGGCACGCGTACGGATCGCTCCGCCCGCCTCGTCGAGCATCGCTGGTCCGGAGTACCCGGCGAGCAGCGGCATCAGCTCGGCGAGCTCGTCCGAGTCGATCGCGCGGGCGGCGACGCCGCCGACGCGGTCGAGCACACGAAGCCGCGCCAGTGCGCTTTCGCCGATCGCCACCGCACCGTCCGACGAGACCAGCTCGACGCCGAACCGTTCGGCCCACTCGGCCCACACCCCGCGGCTCTCGCGCGCGAACGCGACGAGCCGCGGGTCGTCGTGCGCATGCCGGAAGATCCGGGACTCCCCGGCGGACTGGCCGTGACCGGGCAGGCCGGTCTCGTACAGCCGCACCGAGACGCCCTGCTCGCGTAACGCGTAGGCGGTCGAGAGGCCGACGATCCCGCCGCCGACCACCCCGACCTCAGGTGACCCCGTCATCGGAGCGCGCGTGCTGACCCGAACTCGGACACGATCGTGTCGCAGAACGCGGGCAAATCATCGGGAGACCGGCTGGTGATCAGGTTGCCGTCGACCACGACGTCCTGGTCGAGAACCTCCGCGCCGGCGTTGCGCAGGTCGGTACGGATGCTCGGGAACGACGTCAGGGTGCGCCCCTCGACCACGCCGGCCTCGACCAACGTCCAGGGGCCGTGGCAGATGCTGGCCACCGGCTTTCCGCTGTTCACGAAGTCACGGACGAAGGTGACAGCGTCGGGGTCGACCCGAAGCTGGTCCGGGTTCACCGTGCCGCCGGGAAGCAGCAACGCGTCGTAGTCGGTCACGGAGGCGTCCGCGACCAGACCGTCGACGGTGACGGTGCCCGCTGCGTTCAGGTCGTTCTCACGGGCCTGGATCTCGTCGTCGTGGACCGACAACACCTGGGTCTGGGCACCGGCGGCCGTCAGCGCCTCGCGGGGCTGCTCGAGCTCGATGCGCTCCACGCCGTCCGCGGCGAGGATCGCGACCCTCGTGCCGTTCAGTTCCTGTGACATGAGAACCCTCCAGATCGATACCGTTCGGGGCGGGCGAACAAGGTCACCCGACGAGCCGGAAATGTGGTCGAGCGTCGGTCGACTGTTCCGACCTCCTGCGCCGACCCTGGTACCCGGGCCTACGGTGTTCATGCTCCACAGCCACATCGCCGAAATATTGCGGCCCTACCGTTGATCCCATGCGATACCGGCAGAGTCTCCACGGGCACGGCTTCGAGTTCGACGGTCTCGTGGAGGTGCTGGCGCGGGCGACGCCGCTGCGCTCCGGCGACGTCCTCGCCGGGTGCGCCGCCCGGTCCGACACCGAGCGGATGGCGGCTCGGATGGTGCTCGCCGACCTGCCGCTGAGTGTCTTCCTCGAGGAGCAGGTGGTTCCGGCCGAGTCCGACGACGTCACCCGGCTGATCCTGGAGACGCACGACACGGACGCGTTCGCCCTGGTCAGCGGCCTGACCGTCGGGGCCTTCCGGGAGTGGCTGCTCGCCGCCGCCGCGCGTCGCGACACCGGGCTGCTGACCGCCGCGGCGCCGGGCCTGACCCCCGAGATGGTGGCGGCTGTCTCCAAGATCATGCGCAACCAGGACCTGATCGCGGTGGCCGCGGCCACCGAGGTGGTGACCGGCTTCCGCACGACGATGGGCCTGCGGGGACGGCTGGCGACCCGGCTGCAGCCGAACCATCCCGCCGACGACCCGGCCGCCGTCGCGGCCTCGATCCTGGACGGACTGCTCCTCGGCTCCGGAGACGCGCTGATCGGCATCAATCCCGCCTCCGACAACCCGGGTACGGTCGCCGACCTGCTGCGTCTCCTCGACGACGTACGTCTCCGCTACGAGATCCCGACGCAGAGCTGCGTCCTGACGCACGTCACCACGACGATCGACCTGATCGAGGCCGGGCTGCCGGTGGACCTGCCGTTCCAGTCGATCGGTGGCACCCAGGGCGCCAACGAGGGGTTCGGGGTGACCCTGGCGATGCTGGCGGAGGCCGACGAGGCGGCTCGGACGCTGGGCCGCGGCACGGTCGGGGACGAGGTCATGTACTTCGAGACCGGCCAGGGGTCGGCGCTCTCCGCCGACGCCCATCTCGGCACCGGTGGACGACCGGTCGACCAGCAGACCCTGGAGGCGCGGGCGTACGGCGTGGCCCGGGCGTTCCGGCCGTTCCTGGTCAACACGGTGGTCGGCTTCATCGGTCCCGAGTACCTCTACGACGGCAAGCAGATCATCCGCGCCGGCCTCGAGGACCACTTCTGCGGCAAGCTGCTCGGCGTGCCGATGGGCGTCGACGTCTGCTACACCAACCACGCCGAGGCCGACTCCGACGACATGGACACCCTGCTCACCCTGCTCGGCGTCGCCGGCTGCACGTACGTGATGGCCGTCCCGGGAGCCGACGACGTGATGCTCGGCTACCAGTCGACCTCCTTCCACGACGCCCTCTACGCCCGGCAGGTCCTCGGCAGACGCCCGGCGCCGGAGTTCGAGGAGTGGCTGGACTCCGTCGGCCTGCTCGGCCCCGACGGCTCCGTACGCGACATCGACCCGGCCGCGACCGTGCTGAAGGAGCTGGCCCGGTGAGCGAGTTCTGGGACGAGGTGCGCCGGGCCACGCCGGCCCGGATCGGGCTGGGCCGGGCCGGCAACGCCGTCCCGACCTCCGAGGTCCTGGCCTTCGGGGCCGCCCACGCGGCCGCACGCGACGCGGTCCACCTCCCGCTCGACGTCGACGCGCTCGTCGAGGCGCTCGGCGGGCTGGGACTGGGTACGCCGCTGGTGGTCGTATCCGCGGCACCGGACCGCGCGACGTACCTGACCCGGCCGGACCTCGGCCGTGTGCCCGGCGCCGACCTGGAGCTCGGGTCGGGCGAGGCCGACCTCGCCGTCGTCGTCGCCGACGGGCTCTCCGCCGAGGCGGTGGCCAAGCACGCGGTGCCGCTCCTGGAGCACCTGCTCCCACTGCTCGACGGGACGATGACCGTCGCCGCGCCGGTGGTCGCCACCCAGGCCCGCGTCGCGCTGGGCGACCACATCGGTCGGGCGCTGGGCGCGCGGCTGGTCCTGGTGCTGATCGGGGAGCGGCCGGGGCTCTCCTCGAGCGACTCGCTGGGCGCCTACCTCACCTGGGAGCCACGGCCCGGCGTCCTCGACTCCGCCCGCAACTGCGTCTCCAACATCCGGCCGCCCCACGGCCTGGACCATGCGACGGCGGCACGCACCATCCTCAGCCTGGTCGCCGGGGCCCGCGAGCTCGGAGCGACCGGTGTGGCGCTCAAGGACGGATCTTTCACAGGGCTGTTACCTGGCGCGACGACGGCCGCCACGCACGATTCCTAGCCTCACGATCATCCACCCCCACGAGATCCGGAGGCGTGCCATGCCCGAGGCACACGAAACCGTCGAGCCGGTCCGGCTCGATGACGAAGCACATCTGGCCAGGCTCGGCTACAAGCAGGAGCTGGCCCGCACCTGGTCGGGGTTCTCGAACTTCGCCATCTCGTTCTCGATCATCTCGATCCTCGCCGGCTGCTTCACCACCTTCGGCCAGGCGTGGAACAACGGCGGACCGGTGGCCATCTCGTGGGGCTGGCCGATCATCGCCGGCTTCATCCTGATCATCGGCTTCACGATGTCCGAGCTGGTCTCGGCGTACCCGACCTCGGGCGGCATCTACTGGTGGGCGGCCAAGCTCGGCGGACCGGCGGCGGGCTTCTTCACCGGCTGGCTGAACCTGATCGGGCTGCTCGCGGTGACCGCGAGCGTCGCGTACGGCGCGGCGACCTTCCTCGACCTGACGCTCTCGACGCTGAGCGAGGGCTGGGCGGAGGGCTACTCGCTGGGCCGTGTCTATGCGATCTTCCTGGTCATCCTGGTGCTGGCCGCGCTCGCCAACATCTTCTCCAGCCACCTGCTGGCCGTCATCAACAACGTCTCGGTGTGGTGGCACGTCGCCGGCGCCGCGGTCGTGGTCCTGGTGCTGGTCATCGTGCCGGACCACCACCAGAGCTTCAGCTATGTCTTCACCGAGCGGATCAACAACTCGGGCTACGCCGACGCGAAGTACTGGTTCCTGGTGCTCCCGCTCGGGTTCCTGCTGACCCAGTACACGATCACCGGCTTCGACGCCTCCGCGCACCTCTCGGAGGAGACCCAGGGCGCCGCCGACGGTGCCGCCAAGGGGATCTGGCGCTCGATCTTCTACTCCGCGATCGGCGGGTACGTCCTGCTGCTGGCGTTCCTCTTCGCCGTGCAGGACCCCGAGGGCGTGAGCGAGGGCGGCGGCGCGGTCGATGTGATCTTCGGCCAGGCGCTGCCCACCTCCTGGCACTTCGTGGTGCTGCTGATCTCGACCGCCGGGCAGCTCTTCTGCGCCACCGCCTGCGTGACCAGCGCCTCCCGGATGACGTACGCCTTCGCCCGCGACGGCGCGGTCCCCGGCTCCTCGCTGTGGGCGAAGGTCAACGAGTCCCGGAAGGTCCCGGTCAACGCGGTGCTGCTGGTCGCCGTCGTCGGTGCGGTCATCACCCTCCCGGCGCTGTGGGGCGTCGGCGGCATCCCGCTCGCCTTCTACGCGGTCACCTCGGTCGCGGTGATCGGCCTCTACCTCGCCTTCGCGATCCCGATCTTCCTGCGCTGGAAGGCCGGCGACTCCTTCGAGACCGGGCAGTGGACCCTCGGCCGGCACTACAAGTGGCTCAACCTGGTCGCCGTCGCCGAGATCGCGACCATCTCGGTCTACTTCATCCTGCCGTTCGTACCCTCCGGCTGGATCACCAGCGACGACTTCTCCTGGGAGTCGGTCAACTACGCGCCGATCCTCACCGTCGGCTCGCTGATCGTCCTCGGGATCTGGTGGGCGGTCTCGGCCCGGACCTGGTTCAAGGGGCCGAAGACCACCCTCGACTGACGCCGGGCCTCAGACGTCGGGCCTCAGACGCCGTACGCAGCCAGCCAGCGCTCGATCTCGGCGTAGGCCTGCTTGCGCACCTCGGGGCGCGACAGGATCACGTCGTGTTTCGCGCCGGGGACGGCGACGTAGGTGACGTGGCGGCCGATCGCGGTCGACCAGCGGCGGATCTGGCGCACGTCGAGCACGATGTCGGTCGAGTGGACGAGCTCGCCCATCGCCTTGGGCTTGCTGGAGCGATCGGAGGAGAGGACCAGCACCGGGGCCTTCACGTCCAGGCCCCGGTGGAGCCTGGCGTGGCCGTCGCGGATCGCCTTGAGCCAGCCGAGCCGGATCGGGTAGGAGCCGACCGGCTTGAGGCCGAGGTCGAACTCCCACTCGCCGTCGTGCTCGACGTGGAGCGACATGGTGTAGAAGCCGCTCACGTCGCGGCCGAGCTCGCGCATCGGCGCGCGGTGGCCGATGCGGCGCACCACCGGCGTGGCGACCTCACGCAGCAGGAACGAGCCCTGCAGGTCGAGCCACGGGGAGTTGAGCACCATCCCGGCCAGCGCGTCGGGCTGGCGGTCGTCGGCCCACAGCGAGGTGGTCAGGCCGCCGGTGGAGTGGGCGCTGAGCATGACCTTGGAGTGGCCGTCGCGCTCGGTGATCCGCTCCCAGGCGGCGTCGATCTCGTCGAAGTACTCCGACAGATCGCCGACGTACGTCCCCGACTGGTGCTCGCGCAGGGACCGGCCGTACTTGCGCAGGTCGAGGCCGTAGAAGTCGTAGCCGCGCGCGGTCCACCACTCGGCGTACTCCTTCTGGAAGAAGTAGTCGGAGAAGCCGTGCACGTAGAGGACGGCGGCCTTCGCGTCGCCGTCGGCCGGCCGCTTGACCAGCGTGGCCACGACGGTGCCCTCGAAGTCGTCCGCGAGCTCGATGGTCTCGACGGTGTAGGGGTCACCGAGTACGTCGATCGTCATGACGGCATCTTCTCACCAGAAGGAAGGAACCAGGCCCCAACGTCCGTAGACGTCGGTCACGATCTCCTTCAGCCGCTCCGAGTCGGGGACCGCGTCGGGGTCGAGGGCGCGGATGCCCAGGTTGCAGGTGTCGCCGACCTCGCACCACCACGACGTCACCCCGCCCCGCATCCGGCGCAGCTCGCCGCGGGTCGCCCCGAGCGCGAGGCCGCGGAAGACGATCGAGTCGGCGGCCACGCCGAACGGGGCGACGAAGTCGGGGTCGGGACGGCCCAGGTTGGAGGCCAGGCCGAGCGGGGTGACGACGTTCTTGAGCAGCGACCTGGCGACGCGGTCCGGGATCATCTGCGCCAGCGGCGCGATGTGGGCGATCGGGTCGGGGCGGGTGCCCTTGAAGAGCGCGGAGAACTCCTTCTTCGCCCGCTCGCGGATGTGGGCGAGGTCGGTGACCCGGCCGACGCCGTCGCGCAGCTCGGTCTCGACCGCGATCGAGACCCCGGAGGTGGCGTTGGAGCGCAGGTCGCCCTCGCCGCGCATCGAGACGGGCAGCGACATCTTGACCGGTTCGCCGGGGCGTACGATCCCGGCCTCGAGGAGCACCTCCACCGAGATCGCGATCTGCAGCGTGTTGGAGGTGCCGCCGGCGCGCTCGACGGCAGCGTTCCACTCCGAGACCGGGCAGTCCGCGCCGGCGAAGGCCACCTCGTGGACCACGTGGTCGTCGGGCTGCGGGGGCGGCACCGGCCGCTTCTCGGAGGACTGGGCATCCAGCGCGGGCAGCTTCCCGGCCTTGCGGGCCGCCCGGAGGCCGCGGGCCGCGGCGCGCGCCATCGTCCGGGCGTCGCGCCGGTCGTCCTTCCGGGTGACCTCGGTCGCCCCGGGGTCGTCGAAGGGGAGCCGGGGCAGGGGCTGGCGGCGTACGGCCGCGATCAGGGCGCCGAGCTTCATCCCGCCGTCGCAGACGATGTGCGAGGCGTTGTAGGTCACGACCGTGCCGCCATCGGTCGTGTAGGCCATGAAGAACGCCCACAGCGGTCCCTTGACCGGGTCGAACGGCACCTCGTCGGTGGTGGTGTCGAGCCAGGCCATCACCTGGTCGGGCTTGATCCGGTCGGGGTGCAGGCGGACCGGCTCGGCCGTCGTCGCCGGCACCCAGCGGGACCGGGCGCCGGTCACCGTCGGGCGGACGACGAGGCGGTTGAGCGGGCCCTTGGCCAGCTCGTCGACCACCTCCTGGACCGCCTCGACCGGGATCTCTGCCGGAAAGCGCCAGGCGGTCTGGCCGACGACCGGGACCCCGATCACGGTCGCGGAGCGGAGAAAGACCTCGTCGTCGTACGTCAGCCGGTTGGTGCGCTCGGGAGCGAACGGTGCCGGGCGGGCGCCGAGGCTCGCGGGCGGCAGTGAGGGCAGCATCACAGGCTCGGGCATGTGGTCTGGGTCCTGTCGTTGGGGGATTCTGGGACGCGATGCGGTTCGTCTTCGGGTTGGTGGGCAGCCGCGGCGATGTGCAGCCGGCGCTCGCCGTGGCCCTCGAGCTGCGCCGTCGCGGCCACGAGGTCACCGTCGGGGTCGCGCCCAACCTGGTGCCGCTGGCGGCGCGGCTGGGGCTGGACCCGCATGCTGTCGGCCCTGACAGCGGTGCGCTGCTCGCCTCGTCCCTGGTCCGCGAGGAGATGCGCTCGGCTAATCCTCGCACCCGGGTGCGGGCGGTACGGAAGGTCTCCGCCCACGGCTGGGACGACTTCCGCGCCGACCTGGTCTCGCTGGCGGGGGAGCGTGGCAGCGCCGACGTCGTCGTCGCGGGCCTGCTCGGTCAGGAGGTCGGCTCGGCGCTCGCGGAGCGGATCGGTGCCGGCTTCGCCGCGCTCCACTACTTCCCGGTCCGCTCCAACCGGTCGGTGAAGGTCGTGCCCGGGCCCGAGGTGGTCCAGGAGAAGGCCTGGGACGTCGGCATGCGGATGCGCTGGGAGCTGACCCGCGAGGCCGAGAACGCTCAGCGCGCCGCCCTCGGTCTGGCCCCGGCGCGCACCCGGCTGCAGACCCGGCTCCGCGACCGCGGTGCGGTCGAGGTGCAGGCCTACGACCCGCTGCTCGTGCCCGGGCTGCCGCGGGAGTGGGGCATCCAGAGCCCGTTCGCCGGCTTCCTGGCGCTGAGCGCGGCCGACCGGCTGCGGCTGGGGGAGACCGCCCCGAGCGGGTCCAGTGCCGACGACCTCGGTGACTGGCTCGCGGCGGGCTATCCGCCGGTCTACGTCGGCTTCGGGTCGATGCCTGTGGCCGACCCGGCCCGGCTGGTCGCCGATGTCGCGGCCGCGACCGCCGATCTCGGCCTGCGCGCGCTGGTCAGCAGCGGCTGGAACTCCTTCGAGGTCGACGTCCCCGACCACGTACGTCTCGTGGGCGCCGTCGACCACGCCGCCGTGCTTCCGCGGTGCGTCGCCGCCGTCCACCACGGCGGCGCGGGCACCACCGCCGCGGTGCTGCGGGCGGGGATCCCGAGCGTGGTGGGGTGGTACTCGGCCGACCAGCCCGTCTGGGGTCGCCTGCTCGGCGACCTCGGCGTCGGCACCTCGTTCCGGGCGGCCCGCCTGGACCGAGACCGGCTCCGTGAGGCGCTTCGCGCGGTGCTGATGCCGGGCGTGCGTGAGCGGGCCGCCGAGGTGGCGACCCTGCTGATCACGCCCGAGGTCGCCGTCGCGCGGGCTGCTGACGCGCTCGAGCGGGCCTGCTGAAGCGAAGCCCGAAGCGATGTGCACTGCTGAGGGCGTCACCACACCTCGACGGTCAGACCCCACGAGCCGAGCTCCTCGACGACCAGCTTCTTCAGGAAGTCCAGGTCGGGCACGCGGTCGGGCTCGGCGGCGACCAGGTTGAGCGTCGTACGCGGCCCCGACTGGATCAGCCAGGCGATGATCCCGCCGCCGACGTCGTAGGCGTCCTGGGCGGTCGCGTTCTGGTAGCCGGCGAGCCCGGCCACGAGGCGTACGTCATCGCCCATCGCGTAGCGGTAGTCGTCCGGGAGCTGGGGCAGGTTGGAGGCCATGCAGGCCGCGGCCGGCGGCTGCGGCAGCTTGTCGAGCACCGCGTCGGGCAGCATCTGCATCATCGCCAGCGGCACCGGGACCAGGCCCGGACCGGCCTGGCCGAGGCGGATGTAGGCCGCCTTGGACAGCTTCTTGATCTCGGCGAGATCGCGCCGGTCGAGGACGTCGCGGGGCACCTCGACCATGGCCACCCGCGTCGAGTTGGAGCGTACGTCCCCGGGCTGGAAGTCGCTCATCGGCAGCGAGACCGGGACGTCACCCCGGTCGACCGGCACGTGGTCGATCCGGACGAGCAGGTCGGCGACCACGTTGATGAACCAGGCGTTGGTCGAGCCGCCGTGCTCGGCGGCGATCTTCGTCATCGTCTCGGTGTCGAACTCGGTGATCAGCCGCGGCATCCGCCACGTCTCCGGCGCCGGGTTCGGCGTGGTCTCCGGGTAGACGCGCGGTGCCTTGGTGGCGAGCGCGGCGGTGCCGTCCTTCTTCGCCCGGCGGCGGGCCTTGGCCCAGTCGCGGACGGCGCGCCACTGGCTTCGGGAGTCGGCGGCCTCGGCGCGGAGGCGGTCCCAGCCCGTGGCCGGCGCCGGCGGCAGCCGCAGCGGCTCGCCGCGGGAGGCCCGGCACACGGCGTCGAGCACGGAGCCACCGTCGCCGACAGCATGGGCCAGCAGCATCGAGACGACCGAGGTGCCGTCGTCGAGGTTGATCGCGGTGAGCCGGTAGGTCAGGCCCTCGTGCGGGTCGAGGTGGTCGCTGTGGCGCTCCTGGAGCCAGTCGGTGATCCCGGAGACCGGAAGGATCTCCTCGTAGAGCTCGATCGACGGCTCGCGATCGGCGTTGGTCCACAGGTCGCGGGCCCCGGGGAACCTCGCCCGGTGCAGCTGCCGCGACAGCCCGCCCTCGGCCAGGCCGGCGGCGATGTAGCGCAGCCGGTCGGCGTCGTAGGGGCTGTTGAGCCGCCAGATCCACTGGTTGGCGATCGGGCTTCCGAGCCCGCGATGGCGCCGGGCGAAGAGGTCGTCGGCGAACTGGAGTCGGCCGGAGTTGTCGATCGGTGCACGGGTGGCAGCGGGCATGGGGGGTCCTCGAGATAGAGCGGGCGGCCGGGCAAAGGCGTGTGAAGAGCGCGCGCAGGGGGAGGAGTCAATCGGAGTCGATACGTCATGTAAACCCCCCGGGGCAATAAAGAAGTGTGGTGATTCCCACGTCAGGGGGCAGTCGAATTCGGGTCCGCACCTGTGTGCACAATAGGCCGCGACATGGGACGACATCGCTGTCGTCGCAGGCGGTCGCCTTCTCGGGCTACGGCGTTCTTGAGGTTCGTTCGGGTCCCCGACTTGGCGTTGTGCCGCATTGAGCCCCCCACCTCAGAGAGGAACTCCACCTCCGATGGAGTACACCGAGCTGTCCGCGTACGACGTACCCCCGGGCGAGGTGACCGCGTGGATCCCCACCGCGGAGCCGAGCTCCTGGGTCGACGACGACCGCCGACTGTCGCACAACCACGAGCTGCACCTCGACACTGCCGAGGCGGGCTCCTGGATCGGGTCGATCATGCGGTTGACGGGGCAGCTCGACGTGACCGCACTCGACCTGGCGCTCCGAGCCTGGATCGGGCGCCACGAGGCGTTGCGCGGGACCGTCGAGGAGACCCCGGCCGGCCGGCGGCGTCGCACGGTCGCCCCCGAGGACGTGTCGGTGGCCACCACCGCGCTCGGCCGGTTCGACGGCGAGGACGCCCGCGGCCGCGTCTCGGACTTCCTGGCCGATCACATCGACCCGTCGGCCTGGCCCTACGTCGTCTTCGCCACGGTGGCCGACGCCGACGGCTTCACCCTGGTCTTCGGCGCCGACCACGGCGTCATGGACGCTTACTCCCAGCTGCTCTGGTTCGAGGAGATCGCCTCGCTCTACGAGCGGGCGCTGGCCGGTGAGCCGTTCGCCGAGCTCGCCGCCGTGACCACCGGCAGCCACATCGACCACGCCGCCGCCGAGCGGGTCACCGGCGAGGCGATGTCGCTGGAGAGCGAGTCGGTGCGGGTCTGGCGCGACTGGCTGACCGGTCCCGACGGGCAGCTCCGGTTCGCCGACTTCCCGGTCCCGGGGATCACCGACGTAACCGCCTCGGCGTCGCCGCTGCCGCAGGCGAGCCTGTCGCAGTGGCTCGGCGACCCGCGCCAGGCGCGGGCCCTCGGCGAGCTGTGCAAGAGCGCCGGCGTCTCCTTCCAGGCCGGGATGATGGGCGCGATGGCGTACGTCCTGCGTGCCCAGCACGGCGTGGAGCGGATGCGCTTCGTGGCCCCCATGCACACCCGCTACACCGCCGAGCACGCCGCCGCGGTCGGGTGGTACGTCGGTCTCGTCCCGGTCACCCTCGACATCACCGGCGCTGCGACGCTGCCCGAGGTCGCCGTCCGGGTCCAGGCCGCGCTGGCCGAGTCGAAGCCCCTGGTCCCGCAGCCGTTCGCGCGGGTCGCGGACCTGCTCGGCATCGACGACGCCCCGCACTTCGTGGTCACCTTCGTCGACACGCGCTTCATCTCCGGCGCCGAGCGCTGGAACGACTGGGACGCGCGTACGCTGCGGGCCCCCGTCCGCGCCGACGATGAGGTCTATCTCTGGCTCGTGCGCGACCGGGACGGTCTCAACGTCTCCACGCGCTACCCGGAGACGGTCGCCGCGGAGCGGGTCGTGCGCGACCTGATCGGCGGGATGAGCGATCTCTTCGACGAGATCGCGCAGCCCGAGACCGCCTCGCTCGAGGGGACCGCATGAGGATCGGGCCGCTCGCCGATCTGGCTCCCGCGCCGGGCCGGGTGGTCGTGCTGCGGCCGACGCCGGAGTGCCAGGCGGCGGCCGATGCCGCGCCGGTCTCGCCAGGAGCGCCGTCGTTCCTGCAGGCCGACCACCTCGACGCCTACCGCGCCAAGGTTGCCGCCGGTGGCGTGCACCGGGCCTGGACCGGCACCGCCGGTGAGTTCTCCGGCGCCTTCTCGGCTGCCGCCTATGCGGAGGCGCTGACGTCGTTCGTCGGCCGCCACGAGGGCCTGCGGACCTGGTTCGACCTGTCCGGTGAGATGCCGGTGCGGCATCTGGTGCCGGCCGAGGCGATCGCCTTCGAGGCCGTCGAGGTCGAGGCGCCGGCCGACTGGTCCGGGGGCTGGGAGGACCTCCTGGTCAGTCTCTGGGACGAGCAGTGCCGCCCCGACTCCTGGGCGCCGTTCCTCCTCGGCGCGATCGTGCGCGAGGACGGCTTCACCTACTTCTGGGGCTGCGACCACGCCTTCACCGACGGCGCCTCGCAGCTGATGGTCCCGGCCGAGCTCGGCGCCGCCTATGCCGCGGCGCTCGGGGCCGAGGTCGAGCCGCTGCCCGAGGCCGGCAGCTTCGTGACGTACGCCGCCGCCGAGCAGCAGGTCGCCGCCGCGTGCGACGCGGAGACGCCGGCGGTGCGCGAGTGGGTCGACATCGTCTCGCGCCACGGCGGGCGGCTGCCACGGTTCCCGGTCTCCCTGGGGCTGGACGCGGGGGAGACCGCGCCGGTCCGGGTCCGGCGATGGACCGCTCTCGAGGGCGAGGCGGTGGACGCGCTCGAGTCGCTGTGCCGTTCCGCCGGAGGACGGTTTGCCAGCGGCGTCTTCGCGCTCCTGGCCCACGCCGAGCAGCGCCTGACCGGCAGCTCGGACTACCTGGGGATCACCGTTCTCGGCACCCGGTCGCAGGAGACCGCGATGTCGCACGGCTGGTTCTGCAACTTCGCACCCGTCTCGATACCGCTGGGGCCCACAGTCGAGGAGACCGTCTTCGCGGAGACCGTGCTCGCGGCGGAGAAGGCCTTCGGCACCGCCCGCGAGCTGGCCCGCACCCCGGTCCATGTGCCGCTGGGCGCCATGGTCGCCGGCGGCGTCCTCGCACCGACGGAGCTGGCCAGCCCGCAGATGGTCTCCTACCTGGACGTACGCAAGTTCCCCGGCGCCGGCACGGAGCCGTTCGACACCGGTCTGCACTTCACCGGCGAGGGACGTACCGCCAACGCCAGCCTGTGGGTCAACCGCTTCGCCGACCGCTTCGAGATGGCCACCCAGAGCCCCGACACCGAGCAGGGCGGGCGGGCCGTGGTGACCTACGTCGAGGCGCTCCGCGACGTGCTCGCCGACCTCGGCCTGCCGGTGCTGCCGGTCGATGCCGACCAGATCATCGGGACCGGACATGCTGGTCACGACCGCTGACCTCTGGGAGCCCCGGCCGGGCACGCTGCTGCGCTGGGACCTCTCCGCCCCGCCGCACGGCGCACCGGCCGAGCTCTCGCTCAACCAGCGCAACCACCTGGCCGGTGCGATGGCCGGCGCCCCGACCGTCTGGCTCGCGGCCGCCTTCGACGTCGACGGGCCGATCGAGCCGGTCGCGCTCTCGCGCACCTGGCGCGCGTTCCTCGCCCGCCACGGCAGCCTGCAGCTCGAGGTCGTCGCGGGTGCGGACGGGCCGCAGGCGCGTCGCCACCATCCCGGCACCCTGAGCTGGTCGGTCGCGACCGTCGGCCACACCGGCACCGTCGAGGAGACCCGCGCCGCTCTGCACGCCGCTCTCGACGAGCGGTGCGGACCGTTCGGCTATCCCGCCTTCCTGCCGGCCGCTATCTCCCGCCCCGACCGCTCCACGATCGTCCTCGGCATGGACCACCTGCACTGCGACGCCCACTCGGTCGCCGTGGCGGTCGAGGAGCTCGCACACCTCTACGCCGCCTTCGCGGAGAGCGGCGAGGAGCCCTCGCTGCCGCCGGTGGGCTCGTTCCTCGAGGCCGTCTCGCAGGGTTCCGACGGCCCGGCCCGGGTGGCTGCCGACGACCCGCTGCTCCGCGGCTGGGGTGACTTCCTCGCCGGCCGCGGCCACCGGCTGCCGACCTTCCCGCTGCCGCTCGGCCTCGAGCCGGGCGAGCGGGCCGCCCAGGCCACCGCCGTGGCCACGCTCGCCGACGCCGACCTGATGGACCGCATCGGCGCCCGTGCCCGCAACAGCGGGGCCTCGACGTACGCCGCCGTCCTGGCCGCCCTCGCCACCGCGATCGCCGACCTCGGCGGCGGTGACCGTCTGGACACGATGGCCCCGGTCTCCACCCGCTCGGCCCAGCCCCTCACCCGCTCGATCGGCTGGTACACCACCACCGTCCCGCTCACCGTCCCCGCCTCGCTCACCGACCTGGGCCTGGCCGAGGCCGGCGACGCGGTCCGTCACGGCGTACGCCTCGGGTCGGTGCCGCTCGACCAGGTGCTCGGTTCGCTCACCGAGCCCCTGGTGCAGACGCGCAGCGACGTGTTCGTCGTCTCCTGGGTCGACTACCGCCACGTCCCCGGCGGCTCCTCCCACCTCGACCGCGATGCCCAGCACATCTCGGCCTCCACCCAGGCCGACGACGTCCAGATCTGGTTCTCCCGCACCCACTCCGGCCTCGCCGTCCGGATCCGCTACCCCGACACGTCGGTGGCCGCGGCGTCCGTCGAGTCCCTCCTCGACCGCCTCCGCCACACCCTCGTCGATCTCTCCCGTCAGCCCGACGACCTCGCCATCCTCCGGATCGACTGAACGGGCGAACCGACTCGCCACGGTGCCCTCACCCTCCGTACAGCGCGCGGATGACGTCCTCGATGGCCGGTTCGTGGATCGACAGGTCGGCGACGTCGTACGCAGCCGCCACCTGCGCGACGAGGGGAGCCGCGGAGGCCGCGGCCGGGAAAGAGAGCCACTGGCGCGGCCCCTCGACCTTGACCACCCGAGCTCCTTCGACGGCGATCGCCGGGGCCTCGTCGACGAGGTCGACGACGAGGGTGCGGGAGGCATCGCCGTTGAGGCGCAGCGAAGAGAGCGGGCCGTCGAAGACGGCGGTGCCGTGGTCGATCACGATGACCCGGTCGCACAGCGCCTCGATGTCCTGCAGGTCGTGGGTGGTGAGCATCAGGGTCGTCCCGCGCTCGTGGTTGAGGGCGCGCAGGAACTCCCGCAACCGCCCCTTGGAGATCACGTCGAGCCCGATCGTCGGCTCGTCGAGATAGAGGATCTCGGGGTCGTGGAGCAGGGCGGCGGCGATGTCGCCGCGCATCCGCTGCCCCAGGCTCAGCTGCCGCACCGGGGTGTCCATCAGGTCGCCGAGATCCAGCAGCGCGACGTGGTCGTCGAGGTTGCGGCGGAAGGTCTGGTCGGGGATCCGGTAGATCCGCCGCAGCAGCTCGAAGGAGTCGCGCAGCGGCAGGTCCCACCACAGCGACGTACGCTGCCCGAAGACGACCCCGATCCGCCGGGCCAGCTCGCGGCGCTGGCGGGCGGGCTCCAGGCCGGCGACGAGCGCCGACCCGCCGGAGGGCACCAGGATGCCGGTGAGCATCTTGATGGTGGTCGACTTCCCGGCGCCGTTGGGGCCGATGTAGCCGACCATCTCGCCGGCGTCGATCTCGAACGACAGGTCGTGGACGGCCTGCTTCACCACCGACGTACGTCGCAGCACACCCGCCCGCTTGCGGATGGTGAACTCGCGGGACAGGTCCCGCACCTCGATCAGTGGCACGAGATCAGCTCCCTGTGGATCGGTAGCGGCGAAGCCCCTGGCGCCACACCAGCGTGGTGAGGCCGACCAGCGCCAGGGCGGCGAGGGGCGAGGCGAAGCGGAACCAGTCCGGTGCGCCGTACGGGTCGGTGAGACCGAGCAGGAACAGGCACGGATACCAGTTCACGAAGGCGAGCGGCAGCAGATAGGTGAGCGACCGGACGACCTCGCGCGGGAAGATCGTCATCGGGTACTGCATGATCGTGTTGCCGCCGTAGGTGAAGGCGTTGGCGAACTCCGAGGCGTCGGTCGTCCAGAACTGGATCGTCGAGAACGTCACGAACACGCAGAAGTAGATGACCACGCCCGAGACGAGCGCCACCACGAGCACCAGCAGCCGTTGCGGGTTCCACTCCACGATCGGCGCCGCCCATGCGAACACCGCGAGGCCCTGGGCGATCTGCCCGAGCCGGCGCAGCTCGAACCGGTCGGCGCACAGCTGCACCAGCACCGGGACCGGCTTGGTCATCATCGCGTCCAGGTCCCCGCTGCGTACCTTCTGGCCGATCTTCTCCACGCTCCCGACCAGCATGTCGGCGACCCGGAACGCGAGCGAGGTGACCCCGTAGAGCAGGGCGATCTCGCGCAGGGTGAAGCCGCCGTAGGTGTCGAGGTGGCTGAACATCAGCCAGATCGCCACGAAGTCGAGGAAGGTGATCAGCACCCCGCCGACGGTCATCGTCCAGAACGACAGCGGATAGGCCATCGACGCCCGGATCCACAGCGCCGCGATGAGCCAGTAGGCGCGCACCGCATCAGCCACCCTGGACCACCACCTTGCGGGTCGCGGCACGCAGCACGAGCGCGCACACGGCCAGCATCACGACCGCCCACAGCACCTGCAGGCCGATGGCGGCGAGCAGGTCGAGCCCGGTGTGGCGGCCCAGCCAGATGTCGGCCGGGGTCTGGATGTAGGAGGCGAACGGGAGCGCCAACGCGACCTGGCGCAACCCGTCGGGGAAGAGGTTGAGCGGCAGCGTGAGTCCGCTGAAGAAGGTGGCCAGCACGCTCAGCAGCACCCGCGGCCCGGTCGCGTCCAGGAGCCAGAACGCGCTGGCCGCGAAGAGGAACCGGACGGCGAAGCTGACCACCACCGCGAGTGCGACGCTGACCAGGAATCCGGCCGCGCCGGCGGGGGAGGGCAGGACCAGTCCGAAGAGCAGCGCGCCGATGATCGTCGGCGCCACGCCCCGGGTCGCGAAGTGGTAGAGCCCGCGGCCGAGGTCGGCGGCGAGGTACCAGCCGAGGACGCTGACGGGACGGTAGAGGTCGACGGCGATGTCGCCGTTGCGGATCCGCTCGGCGAGGTCGTCGGTCGCGCCCCCGCTCCACAGCGCGATGGTCATCAGCAGCGCCTGGCCGATCCAGACGAAGGTGACGGCCTGGTCGGCCTCATAGCCTCCGGCCGACGGGTTCTGCTCCCACAGCGCCAGATAGGCGAAGCTGAGGATGATCCCGAAGACCGAGTTGGTGAAGATCCCGGCGAGCGTGGCCGCGGTGTAGGTGGAGTAGCGGCGGAAGGACCGGGCCGCGATCGCGGCGTACAGACTGAACTGTGGATGCAGCGCCCCGGACACCTGACGTACGTTGGCACAGGAGGGCCTGCGTACGCCAAGGGGTTTCCTGGAATAACGTTGATGCGGCAACTGTTTGCCGAGTAGTTCGGATTTCAACTATCGTGGCAGGACCACGAAAGGGGCAGTGAACAATGGGTATGCAGTTCGGCATCTTCACCGTCGGCGACGTCACCACGGACCCGACGACGGGCAAGACCCCGACGGAGCACGAGCGGATCAAGGCCACCGTCGAGATCGCCAAGCACGCCGAGGAGGTGGGCCTGGACGTCTTCGCGACCGGTGAGCACCACAACCCGCCGTTCATCGCCTCCAACCCGACCGCCACGCTGGCCTACATCGGTGCCCAGACCGAGAACATCATCCTGAGCACCGCGACCACGCTGATCACCACCACCGACCCGGTGCTGATCGCTGAGGACTACGCCAAGATCCAGCACCTCACCGACGGCCGCGTCGACCTGATGATGGGCCGCGGCAACACCGGCCCGGTCTACCCCTGGTTCGGCAAGGACATCCGCCAGGGCATCAACCTGGCGATCGAGAACTACGCCCTGCTCCGCCGCCTGTGGAGCGAGGACGTCGTCGACTGGTCCGGCCGGTTCCGTACGCCGCTGCAGGGCTACACCTCGACGCCGCGGCCGCTGGACGGTGTCGCGCCGTTCGTCTGGCACGGCTCGATCCGCTCGCCTGAGATCGCCGAGCAAGCTGCGTACTATGGCGACGGCTTCTTCCACAACCACATCTTCTGGCCGGCCTCGCACACCAAGCAGATGGTGCAGCTCTACCGGCAGCGTTTCGAGCACTACGGCCACGGCACCGCCGACCAGGCGATCGTCGGGCTGGGCGGGCAGTTCTTCATGCGGCCCAACTCCCAGGACGCGATCAACGAGTTCCGGCCCTACTTCGACAACGCCCCGGTCTATGGCCACGGCCCCTCGCTGGAGGACTTCAGCGAGGCCACGCCGCTGACCGTCGGCTCGCCGCAGCAGGTCATCGAGCGGACCCTCTCGTTCCGGGAGTACGTCGGTGACTACCAGCGCCAGCTCTTCCTGCTCGACCACGCGGGGCTGCCGCTGAAGACGGTGCTGGAGCAGCTCGACCTCTACGGCGAGATCCTCCCGACCCTGCGCGCGGAGTTCGAGAAGCTGCGCAAGCCCGGTGTCCCGGACGCCCCGACCCACGCCTCCCTGGTGGAGAAGGCCGGCGGCGCCAAGGACTCGACCGTCTACGCCGAGGGCGACTCCGCCACCGGCTCGTCCGACCGCGACCTGCACGACCCGGAGGTCGCCAAGGTGCTCGAGGGGGAGCTGTGACCCGGATCGTCGTCGTCTCGGCGGGGCTCTCGGTCCCGTCCTCGACCAAGCTGCTCGCCGACATGCTCGGCGAGGCGACGACCCGGGCCGTCCAGGCCCGGGGCGCCGAGGTCGAGGTCGAGCACATCGAGCTGCGCGGCCTGGCGCACGAGCTGACCGACAACCTGCTCACCGGCTTCGCCAAGCCGGCGCTGCAGACGGCCATCGACCACGTGCGCCGTGCCGACGGCGTGATCGCGGTGACGCCGGTGTTCTCCGCGTCCTACTCGGGCCTGTTCAAGACGTTCTTCGACGTCCTCGAGCAGGGTGTCCTCGACGCCAAGCCGGTCCTGATCGCCGCGACGGCCGGCACCGCCCGGCACTCGCTGGTGCTCGAGCACGCGCTGCGCCCGCTCTTCGCCTACCTGCACGCGGTGATCGTCCCCACCGGGGTCTTCGCCGCCACCGACGACTTCGCCGGTGGCCCGGAGCTCCCCAAGCGGGTCGACCGGGCGGCCGCGGAGCTGGCCGCGCTGCTGGCGGTGGGCGGCGGCGCGACCGCCGCCCCGGCACCGCACCGGACGCTGGTGGAGGACGAGTTCGCCAACCCGACCTCCTTCGAGACGCTGCTCAAGCGAGCCTCCGAAGGGCCGCCGGAGTTCTGATCCCGGGCCGTCCGCCTCGGCTGGCGACGCGAACACGGACGCGAGATACCGGGGGTTTGCGGTGGAGTGCGACAGAATGCGTATCGACCGCTACCCCCAACACCGAGCGGAGCCGTCGTGCCCAGCTATGAGCCGAGCGTCGTCGTTGCCGACGAGTCGCCGCTCCTTCGTGCTGGACTCACGACCCTGCTCGCGCGTGGTGGCTACCAGGTGGTGGCCGACGCCGGCGACGCCGAGGCACTCGTCCAGGTCGCGACCGACACCCTGCCGACGCTGGTCGTCACCGACGCCCGGCTGAGCGGGAGAACGGCCGACGATGGCATCGGCGCCGCGGTCCGGCTGCACGAGAAGGTGCCGGAGATGGGCATCCTCGTGCTCGCGGACTCGCTCGACACGGCCTACGCCGCCCCGGTCTTCGCCAGCTCCGGCACCGGCGGCCTCGGCTACCTGCGCAAGTCACGCGTACGCACCATCCCGCACTTCCTCGACGTCATCGGCCGGGTGTCGTCGGGTGAGGTCGTGGTCGACCCCGAGGTCATCTCTCGGATGGTCGAGGCATCGCCGGACGCCGACGGCGAGGCGATGGCACGGCTGTCGATGCGGCAGAGCGAGGTGCTGGGCCTGATCCAGGCCGGGTTCCCGGACCGCGCGATCATCAGCAAGCTCTTCAGCGGCAGGCGGCAGTTCGAGCGGTGTCTGAGCGAGATCTTCCTCGCGCTCGGTCTCTCCGGCGAGGTCGAGCACCGGCGTACGCCGACGCTGCTGACCCACCTCGCCTCGGGCTGACGGTGGGAGCCCTGGGGCTCCCACCGCCGGAGCTCAGTGCTGGTAGGTGCCCACCAGGACGGCGCGGGCCAGGGCCTTGAAGGCCAGGTTGAAGGAGACGACCGCCGGGGTGACCTCGTCGTTCACGCCCAGGGTCTCCTCGCCGACGGCGTGGACGACGAAGTAGTAGCGGTGGACCTGGTCGCCGGCCGGGGGAGCGGCGCCGCCGAAGTCCTTGGTGCCGAAGTCGGACGCGACGTGGAACGCCTTGCCCGGGAGCTCGGCGTCGCCGGCTCCGGCGCCGGCGGGCAGCTCGGTGACGTCGGCGGGGACGTCGACCAGGGCCCAGTGCCAGAAGCCGCTGGGGGTGGGCGCGTCGGGATCGAAGCAGGTGATGACGTACGACTTCGTCCCCTCCGGCGCGCCGCTCCAGCTGAGCTGCGGGGAGGTGTTGCCGCCGTCATAGACCTGGTCCTGCTTCAGCGGCTGGCCGTCGGTCACGTCCTGGCTGGTCAGCGTGAAGGAGGGAAGGGCGGGCATGAGCGAGTAGGGGTCCGGTTTCACCGGGCGGTCGAGTGCCATGGCCACCAACGTAGCTCACGAAGCCAGTCCGCGAATCGACCCGTTGTCAGGACACGGCCGGGTGTTGGGCGAGGATGTACCCATGAGTTCTGAGCATGCCGTTCCCTATCCCGCCGGCCTCATCCTGGAGGGGCGGAGGGTGGTCGTCGTGGGTGGTGGCCGGGTGGCGCAGCGGCGCGTGCCGGCGCTGATCGCCGCGGGTGCGCTGGTCGAGATCGTCTCGCCCTCGCTGACGCCCGCCCTGGAGGGCCTGCTCGGCTCGGGCGAGATCACCTGGCGCTCGGAGCGTTTCACCGCCGACGTGCTCGACGGAGCCTGGTACGTCATCGCCGCGACCCAGAACGCCGACGTCAACGAGGAGGTCTCGGCCGCCGCCGAGGAGCGGCGGATCTTCTGCGTACGCTCCGACGACGGCACGCGGGCCACCGCCTGGACCCCGGCGACGGGGCAGGACGGCGACCTGACCGTCGCCGTGCTCGCCAACCGCGACCCGCGGCGCTCCGCGGGTGTGCGCGACCGGATCCTCGACGGCCTGCGCTCCGGTGACCTCATCGCTCCGCACGAGCGCCAGCGGGTGCCCGGTGTGACCCTGATCGGTGGCGGTCCGGGTGACCCGGGGCTGATCTCGGTCGCCGGCCGCAAGGCCCTGATGGAGGCCGACATCGTCGTCGCCGACCGGCTGGCGCCGCGCGAGCTGCTCTCCGAGCTGCCGGCCGACGTCGAGCTGGTCGACGTCGCCAAGCTTCCTCGCGGCCGCTCGGCCCAGCAGGAGGAGATCAATCGGATCATCGTCGAGGCGGCCAAGGAGGGGAAGGCGGTCGCACGCTTCAAGGGCGGCGACAACTTCATCTTCGGCCGTGGCTTCGAGGAGGTGCTCGCCTGCCGTGAGGCCGGCGTGCCGGTCCACGTCATCCCCGGCCTGACCTCCCCGGTGACCGTCCCCGGCGTCGCCGGCATCCCGGTGACCCACCGCGGCGTCGCCCACGAGTTCACCGTCATCTCCGGCCACGTCCCGCCGGCCGACCCCACCTCGCTGACCAACTGGCCCGCCGTCGCCCAGCTCGGCGGCACCCTGGTCCTCCTCATGGCCGTCCAGAACGCCCCGGCGATCGCGACCGCCCTGATGGACGGTGGACGTGCCGCCTCGACCCCCGTCGCGGTCATCTGCGACGGCACGATGCCCACACAGCGTACGGTCCTGGCGACCCTCGAGACCCTCGAGAAGACCTTGGCCGACGAGAACGTCCAGCCCCCGGCGATCATCGTCGTCGGCGAGGTCGTCCGCGTCGCCCACCCCGACTCCTTCTCGACGCCGGCGTAGTTCCCCACTCGAGTGGAGCTTCCCCACCCTCCGGAGCGTGGGGAAGCTGAGCACGGGTGGGGAAACGTACGGATGTGTGGGGTCGTCTCGTCCGGACCTACGCTGGACCCCTCATGGCAACCCTGATCGAGATCTCCGACCCCGACGATCCTCGTCTCGCCGACTACCGCGACCTGCGTGACGTCGAGCTGCGCAAGTCGCTGGAGTCCTCGGAGGGGCTGTTTCTGGCGGAAGGCGAGAAGGTCGTACGCCGCGCCGTGACCGGCGGCTTCGAGCCACGCTCGTTCCTGATGGCGCCGAAGTGGCTCGACGGGCTTTCCGACGTGCTCGACTCGACCGATGCGCCGTGCTACGTGATAAGCGAGAAGGCGGCCGAGGAGGTGACCGGGTTCCATGTGCACCGTGGTGCGCTGGCGTCCTTGAAGCGGCGGTCGCTGCCGTCGGTTGAGTCGGTGCTCGAGGGTGCCCGCTCGGTCCTGGTGCTGGAGGACATCGTCGACCACACCAACGTGGGTGCGATCTTCCGGTCGGGGGCGGCGCTCGGGTTCGATGCGGTGCTGCTGGCGCCGCGCTGCGCCGACCCGCTCTACCGACGCTCGATCAAGGTCGCGATGGGTGCGGTCTTCGCGCTCCCGTGGACCCGTCTCCCGGACTGGTACGAAGCACTCCCGTCCCTCTCCGCCGCCGGCTTCACCACCGTCGCCCTGACCCTGGCCGACGACGCCGTCGACATCGAGAAGGCCGTCGAGGGTGTCGACAAGGTCGCCCTCGTCCTCGGCTCCGAAGGCCACGGCCTCTCCCCGCGCTGGCAGCAGGCCGCCGACCGCCGCGCCATCATCCCGATGTCCGCCGGCATCGACTCCCTCAACGTGGCCGCCGCCTCCGCCGTCGCCTGCTACGTCACCGCCCGCCGCTAGCTGTGATGCCCAGGCACGTTGGTCGAGATCCTGCGACGACACGGTCTGACTGGTAGATGGACGAAGGCCTCCCCGGTGTGGAGTGGAGCTGTCTAGGAACCAGTTCCGCCACCAGGAGAGGCCTTCGTGTCCCACGCTACCCATGCCAACGCTGCCCTGACCCCTCGCGCCCGGCTCAGGCTCGCGCGTCTCATCGTTGAACACGGCTGGCCACCGGCCCGCGCGGCGGAGCGTTATGACGTCTCGTGGCGTACGGCGAAGAAGTGGGCTGAGCGCTACCGCAACGAAGGACCGGCCGGCATGCTCGATCGGTCCTCGGCTCCGCACCGTCAACCGAACCGGACCCCGGCCCCGGTCGTGCGCAAGATCGTGCACCTGCGCTGGAAGCAGCGCCTTGGGCCGGTCGAAATCGCCCAGCGGCTCAACATGGCATCCTCGACCGTGCACGCGGTCTTGGTGCGTGCTCGGATCAACCGGCTCACTCACATCGACCGAGCCACAGGCGAGCCGATCCGTCGCTACGAACATGACCACCCCGGCGACCTGATCCACGTCGACGTCAAGAAGCTCGGCAAGATCCCCGACGGCGGTGGCTGGCGCTACCTCGGCAAGCAGCGCGGGGACAAGAACCGCTCCGCGACCGCCAAACGCACCGGTGGGCCCAAGAACAAGCACTATCAGCCACTGATCGGGACCTGCTACCTACACACCGTCATCGACGACCACTCCCGCCTCGCCTACGTCGAGGCCCGCGACGACGAGACCAGCCAAACCGCGACCGAGGTCCTCAAGAACGCGGTTGCCTGGTTCGCTGAGCGTGGTGTCCTCGTCAAGCGTGTGCTCAGCGACAACGGCAGCTGCTACAAGTCACACCTGTGGCGCGAGACCTGCGCAGATCTAGGCATCACACCCAAGAAGACCCGGCCCTATCGACCACAGACGAACGGGAAGATCGAACGTTTCCACCGCACCCTGGCAGAGGGCTGGGCATTCAAGAAGTTCTACACCTCCGAATCAGCCCGACTCGCCGCCCTGCCAGGATGGGTCCACGAGTACAACCACCACCGGCCCCATTCAGCGATCGGGAAGGCAGCCCCCATCACCAGGTTGAACAACCTGGCTGGACATCACACCTAGCGGTTGCGGATCATCCAGCGCTCGGGCGCGGGCAGCGGCTCCCAGCCGTACTTCGAGTAGAGCTCGTGGGCGTCCTCGGTGGCGAGCAGGGTGCGGCGGATCCGGTAGGGCTCGAGGTCGGCGACGACCCCCTCGATCAGCCGCTTGCCGATGCCCTGGCCGCGTACGCCCGGGTCGACGATCACGTCGCACAGCCAGGCGAAGTCGGCGAAGTCGCTGACCACGCGGGCGAAGGCGACCTGGTTGCCGGCCGCGTCGTAGACGCCGTAGCAGCGCGACCCCTTGTTGGCCGCGTCCTGCACCTCGCGGGTCCGCTCGCTCGCCCAGTAGGACTGCGAGAGCATCCGGTGCACCCAGTCGGGGTCGATCCGGCTCTGGTCGGCGGAGAAGGAGTACGCCGCGGGCTCCTGGACCGCGGGCGGCTCCGCCGTCAGCAGGCCGAGCAGATCGTCCGGCTCGTCAGGCTGCGGTCGCGCGACCTGAGGAGCGATCGCGGGCGCCTCCACGGCACCGGCGAACCCCGGGCCGGGGTCCGGCGTGCGGCCTTCCTGATAGGCCAGCGCGGCGCCGTTCGCGAGCCGGTCGGCGGCCTCGTTGAGCGGGTGCCCGGAGTGGCCCTTGATCCACTCGAAACGTACGTTGCGGCCCTGCATCGCCGCGTCGAGCTCCTTCATGATCTCGACGTTGAGGACGGGCTTGCCGTCGGCCTTCTTCCAGCCCTTGCGCTTCCAGCCCGCCATCCACTTGGTGACCGAGTTGATGACGTACTTGGAGTCGCAGTAGATGAGCAGGGGCTCGCCGGTGTGGGCCGTCTGCTGCAGCAGGTCGAGGACGGCGGTCAGCTCGCCCTGGTTGTTGGTGCCGTGGGGCCATCCGCCGCACGCCCAGGTGGACTCGTCCACGTACCAACCCCACCCCGCGGGACCCGGGTTTCCGAGCGCCGAACCATCAGCAGCAGCCACAATCGTCACGCGCCCATCCTGCCAGTCGCGTGCCGGCTCCTCCCGACAGGTCAGGGGTTGACGCGCGGGCCGGACGCGGTGGATCCGCGAACGACCAGCTCGGGGTGGAAGACGAACTCCGAGTGCGGTGCGCCGGTGCCGGCGATCTCGTCGAGGATGGCGCGCACCGCGGCCTGGCCCATCGCCGGGACGGGCTTGCGCACCGTGGTCAGCGGCGGATCGGTGAAGGCGATGAGCTGGGAGTCGTCGTAGCCCACGATGGAGATGTCCTCGGGGACCTGCAGGCCGCGCGAGCGGGCGGCACGGATGGCGCCCAGCGCCATCATGTCGCTGGCGCAGACGATCGCGGTGAAGCCCTCGTCGAGGAGCGCGGAGGCCGCGGCCTGGCCGCCCTCGAGGGTGAACAGCGAGTCGCGGATGTGGCTCTTCTCGACCTCCTCGGCGCTGAGGCCGAAGCGGTCGACCATGGTCGCCACGAAACCCTCGATCTTCCGCTGGACCGGGACGAACCGGCGGGGGCCGACGGCCAGGCCGATCTTGGTGTGACCCAGCGTCGCGAGGTGCGTGACCGCCAGCTGCATCGCCTCGCGGTCGTCGGGCGAGATGAACGGCGCCTTGATGTCGGGGCTGAACCCGTCGAGCAGCACGAAGGGAACGCCCTGGGCGCGGAGCTTCTCGTAGCGGGTCATGTCCGCGGTGGTGTCCGCGTGCAGACCGGAGACGAAGATGATCCCGGTGACGCCGCGGTCGACCAGCATCTCGGTGAGCTCGTCCTCGGTCGAGCCGCCGGGGGTCTGGGTCGCCAGCACCGGGGTGTAGCCCTGCCGGGTCAGCCCCTGCGCGATGACCTGCGCGAGCGCCGGGAAGATCGGGTTGTCGAGCTCGGGAGTGATCAGCCCGACCAGGCCCTCGCTGCGCTGGCGCAGCTTCACCGGGCGCTCGTAGCCGTGGACGTCGATCGCCGCCAGCACCGCCTCGCGCGTCGCCGCCGCGACACCCGGCTTACCGTTGAGGACGCGACTGACCGTCGCCTCACTGACGCCCGCATGGGCCGCGATGTCAGCAAGACGGGCGGAGGCTGGTGTTATGGGCACGGTCACATCATGCCCCCTCACCACATGGCCTGCAAGAAGTTTCAGCAAGTTTGCAACTTTTGCTGAAAGGCTCTTACATTCTCCTCGACGCGGGGTTACCTTCGTCACACCACCGGGCGGATTCCTCGCCCGGCCCCATATCGAAGGAGAACTCATGCGACGTGGCATCGTGGCCACCGCAGTGGCGGCATCGCTCGTCCTCGCGGCAACGGCATGTGGCGGTAGCAGCGGCGACAGCAGCGACGGCCCGGTCACCATCACCTGGTGGGACACCTCGAACGCGACCAACGAGGCCCCGACCTACAAGGCCCTCGTCAAGGACTTCGAGAAGGCCAACCCGGACATCAAGGTCAAGTACGTCAACGTGCCGTTCGACCAGGCGCAGAACAAGTTCGACACCGCGGCCGGCGCCAGCGGCGCCCCCGACATCCTCCGTGCCGAGGTCGGCTGGACCCCCGCGTTCGCGCAGAAGGGCTTCCTCGCTCCCCTCGACGACACCGAGGCGCTCGAGGAGAAGGACGCCTTCCAGCCCAACCTGATCAAGCAGGCCGAGTTCGACGGCAAGACCTACGGCGTGCCGTTCGTCACCGACACCCTCGCGCTGGTCTACAACAAGGCGCTCTTCGAGAAGGCCGGCATCACCGAGGCGCCCGCCACCTGGGACGACCTCAAGAAGGACGCCGCGACGATCAAGGCCAAGACCGGAGTCGACGGCTACTGGGGCTCGACCTCGGCCTACTACGCCACCCCGTTCCTCTACGGCGAGGGCACCAACATGGTCGACGCCGAGGCCAAGAAGATCACCATCACCTCCCCGGAGGCCAAGAAGGGCCTGACCACCTGGCAGGGTCTCTTCAACGGCGCGGGCCTGCACAAGGCGGACACCACCGCCGACGCGTACGCCCACATCCAGGACGCCTTCGTCAACGGCAAGGTCGCCGCGATCATCCAGGGTCCCTGGGAGATCACGAACTTCTACAAGGGCTCGGCGTTCCAGGACAAGAACAACCTCGGCATCGCGACCGTCCCGGCCGGCTCGACCGGCGAGGCCGGCGCCCCGACCGGTGGTCACAACCTGTCGATCTACGCCGGCTCGGACGAGGCGCACCAGGAGGCCTCGGCGAAGTTCGTGAAGTTCATGACCTCGGCCGACACCCAGGCCCAGATCGCGCTGAAGAACTCCACGCTCCCGACCCGCGACGACGCCTACACCGACGAGGTCAAGGCCGACCCGGGCATCGCCGGGTTCCAGACCGTGCTCCCGGCCGCCCAGCCGCGACCGGAGCTGCCGGAGTACTCCTCGCTGTGGGGTCCGATGGACCAGGAGCTCCCGAAGATCGCCTCCGGCGCCGAGACCCTCGACAAGGGCCTGGCCACGCTGGACACGGCCTTCGCCGACCTGCTGCCCGACTTCTCCAAGTGACCCAGTTCCGACTGAGCCAGGAAGATCAAGTCATCTCATGACTCTGACAGCACCAGCGCCCGCCGCCGAGACCCCGCGGTCTCGGCGGCGGGCGCCCCGCCCCGTCCAGCGCGTGCGGGACTCCTACCGCCGCTACTGGTACGCCTACGCGATGGTCGCGCCCGTCGTGATCGTCCTCGGCGTCCTGGTCGGCTACCCGCTCGCGCGCGGCTTCTACCTGACCCTGACCGACGCCAACAGCCTCAACTCGGCACGCACCATCGGCGTCAACACGATCGACGCGACGTACAAGTTCATCGGTCTGGACAACTACGCCGAGATCCTGTGGGGCCCGGCGGCCTACGACCGCTTCTGGTCCCATTTCGTCTGGACCATCGTCTGGACCGTCACCTGTGTCGTGCTGCACTACGTGATCGGCCTCGGGCTGGCGATGCTCCTCAACCAGCGGCTGCGCGGGCGCGTGGCGTACCGGCTGTTGCTGATCCTGCCCTGGGCGGTGCCGACCTTCGTCACCGTCTTCGCCTGGCGGATCATGCTGGCCGATGCCGGCGTCATCAACTCGATGATCGGCGCGATCGGCCTGGCCGAGCCGAGCTGGCTCGAGGACCCGACCTGGCAGCGTACGGCCGCGATCCTGGTCAACACCTGGTGCGGCGTGCCGTTCATGATGCTCTCCCTGCTCGGCGGGCTGCAGTCGATCGACGAGAACCTCTACGAGGCGGCCGAGATCGACGGCGCCAGCGCCTGGCAGCGGTTCCGGCACGTCACCCTGCCGGGGCTGTCCTCGGTGAGCTCGACCGTCGTGCTGCTCGGGGTGATCTGGACCTTCAACCAGTTCGCGATCATCTTCCTGCTCTTCGGCAACACCGCGCCGGACGCGCAGATCCTGGTCACCTGGGCCTACCGACTCGGCTTCGGGCAGCAGCCTCGCGACTTCGCCATGTCCGCGGCGTACGGCGTCCTGCTGCTCGCGATCCTGATCGTCTTCACGTCCTTCTACTACCGGTGGTTGAAACGCAATGACCAGCTCGCCTAGCACCCACGCGCCCCGCAAGCAGCGCCGACGCGGCGACCTCGGCCCGGTCGGGCAGGTGGGCACGCACGTCACGCTCGCGGTGGCGTCGCTGATCGCGCTGTTCCCGATCGTCTGGCTCGTCTACCTGTCCCTGGGACCCGACAAGGACGACTACCTCCACCCCGGCGGGATCTTCGCGAAGGCGACGCTGGACAACTACTCGTTCGTGCTGACCAACACCGCCTTCTTCAACTGGCTGTGGTCGACGCTGGTGGTCGCCGGAGGCACGACCCTGTTCGGCGTGATGTCGGCGGCGACGACCGGCTACGCGGTCTCCCGGATGCGGTTCCCGGGTCACCGGCCGCTGATGTGGGTCCTGCTGCTGACGCAGGCGTTCCCGATCGCGGTGCTGATCGTGCCGATGTACGAGATCTTCTCGCAGCTGCGTCTGGTCGACTCGCACCTCGGTCTGATCCTGGTCAACTGCACCACGATCGTCCCCTACTGCTCCTGGCTGCTGAAGGGCTACTTCGACACCATCCCGGTCGAGCTCGACGAGGCCGGGATGATCGACGGGCTCACCCCGTTCGGTACGTTCTGGCGGCTCATCCTGCCGCTCGCCCGTCCGGGCCTGGCGGTGGCCGCGTTCTACGCCTTCATCACCGCCTTCGCCGAGGTCGCGTTCGCCTCGACGTTCCTGCTCGACGACTCCAAGTACACCTTCGCGGTCGGCCTGCAGAGCTTCATCAGCGAGCACGACGCGCAGTGGAACCTGATGGCCGCCACCGCCGTCCTCATCGCCATCCCGGTCACCGTCTTCTTCTATCTCGTCCAACGACACGTCGTCACCGGTCTGACCGCCGGCAGCGTCAAGGGCTGAAAGGCCAAGGAAATATGAACAGCCTCTCCATGAGCACCGAATGGTGGCGCGACGCCGTCATCTACCAGGTCTACCCGCGCAGCTTCGCCGACAGCGACGGCGACGGCACCGGTGACCTCCCCGGGATCCGGTCCCGGCTCCCCTACCTCCGCTCGCTGGGCGTGGATGCGGTCTGGCTGAGCCCGTTCTACGCCTCGCCGCAGGCCGACGGGGGCTACGACGTCTCCGACTACCGTGCGGTCGACCCCCGGTACGGGACGCTGGACGACGCTCGCGCGCTGATCTCTGCTGCCCATGAGCTGGGGCTCAAGATCATCGCCGACATCGTCCCCAACCACTCCTCCGACCAGCACGAGTGGTTCCAGCAGGCGCTGGCCGACGGGCCGGGCTCGCCGATGCGCTCGCGCTACCACTTCCTGCCCGGACGCGGGCCGGACGGCTCGGAGCCACCGAATGACTGGGACTCGATCTTCGGCGGTCCCGCCTGGACCCGCGTGGCGGACGGCGAGTGGTATCTCCACCTCTTCGCGCCCGAGCAGCCCGACTTCAACTGGAACTCCCCCGAGGTCGCCGCGGAGTTCCTCGACATCCTGCGGTTCTGGCTCGACCTCGGCATCGACGGCTTCCGCATCGACGTCGCCCACGGCCTGGTCAAGGCCGAGGGCCTGCCGTCCATCGGCCACACGGACCAGCTCCACCTGCTCGGCAACGACGTGATGCCGTTCTTCGACCAGGACGGGGTCCACGAGATCTACCGCACCTGGCGGCAGGTGCTGTCGGACTACCCGGGCCGGATCTTCGTCGCCGAGGCGTGGACACCGACGGTGGCGCGGTCGGCCAACTACGTACGCCCCGACGAGCTGCACCAGGCGTTCAACTTCGAGTACCTCGACACCGCCTGGGACGCCGCGGCGTTGCGCAAGGTCATCGACAGCTCCCTGGACGCGATGCGTCCGGTCGGTGCTCCGGCAACCTGGGTGCTGTCCAACCACGACGTCACCCGACACGCCACCCGGTTCGCCAACCCTCCGGGGTCGGGGACCCAGATCCGTACGCCTGGTGACCGCGCTTTGGGGCTCCGGCGAGCTCGCGCGGCGACGCTGCTCATGCTCGCGCTCCCGGGGTCGGCGTACGTCTACCAGGGCGAGGAGCTCGGCCTCCCCGACGTCACGGACCTGCCCGACGAGGTCCGCCAGGACCCGTCCTTCCACCGCGCCAACGGCCAGGACGGCTTCCGCGACGGCTGCCGCGTGCCGCTGCCGTGGACCCGGACGGGTTCGTCCTACGGCTTCGGCGACGGCGGCTCCTGGCTGCCCCAGCCCGACTCGTGGGGCGAGCTCAGCGTCGAGGCGCAGACCGGTGTCGAGGGCTCCACCCTCGAGCTCTACCGCTCGGCGCTGAAGATCCGTCGCGAGGCCTCCGGCCTCGGCGCCGGCGACGCGGTCACCTGGCACGACGAGGCCCCCGCCGGGGTCCTCTGGTTCGAGCGCTCTGGTTTCGTGTGCACCGTCAACACCACCAAGGAGCCCGTACGCATCGCCGCCCCCGGCGACGTCCTCCTCTCCTCCTCGGGCCCCGTGCCCGTCACCGACGGCTCCGCCGACCTCCCCGGCGACACGACCGTCTGGTGGGAGATGTAACCCTCCAGCACGACACCGGCGTCGGTCGGGCTGACACCTAGCTGTCAGCCCGACCGACGCTCTTGTTTTCGCTCATGTGTCGCCCAATGGCACAAGCGGAGCGTTTCATGCGATCTTCCTGTCAATCTGACAGTAAGTGGTCTAGTGTGAAGTGCATGCCAGTTGAAGCATGGACACCGCCACCCGTACTGCTCACGGTCGATCTCGTCATCCTGACCCTGCGAAAGGGCCAACTATGCGTGCTCCTTGTAGAGCGAGCCGAGGATCCATTCGGCGGGATGCAAGCTCTCCCCGGAGGATTCCTCAACAACGACCGCGAGGAGATCTTGGACGCGGCTCGCCGTGAGCTGCAGGAGGAGACTGCGCTCGACATCGACCGCGTGCATCTGGAACAGCTCGCCATCTACGGCGCCGTTGACCGCGACCCCCGAGACCGGGTCGTCTCGGTCGCCCACCTGGCGATCGTGCCGGACTTACCCGAGCCGGTCGCAGGAACCGATGCCAAGGCAGCCGCCTGGGTCCCGGTAGAGGAAGTCCTGACCGGGGAGATCGACCTTGCCTTCGACCACCACCGGATCGTCACCGATGGTGTCGAGCGGGCCCGCTCACGCCTCGAGTTCACCGCGCTCGCGACCGCGTTCTGCACGGAGCCCTTCACCATCGCCGAACTCCAGCACGTCTACGAGACCGTATGGGGCACCGAGCTCGACACCCGGAACTTCTACAGGAAGGTACGTGCCGCCACCGGCTTCGTCGTGCCAGACGACGCCGGCTCCAAGAGCACGCGTGGACGGCCAGCGCAGCTCTACCGCGTCGGCCCGAGCTCCACACTCGCACCGCCGCTCACTCGGCCACCGTCGAGCGAGAAATCGATGAGAGAGGGATCATCCTAGATGTCGAAGAATCTGGTAGTGCTCCTCACCGCGATCAACACGGAGTACGACGCAGTGCGTCGTCGGCTCGTCGGGCCCACGCCGCACCTGCACAAGCACGGGACGCGGTTCGAGACAGGCACCGTCCGGCACAGCACATGTCGGGTGGCACTCGGACTGACCAATGTCGGCAACGAGTCAGCCGCTGTCATCGTCGAGCGCGCGGTCTCAGAGTTCGATCCTGCTGCTGTGATCTTCGTCGGGGTCGCCGGCGCCCTGTGGGACAGCGCCCGACTCGGCGACGTCGTGTTCGCGAAGCACATCTACAACTATCAGGGCGGCACCAGCGAGGATGCCGGCCTCATGGCCCGTCCACGCGCCTGGGAAGTAAGCCACCCGATCTTCCAGCTCGGGTCCGAGCTTGCACGTCGGGGTGAGTGGGCTGACTCGCCTCCCCCGGGCGAAGACCCGCCACGGGTGCACATCGCCCCGATCGCCGCGGGATCCGTCGTCCTGAACTCCCTGACATCAAATCATGCCCAGTGGCTGCGAAGCCGCTACAACGACGCGCTGGCCGTCGAGATGGAGGGAGCGGGCGTCGCGCAAGCCGCCCATCTCAGCGGATCGCAGGTCGCCGTCATCCGCGGCATCAGCGACCGCGCAGACGGCACGAAGGACAGCGCAAACGATCGAGACTGGCAACCACGCGCGGCTGCGAACGCAGCAGCCTTCGCCACCCGCCTGGCAGTGAACATCATCAAGGACAAGGAGCAGCTCACGATGGCCGACGAAGACCGCACCCGTCCGACTTACCACACCCAAGTCAGTCCGACGATCCACAACAGCACCGTCGGCAACATCACCGGCTTCGTGAACAACGGCAGCAGCTATGGGGCGGTCTCCCCGATCGCGGTGTCCCCTGCGGACCTCATCGCGGAGCTCGACAGGTTCAGCCGGCTCCTCGAACAGCACCGCGCCGCGGGCGACCTCGACGATGCCACGCTGACCGGCGCACAGCTCCAGCTCGACACCGCGCGTAAGTCCGCCCAAGCAGGCACCCCGGAGTCGAAACACATGGTGACCACAGCCCTCGAGCGACTGCGAGGCTTGGTCTCCGACGTCGCAGACCTGGCCGCCAAGATCGCACCGCTAATCGTGATGGCAGGAGGCCTGTCATGACCGAGTTCCAAACGAAGGTCGACCCGACCCTGCACAACTCTCAGGTCGACGCGATCATCGGCACGCATATCGGCGTCCACCACGAGGACAACAGGACGTACGTCACCAGCGAAGGCGCTTCGCCCGAGGAGAAGTTCGAGTCCGCTCTCAACGCCATCGACGGCGGGCTCTTGGACCGTGCCCGCATGCTTATCGACGACGTGATCGCCAGTGACAGCCGGAGTGCCAGAATCTACTTCTACTGGGCGATCGCGGTCCTGGGGAGCAAGTCACAGCACGATCTCACCTCCAAGGACAAGCGCGAGCTCAACATGATCGTCGAGCGCGTCGGACGAATCCCCGACGACTCCTGGAGGCTCGCGCTCGAGGTCGTCCTCGATCTGGCAGGGTATCGGCCGAAAGACGTGGGCTGGTGGCGCACCTGGGAGGCGCACCTGGACGCGTTGACCATCGAGCAACAGACCATGGTGAACGAGCACCTCGACCGTCTCATGCCCTCCGCAGCCCTGGAGGCGATCTGGACACAGCGGTGCGCCACAGCTCGGAGCAACCAGTTCCGCGACAACCGGCGCGGACGGATCGAGCTCTTCTTCGAGGCTGAACCCGCAGAGCCACGCCTCGTGGCTCCCCATGACAACAGAGCCGGCGACACTCAGGCGTCGCTTCCGGGCCGGTATGCACTGGTGGCGGTCGCAGCCCTCGTCATCGGGGTGATCGCCCTCCTGACACAACCGCTGCTTGCAACAGCAGAGCTCACCATGACGGCCGCCACCGCCGTAGCGGCCCTAGCGTTCGGTTGCCGGTGGGCCGACCGAGTCGCGGACCTGGCTCCGTCACCGTCCGACGCCGTCCCTGCCTACACCACCGGACAGACGGGCTTCACCCATCAGGTTCGCCAACGGTTCACCGAGCACTTCACGACGTATCGGCCCCCCGCCTTCGATCTGTCAGCCTGGCTGGCCGAAACAACGACCGAGCGAGAACGCCTCGCCCACGAGATCGCCCGATCGTATCGAGAGTCCACGACGACGGTCGAAAACCTCGACTGGATCATCCGACATCTGGCCAGGGAAGCGCGAGACCACGCGGTGTCTGCCCAGTCTCCTGAGCCCTCGGAGAGACTGTCCCCTGCTGCTACCAAGGTCCTCTGCATCGGACTTACCTCCGCGGCCGGCGTCGCCCTGCTCGCCACGTTGGTGACCATCGTGTCGGGCTTCGAACCGTCCCACATCGGACTGTCGCTGACGGCATCTCTCCTGCTGATCTGGTCGCTGAAGCGCGCAGTGCCGGACACGTTGGAGGTCAGGAGCGAACAGCGCCGGCTCGATCGTGAGCACGCCGAACGTCGAACGGAGTACGAGTCCCGCATGGCTGCCTACCGGCGCTGGAAAGCACGGCTCGAGGATCGGCCATCGGAGACCGAGATGCAGACGTGGCTCAACGCCGACAAGACCATCTTCATCGCCGAGGTTCTGGACAATTACCGCCTGCGCTGGTCAAGGCTGGTCACCCACACGTTTCTGGTGACCCCGAATCCCCCGTACCGTAAGGCCCGCGTCAAGAACGGGCCGTGGCGCTACACCCGATACGCATTCCACCTGTTCTTGGTCACCCCGGAAGGCGTGCGCGAAGTGAGCACCGAGATCGACGCACAGTCGGCTCGTCGTGGCAAGGAGCTTCGCGACAGCTACCGCTTCGACGCACTCACCTCAGTCCGGGTGACCGACGACAAGCGCGCGGGCTACAACCTCGAACTCACCCTCACCAACGGTCCGGCCCGTGAGATCCACATCAAAGATGCCAACGCCCAGCAGGTGCTTCCTGCCAACGGCGAACCGCAGATTTACGATCACGAGGAGTTCAGCAGGATCGATCTCGACGCGACCGGTTTCGTCCACACCTTCCACCTGCTGGAAGGAATCGCGGCCGACGGAAAGGCCTGGGCTCGCGACCATGGCCTCCCGCAGCCCTCGAGCACCCCGACAGCGTAGCTAGGAGGACCCACGCGCAGCGCTCCGTCGCGTCAGCAACCACACTGACGAGCAAGGCCACGACCAAGCAGCGGCACATGTCCTCGATCTCAGGCACAATCCGTTCCGCCGAGCTGGCGCCACCTCACCAACTCGGCCAGCAAATCAAGCCCTTCCCCCGACGCACGTGACGCTTCGGCCGACGTACGTGACGCCTCGACCGGCTAGCTGTGATGTCCAGCCAGGTTGTTCAACCTGGTGATGGGGGCTGCCTTCCCGATCGCTGAATGGGGCCGGTGGTGGTTGTACTCGTGGACCCATCCTGGCAGGGCGGCGAGTCGGGCTGATTCGGAGGTGTAGAACTTCTTGAATGCCCAGCCCTCTGCCAGGGTGCGGTGGAAACGTTCGATCTTCCCGTTCGTCTGTGGTCGATAGGGCCGGGTCTTCTTGGGTGTGATGCCTAGATCTGCGCAGGTCTCGCGCCACAGGTGTGACTTGTAGCAGCTGCCGTTGTCGCTGAGCACACGCTTGACGAGGACACCACGCTCAGCGAACCAGGCAACCGCGTTCTTGAGGACCTCGGTCGCGGTTTGGCTGGTCTCGTCGTCGCGGGCCTCGACGTAGGCGAGGCGGGAGTGGTCGTCGATGACGGTGTGTAGGTAGCAGGTCCCGATCAGTGGCTGATAGTGCTTGTTCTTGGGCCCACCGGTGCGTTTGGCGGTCGCGGAGCGGTTCTTGTCCCCGCGCTGCTTGCCGAGGTAGCGCCAGCCACCGCCGTCGGGGATCTTGCCGAGCTTCTTGACGTCGACGTGGATCAGGTCGCCGGGGTGGTCATGTTCGTAGCGACGGATCGGCTCGCCTGTGGCTCGGTCGATGTGAGTGAGCCGGTTGATCCGAGCACGCACCAAGACCGCGTGCACGGTCGAGGATGCCATGTTGAGCCGCTGGGCGATTTCGACCGGCCCAAGGCGCTGCTTCCAGCGCAGGTGCACGATCTTGCGCACGACCGGGGCCGGGGTCCGGTTCGGTTGACGGTGCGGAGCCGAGGACCGATCGAGCATGCCGGCCGGTCCTTCGTTGCGGTAGCGCTCAGCCCACTTCTTCGCCGTACGCCACGAGACGTCATAACGCTCCGCCGCGCGGGCCGGTGGCCAGCCGTGTTCAACGATGAGACGCGCGAGCCTGAGCCGGGCGCGAGGGGTCAGGGCAGCGTTGGCATGGGTAGCGTGGGACACGAAGGCCTCTCCTGGTGGCGGAACTGGTTCCTAGACAGCTCCACTCCACACCGGGGAGGCCTTCGTCCATCTACCAGTCAGACCGTGTCGTCGCAGGATCTCGACCAACGTGCCTGGGCATCACAGCTAGGGCGTCGCCTCTGTGGTGGACGGCTCGACCGGGGCGACGTCGCGCCGGTGCCCGACGCTGACCACACCCCAGGCGACCAGGGTGAAGGCCGCGGCGATGCCGGCGACGTAGAGCGCGACGACGAGATAGCCGTCCTGGACGTGCGGGTTGAGGAACGGGTAGGGGTACCACCAGCCCTCGCCGGTGAGCGGCGAGACCACGAACTCGCCGCGCAGCAGCGTGTAGACCACCCACACGATCGGCCAGGAGATGACGACCGCGATCGTGCGCCACGGCAGCCGGCGGCGCGGGGGAGCGAAGAGCAGGTCGGCGACGAGGAAGATCGGGCCGATGAGGTGCAGCACCTCGTTGGCCCACGGGGTCGCGGCGAGCGCGATCCCGCGCAGCAGCAGGTTGTAGACGAGACCGGTGATGGTCATGAACGTCGTGGCCGCGGCGAGCAGCACGGCAACCCACACCGGCTCCTGACCGGAACGGGTCAGTGCCCAGGCCGCGCCGGCGACGAGCCCGGCGACCGCGAAGAGGTTGGACTCGATCGTGAAGTAGCTGAAGAAGTTCACCAGGACCGTCCCCGTGCTGGAGCCGTCGGCGGGCACCGTGCGCAGCGCGTTGCGGAACTCGGCCAGGACGGCCGCGAGGATGAGCGCCGCCATCGCCAGGCGCAGGATCGACCAGGTCTTCGTCACGGACTCACCGTAAGGCCGCGACATGCCGACCGTGGTGCTAATTCGAGGTGAGCCACGTCGTGTCTCCGTGCTAGCTTCGTCGCGATCGTGATCCGACGGCAGGAGGTGAGACCCGTGTACGCAACATCCACAGCGGGTGCTCCCCGCCGCCCACGATCGCGCGGCTGAGCCCAGATCCGGGCCGGCCACCGGGAGCGCCTGCGGAAACGCTTCGAAAGGCGACTCCCATGAACACGACTTCTCCTTCGCAACCGGCCTTCGCCGACAAGCGCGCGCTGGTCCTCAGCGGCGGCGGATCGGCAGGCAACGCCTGGCTGATCGGCGTCCTCGCCGGACTGCTCGACGGCGGCTTGGACGTGACCGGGGCCGATCTGGTCATCGGCACCTCCGCCGGCGCGACCGCCGCGGCCCAGCTCGGCGGGGCGAGCCCCGCCGACCTGCTGGCCGCCATCCTCTCGGCGCCGACTCCCCAGGCCGGGCCAGGACACCGCGGCCCCATCTCCTGGGCCCACCTCGAGCGGACCGACGCCATCATCGCGGCATCGGCCGACCTGCCCGACATGCGCCGCCGGATCGGCGCGGACGCGATCGAGATCGCCGAGGCCGCGGGCGCGGCCGGGCGGGATCGCTGGCGAGAGACCGTCGCGGCCCGGCTGCCGAGCCCGCACTGGCCGGCGGGCAGGACCCTCCTCACCGTGGTGGACGCCGACACCGGTGAGCCCGTCGAGCTCGACCGCGACAGCGGCGTCGACCTGGTCGACGCGGTCGCCGCCAGCTGCGCGGGCGGCCCGGCGTACGCGATCGGCGGCCGCCGCTACATCGACGGTGGCTACCGGCGCTCGAGCGAGAACGCCGACCTGGCGGTGGGGCACGGGCGGGTCCTCGTGCTCTCGCCGCTGGGCGGCCGGACCCGGCATCCGGCCGGCTGGCGCAGCGATCTCTCCGCGCAGGTCGACGAGCTGCGCGCGAGCGGCAGCAGGGTGGAGACGATCCTCCCCGACGCCGGCTCGCGCGAGGCGTTCGGCGACAACATGATGAACCCGGCGACCCGGCCGCCCGCGGCTCGGGCGGGGCATCGCCAGGGTCTGTCCCTCGCCGAGGAGTTCGCCGGGTTCTGGGGGCGATGACGGCAGCCGCGGCGTACGTTCTTCCCGGGTAGTTCTTCCCGGGGAGCTGTCGAAAGCGGCTGGACCCGTTCGTGGAGCGAGTGAGGGTGGCGACGAGCGCTGCCCGAAGACAGGAGGTTGCCGATGACCAAGTATCTGATCTCGTTCCGCGACGAGGCGGTCGACCACCGCGACGAGGACGTGGCCGACATCGCCGAAGCGTCCTCCGAGATGACGCGCGAGGCCGTGGCGGCCGGCGTGTTCGTCTTCGGCGGTGGGATCAAGGGCGGTCTCGAGGACGCCTGGACGGTCGACGAGGCCGGCGTGGTCACCGACGGTCCCTACCCGGAGAGCAAGGAGCACCTCGGCGGCTTCATCATCGTCGACGTGGACACCCTCGAGGATGCGCTGATGTGGGCCGGGAAGTGCGCCGCGGCATGCCGAGCCACCATGCAGGTCCGCGAGCTGCTCTCGGGGGCGGAAGCGCGTTGACCACGACCGGGGTCGTCGGTGGCGGGATCGTCGGGCTGGCGGTGGCGCGGGAGATCCTGCGCCGCCGCCCTGCCGAGACGGTGATCGTCCTCGAGAAGGAGAGCACGCTCGGCGCCCATCAGACCGGCCACAACTCCGGGGTCGTCCACGCCGGCATCTACTACCGGCCCGGCAGCCTCAAGGCCCGGCTCTGCACCCGCGGCCGCGACCTGCTCAAGGAGTTCGCGGCCGAGCACCGGATCCCGCTCGAGGAGTGCGGCAAGCTGGTCGTCGCGGTGGCGGAATCCGAGATGGGCCGCTTCGACACGCTGGAGAAGACGGCCACCGAGAACGGCGTGCCGGGGCTGAGACGGGTCGGCCCCGAGGAGATGAAGGAGATCGAGCCGTACGCCGCGGGGCTGGCCGCCCTGCACTCGCCACGGACCGCGATCACCGACTACGTCGCCGTCACCGAGGCCCTCGGCCGCAGCATCACCGAGGCCGGGGGAGAGGTACGCCTCGGCGAGGAGGTCACCGGCATCCACCGCGTCCCCGGCGGCATCGAGGTGGCGACTCCCACCGGCCGGACCCGGGTCGACCACCTGGTCGCCTGCGGCGGCCTGGAGTCCGACCGGCTCGGCGAGCTGACCGGCGGGCCGAAGGCGCCCCGGATCATCCCGTTCCGCGGTGAGTACATGCAGGTCAGCAGGGCGAAGCAGGATCTCGTCCGCGGCATGGTCTATCCCGTCCCCGACCCGCGCTACCCGTTCCTCGGCGTGCACTTCACCCGCCGGGTGGGTGGTGGCCTCGAGGTCGGACCCAACGCCTTCCTGGCGCTCAGCCGCCGGCGCTACGGCCGGACGTCGCTGACACCGCGCGACCTCGTCGACACGCTGGCGTGGCCCGGGTTCTGGCGGTTCGCCGCCGAGCACTGGCGCACCGGGTTCACAGAGCTTCGCGGCGTACTGTCGAAGCAGGCCTACATGCGTGAGGCCCAGCGCTACGTGCCCGAGATCGGCGCCGCCGACGTCGAGCGCGCGGGCCTGGGGCTACGGGCCCAGGCCGTCGAGCGCGACGGCTCGCTCGTCGACGACTTCGTCATCCACCACTCCGACGGCATCACGTCCGTGCGCAACGCGCCGAGCCCGGCCGCGACCTCCAGCCTCGCCATCGCCGAGTACGTGGTGGACCGGATGTCCTAGCGGGACTCAGTCGACCTGCTCGCCGGCGGGCCAGTCGGCCGGGTAGTCCTGGGCCACGCGGTCGTGCTCCTTGGTGAGCTTCTTGCGGGCCTTGGCGGAGATGCGGTCGCCGAAGACGGTGCCGTTGGTGTGGTCGGTCTCGTGCTGGAGGCAGCGGGCGAGCAGGCCGTTGCCCTCGAAGTGGACCGGCTGCCCGTCGAGGCCGAGGCCGTCGACGGCGGCCCAGTCGGGGCGGCCGCAGTCGACGAAGGCGCCGGGGAAGGACAGGCAGCCCTCCAGGTCGACGTCGAGGTGGCGGTCGTCGCCCTCGGGCAGGGTGAGCACCGGGTTGCAGACGACGCCGACGGTGCGCCGGCCGGTGGCGTCGGGGCAGTCGAAGACGAAGATGGCGACGTCCTCGCCGATCTGGTCGGCGGCCAGGCCCACGCCCTCGGCGGCGTACATCGTCGCGACCATGTCGGCGGCCAGCTCGGTGAGCGCGGCGTCGAAGACCTCGACCTGCTTCTTCGGCCGGTGCATGACCGGGGTGCCCCAGCGGGTGATCGGCCGCACCCTCCCACCCTCGGGCAGGGCGCCGTGGGGCGCGAGCGGGGCAGCGGATTCGAGCGAGGAGTCGGCCATGTGCCAACCCTATAAAGAAGCGCTGGATGGTTTGTTACCGCCATCACCACGGCCAAGTGTAGACCGCGTTGTAACTCCCAGTTACAGTTCTACCCATGAGTATCCTCCAAGGCCTACGTGGCGGGCTCGCGAACGGCGTCCCGTCCGGCGAGTCGCGTGATCCGATCGGATTCGCCGTGGCCGGTCTGCGCAAGCTCTCGCAGAGCCCCGCGCTCGACCGGCTCGGCGTCCGCAAGCAGACCGAGCAGGTCGTCTTCACGGTGACCCGCAGCGGGTTCAAGACGATGGCGGCGACCAGCCGCGCGTTCAAGAAGAAGGGCAAGCAGGGCGCCCCGGGCGTACGCGTGCCCAACGCCATCCCCCACGGCGTCTTCGACCTGACCCCGAGCGAGGACGAGCAGATGCTCGTCGACGTCGTCACCGAGTTCGCCGCCGAGGTCGTACGTCCCGCGGCGGCCGAGGCCGACGAGGCCTGCGCCGCGCCCGACGACCTGCTCAAGTCCAGCCTGGAGATCGGGCTGCCGATCCTGGGTGTCCCCGAGGAGCTCGGTGGCATCTCCGAGACCCGCTCGGCCGTGGCCGGCACCCTGGTCGCCGAGGCCCTCGCCAAGGGCGACCTCGGTCTGGCCGTCGCGGCGCTCGCCCCCGGCTCGGTCGCGACCGCGCTCGGCCTGTGGGGCACCGACGAGCAGCAGCAGACCTACCTGCCCGCGTTCACCGAGGGCAACGTGCCCGCGGCCGCGTTCGCGCTCAACGAGGACAAGGTCCTCTTCGACGTGCTCTCGCCGTCGACGACCGCCACGAAGACAGCCGACGGTTACACGATCACCGGCGCCAAGTCGCTCGTCGCCCGCGGCGCCGAGGCCGAGCTCTTCGTGGTCGGCGCCTCGCTCGACGGCAAGCCGGTGCTGTTCCTCGTCGAGTCCTCGACCCCGGGGCTGAGCATCGAGTCCGAGCCCGCGATGGGCGTACGCGCCGCCTCGCTGACCAAGCTGACCCTGACCGACGTGAAGGTCCCCGCGACCGCCGTCCTCGGCGAGACCGACGGCTCGACCTACACCGAGGCCGTGCGGCTCTCCCGCCTCGCCTGGTGCGCGCTGTCCATCGGCGTCGGCCAGGCCGTCCTCGACTACGTGACGCCCTACGTCAAGGAGCGCGAGGCCTTCGGCGAGCCGATCGCCCACCGCCAGTCGGTCGCGTTCATGGTCGCCAACATCGCCATCGAGCTGCAGGCGATGCGCCTGGTGACCTACAAGGCCGCCAGCCGGGTGGCGCAGGGCATCGACGCGACCCGCGAGATCGCGCTCGCTCGCAAGCTGTGTGCCGACAAGGGCATGCAGATCGGCCTCGACGGCGTCCAGCTGCTCGGTGGCCACGGCTTCGTCAAGGAGCACCCGGTGGAGCGGTGGTACCGCGACCTGCGTGCGATCGGGATCATGGAAGGCACGGTGCTGGTCTGATGGCCATCAATCTGGAGGACCCCAAGAAGCTCAAGCCGCTGCGCGAGCAGATCCACCAGGTCGCGATGAACATGCTGCGACCGATCTCGCGCAAGTACGACAAGGCCGAGCACGAGTACCCGACCGAGCTCGACATGCTCGCCGCCATGGCCGACGGCCTGGCCGAGTCCGGGCAGGGGGAGGGCGCGGGCGCCACCGGCGTACGCCGCGACTCCAAGCCCGACGACGGCAAGGTCAAGAACGGTGCCAACATGTCCTCGGTCATCTCCGTCTCGGAGATGTGCTGGGGCGATGTCGGGCTCACCCTCGCGATGCCGCGCCAGGGGCTGGGCAACTCGGCCATCGCCTCGGTCGCCAACGACGAGCAGCACGAGCGCTTCGACGGCGTCTGGGCCGCGATGGCGATCACCGAGCCCGGCACCGGTTCGGACTCCGCGAACATCAAGACCACCGCCACGCTCGACGGTGACCACTACGTGCTCAACGGCGAGAAGATCTTCGTCACCTCCGGTGACCGCTCCGACGCGGTCGTGGTGTGGGCGACGCTCGACAAGGAGCTCGGCAAGGCGGCGATCAAGTCGTTCGTGGTCGAGAAGGGCACGCCGGGGATGAAGGTCGAGCGTCTCGAGCACAAGCTCGGGATCAAGGCCTCCGACACCGCCACGATCACCTTCACCGACTGCCGGGTGCCTGCCGAGAACCTCCTCGGGAGCCCCGAGATCAACGTCAAGGAGGGCTTCGCCGGCGCGATGGCCACCTTCGACAACACCCGGCCGCTGGTGGCCTCGATGGCGGTCGGCTGTGCCCGCGCGGCGCTCGACTACACCCGCGACCTGCTGGAGAAGGCAGGCGTCGAGATCGACTACGACCGCCCGGCCCACCTGCAGTCGGCGGCCGCGGCGAAGTTCATCCAGCTCGAGTCGGACTACGAGGGGGCGTACCTCCTCATGCTCCAGGCCGCCTGGATGGCCGACAACCGCCAGCCCAACTCCAAGGAAGCCTCCATGGCGAAGGCCAAGGCCGGCCGGATGGGTTCGGACGTGACCCTGTCCTGCGTCGAGCTGGCCGGCACCATCGGCTACTCCGAGGGTGAGCTGCTGGAGAAGTGGGCCCGTGACTCCAAGATCCTCGACATCTTCGAGGGCACCCAGCAGATCCAGCAGCTGATCGTGGCGCGACGGGTCCTCGGGCTCTCGTCGGCGGAGCTCAAGTAGGTCAGTAGGGTTCGGCGCCATGAGCGTTCTTGTGGTGTCGGCGACCAGGGCCGAGGCGGCCCATGTTCCTTCCGGTCTCAAGGTGGTGATCACCGGGATGGGGAAGGTGGCGTCCGCCTCGGCCGTCTCGCGTGTGCTGGCGGCCGACAAGACCATCCGGCAGGTCGTCAACATCGGCTCCTGCGGGGCGCTGCGCGACGACCACACCGGGATCTACGAGGTCGGGACCGTGCTCAACCACGACTTCTCCTCCGCCGCCATCCGGGCGCTGGGTCACCCGGTGGAGGACGCGCTGACGGTCGGGAAGTCGGAGATCGTCTGCGCCACCGGTGACCTGTTCGTCACCGACACCGCCGTACGCGCCGAGCTCGCCCGGCGGGCCCACCTGGTCGACATGGAAGCCTTCGCGGTCGCGTGGGCCTCCCGGGAGGCCGGCGTCCCGGCGCGTGTCGTCAAGCACGTCTCGGACAACGCCGACGAGTCCGCCCTCGACTGGGCCAAGGTCGTCGACCGCTCGGCCCGCGACCTCGGAGCCTGGCTCGCCGCGAACGTGTGACGTGCGCCCCTGTCCCGGCGTGTCGGAGCGACCCGATGCCGGGACCTACTCATCGGTAGCACCACAATCCAGGTGTGGACGCGATGCAATCGGGAGTGGTGGAGCTGCTGCGCTCCCGCCTCGGCGGGAACGGTCGGAACAAGAGTGACGGGGCGACGCTCGCCCTCGTGATCGAGGGCGGCGGCATGCGCGGGATGCTGTCGGCGACGATGGCCTCGGTGCTCGCCGACCACGGCCTCGTGGATGCGGTCGACCTGGTGGTCGGCACCTCCGCCGGCGCGGCCAACGCGACCGCGGTCGCGGCGGGGACGATCGGTGCCTTCAGCGAGTCGTACGCCTCGGTGTTCGCCTCGCCCGAGTACATCGGTGCCGGGCGGATGCTGCGGCGCAAGTCGATGGTGGACACCCGGGGGATCACCACCCGGTCCTCGGAGCTGTTCGAGTGGTCGCTGGCGCTGCGCGACGGCGCACCCCGGCTGGCGGCGGTCGCCACCGACGTGGTCACCGCGAAGGCCGTCCCGCTCACCGACTTCGCCGACGCCACCGACCTCGCCGACTCGGTGATCGCCTCCAGCCAGCTGCCCCTGGCCGGCGGCCTCCCGGTGACCGTACGCGGCCGCCGCTGGCTCGACGGCGGGCTGATCGAAGCGGTGCCGGTCGCCTCGGCGGCGGCGCTCGGGGCGACGCACGCCATCGTGCTGGTGACCCGCCCGTTCGGGACGGCGCCCAGCTACGGTCCGGCCGACCGGGTGATCGAGCGCTACCTGCGCCGGGTGAACCCCGAGCTCGGCGACCTCTACCGCAGCCGGCCGGACCGCTACCGCAGCACGGTCGCGGAGATGCGGGCCGGCAGCTACGCCGGCGTGCACACGCTGACCTTCGCACCCGGCGCGGACGACCCGATCCCGGGTCGCACCGAGACCCACGTCGACCTGTTGCGGGCCGCCCGTGACGCCGCCGTCGCCACCGCGACCAGGAGGCTCGCCGAGGCGGATCTGGTCTGAGCCGGCGGGCCGGGCGGCATGCTGACCGAGGTAGCTCGGTCAGCGGCCACTGACCTCGTGGAACTCCACGAAGTCAGTGTCAGCTCACCGAGCTACCCTTCGACAGGCTCAGGACATCGCCTCGGTGAACATCGCGCCCGCCGACGGGCTGGCGATCAGGTGCCCCGGGGCGCCGTAGCCGGCCTCGGCGAAGGCCTTGTCGATGGCCGCGCTGACGGTCTCGACGGCGGCGGCGGGGAGGATCGAGACGATCGAGCCGCCGAACCCGCCGCCGGTCATCCGGGCACCGTCGACACCGGCGCCGACCGCGGTCTCGACGGCGAGGTCGAGCTCGGGCACCGAGATCTCGAAGTCGTCGCGCATCGAGGCGTGGGAGGCGGCGAAGAGCTCACCGATCGCGGTCCACTCGCCCGCGCCCAGGGCGGCCACCGTCGGCTCGACCCGGGCGATCTCGGTGACGATGTGGCGGGCCCGGCGGCGTACGACGTCGTCGCCGAGGGTCTCGACCTGCGCCAGGGTGGCCTCGCGCAGCGAGCGCAGCCCGAGGTCGGCGGCGGCCTTCTCGCACTGGGCGCGCCGGGAGGCGTAGCCGCCGTCGGTGAGCTGGTGCTTGACCCGGGTGTCGGTGACCAGGATCGTGCGCTCACCGAGGGCCAGCGGGACGCTGCGGTGCTCGCCGGACTCGAAGTCGATCAGCAGCGCGCCACCGGCCTCGGCGAAGACCGCGACCGACTGGTCCATCCCGCCGGTCGGCGCGTTGGCGACCTCGGTCTCGGCCCGGATCCCAGCGGCGACGACAGCCCGCTGCAGCTCCTCGTCGAGCTGCCGGCCGGCGACACCGAGCGCCGCCATCGCGGTGGCGCACTCGACCGACGCCGAGGAGGACAGGCCCGCGCCGAGCGGGACCGACGACTCCAGGTGCATGTCCAGGCCACCGGTCACGAGGCCGGCCTCGCGCAGGGTCCACAGCACCCCCGCGACGTACGCGGCCCAGCCCTCGATCTCCGGCCCGAGCTCGTCGATGTGGCCGGTGAACGGCTCCGGCTCCTGGGCCGAGGCGATCCGGATGACGCCGTCGGTGCGGGGCGCGGCCGCGGCGTAGGTGGCGTGGGGGAGCGCCACCGGGAGCACCAGACCGGCGTTGTAGTCGGTGTGCTCGCCGATCAGGTTGACCCGTCCCGGCGCCCTCCCCACCACGGTCGCCTCGGTGCCGAAGGAGGTCTGCAGCGCCTCGGTCGCGCGGGTGGTGAGATCGGTCGGTTCGAGCATGGCGCAAAGTCTGCCCGGTCGCCCGCCGGAAGGGCTCATCCGGGTGTGCCTCAGTGCCGTGAGGAGTTGCGCGAGCGGCCACGGACGATGCCGATGAAGGTCTGCACGCGCTCGTCGTCGTTGTCGATCAGCCAGGCCAGGCCGACGGTGGTTGGCTCGACGCCGGCCACCGGCCGGAAGACCGCGTCCTTGCGGTGGTAGAGCCGTGCGATCGACATCGGCACGATCGCCACGCCGGTGCCGGCCGCGACCGTCTCGACGGCGTCCTTCTCGCTCATCGGCGGCCAGGCCAGCTGCTCGGCGCTCGGCGTCCAGCCCCCGCGCTCGGGGATGACCAGCTGCTCCTCGGCGAGGTCGTCCAGGGTGACCTCCTCGAGCAGGGAGAGCAGGTGCTCGTGGCCCATCACCGCGACCGGCTGCTCCTCGTAGAGCGGGATGCAGTGGAGGCCGTCGCGGTCGACGGGAAGCCGCACGAGGCACATGTCGAGCTCGCCCTCCCGCAGCAGCCGCTCCTGGTCCTCCTCGGTGACCGGGACCAGCTCGAGGCGCTCACGGCTGCGGTCACGCCAGATCCGGGCCCACTTGTCGGGAGTGGCTCCGGTGACGAAGCCGACGGTGAAGGTCACCGTCGCATCCTCTCATCATCCCGCGACGAACCCGGCCTCCGATCCCGCGCAGAAGAATGCGGCGTTCCTTACCATCCCCAAGTTTCTATCGAGTGACAGTTTTGCTAAGGTCGACGACGTCAGCCGAGACCGGCTGCCGGACGAGGGAGCCGTACCCGGAAGCGCGACAAGACGGCCGTCTGGAGTGGTCATGTCCTGGCTTTTTCTTGTTGGATCCGGCGTCCTCGAGGCCGTGTGGGCGCTCGCCCTGGGGCGCACCGAGGGGTTCTCGCGGCTGGTCCCGACGGTCGTCTTCGGCATCGCACTGTTCGGCAGCCTGGTGGGGCTCGCGATGGCCATGCGCACCCTGCCGATCGGCACCGCCTACGCGGTCTGGGTGGGGATCGGCGCCGCGCTCACCGTCGGCTACTCGATGGTGGCGGGGGAGGAGGCGATCAGCCCCGTACGCGTCGTGCTGATCATCGCGCTCGTCGGCTGCGTCGTCGGCCTCAAGCTCACGCACTGAGTGGTTTGCGGGCGGACACGTCCCTCGGCGCTTGACTCTTTCGATATGAGTGCGAAACTTGCTCTCTCCAACGTTACCTATCGTTCGACAGAAAAAGGCGATGCCACGGTGTCACAGATCTCGCCGCGTCCGGGTCGCGGCCGTCCACGGCTGCTCCCCGGCAAGATTGCGGCGAACCCCCGAGATCAGATCCTCGCTGCCGCCGCGGAGCTCTTCGTGGGCCGCGGCTATGCCGGCACCACCACCCGCGAGATCGCGGAGGGTGCCGGGCTGAGACAGGCCTCCATCTACTACCACTTCGGCAGCAAGGAGGAGATCCTCGCGGAGCTGCTCGAGCGATCGATCCAGGACCGCGTCGAGCAGGCCGGGAAGATCGAGGCCGGGATGGCGTCGGCCACTCCCGACGTGGGTCTCTACGCCCTCGCCGTCAGCGACATGAGCGCGCTGGTCGCGATGCCCTACAACATCGGCATGCTCTATCGGCTCCCCGACGTCATCGCCTCACCCGTCTACGACCGCTACGGCCATCTCCGCGACGACCTGGTCGCCGGCTACGGCCGGGTCGCGCAGCTGGCCGCCGGCGCGCGGCTCTCGGCGAGCAGCGGCGAGCCCGGTCTCGGCGAGCTGCTCGTGCAGATGGTCGAGAGCGTGGTCAGCCTGCGCCGCGACGACCGGGTCGGCAGCACGACCGTCGCCACGATCGCCTCGGCCTGCCTGAGGCTGTGCGGCGTCGCCGAGGACGCGATCGAGCAGGCGCGCGAGGCGGCGCTCACCGCACTGGCGCGGGCCTGAGTCCTCACCGCACGCACATCGCAGCCATCGCCACGACCGAGACCGACGAGGCGCCGAGCTCGAGCCGGCCGAGGAGCGTCGTCCGGTCGCGGCGGCTCTCCCCGACGGCGTACGCGACGAAGGCCCCGGCGACGACGACGGCCACAGGTGCGGCCAGGCCGGCCGCCACATGGGCGTGCTCCCCGGCCGAGTGGTTCAGATGATGCTCGAGGCCCGGCGGTGCCATCGCCACGGCGAGGGCCGCCATCGCGATCAGGTGGAGCCCACGAGGGAGCCGATCGGGGTGGACGCGACGCGTCCCGACGAGCCCGGCGCCGAGGACGCCGAGGACGAGCGCCCACGACGTTGCCGGGAGGACGGACCCGCCGCCCGTCCCACCCATCCCGCCCATCCCGAGCACCATCGTGTCGGCCATCGCGGCCAGCATCAGCGCCATCGCCCCGAGGGCAGTGACGTCGACGCCGCCCGGGCACGCCGTCCGGCCGGCGCCGGCCGCACAGCAGCCGGCGCCGACGACGGCGGGCACCAACGAGAGCACCACCAGCGCGGTCATCTCAGCCCTCGTGGTGACAGCACGCGTCTCCCGAGGACGCCTCCGATGACGGCTCCGCTGACGGCGCACAGTGGGCCGCCGCGCTCGCCGGCACGTTGAGCGTCGGGTTCCGGTCGAAGAAGCCGTACGGCACCAGCTTGAAGCCCGCGTAGTCGACCGGCATCACCGGCCAGTCCTCGGGCCGCGGGAAGTGGGTCAGCCCGAACGTGTGCCACAGGACGACATCGGCTCCGTCCAGCGGTCGGTCGGCCGCCATGTAGGCCGGGAGCCCGTCGCCGCCCGGGTTCTGGTTGACCAGATCACCGGCCGGGTAGCGCTCCGAGGGCGAGTAGGCGGTGACGAAGAGCTCCTTGGTGGTGAAGCCCGCCCGCGCCGCGATCGAGGAGGACGGGTCCGCGAGCAGCGTCGGGTTCTGCTCGGCATGGAGCGCGTAGCCGGTCGGCCGGCCGTACGCGTTCGTACGCTCCGTGGAGACGACGTGCCAGGTGCGGCCCAGCGCGGAGTCGGCCGAGCGGGCGCCCTCGGCCTCCGAGGCCAGGCGGGTGGAGGAGTAGGTGAACGCGTTGCCGTACGGGTTCGTCTCCGAGACCGGCAGCCGGACCGCCTCGACCTCCTCGACCGCGTTGCTGACGCCGTCGACCATCATGTCCAGGCGGGCGCTGAACAGATGCTGGTGGAACGGCGCGCCGACGCCGGGCGCGACCTCGGTGGCGTACGGCCACTCCTCCATGCCCTTGTAGGAGGACGGGAAGAGGATGCCGGTGAGCTTGGCCTCGCACTCGATCTTGCCGTCGAGGTAGAGATACCAGTAGAAGCCGTAGTCGTAGTTGCCGACCGTGGTGAAGAACGAGATCACCAGACGGCGCTGGCGGCGCACCTCGGAGACGCCCTCGACGAAGAGGTCGGTGTGCTTCCACAGCGTGCCGAAGTCCTCCTCGTGCATGCAGATCGCGTTCGGGATGATCTGCGGGTTGCCGAACTCGTCGGCGAGGGTCGCGTCGAAGTAGCGGATCTCGCCGAGGCAGTCGCAGCCGAGCTTCAGGGAGTTCGCGAAGCGGCCGAAGATGTACTCGCCGGTGTCGAAGTAGTTCTGCCAGAACCGGGTGGGAGAGGGGTCGGCGTACGGCACCACCATCTCGGCGATCGAGGCCCGGTAGACGACCGGGCGGACCTCGCCGTCCTTGTCGGGGTCGCTGTAGGCGAGGTTGTGCAGGACGAGGCCCTCCCGGGCGTCGAAGCCCAGGCCGAAGCTCCAGTTCGCCCAGGTCACGGCGTCGCCGTCCACCTGGAAGGACGGACCCTCGGGCTGGGTGATCTCGATCGGCTTGAGCCCCTCCAGCGGCGCCGGGCGCCCCTTGTCGAGGTGGAACTGCGAGGGTTCGCTGGGCACCGGGAGCACCTCGTTGTCGACCAGCTCGATGACCTCGCCGGCGATGATGTCGACGTAGGCACACAGCCCGTCGATCGGGTGGGCCCAGGGATGGTCGGTGGGGTCGGTGAAGCCGAACGGGAAGACCCGGATGATCCGCTTCCCCTCCTCGCCGGGGTTCTCGTAGTAGCCGGGCGAGAGCGGCGCGGTGACCACGTCGGTGACGGCGTAGCCGCGCTTCTCCAGCGCGGCCGCCCAGGCCGGGTCGGCCTGGACGATCGGGTCGATCGCCTCGAACTCCTCCACGAGGATCGGCAGCTGGCCCCGGGAGCCGTCCACCTCGCTCACCGTGACCGTGCCGGCGGTGAGGTCGACCAGCGTGTCCAGGCCTGCTCCGGTCGCGGTGTCAAGGAGCAGGGCCCGTACGCAGCGGGCCGGCGTCGGCCCGCCGGCTAGCGCCGCGAGCACCTCGGCCTTCGCGGGCTCGTCGAGGCCGACGTAGGCGAACCTGGTCTTCTCACTCACGTGCCCGGCCTCGTGGAGGAGCTTGCTGGCGGCGGTGATCTCGGCGGCGGTCAGGGAGGAGACCGGGTTGGTCCGTACGGTGGGTGACATCTGCAGGGTCATGGGATTCCTCACTCGGAGATGGTGTCGATGACGTTCGCGTACGTCTCCGGGCGCCTGCGCCTCAGGACGTACGCCTGGACGATCCCGAGCACCGGGAACGCGGCCATCACGATCAGGAAGGTGAGCGTGAGGGTGCCGAAGCGCGGCGCGCCCGCGGCGTCGACGTCGCCCAGCAGCAGCGGGAAGTTGACGAACAGGACGGCGGTGACCGCGAGCAGCCCCGCGAGCCCGATCCCGGGTGCGACCCAGGTGTGCCAGAGCCCGGCGCCGACCCGGTTGCTCGCCAGGTAGACGATCACCGCGAGGCAGGTCAGCGCCATCAGGACCACGATCGCGAAGGTGGCCACGCCGGAGAACCAGGTGAAGACCTCCAGGAAGGGGTCCAGACCGAGCACGGCGAAGGCGATGGTGAAGAGCGCCGCGGTGACGGTCTGCGCGAGCGAGGACAGGTGGGGCGACTCGTGGCTGCCGTGCACCTTGCCCACCGCCGCGGGCAGCAGCGAGGCGTGAGCCATCGAGTGCTGGTAGCGGCTGATGACGTTGTGGAAGGAGAGCACGCAGGCGAAGAGGCTGGTCATCAGCAGGATCGCGACGATCTCGGCACCCACGCCGCCGAGGTAGCGCGCGGTCGTGGTGCCGATGAAGCCCTCGTAGTCGGTCTGGATCTCCTCGGTGAAGCCTTCGCCCCATCCCTGCACCAGGGCCCAGGAGGTGAAGGTGTAGAAGACGGCGATGATCGCGACCGCGGCGTACGTCGCCAGCGGGATCGTCCGCGCCGGGTCCCGGGCCTCGTCGCGGAAGATCGCCGTCGACTCGAACCCGATGAACCCGGCCATGCAGAACATCAGCGCCAGCGCGGGGGTGCCGGAGGTGATCACCGACGGCGTGAACGAGGAGACGCTGATCCCGTCGGCGCCTCCCTGCACGAGGATCACGACCGCGAGCACGACGACGATCCCGACCTCGGCGGCCAGCAGTGCCCCGAGCACCTTCGCGGAGAGCTCGACGTGGCGGTAGCCGAGCACGCCGACGGCGGCGACCATGGCCAGCGCCCAGACCCACCAGGGCAGCGCCAGGCCGGTCTTGTCCTCGACCCATCCGGCGAGGGTGAGACCGAGGAAGCCGTAGACCGCGATCTGAACGGCCGTGTAGGTCAGCATCGCGAGCCACGCCGCCGCGATCCCGCCGGGGCGGCCCAGGCCGTAGCCGACATAGGTGAAGAAGGCACCGGGGCGGGCGACGTACCGGCTCATCGTGGACAGCCCCACGGAGAAGAAGAGCAGGATCACCCCGCCGATGGCGAACATGGCGGGGACGCCGGCACCGTTGCCCAGCAGGGCGGCCAGCGGGAACCCGCCGCCGATGACGGTCAGGGGCGCCGCGGCGGCGACGACCATGAAGACGATCGATCCGGCTCCGAGCTTTCCGGACAGCCGTCTGGTGGCGGGTGGGGCGGCCGTTGCGACGGTCGCCGGCTGAGCGGTGGTCATGGGGGACTCCTGGGTCGGGGGGCAGGTGGTTCCCACCGTTTCCGGCCGCGCTTTCGTCCCTGTCACCACGACGCAAACATCCGACGCCGACCGAACGGGAACGCCGTTCTCAACTGGTGCGTCGCGCGGCGTGACGGCGGCGTAACCGGTCCGAAACCATCAGGCCCCTAGCCTGGTCCGAACCTTGCGAACCGGATGCGAGGCAGACCGAAAGCAGACGCCGATGAACGCACTCGACCGGGCGATCATCGACCCACCTCGGGTCGCCGGGGTGGGCGAGCGGTCGCCGATGGCAGGGCTGGAGCGGCGTACGGTCGGGTTCGTCGATGTGCTCGCGCAGTCGGTCGGGGCCACCGCCCCGGCGGCCGCCGCCGCGACGCTGCCGGCCCTGATCGCGGTCCGCTCCGGGCACACGCTGCTGGTCTGCCTGGCGCTGGCGTGGATCCTGGTGGCCGGCGTCGGCGCGGCGGTCGGCCAGTTCACCCGCCGGATGGCGGCACCCGGCTCGCTCTACACGTTCGTGACCAAGGGGATCGGGCCGAGCGCCGGGTTCGTGACCGCCGTCGGACAGGTCGTCGGGTACGCGTTCGTGGCCATGTTCGGGCTGGTCGGAGCGGCACTGTCGGTGCAGACGTTCCTGGCCTCGGTCGGGGCTGCGGCCTCCTCGGCGGTGGTGACCGGTCTCGGCGTGGTGGCGCTCGGCGCGGTCTGCTTCGTGGTGCTGCGCCGTGGCATCCGGATCTCGGCGCGGGTCACCCTCGTGGTCGAGGTGGTCTCGGTCGCGATGCTGCTGGTGCTGCTGGTGACCGTGCTGTCCCGGGCCGGGGCCGAGGCGCTGGCAGCACCGTTCCGGGCCGGGCTGCCGGGCCCGGGCGGGCTGGTCGCGGGCACCGCGGTCGCGATCACCGCCTTCGTCGGCTTCGAGACCGCGGCGTCCCTGGGTCGCGAGGCGGCGCGCCCGTTCCTGACCGTGCCGCGCACGATGCGCTGGACCCTGATCGTGGTCGGGTTCACCTACCTGCTCTCCGCCTACACACAGGAGGCGGGCGGGGTCTCCTTCGGTCTGCAGCTCGCCGACAACGACGTCGCGCTCAGCGCGCTCTCCGACGGCGCCGGCGTGCCGCTGCTGGGCCGTCTGCTCGACCTCGGGCAGGCCACCTCGTTCCTGGCGTGCGCGATCGCCTCGCTGACCGCGCTGGCGCGCGTGGTCTTCAGCCTCGGCCGCGAGGGCGTGCTGCCTCGGGTGGTCGGGTTCACCGACCCGCTGCGCAGCACTCCGCTCGGCGCCCTGGCGGTCGTCGTACCAGTCACGGTGGCGCTCCCGCTGCTGCTGCTCGCCGGCGGCCTCTCCGCCTGGCGGACGATGAGCGTCCTGATCGCGGTCGCCGCGGTCGGCTACATCGTCGCGTACGTCCTGGTGGCGGTCGCCGCGCCCGCGTTCCTGCACAGGATCGGGGAGCTGACCCGTTCCGCGGTCTGGGGCTGTGGCGCCGTGGCTGTTGCTCTCACCGGGGTGCTGGGGGTCTATCTCGCGGTCGTGGGTGGCACCGATCCGCTGGCTCTGAGCCTGGTCGGTGTGGTCGTGCTGGGCGGCGGGGCCGGCTACCTCTTCGTCCGGCTGCGGCAGCGCGAAAGCTTCGCCCGGATGGGCCTGTTCGACGAGCCGATCTCGGACGATCTGCTGGGTGGCCGGTGAGCCCCGGCGGCGACGCCGGCGGCCGTCAGCCGCATGCCGTACGCAGCGCACTCTCGGTCCTCGAGGAGGTGGCGCGGGCCGGCCCAGGCATCACCGCCAAGCAGATCTCGGCAGCGCTCGGGCTGCCGCGGGCCACCACCTACAGGCTGGTCAACCTGCTGGTGCAGGACGAGTATCTCGTCCGGTTGCCCGACCTGTCAGGCTTCGCGCTGGGCCACCGGGTGACGCTGCTGGCGTCGAACGCGGTCCCGGACCGCGAGCGAGAGACCGCGGAGATCCTGCGCGGGATGCGGGCCCGGATCCGGGCGGGCGTTCATCTGGCGTCGTTCCGGGACGGGCGCCTCGAGCTGGTCGATGTCGACCCCGACTTCCCGCTGACCGCCGCCGCCCTCGCGGACCCGCCGGAGCTCGGCGCGGACCCGGGTGCGGCTGCGCTGGGGCTGCTGCCCGCGGCCGGCGCCGTGGAGCGCTATGTCGTCTGCGTCGGTCAGTCGGGCTACGGATCCCTCGCGGCGGCGGTCCGCGACGGCGCCGGCGTGCTGGTCGCCGGTGTCGCGCTGGCGGTCCCGGCGCCGCGGCTCGACGACCCTGCCGGTCTCTACGGCCTGGTCCATGACGACATCGAGCGGCTGCGGGTGGTGCTGACCCGGGGCTGACCCGTCGGGCTCAATGCATCCCCGGCTCGTGGGCCAGGTGGGTCTCGGGCTCGAGCTGGAAGGTGGAGTGCTCGACGTCGAAGTGTCCGGCCAGACAGGCCTGGACCCGGTCGAGGACCTTCGGCGCGCTCCCGTCCAGGAAGCACTCGGGGCGCAGCGTGAGGTGGGCCGAGACGGTGGGCAGGCCGGAGGTGACGGTCCAGGCGTGCAGGTCGTGCACGTCGACCACGTCCTCGACCTCGAGCAGGTGCTGGCGCAGATCCTCGACGACGACCTCCGCCGGCGCACCCTCGAGCAGGATCCGGCCGCTGTCGCGGAGCAGACACACACCTGCGTACGTCATCAGGGCGACGACCACGAGCGAGGCCACCGGGTCCGCGCGGGTCCAGCCGGTGAGGAGGATGACGACGGCAGCGACGAGGGTGCCGATGAAGCCGTAGAGGTCGGAGAGGACGTGCTGGTAGGCGCCCTCGACGTTGAGCGAGGTGCGGTTGGCGCGCGCCATCAGGGCCGCGGCGATCACGTTGACGACGCAGCCGACGAGCGCGACGACGAACATCGGCCAGCCCTCGGCGTCGGGCGGGTCGAGCAGACGCCGGATCGCCTCCACACCCACCACCGCGGCGAAGACGAGCAGGGTGATGCCGTTGAGCGCCGCGGAGAGGATCTCGGCGCGCTTCCAGCCGTAGGTCCACTGGCCGTGCGCCGGGCGCGCGGCCAGCCGCATCGCCCACAGCGCCGCCGCGATCGCCCCGACGTCGGTGAGCATGTGGCCGGCATCGGCCAGCAGCGCGAGCGAGTTCGCGAGGATCGCGACCGTCACCTCGCCGAGCAGGAACACACCCAGGAGCGACATCGCGGCGATCAGGTAGCGCCGGTCCGCCGCAGGTGAGATGTGGTCATGATCATGGCCCATGTTCATCGATCCTAGGCCGGAAATCCGGTTCTCGGCGGAGCCGACGCGTGGCAGGGTGGCCGGCATGTCGCTCGCCGAGAACTTCCTGTCGCTGCACCTGCCCGGACGCCCGCTGCTGATGCCCAACGCCTGGGACGCAGGCTCGGCGAAGGTCCTCGCGTCGCTGGGCTTCCAGGCGCTGGCCACGACCAGCAGCGGGTACGCCGCGACCCTGGGCCGCCTCGACGGCCAGGTCACCCGCGACGAGGTCATCGCCCACGCGACCGTGCTGGTCGACGCGGTCGAGGTGCCGGTCTCGGCCGACCTGGAGGCCGGCTTCGCGGCCACCACCGCCGAGGTCGAGGAGACCTTCCGGCTCGCCGTGGCCGCCGGTCTGGCGGGCGGGTCCATCGAGGACTACGCCGGGCTGGAGAAGGACACGATCTACCCCGTCGAGGAGGCCGCCGAGCGGGTCGCCGCGGCCGCCGCTGCCGCCGGGGACGGCTTCGTCCTCACCGCCCGCGCCGAGAACCACATCCGCGGCCACGACGATCTCGACGACACGATCGCCCGTCTCCAGGCCTACCAGGAGGCCGGCGCCGACGTGCTCTTCGCGCCGGGCGTGATCGCCCTCGAGGATGTACGCCGCCTGGTCGACGCCGTCGACCGCCCGGTCAACGTCCTGCTCCTGCCGGGAGGCCCGTCGGTCCCGGAGCTGGCCGAGGCGGGTGCTGCCCGGATCTCGGTCGGCGGCGCGTTCGCCTTCGCCGCGCTCGGTGCCGTCAAGCGCGCCGCGGAGGAGCTGCTCGGCACCGGCACCACCGGATACTCGGAGCTGGCGGCCGAGGGTGCCAAGGCGTTTCGCAGCGCTGGTTGACTGGCCCCGTGACCGATGAGCTGAGGGTGGTGCGCGCGGGCTTCGCGCCGATCAAGGGGACCAGGCACCTGGCCCACGACCGGTTGGTGCTCGACGCCCAGGGGGCGGTCGGAGACCGCGTGTTCGCGCTGGTGTCGGTCGATCCGGTCGACCCGGCGCGCGGCCGGGTGCTGCGCACCGTCCAGAACCCGTCGCTGATCGCGGTGCGCGCATTGCTGGTCGGTGACCGGCTCGAGGTCGAGCTCCCCGGTGGGGAGAGCGCCGCAGCGGAGCCGGTGGCGACGGGGGAGAGCATCACCTGTGACTACTGGGGCCGCGAGGTCGAGCTCGAGCTGGTCGGCGGGCCGCACGCGGACCTGTTCTCGCGGTGGCTCGACCGGCCGGTGCGGCTGGCCCGCGCCCGTCGCGGTGACGTCGTCTTTGCCGGCGCGGTGTCGCTGGTGACCACCGCGTCGCTGGCCGACCTCGCCCGGCAGACCGGCCAGGACGCCATGGACGCGGCGCGGTTCCGGCCGACGCTGGTGGTCGAGACCGACGAGCCCTACGTCGAGGACACCTGGCTCGGCCGGGAGGTCCGGGCCGGCGGGGCCACGCTCCGGATCGGCGTGCCCATCCCGCGCTGTGCCGTGATCGACAGCCATCCGGAGACGGGGGAGCGGGACGTACGCGTGCTGAAGACGCTGGCCTCGCACCGCCCGCTCAACCGGGCCGGCGAGCCGGCGTTCGGGGTCTTCGCGGAGGTGTTGACGCCCGGCGCGGTGTCGGTAGCGTCGCTCCCATGAGCGAGATGGAGCTGACCGAGACCTTCCCCTGGCGGGGGCGCGAAGTCCGGTGGGGGAGCGCCGGCTCCGGTCCGGCGGTCGTCTTCTGCCATGGCACACCGTGGTCGTCGTGGTTGTGGGCGCCGATCGCCTCGGCGCTCTCGCGCTGGTTCACCGTCTTCCTGTGGGACATGCCGGGCTATGGCGCCTCCTCGAAGGAGGCCGAGCACGAGGTCTCGCTCGCGGTGCAGGGTGAGGTGCTCGCCGACCTCGTACGCCACTGGCAGCTCGACCGGCCACACCTGATCGCGCACGACTTCGGCGGCGCCACCGCGCTGCGGGCCCATCTGCTGCACGGCCTCGAGGTCTCCTCGCTGGCGCTGGTCGACGTCGTGGCGCTGCGGCCGTGGGGTTCGCCGTTCTTCGGGCTGGTGCAGGAGCACGCCGAGGTCCTCGCCCGGCTGCCGGCCGACATCCACCGCGGCGCGCTGGTGGAGTACATCGACACGGCCGCGCACCGACCGCTCGCCAGATGGCACCTCGACGCCCTGACCGCTCCCTGGCTCGGTGAGATCGGACAAGAAGCGTTCTACCGGCAGATCGCCCAGGCCGACGAGCGCTACACCGATGAGATCGAGCCGCTCTACCCGTCGGTCACGGTCCCGACCCACGTGATCTGGGGTGCCGACGACGCCTGGATCCCCGTCGATCGCGCGCGCCGGCTCGCCAAGCTGATCCCCGGCGCCGAGCTCACCGTGATCCCCGACGCCGGCCATCTCGTCCACCTCGACCAGCCAGCCGCGCTTGCGGTGAGCATCACCGAGTGGCTGCTGAGGCAGGCCCGGGCCTGAGGCGCTCACCGGGCTTCACAGACGGCGCACAGGCACGTGCCGGCTCGGACTCAGGTGGCCTGCGTACGCTCCTGATGTGGATATGCAATCGCTGTTGTCGCGCGACTCCGTGAAGGTCGCCCTCGTCGTCAACGCCGGCTCGCGCCGGGGACAGGACGCCTTGGCGTCGTCGGTGGAGATGCTGCGGTCCGCGGGGATCCAGAACGTGCACTCCTACGCAGTCCACTCGGGGGAGGAGCTGGAGACCACGCTGGACACGGTGGCCGCCGACAAACCCGACCTGCTGGTCATCGGCGGCGGCGACGGCTCGGTGGGTGCCGCGGCCGCCCGGATCGCCGGGAGCGACGTGGTGCTCGCGGTGCTGCCGCTCGGCACCGCCAACGACTTCGCCCGCACGCTCGAGCTGGACCAGGACCCGGAGACCGCGGTCCGGCAGATGCTCGAAGGCAAGGTCATCAACGTCGACATCGGCCGGGCCAACGGCCACACCTACCTCAACGTCGCCTCCTTCGGCCTCTCTGTCGCGGTGACCGAGGCCCTCAACCCTCGCCTGAAGAAGCTGATCGGGCCGGCGGCCTATCCGGTGGCGACGCTGCAGGCCTACCGCCACCACAAGCCGTTCACCGCCCGGCTGGAGTTCCCCGAGGGCGACCACGACACGATGGAGCTCGACGACCTGCTCCAGGTCGCCGTCGGCAACGGCCGCCACTACGGCGGCGGCAACACCGTCTCGCCCACCGCCTCGGTCGACGACGACCTGCTCGACGTCTACGCCATCGTCCGCGGCCGCCTGCGGGACCACGTCTCGATCGCCAGGCTGCTCAGGAGCGGCCACTTCATCGAGCACGAGCAGGTGCACCACGTGACCACCTCGGCGGTGCGGATCACCACCGACGAGGCGATGCCGGTCAACCTCGACGGCGAGATCCTCACCGAGACGCCGACCGACTTCACCCTCGAGAGCAACGCGCTCCACGTCGCCGTGCCGATCCGGAGCCGCGCCGGCCGCCTCGACGGCCCGCCGCCCGACGTCCAGAGCTGAGCGCGATCAGGGGGCTAGGGGCGCCCGGCCCGCGGGACGTCGACCCGGATGGCCAGCAGCCGTGCCTCGGTGTTCGCCTTGCGCGGCTCCTCGAAGAAGTCGGGGGCGGCGCAGGCGAACAGCGTCCTCCCGTCGCTGCCGCCCAGCATGCACGCGAAGACGCCGCCGCCCGGCTCGATCTGCTCGAGGATCTCGCCACCCTCGGCGACCCTGACCAGCCGGCCGAAGACCGCGTCGGCGGTCCAGATCGCGCCCTCGGCGTCGAGGCAGCAGCCGTCGGGCGCGAGGACGGCATCGCCCATCGCCTCGGCGAACGCGGTGTGACTGCTGAGCTCACCGAACTTCGCCCAGGTACGCCGGTTGGTGAGCGACCCGTCCGCGGCGATGTCGAACGCGCTGATCCGGTTGCCGCAGGTCTCGTCGACGATGAGGGTGCCGTCGTCGGTGATCACGCTGCCGTTGGGGAACCACATGTCGTCGGCGACCTCGGTCACCGTGCCGTCCGGGTCGACCCGCAGCAGCACCGTCGGTGCCACGTCGGCGCCGGCCATGATGTCGAAGCCGAAGTTCCCGACGTACGCCCGGCCCTGCTCGTCCACCACCATGTCGTTGAGGTGGTGGCCGACGTGGTCGCTGAGGTCGGCATGGGTCACCAGCGAGCCGTCGGACTCACGACGCAGGATCCGGCGGTCGTTCATCGACACGACCAGCAGGTGGCCGTCCGGGAGCCAGCCCAGCCCCGAGGGCTGCCCGGGCACCTCGGCCTCGACCTTCAGGTCCGACCCGTCCTCCCGGGCCGAGTAGACCTTGTAGGAGTAGAAGTCCACGAACCAGATCCGGTCCTCGTGCCATCGAGGGCACTCCAGGTAGTGCAGGTCCTTCACGATGGTGTTGATCTCTCGGGGCATGCCGGGCTCCTCCGGTCGACGGTGACAGGTTTCCTGATCCACCCTGGCGTCTCCGGCCCGGGTTTGTCCCGGCGAACGGAAATTCGTTCGGACTCCGGAGCATGTGGTCCTAGCCTCGAACGGTGATCACCGCGTCCGCCGCCCTCGCCGTCGCGACCATCGCGTTCGGGATGGTCGTCACCCCGGGCCCCAACATGATGTACCTGGTCTCCCGCACCCTGCTCCAGGGGCGCACCGCGGGGATGGTCTCGCTCGCCGGGGTGGTGACCGGGTTCCTGCTGTACGTCCTGGCCACGACGCTCGGTCTGGCGCTGCTCTTCGCGGTGGTCCCCGGACTGTTCGTGGCGATCAAGATCGCCGGGGTGGCCTACCTGATCTATCTGGCCTGGGGGATGGTGCGCGGCTCCAACCAGGCGCTCACGCCCGACGCCGACCTGCCACGCCACTCAGCCTGGCGGCTCTACCTCACCGGCCTGACCACCTGCCTGCTCAACCCGAAGATCGCCCTGATGTACGGCGCGCTGCTGCCGCAGTTCGTCCAGGCGGGGAGCGGGCCGACGAGCCTGCAGCTGATCGAGCTGGGACTGGTGCAGATCGCGGTGGCGACCGTGGTCAACGCGATGTGGGTGGTCCTGGCCGGGCGCGTCTCCGGCGTGCTCCGCCGCAGCCGCCGCGTCGAGCGCGGGGTGCGCTGGACGGCGGGCGGGCTGCTGACGGGCTTCGCGATCCATCTCGGCTTCTCGCGCGCCTCGGCCTGAGCCGGCGACTCACTCCTCCAGCCGCCAGGCCGCCTTGAGCGAGAGCTGGCCGCCGGTCTGGAGCAGCGCGCGGCTGTAGAGGCGCTCGGCGAGGCGTACGAGCGCGACGCCGAAGGCCAGGAGCAGGACCAGGGCGACGATCGGCTCCCACCAGGCCGCGCTGCCGTCGACCAGGCGCATCGGCATGAGCACGGCGGAGAGCGGCGGGACGTACGACCCGATCCGCTCGCCGACGCCGTCGAGGTAGAGGGCGCCGAAGAACATCACCATGAGCAGCATCGTGATCGGGGTGGAGGAGGATTGCAGGTCCTCGGTGCGGGAAGCGAGCGCCCCCGCGACGGCCCACAGCGTCGAGAGCACCACGAAGCCGATCAGGAAGAAGACCACGAACCAGCCGATCGCGCCGGACAGCGCCGGCAGCGCGAAGCTGAAGTCGGTCAGGCTCAGGCCGACCAGTCCGACGGCGACGTAGATGAGCATCTGGCCGACCGCGATCACGGCGTTGCCGATGATCTTCCCGGCGAGCAGCTGTCGCAGCGGCACCGCGGCGGCGATCATCTCCACGATCCGCGACTGCTTCTCCTCCACGACGCTGTTGGCCAGCGTCATCCCGAACATGATCGAGGCGAAGTAGAAGACGATCGCGAGCGCGTAGCCGACGACGTAGCGGATCGCGGTCAGCTCGCTGTCGCCCTCGAGCTGGTCGAGCGCGACCTCCGATCCCTGGGTCAGCTCGGCCGCGGTGGTGCCGGCGGCGTCGGCGTTGCCGGCCAGCACGATCGCCTCGACCGCCTGGCTGACCACGTCGCGCAGCTCGGAGTCGGCGTCCTCCAGCGTGACCAGCGTCCAGCCCTCGGCCGTCGGGCGGAGGTACGCATCGGCCTGCTCCTCCTCGAGCGCGTGCCGGGCGGCGTCCGCGTCGTCGACGGCGACCGGTTCGATGCGTACCTTCTCGTCGATGTCGCCGGCGCGCTCGGCGATGCCCTCGACCATCGCCCGGGCGGTCGTCGACGAGTAGGCGACCTCGTAGGTCTTCTCCCGGCTCTCGCTCCACGCGGTGAAGCCGAGCACGCCCACGATCACCGCGAGCATCACCGCGGTGCCGATCAGCGTCGACTTGTCGGTGGCACGGACCGCGATCTCGCGGCGTGCGACGATCTGCCACACCGGCTGGCTCTTGGGCCTGAGCGTCGTCATGCGGTGACCTCCCGGTAGATCTCGGACAGGCGGGGCACGACGCGGTGGAAGTCGAGCACGTTCCCGCGGGCCGTGGCCTCGGTGAGCAGCTTCTGCTCGGCACCGGTGGAGACGACCTCGATCTCGGCCTCGGGGCCGGAGACGTCGCGGACGTGGAGCCCGGGCAGGTCGCGTACCCAACCGGCGTCGCCGTCCAGCACGAGCCGGTAGCGCAGGGCGGCTTCGGCGCGCAGCTCCTCACCGGTGCCCTGGGTGACCACCCGGCCGCGGGCCATCACCACGAGCCGGTCGCACAGCCGGTCGACGAGGTCGAGCTGGTGGGAGGAGAAGACCACGGGTACGCCGTCACGGGCATGCTCGCGCAGCAGGTCCGCCGTCGCGTCGATGGCCTCGGGATCGAGCCCGGAGAACGGCTCGTCGAGGATCAGCGCCATCGGCGCCGGGACGAGCGCGGCGATGATCTGGACGCGCTGCTGGTTGCCCAGGGACAGCTTCTCCAGCGGGTCCTTCATGCGTCCGCCCAGCCCGAACCGCTCCAGCAGCGCGGTGATCTCCCGACGCGCGTCGGCGGTCGTCATGCCGCGCAGCCGGGCCAGGTAGACCAGCTGGTCGAGGATCGGCTGCTTGGGGTAGAGGCCGCGCTCCTCCGGCATGTAGCCGAACCGGCGGCGGTCCTCGCGGGTGACCTCGTGCCCCTGCCAGGTGACCGTGCCGGCATGCGCGGCCAGCACTCCCATGATCATCCTCATGGTGGTGGTCTTGCCGGCACCGTTGCCACCCACGAATCCGGTGAGCCCACCGGACGGGACCGGGAAGGACACCTCGTCGACGGCGACCGTGTCGCCGAAGCGACGGGTCAACCCGCTGACCTCGAGCATCGAATCTCCTCTGTCTCGGTTACGAACGGGGCCCACGCTATTTCAGAGCCGCGCCCGGCGGATCCGTCGCGAGGATGAACCCGTGCTCACCCGTTGGGCGGGCCTGCGGGCAGGAGCCCGTGGCGGTGGATGAAGACGACCGTCTGCACCCGGTCGCGCAGTTGCAGCTTGGCCAGGCAGGCCGACACGTGGGTCTTCACGGTGGCCTCGGTCAGGAACAGCCGGCGCGCGATCTCGTTGTTGCTCAGCCCCTCGCCGATGAGCAGCAGCACCTCGCGCTCGCGGGCGGTGAGCAGGTCGAGCTCCTTGGGCGGCCTCGGCGCCGTCGGGGCGTTGTGGCTGGTCACCCGGCCGATCACGCGCATCGTGACCTCCGGGGCGAGCAGCGCGTGGCCGTCGGCCGCGGCCCGCACCGCCTCGGCCAGCGAGTCGGGGTCGGCGTTCTTGAGCAGGAAGCCGCTCGCGCCGGCGGCGAGCGCGTCGAAGAGGTAGTCGTCGCGGTCGAAGGTGGTCAGGATGATCACCTTGGCGTGCCCCTCGGCGACGACCGTACGCGTCGCCTCGATGCCGTCGGTGCCGGGCATCTGCACGTCCATCAGGATCACGTCGGGCCGCAGCTCGCGCGCCTTGGCGATCGCCTCGGCGCCGTCGGAGGCCTCGCCGACCACGGAGATGTCGTCCTCCATCGAGAGGATGAGACGGAAGCCCGAGCGCACCAGCTGCTGGTCGTCGGCGAGCAGCACCCGGATCATCGCGACGCTCCCGCCGGGGTGACGGGGGAGTCGAGCGGGAACCGCACCCGCACCCGGAACCCCTGCACGGCCCTGGGCCCGATGTCGACCTCGGCCTTCCGGACGGCCGCCCGCTCGCGTACGCCCAGCAGGCCGAGGCCGCTGCCGGAGGTGCCGTGCCGCGGCCGGCCGTTGTCGGTGATCTCGACCTCGGCGTACGGCGCGGCGGCCGCACGGTCGACGCGGAGGACGACCTGGGCGCGGTCGGCGGTGGAGTGGCGGCGTACGTTGGCCAGCGCCTCCTGGACGATCCGGTAGACCGAGTGCGCCAGCGGGAGCGGCAGGTCCGCGACCGGGCCGACGACCTCGTAGTCGACCCGGAGCCCGCTCTCGCGCACCTCGTCCAGGAGCGCGGGCAGATCCTCGAGGCGCGGCTCGGGGCGGCGTACGCCGTCGGGTTCCGACTCCGCGTCGCCCGCCGGGTCGCGCAGGGTGCCGAGCAGCGAGCGCATCTGGGTCACGCCCTCGCGGGCGGAGGCCTCGACGTTGCCGAGCGCCTCGGCGGCCCCCTCGATGTCGCCGGGGCGGCCGCGCTCGAGGAGCTTGCGTCCGGCAGCCGCCTGCACCCCGACGACGGCGACGTGGTGTGCCACGACGTCGTGCAGCTCGCGGGCGATCCGCAGGCGCTCGTCGATCACGGCGCGGCGCTGGAGCTGGCCCGACTGAGCAGCGATCGTCGCCGCCTGTGCGGCGAGCTCGGCCTTCTGCCGCGCGCCCCGCCAGGCGACCTGGCCGCCGACGATCGCGCCGATGAAGTAGAGGAGGTTCATCAAGGTGGTGAGCAGCACGTAGGCGGTCACCGGGCCGACCAGCGTCGAGCCCTCCGCGTCCGAGGTGGACTCGCGGATCTCGTCGATACCGCTGCCGACCGCGAACTGCCAGGACAGCCAGGCGAACATGAACAGGGTGATCAACCCCATCACGACCACCATGTCGCGCCGCCGGCGCGCCCAGGCCGCGCCCGCGAAGAAGGCGACGAAGTAGATGATCTGCATGGGCAGCAGCCCCATCACCATCGGCAGCCAGACCCCGGTGACGAACATGTGGAGCCCGGCCAGGAGCGCGATCGTCAGCGGGAACTGCCGCCGGAAGACGAGCAGCGCGGCGCCGCTGATCACGGCGATCCACTCGACCCAGGTCGGTGCGTCGCTGCTGTCGAGCGTCCCGACTCCCCGGATCAGCTCCAGCGTGACCAGGCTGGCGACCAGCACGACCGCGCCGACCAGCCAGTCGCCGAGGCTGATCGACCCCTCCCGCTCCCAGTCGTCGTCGGTTGCGAAGAAGGTCGCCAGTCGGCCCGAGGAGCCGGCGTCGTCGTGCACAGTCACCCGGCCAACCCTAGTTCCGCAGACGGGTGGGGTCCTCAGTCTCGAGTCGGAGTTCGGCAGGTGGCCGGCCGTTGTCAGCGCGAGCCAGCAGCCCGCTGACGCCGGCGGGCGCGGGAGCCCGGGCGGCTCTTGCGGGCGCCGGTGCCCTCGCCGGCGGGGCGGCGCGGGGGCTGGGTGACGACCGGGACGAAGGGGCCGGGACGGCTCCGCTCGCCCGGCGCCAGCTCGACCAGGATCGGGTGGCTCGGACCGTCCACCCGGGTGGTGGTCGGCTTGATCCCCGCGGCGCGGGTGAGGGTGCGTACGTCCTTGACCTGGTCGGGCAGCATCAGGGTGACCACGGTGCCGGAGGCACCGGCGCGGGCCGTACGACCGGAGCGGTGCAGGTAGGCCTTGTGCTCGGCGGGCGGGTCGGCGTGGACCACGAGAGTGACGTCGTCGACGTGGATGCCGCGGGCGGCGATGTCGGTGGCCACCAGGGTCGTCGCCTTGCCGGAGTGGAAGGCCTCCAGGTTGCGGACGCGGGCATTCTGGGAGAGGTCGCCGTGGAGCTCGACGGCCGGGATCCCGGCGCGGCCGAGCTGGCGGGCGACACCCTTGGCGCCGTGCTTGGTGCGGGTGAAGACGACGGTGCGGCCCGGGGCGGCGGCCAGGTCGGCGAGCACCGGGATGCGGTGCTCACGTGCCGAGAGGTGGAGCACGTGGTGCTCCATCTCGGCGACGGGCGACTGGGCGGAGTCGGCCTCGTGCACCACCGGGGCGGAGAGGAACTGCTTGACCAGCACGTTGATGCCCTTGTCCAGGGTCGCGCTGAACAGTAGCCGCTGGCTGCCCTTCGGGGTCATCGCCAGCAGGCGCCGCACGGCCGGCAGGAAGCCGAGGTCGGCCATGTGGTCGGCCTCGTCCAGGACCGTGACCTCGATGGAGGAGAGGTCGGCGTGACGCTGCCCGATCAGGTCCTCGAGCCGGCCGGGGCAGGCGAGGACGACGTCGGCACCCTTGCGCAGGCCGACGACCTGGGGGTTCTGCCCGACACCACCGAAGACGGTCTGCACGCTCAGGCCCGCCTCCGTGGCGAGGGGACGCAGCGACTCCTCGATCTGCCGGACCAGCTCACGGGTCGGCGCGAGCACGAGGGCGCGGGGCTTGCCCGCCTTCGCCTTCGGGCCGCCGGCGAGGCGGGCGACGAGCGGAAGCAGGAAGGCGTACGTCTTGCCCGACCCGGTCCGCCCGCGGCCGAGCACGTCGCGGCCGGCGAGCGAGTCCGGCAGGGTCGCTGCCTGGATCGGGGTGGGGGAGGTGATGCCGTGGTGGTCGAGAACGGCGGTCAGGTCTGCGGGCACGCCGAGCGCGCTGAAGCTCTGCTGAGACAAGGAGTCAACTTTTCAAGCGAGGTGTCTCGCCATAGGAAAAGAAGCATCCGAGAGCGGCCGGGGGCAAGACCGGAACGGGCCGCTGGTAAGCAGATACTACCGGTAGGTGACCCGTCTACCAGAATCGTGGGCTCACGCCCACGGGTCGACCAGGATCTTGGCGTGCGTCTCCGGGTCGGCGAGGTCGGCGAAGGCCTGGGCGACGCCGTCGAGCCCGACGGTGCCGGTGTGCAGCGGCGAGGGGTCGACCTTGCCTCCGGCGATCAGCTCGAGCGTGCGCGCGAACTCGGCAGGGTCGTAGCCGAAGACGAACCGCAGGTCGATCTCCTTGTGGATCGCGATCGCGGGCCGGATCGTGTCCGGCTCCATGCAGACCCCGACCACCACGACGCGGGTGTGCAGCGGCGCCGCGGTCATGATCTGCTCCAGCATCCCCGGCACGCCGACACACTCGAAGACGACCGGACCGGTCGGCGACTGCCCGAGGCGGTCGGCGTTGAGCAGCACCGTCTCCCACGGGAGCAGCGGGATGCGGCGGATGACCTGCATCGCGTCGATCCCGAAGCCCAGGTACTCGGTCAGAGAGCCCACCGGGCCGCGCTGCTTGTAGGCCTCCCACGGCGAGGACTCGCGCGGGTCGACGACCACGTCGGCCCCGCACTCCACCGCGAGCGCGCGGCGCGCGGGGGAGAGGTCGGAGGCGACCACCGTCTTCACCCCCTGGGCCTTGAGCATGAGGATGACGGCCAGCCCGATCGGGCCGCAGCCGATGACCACGGCCGGGCGCCGCGCGGAGACCGCCCCGCGGCGTACGGCATGGAAGGCGACCGCGAGCGGCTCGGTGAAGACCGCCTGGTCGGGGGAGACGCCGTCGGGGACGGGGAAGGTGAACGCCTCCTGGACGACGCAGTACTCCGCGAAGCCGCCGGGGGAGTCGACGTCGAAGCCGACCATGTGGATCGCCCCGTCCGTACGCAGCACCGGCAGCGCCGCCACCGCGGTGCCCGGCTCCCAGCGACCGCGTGTCTCGGGGCCGTAGGCGACGACCTCGCCGAGGATCTCGTGGCCCAGCACGATCTCCTGGTCGGGCGTCATCGCGGTGGTGTAGCCGATCTCGGTGACCACCTTGTTGAGCTCGTCGCTGTGCTCGCGCACGTGCAGGTCGGAGCCGCAGATCCCGGTGCGCAGCACCTTGATCAGCAATTGGCCCGGCCCGGGCTCCGGACGCGGGACCGACCGCACCGACAGCTCGCCTTGGTGGACCACGGTTGCGCGCATCTGGTTCATCGGCGCTGACGCTACCTCACTCCGCGGGCAGCGATCCGGCGGAGCCGATCCGGTGCAGGTGAGCGGTGAGGGAGTGCTGGTGGTCGACGCGCGGCAGCCGGAGCGCGGCGCCGGTGACCAGGTGCAGCGTGATGTCGATGCGGGGATTGGCCTTGCGCTCGTCGACGACACCGGTGTCGATGCTGGTCACGTCCTCCCAGAGGATGACCTCGGTGTGCCGGGCGTACTCCAGGACCAGGCCGCCCTCGTAGAGCCCGAGGTCGACCGCGAGCGGGCGCTGCAGCCCGAGCCAGGTCAGCCGGAACCCGAGGATCAGCCCGGTGAGCGCGACCAGGCCCCCGGCCAGCACGAGCACCGTCGGCAGGTGTGGCCGGGTGGCGATCCAGGCGCCGAGCGCGATGAGTGCCGGGCCGAGGACCAGTCCGACGGGCGTCAGCCACGCTCGCCCGTGCGCGGGGTGGGTGCTCAGCCGGATGCCGAGGTCCTCGATGAGCGTCTCCTCGCCCGGCGTACGCAGCCATGCCCGCCGCGTCGGCAGCACCAGCAGCCCGAGCACGGTGAGCGCGATCCCGCCCCAGAGCACCGGGTCGCGGCCCATCCCGACGATGCGGGCCGGCCACGGGTTGATCGCATGCTCCCCGTAGGCATCGGCGTCGACCACCCACATCCGGAAGGTCGCCTTCGAGGGGTCGGGGTCGCGGCCGATGTCGCGCAGGGTGCCGTGGATGCTCCCGGTGACCTGCTCGCCGTCGGCGCGCCACCGGCCCTGGCAGGAGGTGATCTCGCCGGTGCCGCCGTCGAACTCGCACCGTTCCACCACGCTCACCTCCGCCCACTGCCCGCTGTTCCAGCGGTCGGCGGACTGCTGGGCCACGACGGTGGCCGGGAACAGCATCGCCAGCGTGCCGAGGCCCAGGGTGATCAGGACGGTCGCCACCGACGTACGTCGCTGTAACCGGGTGACCCGGCGAGACGGGTCGATGAGACGGGACTTGGGGCCGGTGGTGGGGAGCACGAGGCCTTTCACATCAAGGAGTGGGATGGACGTCGATCGAGGCGTCGAAAGTGTAGTCGCATGCCCCCACGGGTTCCGGCCGACCGTGCCGGAGCCCCGGAGGCGTACGAAAGAGGCTGCTCTGCGACCGTATCTGACACGGGTTCACCCATTCGCAGTCCGCCGCCGGCGGCGGATACGATCGGGACGCCGCGCGAGCATCGCGGTCCACCCATCACCGGAACCCACAGGAGCATCCGTGTCCGAGATCAAGATCGCCGTACTCACCCCCGACGGGCGCGAGGAACGGACGGTCACTACGGGCACGAAGGCGTGGGAGCTCTTCGCGGACAACCCCGACGTGATCGCCGCGCGCGTGGGGGAGGACCTCAAGGACCTCTCCTACGAGCTGGCCGACGGCGACGAGGTCGAGGGCGTGCTGATCGACTCCAAGGACGGCCACGACATCCTGCGCCACTCGACCGCGCACGTGATGGCGCAGGCGGTGCAGGAGCTCTTCCCCGAGGCCAAGCTCGGCATCGGACCGCCCGTGACCGACGGCTTCTACTACGACTTCGACGTCGAGACCCCGTTCGTGCCCGAGGACCTGGTCAAGATCGAGTCCCGGATGAAGAAGATCATCAAGGCCAACCAGAAGTTCTCCCGCCGGGTCACCACCGACGACGACGCCCGCGTCGAGCTCGCCGACGAGCCCTACAAGCTCGAGCTGATCGGTCTCAAGGGTTCTGCCGCTGACGCGGCCGAAGGTGCCGACGCCGAGGTCGGCGGCGGCGAGCTGACCATCTACGACAACCTCGACCGCAACGGCGAGATCGCCTGGAAGGACCTCTGCCGCGGCCCGCACCTGCCGACCACCAAGCGGATCCCCGCCTTCAAGCTGATGCGCAGCGCGGCGGCGTACTGGCGAGGCGACGAGAAGAACAAGCAGCTCCAGCGCATCTACGGCACCGCCTGGGAGTCCAAGGAGGCGCTCGACGCCCACCTGGCCCGGATCGAGGAGGCCGAGCGCCGCGACCACCGCAAGCTCGGCCGCGAGCTCGACCTCTACTCCTTCCCCGACGAGCTCGGCTCCGGCCTGCCGGTCTTCCACCCCAAGGGTGGTGTGATCAAGCGGGAGATGGAGGACTATGTACGCCGCCGGCACATCGAGGAGGGCTTCTCCTACGTCGGCACCCCGCACATCTCCAAGGACGGCCTCTTCCACACCTCCGGCCACCTGCCCTACTACGCCGACACGATGTTCCCGCCGATGGAGGTCGAGGGTGCGAAGTACCAGCTCAAGGCCATGTCGTGCCCGATGCACAACCTGATCTACAAGGCCAAGGGCCGCTCCTACCGTGAGCTGCCGCTGCGCCTGTTCGAGTTCGGCACCGTCTACCGCTACGAGAAGTCGGGCGTGGTCCACGGGCTGACCCGCGTGCGCGGCCTGACCCAGGACGACTCCCACTCCTACGTCACCAAGGAGCAGGCGCCGGCCGAGATCAAGCACCTGCTCGACTTCGTGCTCGGCGTCCTGAAGGACTTCGGCCTCGACGACTTCTACCTCGAGCTGTCCACCCGCGACGCGGACAACGCCAAGTTCATCGGCTCCGACGAGCAGTGGGAGACCGCGACGAAGATCCTCGAGGACGTGGCCACCGAGTCCGGCCTCGAGCTGGTCGCCGACCCGGGCGGCGCGGCCTTCTACGGCCCGAAGATCTCCGTCCAGGCCCGCGACGCGATCGGCCGCACCTGGCAGATGTCGACGATCCAGTACGACTTCAACCAGCCCGCCCGCTTCGGGCTGGAGTACCAGGCCGCCGACGGCACCCGGCAGGAGCCGGTGATGATCCACTCGGCCAAGTTCGGCTCCATCGAGCGGTTCCTCGGCGTGCTCGTCGAGCACTACGCCGGGGCGATGCCGCCGTGGCTCGCGCCGGTCCAGGTCGTCGGCATCCCCGTCGCAGACGCCTTCGCCGACTACCTCTACGAGGTGGCCGGCAAGCTGAAGGCCAAGGGCATCCGGGTCGAGGTCGACGAGTCCGATGACCGCTTCCAGAAGAAGATCCGCAACGCCCAGCTGCAGAAGATCCCGTTCATGCTGATCGCCGGTGGCGAGGACGTCGCCCAGGGCGCGGTCAGCTTCCGCTACCGCGACGGCCGCCAGGAGAACGGCATCCCGGTCGACGAGGCGATCGAGCGGATCGTGGCTGCGGTGGAGTCCCACGAGCAGGTCTGACCTGACAGATCCCGAGGGCGGTGCGTGCATGTCACGCACCGCCCTCGCGGCATTTCCGGGCGGTCCGGCGAGCGGCGGAGAACTACGCGCGACACTAAGTCGCGCGTACTCTTGTTATCGGGACGCGTGTCCGGGTAACGTGGGTCACGTCGTTAGCAGCTCAACGTAGAACTCAACGGTGAAGGAGCGATCGTCATGACCGCCGTTCAGGATGAGAAGTCCACCGGATACGTCCGTCAGGGCAAGCAGGCCTACCTCGACACGCTTCGCACGCTGTCCGAGGCATCGGTCGAGGTGCACTTCGACCCGTTCAAGGACATCGACTGGGACTCCGACGAGCTCGCCGTGCTGCCCGATGACGAGCGCTGGATCCTCAACGACGCCGACGAGATCGGTGCCCACCCGTGGTACAAGGCGCTGCCCAAGCAGCGCCAGATCGAGATCGGGATGTACCGCTGGGCGCAGGTCGCCAAGGTCGGCCTGCAGTTCGAGCAGCTGCTCATCGGCGGCGTCATGAACCACCTGGTGTGGTCCGAGAACAACAACCCGGAGTTCCGCTACGCGACTCACGAGGTGACCGAGGAGACCCACCACACCCAGATGTTCCAGGAGTTCGTCAACCGGGTGAACCCCGACGTGGCGGGCGCACCGACCTACTTCAAGGTCCTGGTGCCGCTCATGGCCTCGGCCGGCGCCTGGTTCCCGGAGGCGTTCTTCACCGGCATCCTGGCCGGCGAGGAGCCGATCGACCACCTGCAGAAGGGCGCGATGCGCTCGGGCGGCAGCCACCCCGCGGCCAACCGGATCATGCAGATCCACATCGCCGAGGAGGCCCGCCACATCGGCTTCGCCCACCAGTACCTCGAGCAGCACGTCCCCGAGCTCGGCCGGGTGAAGAAGACCCTGCTGGCCTACGTCTTCCCGGTCATCATGCGACTGCTCTGCGACGTGATCATGGTCCCGAGCAAGCAGGCCCGCTACGACATGGGCATCCCGGACGAGGTCGCCCGCGAGATCTGGTGGAAGTCCGAGGAGTCCGAGAAGCTGCTGCGTGACCTCTTCGGTGACGTACGCCTCCTCGCCGACAACCTGGGCATCCGCAAGGGTCCGGCCAAGCTGCTGTGGAAGCTGACCGGCATCGACGGGCGCGCCTCGCGCTTCCGTGCGGAGCCGCGTGCGGCCTCCTACTGATCCCTCAGATCCCTTCAGCCCGTGGTCCTAGAACGGTAGTCACCAGTGCCTCACGTCGTCACCCAGTCGTGCTGTGCGGACGCCTCGTGCGTCGTCGCCTGCCCGGTCAACTGCATCCATCCCGCCCCGGGCGAGCCCGGCTTCGGTGAGGCCGAGATGCTCTACGTCGACGCCAAGAGCTGCGTCGACTGCGGAGCCTGCGTCACCGCCTGCCCGGCCGACGCGATCGTGCCGCACACGACGCTGTCGGAGGGGCAGAAGCCGTTCCTGGCCATCAACGCCGAGTACTTCGAGGTCTTCCCGCACAAGGACCGCACCCCGCTCGCCCTGGTCCACCCCCAGCGCCGGCTGACCCGCACCGGGCCGTTCCGGGTCGCGGTGGTGGGGGCCGGGCCGGCCGGGATGTACGCCGCCGACGAGCTGCTCAAGCACCCCGAGATCACCGTCGACGTCTTCGACCGGCTGCCGACGCCGTACGGCCTGGTCCGGGCCGGCGTCGCGCCCGACCACCAGAACACCAAGCAGGTCGAGAAGCTCTTCGCCCAGATCGAGTCGCAGCCCGGGTTCCGCTACTTCCTGGGCGTCGAGGTCGGCAAGGACGTCTCCCACGCCGAGCTGACCGCCCGCTACGACGCCGTCGTCTACACGGTCGGCGCGGCGAGCGACCGGCCCCTCGGGATCGACGGCGACGACCTGCCCGGCTCGCTCAGCGCCACCGACTTCGTGGGCTGGTACAACGGCCACCCGGACAAGCAGGACCTGCCCGTCCACCTCGACGCCGAGTCGATCCCGTCGGGTCGGGTCGTCCTCGTCGGCAACGGCAACGTGGCGCTCGACTGTGCCCGGATCCTCGCCGAGGACCCCGAGCGGCTGGCCGGCACCGACATCGCCGAGGGGCCGCTGGCGGTCCTGCGCGACAGCGCGGTGCGAGAGGTCGTCGTCCTCGGGCGCAGGGGGCCCGGGGAGGCGGCGTTCACCGTGCCCGAGCTGGTCGGGCTGATGGGCCACACCGGCGTCAACGTCGTCGTCGACACGGGGGACCTCCCGCTCGAGGAGGCGCTGGCCGGGGGCGACACCACCGTCCGGCTGCTGCGCGAGCTCGCCGGCCGCGAGGTGCGTCCGGAGCTGCGTACGATCGTGCTCCGCTTCCTCAGCTCGCCGGTGCGCGTGCTCGGCGAGGACCGGGTCACCGGCGTCGAGGTCGGCCGCAACCGCCTCGAGCGCGACGCCGACGGCGTCGTCCGGGCCGTGCCCACCGGCGAGACCGAGGTCGTCGAGACCGGCATGCTGCTGCGCGCGGTCGGCTACAAGGGCCTGCCCGTGGCCGACCTTCCCTACGACGCCGCGACCGGCACCGTCCCCAACGAGCGCGGCCGGGTACTCCCGGGCGTCTACGTCGCGGGCTGGGTCAAGCGCGGCCCGAACGGCTTCATCGGCACCAACAAGACCGATGCCGAGGAGACGGTCGAGCAGCTGCTCGACGACCTCGACGCCGACCGGATCCCGGCGCCCGTGGGCGATACCCGCGAGATCACCGCGATCGTACGCAGCCGCCAGCCCGGCATGGTCGACCTGGCCGGGTGGCAGGCGATCGACCGCGAGGAGAAGCGCCGCGGTGCCGAGTCCGGCCGCCCGCGGGTCAAGATCACCGATGTCGAGGAGATGCGGGGCATCGCGGCGAAGTCGCGGAAACCCCGATACGCTCTGGGGCGTCGCAAGGAGCGCTGAGAAGCTCTCGGCACGATCACGGGATCAGGGGGAGACGCGGGTGGCCGGCGAGAAGCGGGATGGCCGTCATGACCGGTGGAGCAAGCACAACGAGCAGCGCCGCCAGCAGATCATCGATGCCGCGATCGCGGTGATCGAGGCCGGTGAGCCGGGGGCTGACGTGCAGGTGCAGCAGATCGCGGTGCGCGCCGGGCTGTCCCGTACGGTCATCTACCGTCACTTCGAGGACCGCGCCGACCTCGACCGGGCCGTGCAGCAGGCCATCCTCGACGGCCTCTGGTCCGACCTGATGCCCGGGATCACCCTCGACGGCACCGTGCCGCAGATCATCGAGCGGATCATCGGCACCTACGTGCGCTGGGCCCGGGCGCATCCCGCCCTCCACCTGGCCGCCGACCACGACATCGACGGCGGGGACGACGGCCCCCTCCAGCAGGGGATGGAGCAGCTCGCCGGCCGGATCTCGACCATCGTCGGCACCGCCGTGATCGCCCTCGGCGGCAACCCCACCGAGGAGGAGGCCGAGGCGCTCGACCCGCTGATCTACGGCCTCGTCGGCGCGGTCTTCGGTGCCGTACGCCGCTGGCTGACCCGCACCGGGGAGCGCCTGCCCGCCGAGACGCTGGAGCGGCTCACCGCCCAGTCGATCTGGTACGTCATCGACGGCCACGCCCGAGGTTTCGGGATCGAGCTCGACCCCGACCTTCCTCTGGAAGAACTCCTGTCCAAGGACATCCTCGCGGTATAACCTCCCGGTATCACCCGGCCGCACGGCCGATAAGTCCAGGAGAAGACCATGCCCCACATGCGCAGACTCTCGATCGCCGTCACCGCAGGCCTGGCGGCCACCGCCGGGCTCGCCGTCCCGCTGAGCACGGCCACCGCGGCCCCCGGAAGCGGCTCCTCCGAGGGCTCCGCCCGCGTCTTCATGGTCAACCCGGTCCAGTCCAGCAACGACCAGGACCTGACCGACCAGAAGGACGCCGCGAGCGCCGTTCCCGAGAGCGCCTACGCCGAGGTGCCGCTGACCCACCTGGACGGCTCGGGCTACCTGCGCGGCGACTACGCGGTCGTCGAGTCGAGCACCGGCACGCCGGCGTACTCCACGACCAACACCTACTCCTACGACCGCCACCAGGACCAGTTCGAGCAGGTCATGGGCTACTTCTGGGTGACCCGCGCGCAGACCTACCTGCACACCCTCGGTTTCGGGGAGACGCTCCCGGGCGTCCTGAACGAGCCGTTCTCGGTGAAGATCAACCAGTACGGCGGCGACAACTCCTACCAGACCGACAAGCCCTTCCGGATCCGGCTGGGCAAGGGCGGTGTCGACGACGCCGAGGACGCCGAGGTGATCGTCCACGAGTACGGCCACGCCGTCCACGCCAGCCAGGTGCCGGGCTACGGCAGCAGTCTCGACGCCGGCGCGATCGGGGAGTCCTTCGGTGACTACCTCGCGGTGACCGTCGGCCTGGACGCCGCCGCCGAGTTCGGCTGGCCGGTCGCGGCCGACCCGTCCTGCCCGATGGACTGGGACGCGACCTCCTACACCGACGCCCCGCACTGCATCCGCAGCTTCCACCTCGACCTGACCCTCGAGGACCGCCGCAACCAGGTCCACTACGACGGCCAGATCTGGAGCCAGGCCCTATGGGAGATCCGTGAGGGCTACCAGGCGCTCGGCCTCACCACGCGCGACTGGGACACGACCCTGATCTACTCGCAGTTCTCCTACGCGCCGGACACCAGCTTCCAGGCCGCGGCCGCGGAGACGTACGCCGCGGCGGCCGCCCGCGACGGCCAGGCGGCCGCCGACCTGGTCCGCGACCGCTTCGCCGCCCGGGGGATCACCTTCTGAGGACCGTCTGGGGCGTGGGCTCGGCCGCGCCCTAGGCGTCGCGGAGGTAGGCGAGCACGGCGGAGACCCGTCGGTCGGTGGCGGGGTCGAGCCGGAGCTTGGCGAAGATGTTGCCGACGTGCTTGCGCACGGCGGCCTCGGAGACGAAGAGCGCGGTCGCGATGCTGCCGTTGGTGCGGCCCTCGGCCATCAGTGCCAGCACCTCGCGCTCGCGCTCGGAGAGCACGTCGAGCGGACCGTCGGGCTGGTGCCGGTTGAGCAGGCCGCGTACGACCTGGGGGTCGACGACCGTCTCACCGCCGGCCACCCGGTCCAGGCTGTCGAGGAAGTCCCGGACGTGGCCGACCCGGTCCTTGAGGAGATAGCCGATCCCGCCGCCACCGGTGGTGTCGAGGAGCTCGGCGAGATAGGCGTCGGCGACATACGCGGAGAGCACCAGGACGGCCAGGTCACGGTGGCGCCGGCGGAGCTCGGCGGCGGCCCGCAGCCCCTCGTCGGTGTGGGTCGGCGGCATCCGGATGTCGGTGATGACCACGTCGGGGCGGGTGTGGTCGGTGAAGGCGAGCAGGGCGTCGGCGTCGCCGACCGCGGCGATGACCTCGTGGCCGGCCCGTTCGAGAATGGCGAGGAGGCCCTCGCGCAGCAGCGCGGCGTCCTCGGCCAGGACGATCCTCAGGGGAGCGCGGTCGCGCACGTCATCCTCACTTCCGTCGGTCCGCCCGGTGGGCTGATGACCTCCAGGTGGCCGTCCAGGGCGGCCAGACGGGTGGCGAGGCCGGCGAGCCCGCCGCCGGGACGCACGACGGCGCCGCCGGCCCCATCATCGCGTACGCCGACCTCGAGCCGGTCACCGGTCAGCTGTCCCTCGACCCGGGCCGAGCGGGCACCGGCATGGCGGACCGCGTTGGTGAGCGTCTCCGCGACCACGAAGTAGGCCGCGGCCTCGACCGGCGCCGGCAGCCGGCCCTCCACCCGCAGGTCGACGGAGACCGGCAGCCCGGCGGCGTCGGCGAGCTCGTGGACGGCCGCGGTGAGCCCGTGGTCGACCAGCACCCTCGGATGGATGCCACGGACGGTGGCGCGGAGCTGGGCCAGCGCCGTCTCCGCCTGGGCGTGGGCCTGCCGGACGAGGTCGAGCCCGGCGCCCTCGGGCACCTCCAGCTCGGCCAGCCCGAGCGTCATGGTCAGCGCGACCAGCCGCTGCTGGGCACCGTCGTGGAGGTCGCGCTCGATCCGGCTGCGTTCGGTCTCGAAGGCGTCGACCAGGTCGACACGGGAGCGGCGCAGGTCGGCGACGGCCGCGGCCAGCCGGGTCTGGGCCGGTTCGAGCAGGAGCCGCGCCAGGCTGGCCTGGGCGGCGGCGAGGAGGGTGGCGGCGTACAGGCCGGCGATGAGCAGCACGAGCCCGGGGGCCACCGCGATCCAGGCCTCCGTGGGCGTGCTGAGCTGCCAGGGGCCGACGGCGATGGGAGCGTCGAGCCGCACCAGCACCGGAGCGAGCACGAGCACACCCGGGATGGTGATGATTAGGTTGAGCACGACGGCGTCGACCAGCCACAGCACGGTGGCGAGCAGCACGGTGTAGCCGACCTCGGGGCCGGAGATCCGCAGCCGGCGCAGCGCCCGGAGCCGGTCGCTCCAGGCGATCGGCGCGGGCCGCTCGGCCGGTCCTGGACCGACGTCGGGGAGGATCAGACGGAGGCGTACCCGTTCCACGTCGGCGACGAGCGCGGCCAGCAGCGGGATCCCGGCCAGGACGAGCACCCCGACGACGAGGATCAGGGTGAGCACGCCGATGCCGGTCAGCACGAACAGCAGGACGGCGACGACGAGACCGACCACGGCACCGGAGGCCAGGTAGGCGAGGGCGCGCCAGGGCCAGCTGGAGGCGAGCAGCCGCCAGGGGGAGGAGCGCAGCGCCGCCCAGACGTCGGCCGGAGGTCTCATGACTCCGAAGCCTAGGCACTCCTCATCCCACCGCGGGGTAGCGCACGCGCTACCTCGTCGTGGCGTCCGCGCCCGTGTGCGCGACGCGTGGGCGGCGTTGGCTGGAGACATGACCGCCACCATCCCGGCCGCCGTCCACGCGCCCCGGCCGCCCGGCCCTCCCGCCGTCGTCCTCGACGACGTCACCCGCACCTACCGGTCCCGCTCCGGCAAGGTCGACGCCCTGCGCGGCGTGAGCCATGCCTTCGCCGCCGGGACGTTCACCGCGATCATGGGGCCGTCCGGATCGGGCAAGTCCACGCTGATGCAGATCGCCGCCGGCCTCGACCGGCCCACCCGGGGCAGCGTCCGGGTCGCCGGGACCGTCCTGGCCGGCCTGAACCGGACGATCCTGACGAAGCTGCGCCGCGAGATGATGGGCTTCGTGTTCCAGCAGTACAACCTGCTCGCCGCCCTCACCGCCTACGACAACGTCGCCCTTCCCGCCCGTCTCGCCGGACGGCGCCCGGATCGCGCCGAGGTGATCGGGGCCCTCGAGCAGGTCGGTCTGCACGGGCTCGCCCGGCGGCGGCCGCCGGAGCTCTCCGGCGGCCAGCAGCAGCGCGTCGCGATCGCGCGTGCGCTCCACTCCCGGCCCGCGGTGCTCTTCGCCGACGAGCCGACCGGTGCGCTGGACCGCCACGCCGGGCGCGAGGTGCTCGAGCTGCTGCGCGACCTCGTCGACGCGCCGGGGACCCGCGGGCCGGCGCAGACCATCGTGATGGTCACCCACGACCCGCTCGCCGCCTCGTACGCCGACAGCGTGCTGTTCCTCGCCGACGGCCGGGTGGTCGGGCAGATGGAGCGCAGCGACCCGGTCCGGATCGGTGCGCGGATGGCCGAGCTCGAGGCCGCCCGATGAGTGTCCTCGTGATGGTCTCGCACAGCCTGAAGACCCTGCGCCAGTCGTGGCCGCCGTACGCCGGGGCCGCCGTCGCCCTCGCCGGCGGGATCGGCCTGATCACCCTCGCCACCAACATGTTGGGAGCGCTCGGCACCGTCACCGACGGGCTGGACCAGCAGAACCGCACGCAGATCGACGACCTCGGGTCGCTGTTCGGGATCATGGCCGGAATCTCGCTCTTCCTGGCGCTCTTCGTGGTCTCCTCGACCTTCGGGTTCGTGGTCGCCACCCGGCGCCGCGAGCTCGGCCTGCTCCGGCTGCTCGGCGCGACGCCACGCCAGGTGCGGACGCTGCTGCTCGGTGAGGCGGTCGCGGTCGCGGTGGTGGGCACGGTCGCCGGCTGCCTGCTCGGCACCGCTGTGACGATGCCGGTGCTGCGCGTCCTGCACCTGGCCGGCGTCACCCCCGTCCTGCTCGGCATGCCGAGCCAGGGAGCCGGGTGGGCGATCGCCGCCTCCTGCGGGGTCGGGGTCGCGCTGGTCGGGGCCTGGCGCGCGGGCGCCCGCGCCGGACGTACGCAGCCGGTCGAGGCGCTGCGCGACGCGGTCCTCGAGCGCCGACGGCCCACGGTGGTCCAGGGGCTGGTCGCGCTCACCGCGGTCGGCGCGCTGGTCACCACCGCCTGGTTCGCCCCCGGGATGCCGCTGCTCTTCGCCCTGCTCGTGGGCATGTTCCTCCCGATCGTCGCCGTGATCGGAGCCAACGCCGTGGGTGGCCTGCTCTACACCGAGCTCGCGGCCGTCGCCGGTGCCGCGGTGGCGCGACGGGACCCCGCGGCCCACCTGGCCCGCGACCTCGCCCGCACCAGCGGCCGGATGACCGCCGCGGTGGCGGCGCCGGTGGTGGCCATCATGGCGGTGGCCGGCTCGATGGTGCTCGCCGTCGGCGCGACTGCCGACTGGAGCGAGGGCGCCGACCGGGCCGCGCTCAGGTCGGAGCTGGTCGTCGAACAGACAGATCATCCCGAGCGGATCCAGGACGTGCCCGGGGTGGAGGTGAGCGACGTACGTCGCACCGCGACGGTCGGGTTCTGGGACGGTCCCACCGAGGTCGAGGTCGTCGACGTCGCCGGTGCGGCCGCCACCCGGAGCCTGCAGGCGAGGCAGGGGAGTCTCGCGGACCTGCACGGCCGGGCGATCGCCGTCACCGCCTCCTACGTCACCGACCTCGGTGGCCGGGTCGGCCGGACGTACCGGATGCGCGTCGGCGGCCGCAAGGTCGACGTGCGTCTGGTCGCCGTGGTCCCCGACGCCCCGAACCTGTGGGCCGACGTCATCGTGCCCGACGACCTGCCCGGCATCGGCAAGGTCGCGCGCGACACCGGAACGGTCTTCGTGCGCACCGACGCCGGCGCCGACGTCGTCGGGACGGCACGCTCGATCCGGGACACCGGCGCGCAGGTGAGCACCGCCGCCGAGTGGGTCGGCACCGTCTCCGCCGAGGCCCGCGCCACGAACACGGTCGTGCTGTGGGTGATGCTCGGCCCGGCCGGGGTCTACGCCGCGATCGCGGCCGTCAACGCTGTCCTGATCGGGATGAGCCAGCGCCGCCGCCAGACCGCCACCGCCCGGCTCCTCGGTGCCACCCCGGCACAGGTGCGCCGGACCACGCTCTGGGAGACGGTGTTCACCGGCGCCGGGGCCTTGCTGGTCGGCGGCGCGATCACCGGGTTCACCGGCTGGCTGGTGCGCCAGGCGGTCGTACGCGACGTGCCGGATGCGCCGCTGACGGTGCCCTGGCAGGCCCTGTCCGGGATCACCGCGGCCTGCCTGGTCGTGCTGCTCGCCGCCGCCGTCGCCGGAGCGTACGCACTGCGGGGCGGGGAAGCGCCCGACTGACCTTTCCAGGGGATTAAGTAGTGTTTGCCGCGTGACAGAGATGGACGGCGTACTCACCCAGGACGGCATCGGCGAGGGCGACGGGCTGGAGCGGCTGTGGACCCCCTACCGGATGGCCTACATCCGTGGGGAGAACAAGCCCAGCGACCCCTCGGAGACGAAGTGCCCGTTCTGCCGGGTGCCGATGCTCGAGGACGCCGAGGGCCTGGTGGTCCACCGCGGCGAGACCTGCTTCGTGGTGCTCAACCTCTACCCGTACGCCCCGGGCCACATGATGGTGTGCCCCTACCGTCACGTCGCCGGCTACGTCGAGACCACCGACGAGGAGGCCGCCGAGATGGCGGTGCTGACCAAGCAGGCCGTACGCACCCTCGCCGGCGTCTCGCAGGCTGAGGGCTTCAACATCGGCATGAACCAGGGCACCGCCGGTGGCGCGGGCATCGCCGCCCACCTGCACCAGCACATCGTGCCCCGCTGGGTCGGCGACCAGAACTTCATGCCGATCATCGGCCGCACCAAGACCCTGCCCCAGCTGCTCACCGACACCCGCGAGCTGCTCGCGAAGGCGTGGGCCGAGAACGCGTAGCGACGAGGTGCGAAGGGCCGGGAGCGGGTGCTCCCGGCCCTTCGTGACGCAGTGGGTCAGACGATCGCCCAGGCCACGGCGGCGGCCGCGAAGCCGGTGACCGAGAGCACTGTCTCCAGCACGGTCCAGGTCGCCAGCGTCTGCTTCACGCTGAGGTTGAAGTAGCGCGAGACGATCCAGAAGCCGCCGTCGTTGACGTGGCTGAGGATGATCGAGCCGGCGGCGATCGCGACCGCGATCACGGCGAGCTCGGGCTGGGAGTAGCCCGAGGCGAGCGTCGGACCGACGATGCCGCCGGTGGTCACGATCGCCACGGTCGCGGAGCCCTGGGCGATCCGGAGACCGCAGGAGATCACGTAGGCCAGCAGCAGGACCGGCAGACCGGCGTCGGCGAGCACCTCGGCGAGGGCGGCACCCACCCCGGTCGCGGAGATGACGGAGCCGAAGAAGGCACCGGCGCCGACGACGAGCAGGATCATGCCGACCGGGCGCAGCGAGGCGCCGGTGAACTCGGAGATCTCGTCGAGCTTCATGCCGCGCCGGATGCCGAGCAGCCAGAAGGCCAGCAGCACCGCGATGGTGAGCGCGATCGCCGGGTTGCCCAGGAAGGTGAGCACGCTGAGCAGCCGGCCCGGGTCGAGCAGCATCGTGCCGAAGGTCGCGCCGAGGATGAGGATCAGCGGTACGGAGATGACGGCGAGGACGAGGGCGAGCGAGACCGGGGCGACGGGTGTCGGGTCCTCCTCGGCCTCGGTCTCCGCGACCAGGAACTCCTCGGGCACCGAGACCTGGACGCGCGGGGCGATCCAGATCGGGAACAGGATCCCGGCCGCCGCGAACGCGGGCAGGCCGCACAGCAGGCCCATGATGATCAGCCAGCCGAGGTCGACGCCGAGGAGACCGCCCAGCGCCGTCGGGCCGGGGTGGGGCGGCAGGAAGGCGTGTGTCATCGACAGGCCGGCCAGCACCGGGAGGGCGTAGAGGACCAGCGAGCGACCGCCGCGGTGGGCGGCGACGTACACCAGCGGGGCGAGCACGAAGATGCCGATGTCGAAGAAGACCGGGATACCGAAGATCAGGCCGACCAGGCCCATCGCGATCGGGGTGCCGCGCTCACCGAAGATGCCGATCAGCTTCGAGGCGAGGACGTCGGCTCCGCCGGACCGCTCCAGGAGCGATCCGAGCACGGTGCCGAGACCGATGATGAGCGCGATGTGGCCCAGTACGCCGCCGAAGCCGGTCTCGATGAGCGACTCCTTCGACGCGAGGGCGGTGCCGACCATCTGCTCGACGGACAGCCCGGCCGCGACGGCCAGGCCGATGCCGCTGATGAAGAGTGCGATGAAGGGTTCGAGCTTGACCTTGATGATCAAGAAGAGGAGCACGGCGATCGCCGCTGCGCAGAGCAGCAACAGGCCGGGCGTGCTTGTCTGGAGCCAGTGCATGGCTGTTCTCCTGTCGGGTCAGGTGGGGGACGGGTCAGCGCAGCGCTGCGCGGAACCGGGCGGCGTTGGTGGTGATCTGCTCCCACCGGGCCTCGTCGACGTCGGCGGGCTTGACCACCGACGTCCCGGCGGTCACGGCGATGGCGCCGGCCCGCAGGAACTCCGCGGCGTTGTCGTCATCGACTCCGCCGGAAGGGATCAGGGCGACCTCGGGGAACGGGCCCCGCAGGTCGGAGAAGTAGCGCGGGCCGACGGCCCGGGCCGGGAAGATCTTGACCGCGTCGGCGCCCAGTGCGGTCGCGGTGAGGACCTCGGTCGGGGTGAGCGCGCCGAGCACGACGGCCGCCCCGTGGGCGTGAGCCTCGGCGACGATCTCCGCGGCCTCGGCCGGGAGGCCGGGCGTGACCAGGAACCGGGCGCCGGCGGTGAGCGCGGCGCGCGCCTGGTCGGCGGTCAGCACCGTCCCGGCGCCGATGACGATGTCGTCGTCCGCACGAGCGGCGACGTCGGCGAGCAGGTCGGTCAGGCCCGGTGTCGTGTAGGTCAGCTCGACGGTCCGGATTCCGCCGGCGGCCAGCGCGTGGCAGAGCGCGACGGGATCGTCGAGCCGGGAGGCGCGTACGACGACCAGCGCCTGGTCGGTGCGGAGGGTGTCGATCACGGGGTTGCTCATCGGGCTCTCGTTCATCGGGGTCGGGTTCCTTCGTCGGTGCGGCGCAGCGCGCGTCCGGGCAGCGCGTCGGTGCGGTGGCCGTCCTCGATGACGGCGGTGCCGTTGACCAGCACCCAGTCGATGCCGTGCGCCTGCTGCCGCGGCTCCTCGAACGTGGCGGTGTCCTGCACGGTGTCGGGGTCGAGGAGCACCAGGTCGGCGGCGTACCCCTCCTTCACGAGGCCGCGATCCGTGAGCCGCAGCCTCGCCGCCGGGCGGCCGGTCAGGTGGTGGATGCAGTCGACGAGGTCGAGCACGCCGAGGTCGCGTACGTAGCGGGCCAGGTAGCGGGGGAAGGTGCCCCACGCGCGCGGGTGCGGGCGCTCGCCGACGAGGATCGCGTCGCTGCCGCCGCAGTGGGTGCGGTGACGCATGATCGTCTGCACGTTCTCCTCGTGGCCGACGTGCTGGAGGATCGTGGTGGCCATCCGGTCACGGACGAGGAGGTCGAAGAAGACGTCGGTGGCCACCTGGCCGGACTCCTCGGCGATCTCGGCGACGGTGCGGCCGACGTGGCGCGACAGCTCGGGGTTGCGTACGCCGCTGATCTGGATCGTGCGCCAGTCGGTCACGCAGCCGTGGCAGCCGTCGGTGCCGACGTGGTCGAGCTCGTGGGCGATCCGGGCCCGGTCGGCCGGGTCGGCGATCCGGGCCATCAGGGCGTCGGGGCCGCCGGAGGTCGACCAGCTGGGTAGCACTGCGCTCAGCGTGGTGGCGCCGGGGAGGTAGGGGTAGGTGTCGAGGGTGATGTCGACACCCTCGGCCAGGCCGGCCTCGATGAGGTCGATGAGCTCACCGGCCCGCCCGCGGTTGGGCTCGAAGTTCATGGTCGCGTGGGTCAGGTGCAGGGCGCACCTGGAGGTGCGGGCGACGGCGATCATCTCGGCGTACGCGTCGAGGGCCCCGGCCCCGTAGGAGCGGTGGTGGGGGCTGTAGTAGCCGCCCGCCTCGGCGACGACCCGGCACAGGGTCGCGAGCTCGTCGTCGTCGGCGAACATGCTCGGCGGGTAGGTCAGGCCGCTGCTCATCCCGACCGCGCCCTCCTCGAGGCCGACCCGCAGCAGCCGCGCCATCTCGGCGATCTCGGCGGCGGTCGCGGGCCGGTCGTCCGGGCCGACCACCATCAGCCGCAGCGTCCCCTGCGGCACCAGGTACGCCGCGTTGCACGCGATCCCGCGGTCGAGCCGGTCCAGGTAGCCGGCCACGGTGTCCCAGTCGAAGTCGAAGTCGTCCGGCTCGCCGTTCCAGCCCGCGATCTGCCGGCGCAGGTGGTCGCGTGCGGCCGCGTCGGCGGGAGCGAAGGAGAGACCGTCCTGTCCGACGACCTCGAGCGTGACGCCCTGGCTCACCTTGGCGGTGTGGTCCGGGTTGACCAGGATCTGCAGGTCGGAGTGGGCGTGCATGTCGATGAACCCCGGCGTCAGCGTCCGGCCGGCGGCGTCGACGGTGCGGCGCGCGGCCGGCGCCGAGCCGTCGGTGTGGATGCCGGTGATCCGGCCCGCGTCGATGCTGACGTGGGCGTGGAAGGCCGGGGCGCCGGTGCCGTCGATGACGGTCGCGTCCCGGATGAGCAGGTCGGTCATGGTCGGTCCTCTCTCAGAACCAGGTGCGCACGAGGTCGACGACGACCGGGTCGTCGGCGTCGGCGTCGTCGAGGACCGGGATGAGGCCCCACTTGTCGAAGGCGGTGCAGGGGTGCGAGAGCCCGAGGCGGAGCTCGTCGCCGATCTCGACGGGCGCCTCGGCGGCGGGGTCCCAGCGGAGGAAGCCGTGCTGGTCGTTGAGCGCGGTCACCTCGACGCCGGTCAGGGGTGTCGCAGGGGAGCCGGTGGTCCGGGCGCGCAGGAGCTGAGCCTCGGGGAGGCCCTCGTCGAACGGTAGGTCGCGCTTGCCGGCGTCGAACAGCGCGAGCCCCGGCTCCGGCTGGGAGCTGATCCGCACCCATCCGTGCAGGGCGCTGCGCAGGCCGGGGCCGCTGGTGCGGGGTGCGTTCCCCAGCGGCGAGATGCCGCGGTAGAAGCCGTCGTCGTGGGTGATGTAGGCGCCGCTGCGCAGCACCACCCGCGCTTCCTCGCCCGTCACGAGCGGGGCGAGCGCGTCGGCCACCTGCTCGAAGTAGGCGCTGCCACCGGCACTCACGACCGGGGTGCCGTCGGTGGGGAGCAGGTGGGAGATCCGCCGGTGCAGGGAGACCAGGCTGTCGACGTACGCATGGACGACGCCGAGCGCGGCCGCGTCCGTGGTGTGCGCGAGGGCGCCCTCGTAGCCGGTGGCCCCGGCGAGCTCCAGGTGGGGAGAGGCGGCGATCGCCTCGGCCACGGCGACCGCGGTCGCCTCGTCCCGGGTGCCTGTGCGACCGCCTGTGGCGCCGCGCTCGACGAGGACGCCGAGCGGTCGACGCGGCCCGGCCGCGGCGACATGGGCCGCGAGGGCGTCGTGCATCAGCGCGACCGTCCGCGGCGAGTCGGCCCAGACCAGCACCTCGAGATCGGGGTCCTCGGTGAGCTGGTCGGCGATCCAGCGCAGGGCGAGCGGGGAGACGATCGCGTTGGCCACGATCACCCGGGAGACACCGAAGGCGCGGGCGACGGCGAGCTGGGGGAGGTTGGCGACGGTGATCGCCCACGCCCCGGCGGCGAGCTGTTCGGCCCACAGCTGCGGAGCCATCGTGGTCTTCCCGTGCGGGGCGAGGGCGATGCCGCGCTCGGCGCACCATGCCGCCAGCACGTCGCGGTTGTGGCTCATCGCGACCCGGGACAGGGAGAGCACGGGCGTGGGCAGCTGCGAGAGCCGGGGCGCCTCGTCGAGCACCTCGGCGACCGTACGTCCCCAGAGTGCGGGCGGGATCGCCTTGTGGCGCCAGTCGACCCGCTCGTCGCGCAGTGCCGCGACGGCGGTCGTGTCGATGTGGGCTGCCGGGTGATCCATGGCCCGTCCTTCCTCGCGTTGCACATGATGCAACGGTGATTGCGTAATCTGATTTGATAGTTGTAGCATCGGTCACAGCGGTCGTCAACGGGCCGGAGGTGAAGCAACAGGGGAGGAGCTCCATCGGTGGGCAGCAGAGAGGTGCGAGCGGTCTGTCTCGGGGAGGCGATGGTCGTCCTGCGTCCGGAGGGCGACCGGCCGCTGGCCGAGGCGGCGACGTTGCGTCGCTCGGTCGGGGGAGCGGAGGCCAATGTGGCCGGAGCCCTGGCGGCGCTCGGCGTGCCGACCGCCTGGGTGTCCCGGCTCGGCCGGGACCCGTTCGGCGACGTCGTGACCGACGACCTGGCCGCGCGCGGCGTGGACGTCCTGGCCGAGCGCGACCCCGAGCGGCCCACGGGGCTCTACGTGAAGGAGCCCGCCCCTGACGGCAGCCGGATGCACTATTACCGCGCCGGTTCCGCGGCAGCCGCCATGGACGCGGACCTGCTCGACGGGCCCGGGGTCGCGCAGGCGCTGGCGTCGGCCGAGGTCGTGCACACCTCCGGCATCACCGCCGGCATCCTCGAGGAGGGGTCGGCGCTGGTCGCCCGCCTGCTGGCGCTGCGCGAGGAGCTCGGCTTCCGGCTCAGCGTCGACCTCAACTGGCGACCGGCGCTCTGGGCCGGCCGGGACGTCGCCCCCTTGGTGGACCTGCTCCGCGCGGCCGACGTGGTGCTGCTCGGCGCCGACGAGGCGCGCGCGGCCCTCGGCGTGGACACTCCTCACGAGCTGCGCGGCTTCCTCGGCGACCGGCCGCGGCTCGTGATCAAGGCCGACTCGCACGCGGCCGGTGAGCACGACCCGGACGGGAGTGCCGCCGAGGTCCCGGCGCTCCGGGTCGACGTGGTGGAGCCCGTCGGCGCCGGCGACGGCTTCGCGGCGGGCTACCTGGCGGCGCTCGTGGACGGGATCGGGCCGGTCGGCCGGCTGCGCCAGGGCCACCTGGTCGCAGCGGGCGTGCTGGCCGCGACCGGCGACCACGCCGACCCGCCGGCCGCCGACGTACGTGCCCGGCTGCTCGGCTGCTCCGATGACGAGTGGGCGGCGACCCGGGTGAGCGCCGCCGGCATCGACTCCCCGGCGCTCGAGACCCCTGCGGAGGCATCACGATGAGCCAGAGCCTGTCCCGCGCGCTCCAGATCCTCATCGAGCTCGGTGAGGGCGAGCGGTCCCTCGACCAGGTGGCCGCCAGCCTCGGCGTCCACAAGACCACCGCGATGCGGCTGCTGCACACGTTGGAGGCGGACCGTTTCGTACGCCGCGACGACCGCCAGCGCTATCACCTCGGCTCGCGGCTGTTCGCGCTCGGCACGATGGCCCTCGCCCAGCACGCGATTCGCGACGTGGCCCAACCGCACCTGACCCGCCTCGCGGCGGAGACGGGCGGCCAGGCCGTCCACCTGGCTGCGTACGAGAACGGCACGGCGATCTATCTCGCCAAGGTCGAGAGCACGCACTCGGTGCGGATGTACTCCCGCGTGGGACTGCCCGCCGCCCTGCATGCCACCGCCGTCGGCAAGGTGCTCGTCGCCGGCCTGCCGCCGGGGGAGCAGGACGCCGTGATCGCGGGCATCGACTTCCGCCCGTTCACGAGCCGCACCATCGCCGACGCCGCGGGCTACCGCGAGGTGCTCGCCCGCACGCGCGAGCAGGGCTGGGCCGAGGACGCCGCCGAGCACGAGGACTTCATCAACTGCGTCGGGGCGCCCGTACGCGACGAGGCCGGGCGGGTCATCGCCGCGGTCTCCGTCTCCGTGCCCGACGTCATCCTGCCCCGCGAGGGGGTGCGTGCCCTGGTGCCGCAGCTCCTCGCGGCCACCGAAGCGATCTCCGCCGACTGGGCCGGCCGGAGCTCATGAGAACACCCCGAGAGGAAACCCAACCCATGTCCGACATCCGCATCTCCACCGACCAGGCCCCCGCTCCCGCGCACACGTTCTCCCAGGGCGTCGTCCGCGGCGGGATGATCCAGGTCTCCGGCCAGGGTCCGGTCGACCCCGTCACCAACGAATACCTGTTCCCCGGTGACGTGAAGGGTCAGACCGTGCGCACCCTGCAGAACGTGGAGGCGATCCTGGCTGCCGCCGGTGCGGGGTTCGAGGACGTGCTGATGCTCCGGGTCTACCTCACGACCCGCGACGACTTCGCCGCGATGAACGAGGCCTACGGTGAGTTCATCGGCTCGCGGGTCGCCGAGGGCGGCATCCTCCCGTGCCGTACCACCGTGATGACCGGTCTGCCGCGCGAGGAGATGCTGGTCGAGATCGACGCCCTGGCCGTGGCCCGTTAGCCGATGACCCCGGCCAGCTCCCGGCCCAGGTAGGGAGCCAGCGTGCGGGCGTAGCGCGAGGTGATGTGGTTGCCGTCGCGGTAGACGATGACGTTGCCGATCACCGCCGGGCAGATCCTGTCCTCGCAGAAGAGGTGGGTCATGTCGATCAGGTGCGCGTTCGGGTCGCGAGCGACCGCGTCGCGGTGCGGGTCCTTGACGACCACGTCCGTGCGCGGCCGCCCGCACGCCTCGCCGGCCGTCTCGGGGGAGTGCCTCTGGATGCAGCCCAGCGTGGTGCGGAGATAGGCGGCGTTGTCGGGCTCGAACATCGGGTTGTCGACGAGCGCGATCACCGGGACGTCCTTCGAGGGCCGGTGGCTCCACGCCTCGACCAGGCCGTTGACCGTGGACTCGTAGGGCGTCTCGCCGGCCAGCGGCTGTGTGGTCTTGCGGGCGGAGTGGGTGACGATGATCGCGTCGAGGTCCTTCTGCTCGGGTGCGCGCAGGTAGCTCTCGAGCTGCCGGTTCCACTCCGCGCAGGCGGGGCGGTTGTCGGCGATGTTCTGGCCGAGCGGGCGGGCGTTCCAGTGGCAGGCGGCTCGCGAGGCGACGTCGATGCGCCAGTTGCGCTGCTTGCCGATCAGGTCGAGGGCGCCCACCGGCGCGACGGCATGGGAGTCGCCGACCATCAGCAGGCGCTTGTCGTAGCCCTCGACGGCACCGTTCGGGCAGGCGCTGAACCGCACCGGCCGCTCCTCGAAGGACCAGCACTGGCCGCGGTTGTCATCGTCCGCGCCGATGGTGGCCACCGCGGGGATCAGCGCGCCGCGCAGGTCGGGGTTGCGGCACTCCCCGCCCGCGGAGGTCGCCGCCATCGCGGCGGCGCCCAGGCACTCGGTCGTGAAAGGGTCGGCGGTGGCGAGCCGTGCCGCCGCCGCGATCGCCCTGTCCTCGGAGTAGCTGATCGCGGCCAGGCCGCTCCACCCGGCGCCGACGGCGACCGCGAGAGCGGCCATGGTGGCGACCAGGGCCCGTGGCCCGCCGGGCTTGATGACGTAGGTCTGGACCTGGCGGGTCACCAGGCGGTTGGTCGCCCACGCCAGCACGGTCGAGACGACCAGCACGCCCGCGGCCGAGACCAGGGTGAGGCGCTCGGCGCCGGTGTAGTAGAGCCACGCGATGAGCAGCGGCCAGTGCCACAGGTAGAGCTCGTAGGAGATGTCGGCGACGGACCGCAGCGGCCGGGTCTCCAGCAGCCGCCGTGGGCCGCGCGCGGACGAGGTCGAGCCGACCATCACCAGCAGCGCTCCGGTGACCGGCCACAGCGCCGCCGGGCCCGGGAAGCGGTCCGCGCCGTCCATCACGAAACCGCAGGTCACGACCAGGGTGAGACCGGTCCATGCGGTGTACGGCTTGATCTTCTCGGGCAGGCTCAGGCGGCGCAGCGCGAGCGCGGTCAGGGCGCCGGCGGCGATCTCCCAGAAACGGGTGATGGAGTTGAAGTACGCAGCCGCCTGGTCGGCCCCGGAGACCTTGATGGCGTAGAGGAAGGAGACCGCGAACGCGGCCGCGGTCAGCACGAACAGCGTCCGCGCCAGGCCGATCCGGCCGCGTAGGACGAAGGCGAGCCCGACGACCACGAGCGGCCAGAGCAGGAAGAACTGCCCCTGCACCGCGAGCGACCAGAAGTGCTGCACCGGCGTCGAGGACGGTCCCGCCGCGCCGTAGGAGAGCTGGCTGGCGATGAGCTCCCAGTTGAGCAGGTAGGTCGCGGCCGCGATGATCTCGCGCGTGGTCTGCGTCCACAGCGTCTGCGGGATGAAGGCGACCATCAGCGCGGCCGTCGCGGCCAGCACGATCAGCGCCGGCGCGGCGAGCCGCGCGAACGTACGTCCGTAGTGCTCGGCCAGCCGGACCTTGCCGCGCTCGGCCCTGCCCACCAGCGACCGGGTGGCGAGGAAGCCGGAGATCACCAGGAAGACGTCGATCCCGCCCGAGACGCGGCCGTTGCCGAAGAGGTGGAACGCGACCACGAGCGCCAATGCGATGCCACGCAGGCCGTGGATCTCGCTGATGTGCCCGGCGGAGGTCCGCGTCGAGGTCTGCCCAGATTTGGGGCTCTTGGGTTCGAGGTCTGCCCCAGCGGCCGGAGGAGTGGGGAAATCCGAAATGGCGGTCACGTGTCGCTGTTTCTAGTGGGGCGTCGGTGGGCGGGAGCCGTCGCACCATAACGGGCGGTGGTGACGTGTTGGCGTACGGGCGTTGTCATTCCGCCGTCGAGATCTCCTCGAAACCGTTTCACATCGCCGCCGGAGGAGATAGGTTGCACCCCGACGTGACTTAGATCACACCCAGGACTGAGGAGTTCGGACGATGAACACGCACAAGATCGGCCGCCTGATGGCGGTCGCAGCGGTCGCGACCCTGTCGACCGCATCGCTCGTGGCATGTGGCGGCTCGGATGACGACGGCGGCGACTCGGGCGGCTCGGGCGGCACCGACGTCGGGGTGATCCTCCCCGACGCCACCACGTCTCCCCGGTGGGAGTCCCAGGACCGGCCCAACCTCGAGAAGGCGTTCACCGACGCCGGCCTCAAGGCCACGATCCAGAACGCCCAGGGCGACACGGCCAAGTTCGGTCAGCTCTGCGACAGCATGATCAACGAGGGCGTCAAGGTCATCATCATCACCAACCTCGACTCCGAGTCCGGCGCGGCCTGCCTGAAGAAGGCTGCCGACGCCGGAGTGACGAGCATCGACTACGACCGGCTGACGCTCAACGGTGGCGCGTCCTACTACGTCTCCTTCGACAACGTGAAGGTCGGCGAGCTGATGGGCGCGGGCCTCGACGAGTGCATCACCGCCGCGGGCAAGAAGGGCGGCAACATCGTCTACGTCAACGGTGCGGCCACCGACAACAACGCGGCGCTGTTCAAGTCGGGCTACGAGAAGGCGCTCAAGGCGAAGATCGACGACGGCACCTACAAGCTCGTCGGCGACCAGTCGGGCGAGTGGGACGCCACCAAGGCCGGTCAGGTCTTCGACCAGATGTACACCGCCAACGGCGGCAAGATCGACGGCGTGGTCTCGGCCAACGACACCATGGCCGGCGGCATCATCGCCCGGCTGAAGGCCAACAAGGTGCAGGGCAAGATCCCGGTGACCGGCCAGGACGCCTCGGTCGAGGGTCTGCAGAACATCCTGCAGGGCTTCCAGTGCGGCACCGTCTACAAGAACACCGCGCTCGAGGCCAAGGCCGCCGCCGACCTGGCGATCGCGCTGATCGAGGGTGACGAGGACGCAGCCTCGGCGCTGGCCACCGGGTCCGTGGAGGACACCGAGGCCGGCAAGGACGTGCCCTCGGTGCTCGCCGAGCCCGTCTGGGTCACGAAGGAGTCGGTCGGAACCGTCATCAAGGACGGTCAGGCCGATGCCGCCGAGGTGTGCGCCGGCCCGATCGCGGACCTGTGCACCGAGAACGGCGTGCCTCAGTGAGTCCGCTGCTGGAGCTGCACGGCGTCGAGAAGTCCTTCGGCGCCGTGCAGGTCCTGCGCGGCGTGGACCTCACGGTGCAGGCGGGCAAGGTGACCGCGCTCGTCGGTGACAACGGCGCCGGCAAGAGCACCCTGGTGAAGGGGATGGCCGGGATCCATCTCTTCGACGCCGGCGACTACCTTTTCGAAGGCGAGCCGGTGAAGGTGACCAGTCCGAAGGACGCCGCCGCGCTCGGGATCGAGGTCGTCTACCAGGACCTTGCGTTGTGCGACAACCTCGACGTCGTCCACAACATGTTCCTCGGCCGGGAGATGAAACGCTTCCGGCTGGTCGACGAGGACACCATGGAGCAGCGGGCTCGCGAGACGCTCGACGGTCTCTCGGTGCGTACGCTCAAGTCGGTGCGTACGCCGGTCGCCTCCCTCTCCGGTGGCCAGCGTCAGACCGTGGCGATCGCCCGGGCGGTGCTGTGGAACTCCAAGCTGGTCATCCTCGACGAGCCGACCGCGGCGCTCGGGGTGGCGCAGACCGAGCAGGTGCTGCGACTGGTGCGGCGCCTGGCCGACCGCGGCCTGGGCGTCGTGCTGATCAGCCACAACCTCAACGACGTCTTCGAGGTCGCCGACGACATCGCGGTCCTGCACTTGGGGCGCATGGTCGGCCAGATCGAGGCCGCCTCGACCACGCGCGGGCGGGTCGTGGAGGCGATCACCACAGGTGTTGTTCCACAAGGAGGTGCGGCATGAGTGCGGACGTGGACGACCGGCCGGTGACCGATCCGGCGTCACCGGACCCGATGCCCGACAACTCGCTGGCCGGGATCCTCCGCGCCTACCTGGCCAAGCTCAGGGGCGGTGAGGTCGGCTCGCTGCCGGCGGTGCTGGGTCTGGTCGCGCTGGTCGTGGTCTTCTCCGCGCTGCGTCCGGAGCAGTTCACCAACTCGTTCAACTTCGCCAACCTGATCGGCCAGTCGGCGGGTGTGACCGTGCTCGCGATGGGCCTCGTCTTCGTGCTGCTGCTGGGCGAGATCGACCTCTCGGCAGGGTTCGCGGGCGGCACCTGTGCCGGCGTGCTCGGGGTGTTCCTGACCCGGCAGGAGTGGCCGCTGCTGCCGGCCCTGGTCGCGGCGCTGCTCGCCGGCGCCGTGATCGGCCTGCTCATCGGGCTGCTGGTGGCCAGGCTCGGGATCCCGTCGTTCGTGGTCACCCTGGCCGCGTTCCTCGGGCTGCAGGGGGTGCTGCTGACGATGATCGGTGAGGGCGGGACGATTCCCTACCGCAACGACTTCATCAACGGCCTCAACAACTCCAACCTCCCGGTCTGGCTCGGCTGGACGCTCGGCATCATCTGCATCGTGGGCTATGCGGCCTCGACGTACGTCACCGACGCCCGGCGCCGCGCCAAGAACCTCACGGTGCAGCCGATCCTGCTGTGGGCGCTCAAGACCGGGCTGCTGACGGTCGTGGTGCTCGCGGTGGTCGGCTATCTCTCGGTCGAGCGCAGCCGCAACCCGGCGCTGACCTCGCTCAAGGGGGTGCCGGTCTCGCTGCTGGTGATCGTCGGCCTGCTGATCGTGCTGACCTTCATGCTGACCCGCACCGCCTGGGGCCGGCACGTCTACGCGGTCGGCGGCAACGCCGAGGCGGCGCGGAGGGCCGGGATCAACGTGTTCCGGGTGCGCCTGTCGTGCTTCATCCTCTGCTCCACGATGGCGGCGATGGCCGGCATCATGATCGCCAGCCGCACCAACTCGGTGAACCCGAACACCGGTGGCGAGACGACCCTGCTGTACGCCGTGGGCGCCGCCGTCATCGGCGGCACCTCGCTCTTCGGCGGCAAGGGCCGGGTCATCGACGCCGTCATCGGTGGCACCGTGGTCGCGGTCATCGACAACGGGATGGGCCTGCTCGACCAGCCCCAGGGCACCGTCTGGATGGTCACCGGCCTGGTCCTCCTGGTCGCGGCCAGCGTCGACGCGCTCTCCAGGCGCCGGGCCTCTGCTACGGGGCACGTGTAGCCGGCCTCGCCGAGACTGCAGAAGTGGCGGACGAGACGACAGTTTCGTCCGCCGCTTCTACATTCTCGGCCCGCCAGAACTACGGTTTCGGCGGTGCGGTGCTGCTGCGCACGACCAGCTCGGCGGGCAACCGCAGGTGGCGCTCGGTCTGCTTGCCCTCGAGCAGCTCGAGCAGGAGCTCGAGGGCTGCCCGGCCCATCTCGTGGAGCGGCTGGGCGACGGTGGTGAGCGGGGGAGTGGCGTCGCGGGCCTCGGGTACGTTGTCGAAGCCGATCACCGAGAGGTCCTCGGGCACCCGCAGGCCGAGGGAGCCGGCGACCTCGATGACCTTGATGGCCGAGATGTCGTTGGCGGCGAAGATGGCGGTGGGCCGCTCGCCGGCGGGGAGCGAGAGCAGCTCGCGAGCCGGTGCCTCGGCGACCTCGGGGTGGTAGCCGCCCACCCGGATCAGGTCGGCGGAGACGCTCAGGCCGGCGTCGTAGAGCGCCTCGCGGTAGCCCTGCTCGCGCAGCGCGGCGGAACGCAGGTCGGGGCGGCCGCCGAGGAAGCCGATGCGCTGGTGGCCGAGCCCGATCAGGTGGTCGACGGCGAGCCGGGCGCCGGTGATGTTGTCGGCATCGACGGTCATCGGTCCGTCGGGGCCGGTGTGGGGGTCGATCGCGACGACCGGGATCGTGGTCTCGTCGGTGATGATCATCGAGGGCGTCACCACGATCGCCCCGTCGATCAGGGTGTGGCCGAGACGGGAGAGCGAGCGCCGCTCCCAGCCGGTGTGGTTGTGGGCGCCGCTGCGGCCGGCATGCGCCAGGAGCTCGTAGCCCGTGCCGTCCAGGGCGGCCGAGATTCCCTTGAGCAGCTCGGCGGAGTAGGGCTCGAACTCGGCGACGAGCACGCCGATGACGCCCGTCGACTTGCGGCGCAGGCTGGAGGCGATCAGGGACGACTGGTAGCCGAGCTGGTCGATGACCGCGAGGACCTTCTCGGCCGTCGCCTCGCTGACCCCGTAGCGCTCGTTGATCACCTTCGAGACCGTGGCCACCGAGACACCCGCCTCCCGGGCCACGTCCGTGATCGTCACCCGTCGGGGGCGGGGCTGGTCGAGCGTACTCATGCCCCTGACAGTAGCCCACTCGGGGGATTGTCGATAACCATCTACGAAAACGTTATCGACAACGATTGACATCGGTGCCCGACAACCGCCATGCTCGACCCGACAATGTGGCGGCAGTCACATGACCCCATCCAGAGCTGTGACGAAGAAGGTCCAAAGATGTCGAGGAAGACACAGGCGCTCGCCGCGCTGTGCGCCGGATTGATGATTGCCGCCACCGGTTGTGGCGGCTCGGGCGACTCCGGTGGCGACGACAACACCATCACGTGGTGGCACAACTCCAACAACGACCCCGGAAAGGGGTACTACGAGCAGGTCGCGAAGGACTTCGAGAAGGCCAACCCCGGCGTCAAGGTCAAGGTCGAGGCCTTCGCGCACGAGGACATGCTCACCAAGCTCGACGCCGCGTTCCAGAGCGGTGACCCCGAGCAGATCCCGGACGTCTACATGGAGCGTGGCGGCGGCGAGCTCGCCGACCACGTCGAGGCGGGTCTGACCAAGGACCTGTCCGAGGACGCGGCCGACGAGATCGACATGATCGGCGGCTCGGTCGCCGGCTGGCAGGTCGAGGACAAGACGTACGCACTGCCGTTCTCCATCGGCGTGGTCGGCTTCTGGTACAACAAGGAGCTCTTCGCCAAGGCCGGCATCACCGCCGCGCCGACGACGCTGGAGGACTTCTACGACGCCGTCGACAAGCTCAAGGCCGCGAAGATCCAGCCGGTCTCCGTCGGCGCCAAGGACGCCTGGCCGGCCGCGCACTACTACTACTGGACCGCGGTCCGGGAGTGCTCCGAGGACGTCTTGACCTCGGCGGTCAAGAGCCTCGACTTCTCCGACCCCTGCTTCGAGAAGGCCGGCGACGACCTGGTCGACATCGTCGCCCACAAGCCCTTCAACAACGGCTTCCTCTCCACCGGTGCCCAGGAGGGCCCGACCTCGGCCTCCGGCCTCCTCGCGACCGGCAAGGTCGCCATGGAGCTCGCCGGTCACTGGGAGCCCGGCGTGATGCAGGGCATCACCGAGGACAAGAAGGGCCTGGGGGACAAGACCGGCTGGTTCGCCTTCCCGCAGATCGAGGGCGGCCAGGGTGACCCGGGCGCGCAGATGGGCGGCGGCGACGCCTGGGCGGTCTCCGAGGGTGCCCCCGACGCCTCGGTCGACTTCGTCAAGTACCTCCTCTCCACCGACGTCCAGACGGGCTTCGCTGAGAACGGGATGGGCCTGCCGACGAACCCCGACGCGACCGGCGCGCTGACCGACCCGGCCCTGGCCGACCTGATCAAGGTGCGCGACAGCGCTCCCTACGTCCAGCTCTACTTCGACACCGCCTTCGGTCAGGCCGTCGGCGGAGCGATGAACGACGCGATCGTCAACGTGTTCGCAGGCAAGGGCACGGGGACGGACATCGTCACCGCCACCCAGGAAGCCGCGGACAAGGAAAAGTGAGCTGAGCCTGTGACACACGACGTGACCGAAGCCGCTCCCGCGGCGTCAGGGCACGCCACATCGGACGCCCGGCGTACAGGTGCTGTACGCCGGGCACCCGGCGGTCCCGGAAGGACCGGACTTCGTGGTGACGCCTGGCGCAAGCGCTTGGAGATCCTTGTCTTCGTAACCCCTGCGCTGGCGCTCATCGCGCTCTTCGTCGCCTGGCCCATCGTCACCGCGGTGCGCTTCTCGGTCTACGACTGGAAGGGCTTCGGCGACCTGACCGACTTCGTCGGCCTCGAGAACTACGTCGAGGTCCTCGGCGACGAGGTCTTCCGCAGCGCGGTCGGCCACAACATGATGATCGTGGTCGGCTCGATCCTGCTCCAGCTCCCGCTGGGCGTGGCCATCGCCCTCCTGCTCAACCGCAGGATGCGCGGCCAGGGCCTGCTGCGCACGATCATCTTCGTGCCGTACGTGCTGGCCGAGGTCATCGCCGCGGTCGTCTGGCTCCAGCTGCTGCAGCCGCAGTACGGCTTCATCGACGCCTTCACCGCGCAGATCGGCCTCACCCCGCCCGAGCAGGGCTGGCTCGGCACCCCGGAGTACGCCCTGTGGATCGTGCTCCTCGTGCTGACCTGGAAGTACCTCGGCCTCGCCGTGCTCCTCTTCCTGGCCGGCATGCAGGGCGTCTCCGAGGAGCTCCACGAGGCCGCCCAGCTCGACGGCGCCTCCTGGTGGCAGACGCAGTGGCGGATCACGATCCCGCTGCTGGGACCCACCATGCGTACCTGGGCCTTCTTGTCGATGATCGGCTCGATCCAGTGCTTCGACATGATCTGGGTGCTCACCCAGGGCGGTCCCGCGGACGCGACGGCCACCATGGCGACGTACCTCATCGACGAGGGAACCAAGCGCCACAACTACGGCATCGCAGGTGCCGCCTCGGTGATCCTGTTCGTGATCGCCTTCGCGATGGCCCTCGCCTACCAGGTCCTGATCCTGCGCCGCGACACCAAGGAGGACACGGTATGAGCGTGACGGCCGATCTCACCCCACGCCGCCGTAGCGGCGGCAACCTGTGGGTCTACCTGATCGCGCTGATCGTGGTCGCGATCACCGTCGGCCCGGTCCTCTACGGGGCGCTCGGCGGCTTCCGCACCAACGCCCAGCTTGCCGACAAGCCGGCCGGGCTGCCCGACCCGTGGGTGTGGAGCAACTACGCCGGGGTGCTGAGCAACCCCTCGTTCTGGCAGTACGCCCTCAACTCGACGATGATCGCGATCATCACCACGGTGGTGACCGTCGTGTTCGGGCTGATGGCGGCGTACCCGCTGGCTCGCTACCAGTTCCGGGGGCGCGAGGCGCTGTTCATGGTCTTCGTCCTCGGTCTGCTGTTCCCGGCGGCCGTGGCGATCATCCCGCTGTTCATCATCATCACCCGCAACCTGCACATGGCGAACACCTGGTGGGGCGTGGCCCTGCCGCAGGCGGCGTTCGCGCTGCCGATGACGGTGGTCATCCTGCGGCCGTTCCTGATGGCGCTGCCCAAGGAGCTCGAGGAGGCGGCGCTGATGGACGGCGCCGGCCGGATCGGCGTCTTCTGGCGGATCCTGATGCCGCTGTCGGCACCCGGGATGATCACCGTCGGGGTGCTGGCGTTCGTGACCTCCTGGAACGCCTATCTGCTTCCGCTGCTGCTGCTCCAGGACAAGATGCGCACCCTCCCGCTCGGCGTCGCCGACTTCTCCACCGAGCACTCCGCCGACACCGCCGGCGTCCTCGCTTTCACCACCCTCGCGATGATCCCCGCCCTCGTGCTCTTCCTCGCCTTCCAGCGCCGCCTCGTCAGCGGCCTGCAGGGCGCGGTCAAGGGCTAGAACGGACACCTCCTGTGACTGAACCAACGACCGAACCGACTCTGCCTGCCTGGCCCCAGGTCTCCGAGCGCGTACGCGACCTGCACGCGCAGATGACCTTGGAGGAGAAGCTCGCCCAGATCGTGGGCTACTGGCTCGACCGCGGCGGCGACGTCGTGGCGCCGATGGCCAACGAGATGACGCGCGACATCGACGGCGACGGCCGGCGTCTCTCGGAGATCACCGCCCACGGCCTGGGCCACTACACCCGGGTGTACGGCACCCGGCCGGTCGATCCGGCCGAGCGCGCCGCGTGGCTGTGGGAGGAGCAGAGACGCCTGGTCTCGCAGACCCGGCTGGGGATCCCGGCCCTGGTCCACGAGGAGTGTCTGACCGGGCTGGCCGCCTGGCAGGCCGCGACCTTCCCGACGCCGCTGGCCTGGGGCGCGAGCTTCGATCCCGAGGCCGTCGAGGAGATGGCCCAGATGATCGGTGCGGACATGCGTGCCCTCGGTGTGCACCAGGGGCTCGCCCCGGTGCTCGACGTGATCCGCGACGCGCGCTGGGGCCGCTGCGAGGAGGCCATCGGCGAGGATCCCTATCTCGTCGGGACGGTCGCGACGGCGTACGTCCGGGGGCTGCAGTCCGCCGGCGTGCATGCCACGCTGAAGCACTTCGTCGGTTACTCGGGCTCGCGGGCCGGCCGCAACCACGCGCCCGTCTCCGCGGGTCCTCGCGAGATCGCCGACATCTTCCTGCCGCCGTTCGAGATGGCGGTGCTCGACGGTGGCGCGAGGTCGGTGATGGCGTCGTACAACGACATCGACGGGGTGCCGCAGCACTCCTCGGTCGACCACCTCACCACCCTGTTGCGCGAGACCTGGGGCTTCGACGGGGTCGTCGTCGCCGACTACTTCGGGGTGGCGTTCCTCGCGGTGATGCACGCGATCGCCGCCGACCGCGGGCGGGCCGCGGCGCTGGCCCTGGAGGCCGGTGTCGACGTGGAGCTGCCCAGCGGGGATGCCTATCTCGAGCCGCTCGCGGCGCTGATCCGCGCCGGGGAGGTCTCCGAGTCGCTCGTCGACCGGGCCGTGCTCCGGGCGCTGGCGCAGAAGGAGGAGCTCGGCCTGCTGGACGAGTCCTTCGGGGCGGGTCTGGAGGAGGGAGCGCCGGAGTCGATCGACCTGGACTCCCCGGCACACCGCGCGCTGGCGCGCCGGCTGGCCGAGGAGTCGGTGGTGCTGCTCAGCAACGACGGTGTCCTTCCGCTGGCGGTTGGCGCCGGCAAGGTGGCCGTCATCGGCCCCAACGCCGACCGGCCCGAGGCGCTGATGGGCTGCTACTCCTTCGTCAACCACGTGATGGCGAGCTACCCCGAGGAGCCGCTCGGCATCGAGCTGCCGACGATCGCCGAGGCGATCCGGGCCGAGCTCGGCGGCGCCGCGCTCGAGGTCGTCGCCGGATGCGACGTCGAGGGCACGGACCGCACCGGCTTCCCAGCGGCCGTCTCGGCGGCTGCCGAGGCCGATGTCGCGGTCGTCGTCGTGGGTGACCAGGCCGGGCTCTTCGGCCGCGGCACCGTGGGGGAGGGCAACGACTCCGAGTCGCTCGAGCTTCCCGGGGTCCAGCGCGAGCTGGTCACCGAGATCGTCGCGACCGGGACCCCGGTCGTGCTCGTGGTCGTCACCGGCAGGCCGTACGCCATCGGCTGGGCGCTCGAGGACGAGGTGCGTCCCGCGGCCGTGCTGCAGGCGTTCTTCCCCGGCGAGGAGGGTGGGGCGGCGCTGGCCCGCATCATCTCGGGTGCGGTCAACCCGTCGGGCCGGCTGCCGGTCTCGCTGCCGCGCGTCTCCGGCACCCAGCCCTACAGCTACCTGCAGCCCCTCCTGGGTGGTCCGTCGGAGGTCACCGCCACCGACCCGACGCCGGCGCGCCCCTTCGGCTTCGGCCTCTCCTACACCACCTTCGGTCACAGCGGGCTCTCGGCCGACCGCACGGTCACGGCCGGGGGCACCTTCGAGGTGGAGGTGACCGTCACCAACCTCGGCGACGTCGCCGGTGTGGACGTGGTCCAGCTCTACGGCCGAGACCTGCTGGCCTCGGTGGTCCGCCCGGTCTCGCAGCTGCTCGGCTACCAGCGGGTCGCGCTGGAGCCGGGGGAGTCGGCGGTGGTGCGCTTCGAGGTGCCCACGACACGGCTGGCGTTCACCGACCGCAGCCTCACCCGTGTCGTCGAGCCCGGCGACGTCGAGGTCTGGGTGGCCGCCTCGGCCGGCGAGAAGGTCGCGACCGCGGTCGCCGAGGGCATCGCCGAGCTCTCCGAGGTCGAGGCCGCCTCGGCCGCCGTCGAGTCGGGCAGCGACAAGGTGCTGGTCACCATCACCGGCGAGACCCACCGGGTCGGCACGGCCGACCGGCGGATCACGACGGCGACGGTCTCCCGCTAGCGATGGGTCAGGGGCGGCGGGCCAGGTAGGCCGCGGGATCGTCGATCACGCGGCGTACGACCGTGCCGGCCGCCCCGCGCACGGCCGCGTCGCTGCCGAGGCCGGAGACGAGCAGCGGCGGCGGCGCGGTGGCACCGGTGTGGCGAGCGATCGAGGCCTCGGTCGCGGTGGCGAGCCAGGGCGCGAGGGTGGCGAACGCGCCGCCGAGCACGATCGCGGCGGGGTCGAGGAGGGTGAGCACCGAGGCGAGTGCGACCCCGAGGTGGCGGCCGGCGTCGGTGACCGCGTCCAGAGCGGCCCGGTCGCCGGCCTCGCAGGCCCGGGTGAGATCGGCCATCGTCGCCACCTGGGCGCGGGAGAGGATCTCCTGCTGCCCGGCCATCCGTTCCAGGCAGCCGTGGCCGCCGCAGGCGCAGCGCGGTCCGTCGGGCGCGACGACGACATGGCCGAGCTCGCCGGCACCGGCGTGCGCACCGCGGAAGACCTCGCCGCCGACCACGATGCCGCCACCGATGCCGATCTCGCCGGAGACGTGCACGAAGTCGCGCAGGGGCCCGCCCTCGTGCTCGTGACCGCCGAACCACATCTCGCCGAGAGCCGCGAGGTTGGCCTCGTTCTCCAGCTCGACGTCGAGCCCGGTCGCCTCGCCGACCGCGTCCGCGAGGTCGACCCGCGGCCAGCGCAGGTTGGGCGTGCGTATGACGGTGCCGTCGACGGCCAGGCCGGGCACCGCCACGCAGGCCCCTGCCAGGGGCAGGCCCTGGGCGGCCGCGCTGCCGGCGGCGGTGCGGGCCACCTCGACGAGGTCGGCGACGACCTCGTCGACCTCGCGGTCGCGGTTGTCGCGGCGTACGACATGGTGGTAGCGCGGAGCGTCGGTCAGATCGGTCACCACGGCGGCCAGGTAGTCGACGTTGATCTCCAGGCCGAGGCCGGCGGTGCCGCCGGGAGCCAGGCTGAGCGCCGTGGCGGGCCGGCCACGCTCGGTCGCGGCCGGGCCGCTCTCCCCGATCAGCCCGGCGGAGATCAGGTCGGCCACGAGCCCGGAGACCGACGACTTGGTCAGTCCGGTGCGCGCCGCGACCCGGGCCCGGGAGACCGGCCCCGTGCGGGCGACCTCGCCGAGCACGAGCGCGAGGTTGCTCGCCCGCATCCCGGCATGTTGGGCTGGCTCGCTTCGGACCGTCATGGATGGGATTAGACCAAGTTCTGAACTTGAGGTCAACCAGTCGACTTTTCCGCTGGCAACCGGTTGACAATGTGACGAGCATCGCGTTTCATCGGAGTTACATAGTCCGAGTCGTGAACTAAAGTGAGGAAGCAAGGCTATGACGGAGTACACCCCCACCCCGGACGACAAGTTCACCTTCGGTCTGTGGACCGTGGGCTGGAACGGCCAGGACGTCTTCGGGTCGGCGAGCCGGCCGCACCTCGACGTCGCGCACTCGGTCCACAAGCTGGCCGAGCTGGGCGCCTACGGCATCACCTTCCATGACAACGACGTCTTCGCGATCGACGCGAGCGACGCCGAGCGCCAGGCGGAGATCGACAAGCTGAAGGCGGCGCTGGACGAGACCGGCCTCAAGGTGCCGATGGCCACGACCAACCTCTTCGGCCACCCGGTCTTCCGCGACGGCGGGTTCACCTCCAACGACCGCGAGGTGCGCCGCTACGCGATCGCCAAGGTCGCGCGCAACATCGACCTCGCCGCGGAGCTCGGGGCCACGACGTACGTCATGTGGGGCGGGCGTGAGGGTGCGGAGTCGCACGCCGCGAAGGACATCGCGGCGGCGCTGGACCGATACCGCGAGGCGGTCAACCTGCTCGGCGACTACGTGACCGAGCAGGGCTACGACATCCGGTTCGCCATCGAGCCGAAGCCCAACGAGCCGCGCGGCGACATCCTGCTGCCGACCATCGGCCACGCGCTCGCCTTCATCAACAGCCTCGACCGCCCCGAGATGGTCGGGCTCAACCCGGAGGTCGGCCACGAGGAGATGGCCGGGCTCAACTTCGCCTCCGGCGTCGCCCAGGCGCTGTGGCACGGCAAGCTCTTCCACATCGACCTCAACGGCCAGCACGGACCGCGCTTCGACCAGGACCTCCGCTTCGGTGCCGGCAACCTGCGCGGTGCGTTCAACCTGGTCGACCTGCTGGAGACCAAGGGCTACGAGGGCCCGCGCCACTTCGACTTCAAGCCGCCGCGCACCGAGGACGAGGACGGCGTGTGGGCATCGGCCGCGGGCTGCATGCGCAACTACCTGGTGCTGCGTGAGCGGGCCAAGGCGTTCCGGGCGGACCCGGAGGTCAAGGCAGCGCTCGAGGCCTCGCAGGTCGAGGAGCTGTCCGTGCCGACGCTGGCCGAGGGCGAGACGCTCGAGGACATCCGCAACGTGGCCTACGACATCGAGAAGCTGGACCACGGCTACAGCTTCGAGCACCTCGACCAGCTGGCCATGGACCACCTGCTCGGGCTTCGTTAGGTTGCAGGGCATGCCGCTCGTCGCCGGGGTCGACTCCTCGACCCAGTCCTGCAAGGTCGTCGTCCGCGACGCGGAGACCGGGGCGCTGGTGCGCTCCGGCTCCGCGCCCCACCCCGAGGGGACGGAGGTGGACCCGGCGGCGTGGTGGACCGCGCTCGAGGTGGCCGCCGAAGCCGCCGGCGGGCTCGACGACGTCGCCGCGGTCTCCGTCGGCGGTCAGCAGCACGGGATGGTCTGCCTGGACGAGGCCGGAGAGGTCGTACGTCCCGCGCTGCTGTGGAACGACACCCGCTCCGCCGCCGCGGCCACCGCGCTCAACACCGAGCTCGGTGCCGCGGCCTGGGCCGACGCCGTCGGCTCCGTCCAGGTGGCCAGCTTCACCGCCACCAAGCTGCGCTGGCTCGCCGAGCAGGAGCCTGAGTCGGCGGCTCGGGTGGCGGCGGTGTGTCTGCCCCACGACTGGCTGACCTGGAAGCTCGCCGGTGCGCCGGGGCTGGAGGCGCTGCGTACGGACCGGAGCGACGCCAGCGGCACCGGCTACTACTCCGCGGTGACCGGCGAATACCGTCGCGACCTGCTCAAACGAGCTCTCGGGCGCGACGACGTCGTGCTGCCGGAGGTGCTCGCGCCGACGGCGTCGGCGGGGCACACGTCCTCCGGAGCCCTCCTCGGTCCGGGCTGCGGCGACAACGCCGGCGCGGCCCTGGGCGTGGGTGCCCGGCCCGGCGACGTGGTCGTCTCGATCGGCACCTCCGGGGTCGCCTGCGCGGTCTCGGAGACGCCTACCTCGGACGCCTCGGGGACTGTGGCCGGCTTTGCCGACGCCACCGGTCGCTACCTGCCGCTGGTCGCCACGCTCAACGCCGCCCGGGTCCTCGACGCGACGACCCGGCTGCTCGGGGTGAGCCACGAGGAGCTGTCCCGGCTGGCGCTCTCGGCGCCCTCGGGCTCCGGCGGCCTCGTCCTGGTGCCCTACCTCGAGGGCGAGCGCACCCCCGACCGGCCCTCGGCCCGTGGCGTGATCCACGGCCTGACGCTCGCCACCGCCGAGCCTGCCCACCTGGCACGTGCGGCCGTCGAAGGCCTGCTCTGCGGCCTTGCCGACGGCATCGACGCGCTCAAGGCCCAGGGCGTCGCGGTCAACCGCGTGCTCCTCGTCGGCGGCGGTGCCCGCTCCGAGGCCGTACGCCGCCTCGCCCCCGTCGTCCTCGGCCACCCCGTCCTCGTCCCCGAGCCGGGGGAGTACGTCGCCGACGGCGCCGCCCGCCAGGCCGCCTGGACCCTCGCCGGCGGCGAGGAGCCGCCGTCGTGGGAGCTCGCCGGGACCGAGACGTACGAGGCCGACCCCGACCCCGCCGTCCGCTCCCGCTACGCCGAGGTCCGCGATCTGACCGAAGGCGTATAGCCGAGGCGTCACCCCGGTCGGCCGAGACGTCACCCGCTGACCTCTCGGCCGACCGGACCGACGCCTCGCCCGACGTGAGTGACGCCTCGGCAGAATGTGGGTGACGTTTCGGCGCGCGGCGCTGACGCCTCGGCGGTATCCGATAGCGTGGCCGCGCCATGTTGGATCACATCAAAGGCTTCGTCCAGGGAGTCGTCCTCGCGCCCATCGTCCGGCTGTTCATCGCACTGAAGATCAGCCCCGACGCCGTCACGCTCGTCGGCACCCTCGGAGTGGCGGTCGGCGCGCTGGCGTTCTACCCGCGCGGCGAGCTCCTGGCCGGCACCATCTTCATCACCTGCTTCGTCTTCAGCGACCTGATCGACGGCGCCATGGCGCGTGCCGTCGGCCGCACGAGCAAGTTCGGCGCCTTCTGGGACTCCACCCTCGACCGGATCGGCGACGGCGCGGTCTTCGGCGGCCTGGCGCTCTACTTCGCCGGCCCGGGCGACTCCGACCTCTACCTCGCGCTGACCCTGTGGTGCGTGGTGATGGGCGCGGTCACCTCCTACGCCCGCGCCCGCGCGGAGTCGCTGGGCTTCACCGCCAACGTCGGCATCGCCGAGCGCGCCGACCGTCTCGTCCTCGTCCTGGTGCTGACCGGCTTCGCCGGCATCTTCGACCTCGACCTCCTCATCTACGTCGCGCTGTGGATCCTCGCGGTCGCCTCGACGGTCACCGTGGGACAGCGCGTGTGGACCGTCCGCAGGCAGGCTCTCGCCGAGGAGGCCGCCTCGTGACCGCGCCGAGCGCTGCCGACGTACGCCTGGCCACCGAGCTCGTCCGTGGCGCCGGCGCTCTCGCCGCCAAGATGCGCAGCGCGGGCATCGGCGACTCGATCGAGACCAAGACCTCGGTCTCCGACCTGGTCACCGCCGCCGACAAGGCCGCCGAGAAGGCGATCGTCGACCGGCTCGCGTCCGAGCACCCCGGTGACGGCGTGCTGGGCGAGGAGGGGTCGGCCCGCGAGTCGACAACGGGCCGGGTGTGGACCATCGACCCGGTCGACGGCACCTACAACTTCGTCCGCGGGCTCGACTGGTGGTGCTCGGCGCTGGCGCTGACCGACGGGGACGATCTGGTCCTGGGCGCCGTCTACTCGCCGGCCGAGGACGCCGTCTACGTGGGTGGACCCGAGCTGCCCACCACCCGCAACGGGGTCAGGCTCGACGCGGTGCTCGACACGCCGCTCGCCCTGGCCTGCCTGACGACCTACCTCCACCCGGCCAAGCTGAGGCACCCGGTCGGCGAGGCCTACGTCCGCGTCGCGAGCCAGGCCGCCTCCATCCGGATCCTCGGCTCCGGGTCGATGGACCTGACCGCCATCGCCCAGGGCAAGCTCCACCTCTTTCTCCAGCACTCCGTCCCCGACTGGGACCGCCTCCCCGGGGCGGCCCTCGTCCTCGGCGCCGGCGGCACCACGGCCCAGGTCGAGGCGGGCGGCGTCCTCTGGTCCCTGGCCGGCGCCCCGGCCGCGGTCGCCGAAGCGGTCGAAGCACTGGCCTCCTGAGTGGCCTCCTAGCAGTCCACTTTGGGAACAGTGGCCTGACCAGGCCTTTCCGAGGGTGGCGTACGTCCGATCCCGACCTACGATCGCACCATGGCAACAAGCACGAATGAGACGGGAACCTCGCGCGTCAAGCGCGGGATGGCGGAGATGCTCAAGGGCGGCGTGATCATGGACGTGGTCACCCCCGAGCAGGCGAAGATCGCCGAGGACGCCGGGGCGGTGGCGGTGATGGCGCTCGAGCGCGTCCCCGCCGACATCCGCGCCCAGGGCGGCGTGAGCCGCATGTCCGACCCCGACATGATCGACGGCATCATCGAGGCCGTCTCCATCCCGGTCATGGCCAAGGCCCGCATCGGCCACTTCGCCGAGGCGCAGGTGCTGCAGTCCCTGGGCGTCGACTACATCGACGAGTCCGAGGTGCTGACCCCGGCCGACTACGAGAACCACATCGACAAGTGGGCCTACACCGTGCCGTTCGTGTGCGGTGCGACCAACCTCGGCGAGGCCCTGCGCCGCATCACCGAGGGCGCGGCGATGATCCGCTCCAAGGGCGAGGCCGGCACCGGCGACGTCTCCAACGCCGTCACCCACATGCGTACGATCCGCCGCGAGATCCGCCGCCTCGGCGCGCTCGCCGACGACGAGCTCTACGTGGCGGCCAAGGAGCTCCAGGCCCCCTACGAGCTCGTCAAGGAGGTCGCCGAGAACGGCAAGCTCCCGGTGGTCCTGTTCACCGCCGGCGGCATCGCGACCCCGGCCGACGCCGCGATGATGATGCAGCTCGGCGCCGAGGGCGTCTTCGTCGGCTCTGGCATCTTCAAGTCCGGCAACCCGGCCCAGCGCGCCGAGGCGATCGTCAAGGCGACCACCTTCCACGACGACCCCGACGTCGTCGCCAAGGTCTCGCGTGGTCTCGGCGAGGCGATGGTCGGCATCAACGTCGACGAGCCCGCCCGGTCGATCCAGTTCGCGGAGCGCGGCTGGTGACCACGGTCGGCGTACTCGCCCTCCAAGGCGACGTCCGCGAGCACCTCGCCGCCCTCGACCGGCTGGGGGTGAAGGGCACCTCCGTGCGGCGGAGGGAGGAGCTCGACGCGTGCGACGCCCTCGTCATCCCCGGCGGTGAGTCGACGGCGATGTGGCGCCTTGCCCGTACGTTCGAGCTGCTCGACCCGCTCCGCGACCGTGTCCGCACCGGGATGCCGGCGCTCGGCACCTGCGCGGGCATGGTGCTCCTGGCCGACCGCCTCCTCGACGGGGCGGCAGGCCAGGAGACCATCGGCGGGCTCGACATGACGGTGCGGCGTAACGCCTTCGGGCGGCAGACCGAGTCGTTCGAGACCGACCTGGAGGTCACCGGCATCGACGGAACGGTCCACGGCGTCTTCATCCGGGCACCCTGGGTCGAGGAGATCGGTGACGGCGTCGAGGTGCTGGCGAGCGTCGAGGGTCACCCCGTCGCCGTACGCCAGAACCAGCTGATGGCCACCAGCTTCCACCCCGAGGTCAACGCCGACGACCGCCTGCACCGGCTGTTCCTGGACACCTGCTGCTGACGGTGCCGCACGCCACGTAGTTAGAATGGGCACCTGCTGCCCTGTGACGACTCCGGTGGCGGCTCGACAAGCAGAGACGACGACGTGGGGCAAAGGACGGTTCAACGATGAGCGGCCACTCAAAGTGGGCAACGACCAAGCACAAGAAGGCGGCGATCGACGCCAAGCGCGGCAAGCTCTTCGCCAAGCTCATCAAGACGATCGAGATCGCGGCCAAGACCGGCGGTCCCGACCCGGCCGGAAACCCGACCCTCTACGACGCGATCCAGAAGGCCAAGAAGCAGTCGGTCCCCAACGACAACATCGACCGCGCGGTCAAGCGCGGCGGTGGGCTCGACGGCGGCGGCGTCAGCTACGACACGATCATGTACGAGGTCTACGGCCCCCAGGGTGTCGCCCTCCTCATCGAGTGTCTGACCGACAACCGCAACCGGGCGGCCATGGAGGTCCGCACCGCGGTCACCCGCAACGGCGGCACCATGGCCGACCCGGGCTCGGTCTCGCGCCTCTTCGACCGCAAGGGCGTCGTCGTGGTGGCCAAGGCCCAGGAGGGGAAGACGATCACCGAGGACGACCTGCTCGAGGCCACCCTCGACGCCGGTGCCGAGGACGTCAACGACCTCGGTGAGTCCTTCGAGATCGTCTCCGACCCCAGCGACGTGGTCGCGGTCCGCACCGCTCTCCAGGACGCCGGGATCGACTACGACTCCGCCGAGGTCCAGTTCGTCGCGAGCATGGACATCCCGGTCGCCGACGCCTCGTCCGCCGAGAAGGTCTTCAAGCTCATCGACGCCGTCGACGACCTCGACGACGTGCAGAACGTCTTCTCCAACGCCGACATCCCCGACGAGGTCATGGAGACCGTCGACGCCTGATCGCTCCGCTGATCGAGCTGCGAGTTGGGCCGTACGGCTCATTCTCGGGCCGGATGCTGGGTACCCGGAAGGTCACGAACCGCCACGAGGCCGGTTCGCACCGGAAGGAGTACACGATGGGATACGGCGTAGGAGCCATTCTGCTCGTCGTCGGACTTGTCCTGGCGTTGGCTGTGCATGTCTCGGTCAGTGGGGTCGATCTGACCCTGGTCGGCTGGATCCTGGCCGCTGTCGGAGCCGTGGTGCTGATCCTGACCGCTGTGACCCTGAACACCGGAGGTCGGTCACGCACGGTCGCGAGGCGGAGGCATGCCGACGGCACGGAGACCGTCGAGGAGCGACGCACCGACACTCTGTGAGCCCGGAGCCTCGACCTCGGACCTCCGGGCACGTCACATCCTCCTGAATGAGGGTGTCGCGGGCCCGGAGGCAGCAGCCGACCGGTAGTCTGCGAACAGACGTTCGACACCCGGCCGGCTCGGTCGTTGTGGAAGAGGTGCTCCAGTGCGCGTGCTTGGGATCGACCCCGGCCTGACCCGGTGCGGGATGGGCGTGGTCGACGGCTCGCTCGGTCGACCGCTGTCGATGGTGGACGTCGGAGTGATCCGTACGTCGGCAGACCTGCCTGTCTGGGAGCGCCTGGTGAGCATCGAGAAGGGGATCGACGCCTGGATCGAGGAGCACCGGCCCGACGCGGTCGCGATCGAGCGGATCTTCGCGCGCTCGAACGTCTCCACGATCATGGGTACGGCCCAGGCCAGCGGTCTCGCCATGGTCTGTGCCGCCCGGCGCGGTCTCCCGGTCGCCCTGCACACCCCGTCCGAGGTCAAGGCCGCGGTCTCCGGCAACGGCCGGGCCGACAAGGCCCAGGTGACCGCGATGGTGACCCGGATCCTGCGGCTCCCGACCCCGCCGAAGCCCGCCGACGCCGCCGACGCGCTCGCGCTGGCCATCACCCACCAGTGGCGCGGAGGCGCCCAGAACCGCATCGAAGCCGCGGTGGCCGCGGCAGGGCGGCGCTCAACAGATGTGCTCAACAGAAGGGTCCCGTAGATGATCGCGTCCGTGCGCGGCAAGGTCGCCGCCGTCAGTCTCTCCACCGCCGTCGTCGAGGTCGGCGGCATCGGCATCGAGCTGCTCTGCACGCCCAACACCCTGGCGACGCTCCGCACCGGCGAGGAGGCGCACCTGCCGACGAGCCTGGTCGTGCGCGAGGACTCGCTGACCCTCTTCGGCTTCACCGACACCGACGAGCGCACGCTCTTCGAGCTCCTCCAGACCGCCTCCGGCGTCGGCCCGAAGCTCGCCCAGGCGATGCTCGCGGTGCTCTCGCCCGACGGCATCCGGCTGGCCATCTCGACCGAGGACGCCAAGACCCTCACCAAGGTCCCCGGCATCGGTCAGAAGGGCGCCCAGCGGGTGATCCTGGAGCTCAAGGACCGGATCGGCGTGCCCACGGGCAGCGCCTCGGCCCCGGCGGCGGTCCAGCAGGGCGCGGCACCGTGGCGTGACCAGGTCACCGAGGCCCTCATCGGCCTGGGCTACAACGCCCGGGACGCCGACAAGGCGGTCACCGCCATCGAGCCGGAGGCCGGCGACCAGGCCAACATCTCGCTGCTGCTGCGGGCGGCCCTGCGTACTCTTTCGAAGGCATAGGCACTCATGCACGAGGACGACCTGACCGCAGCCGAGGAGGACTACTTCTCCTCGCTGACGATCGCCGAGGCCGACGGGGACGACCGGGCGGTCGAGGCCGCGCTGCGCCCCAAGAGCCTCGACGAGCTGATCGGCCAGCAGCGCGTCCGCGAGCAGCTCAGTCTCGTCCTGGAGGCGGCGAGGCAGCGCGAGCGGGCCCCTGACCACGTACTCCTGTCCGGGCCGCCGGGACTCGGCAAGACCACGCTCGCGATGATCATCGCCGCCGAGATGTCGGCACCCCTGCGGATCACCAGCGGACCCGCGATCACCCACGCGGGCGATCTGGCCGCGATCCTGAGCGGGCTCAACGAGGGCGAGGTGCTCTTCGTCGACGAGATCCACCGGATGAGCCGCCCCGCCGAGGAGATGCTCTACCTGGCGATGGAGGACTTCCGGGTCGACGTCGTCATCGGCAAGGGCCCGGGTGCGACCGCGATCCCGATCGACCTGCCGCCGTTCACGCTGGTCGGCGCGACGACCCGCGCCGGGCTCCTCCCCGGCCCGCTGCGGGACAGGTTCGGCTTCACCGGCCATCTGGAGCTCTACGACCCGGCAGACCTCGAGCTGATCGTGCGCCGCTCCGCGGGCCTGCTCGAGGTCACCCTCCGCGACGACGGCGCCGCCGAGATCGCCGGCCGCTCCCGCGGCACGCCACGCATCGCCAACCGGCTGCTGCGCCGCGTACGCGACTATGCCCAGGTCAAGGCCGACGGCACGGTCACCCAGCAGGTCGCCCAGAAGGCCCTGGACCTCTACGAGGTCGACCCGCTCGGCCTGGACCGCCTCGACCTGGCCGTCCTCGACGCCCTGTGCCGCCGCTTCGGCGGCGGCCCGGTAGGCATCTCCACGCTCGCCGTCGCGGTGGGGGAGGAGCGCGAGACGGTCGAGGAGGTCGCCGAGCCGTTCCTGGTGCGCAGCGGCTTCCTGGCCCGTACGCCGCGGGGCCGTGTCGCGACCCCGGCAGCATGGGAGCACCTCGGGCTGCCGGTCCCGGCCAGCGCCGAGGCAGCGGCATGGTCGAGGGACACGCTCTGGGATGAGGCCTGATTCACAGTCCCAACCAGGTGCCTGGTTAGACTTGCACGTCGCCGTGCGCCTGCCGGCCACCACTCAGACTGTCGGAGCCGAACCCCCGTGGAATTCCTTCCTTTCATCGTCATCATCGTCCTGTTCTACTTCCTGTTGATCAGGCCGCAGCAGAAGCGTGCGAAGGAGGCTCGAGAGCTCCAGCTCAACCTCCAGCCGGGTGACCGGGTGATGCTGACCGCCGGGCTCTTCGGCACCGTGACCGAGGTCGAGGAGACCACCACCAACATCAAGGTCGAGATCGCCGACGGCGTCGTCATCCAGGTCGTGCGCCAGGCGGTGGCCCAGAAGGTCACCGAGGCGCCCGCCGAGGACTCCGACGAGTCCGACGACGAGTCCGGCGAGAAGACCGAGGTCGAGGCTACGGCCGACGAGACCTCTGCCGATGCCGAGAACGTCATCGTGGACCTCGACAAGAAGGACTGACCGAACTCATGGCACGCAAGACCGCGCGCCCAGGGCGGACACTCGCACTGCTCTTCCTGGCGATCGCGATCATGTTCGGCGGCATCGCGTTCGCCGGCACCTGGAAGCCCGAGCTGGGCCTCGACCTCCGTGGCGGCACCGAGATCTCGATGACCGCCGAGAACTCCGAGGGCGGCTCCGTCCCGAAGGAGAGCCTCGACGAGGCGAAGGCGATCATCGACCAGCGGGTCAACGGCTCCGGCATCACCGGCGGCCGGGTGACCACCGAGGGCAACGACGTCATCAAGGTCTCGATCCCCGGCACCGGCAAGGTGCAGCAGGAGACCGCCGAGCGTGTTCGCCAGACCGCGAAGCTCCGCTTCCGCCTGGTCGCCTGCAGCCCGCAGAAGCAGTGCGGCGCGGGCGCCGACGCCGGCGGCTCGATGATCGAGGACCCGTCGACCGGCACCGTTCCGGGCACCTCCCCGCGGGCGCCGTTCGGCGGCGAGACCGCCAGCCCCACCGAGACCGCGAGCGCCTCCGACAAGGCCTCGAACAAGGCCTCCGAGAAGCCGTCCGCGGGCGCCAGCCCGTCGGCCTCGGCGAGCGCCAAGCCCGAAAAGCAGAACGACAACGCGGTCGTCAAGGTCGACGACGCGGTCGACTTCATGCGCAACGTGCCGCAGGAGTGGGCGACCGCCTACAACTCCTTCAGCTGCCCCGCCCCGGGTGCCGAGCCGGCCGAGGACATCCCCGGCAAGCCGCTGCTGACCTGCGACAACGACGGCGTTCCCTACCTGCTGACCCCGGCGGTCATCGAGGGCACCGAGATCGACGAGGCCTCCTACGGCATCCCGCAGCAGCAGGCCAACTACGTCGTGACGCTCGACTTCAAGTCCAAGGGCAACAAGGTCTTCGCCGACACCACCGGCGCGATCGCCGGCACCGGCGAGCAGTTCGCGATCGTCCTGGACGCCAAGGTCATTTCCGCCCCGACCGCCGAGTCGCGGATCAGCGGCGGCGCCCAGATCAGCGGAGACTTCACCCAGGAGACCGCCGCGTCGCTGGCCAACAACCTGAAGTACGGCTCGCTGCCGCTCGACTTCCCCGACGACGGCATCCAGACCCGGGTGATCGGCCCGAGCCTGGCCGGCAACCAGCTCACCGCCGGACTCTGGGCCGGTCTGATCGGCCTGATCCTCGTGGTGATCTTCTCGGTCCTCTACTACCGCGCGATGAGCATCGTGGTGATCGGGTCGCTGATCGTGGCGGGTGCCGGGACGTACGGGATGATCCTGCTGCTCAGCGAGACCGCCGGCGTCACCCTGGACCTTCCGGGTGTGGCCGGTCTGATCGTCGGTATCGGCATCACCGCCGACTCCTTCATCATCCTCTACGAGAGGATGCGTGACGACATGCGTGAGGGCCGCTCGATGCGGGTGGCCGTCGACACCGCCTGGGTCCGGGCCCGCAACACCTGTCTGGCCTCCGACGGCGTCTCGTTCCTGGCCGCGTTCGTGCTCTACGTGTTCGCGACCAACGAGGTCAAGGGCTTCGCCTTCATGCTCGGCCTGACCACGCTCATCGACGTGCTGGTGTTCTTCTGGTTCACCCACCCGATGACCAAGCTGATGGCCGGCTGGGGCTTCTTCAACAAGGGCCACGTGCTCTCCGGCATGGACAAGCGCGCTATCGGCACCGTCGACGCCCCCAAGGGCACCACTCTGGTCGGAGGCAAGGCCTGATGAGCAAGTTCTCCTTCTCGCGGCTCGGCAAGGAGCTCTACACCGGCGAGAAGTCCTTCGACTTCGTCGGCCGCCGGATGGTCTGGTACGCCGCCTCCGGTGTCGTGCTCGTCGCGGTCGTCCTCGGTGTCTGGCTCCAGGGCATCAACCTCGGCATCGACTTCACCGGCGGCACGCGCTACACCGTGACCGTCGCGCAGGCCGACCAGAAGCTGGCCGACGACCTGCGTACGGCCGTGGGTGACACCGCGGTCGAGGCCGCCGACGGCGCCACCGTGCGCACCTCCGGCAGCAAGTCGATCGTGATCGAGACCAAGGCGATCGCCGACAACTCCAAGGCCGACGACTCGATCATGGAGGCGATCACCAAGACCGCCGACGTGGCCGAGGACGACGTCAGCCGCACCGGCATCGGCCCCAGCTGGGGTCAGCGGGTGGCCTCCAAGGCGGGCCTCGCGCTGGGCATCTTCCTGGTCGGCGTGGTCCTGTTCATCTGGATCTACTTCAGGGAATGGAAGATGTCGGTCGCGGCCGTCGTCGCCCTGGCCCACGACGTGGTGATCACGGTCGGCGTCTACGCGATCGTCGGCTTCGAGGTGACCCCGGCGACGGTCACCGGCTTCCTGACGATCCTCGGCTACTCGCTCTACGACACCGTGGTGGTCTTCGACAAGGTCAAGGAGAACACCCGCAACCTGTCGCAGAAGAAGCAGACCTACGCCTCGGCCGCCAACCTGGCGATCAACCAGACGCTGGTCCGTTCGGTGAACACCTCGATCATCGGTCTGCTGCCGGTCGTCGCGATCCTCTACGTCAGCACCGTCCAGCTCGGCACCTCCTCGCTGAAGGACATCTCGCTGGTCCTCTTCGTCGGTATGGCCGTCGGCACCTACTCCTCGATCTTCATCGCCACCCCGCTCCTGGTGCACCTGAAGTCGAAGGAGAAGGACGTCGTCGACGCCGAGAAGCGGGCCGCCGCGCGGATGAAGGAAGCCGACAAGTACGCCGCGGTGCCGGTCTTCGACGAGGGCATGGCGGTTGCCGATGGCGAGCCGGACGAGCTCCGCGAGTCCTCCTCAGAGGACCTGCACGAGGCCGGCGTCAGCCGGGGCACCAGCCCCAACAGCTCCGCGCTCGGGCGAGGGCGCAACGTACCCTCCTCCCACCGCGAGGTGAGCGACAGCGGCGCCGCCGGGCGCCCGCAGCCCAAGCGCGAGTCGAGGTCGAAGCGCAAGTGACTGTCTCCGAGACGGCCGCCAGCGGCCGGTCGCTCGAGGAAACCCTCGAGCGGCTGGTCGCCGACGTCCCCGACTTCCCGGAGCCGGGGGTCGGTTTCAAGGACATCACCCCGCTGCTGGCCGACCACGCCGGCTTCAGCCAGGTGGTCGAGGCGCTCGCCGCACCGGCGCGCGACGCCGACGGCACCGTGACCGTCACCAAGGTGCTCGGCATGGAGTCGCGAGGCTTCATCCTCGGCGCTCCCGCGGCGCTGCATCTCGGCGTCGGCTTCGTGCCCGTCCGCAAGGCCGGCAAGCTGCCCCGCGAGACCCACGCGGTCTCCTACTCGCTGGAGTACGGCGAGGCCACCCTGGAGATCCACACCGACGCGGTCGCGCCGGGGGAGCGGGTGCTGGTCATCGACGACGTGCTCGCGACCGGTGGCACCGCGGCGGCCACGATCGAGCTCGTCGAGCGTTGCGGCGGCGTCGTCGCGGGCGTCTCGGTGCTGCTCGAGCTCGGCTTCCTCGACCCGCGCAGCAAGCTGCCGGACACTCCGGTGCACTCGCTGTTGGTCAGTTGACAGGTCCATCATGCAGGTGCCGTCCTAGCCAATGCTCCGGGTGCGGCCGGTAGACTCGCTACATGGCAGAGGATCGCATCGTCGCGCAGCCTCGTGCGCACAACATCGAGGCGCGGGAGAGCAGTGGCCCGGCCCCGTCGGGTCGTAGCGTACGTGCGCGTCTGGCCCGGATCGGTGGTCGTGGCGCGCCGGGCAATCCTGTGCTGGAGCCGTTGTTCCGGGCGGTCAGGTCCAACCACCCCAAGGCCGATCTGGCCCTTCTGGAGCGGGCCTACGTCACCGCCGAGCGCCTCCACGGCACCCAGATGCGCAAGAGCGGTGATCCCTACATCACCCACCCGCTGGCGGTGACCACGATCCTCGCCGAGCTCGGCATGACCGAGCCGACCCTCGTCGCGGCCCTGCTGCACGACACCGTCGAGGACACGCCCTACACGCTCAAGGAGCTCACCCGCGACTTCGGCGAGGAGGTCGCCCACCTCGTCGACGGCGTCACCAAGCTCGACAAGGTCACCTACGGCGACTCGGCGCAGGCCGAGACGATCCGCAAGATGGTCGTGGCGATGTCCCGGGACATTCGGGTCCTGGTGATCAAGCTGGCCGACCGCCTGCACAACATGCGTACGCTGCGCTACGTCCCGCAGAAGTCGCAGGAGCGCAGCGCCCGCGAGACCCTCGACATCTACGCGCCGCTGGCCCACCGGCTCGGTATGAACACCATCAAGTTCGAGCTCGAGGACCTCGCCTTCGCGACCCTCTACCCGAAGATGTACGACGAGCTCGTCCGCCTGGTCGCCGACCGCAACCCGTCGCGGGAGAAGTTCCTGGCCCAGGTCATCGACCAGGTCGAGCGCGACCTGCACGATGCCCGGATCAAGGCGACCGTCACCGGGCGACCGAAGCACTACTACTCGATCTACCAGAAGATGATCGTCGGCGGTAAGGACTTCTCCGACATCAACGACCTGGTCGGCATCCGGATCCTGGTCGAGGACGAGCGTGACTGCTACTCCGTCCTCGGCATCCTGCACTCGCGGTGGAACCCCGTCCTCGGGCGGTTCAAGGACTACATCGCGATGCCGAAGTTCAACATGTACCAGTCGCTGCACACCACCGTGATCGGCCCGCAGGGCAAGCCGGTCGAGCTGCAGATCCGCACCTTCGCCATGCACCGCCGCGCCGAGTTCGGTGTCGCCGCGCACTGGAAGTACAAGGAGGACGGCCGCAACGGTGTCGACACCGACCGGCCGATGGACAACGACATGAGCTGGGTCAAGCAGCTCATGGACTGGCAGTCCGAGGTCAACGACCCCGGCGAGTTCCTGGAGTCGCTCCGCTTCGAGATGAAGCGCACCGAGGTCTACGTCTTCACGCCCAAGGGCGACGTGATCGCGCTGCCCGCCGACGCGACCCCGGTCGACTTCGCCTACGCCGTGCACACCGAGGTCGGCAACAAGACCATCGGCGCCCGCGTCAACGGCCGGCTGGTGCCGCTGGAGTCGACCCTGGAGAGCGGCGACGTCGTCGAGGTCTTCACCTCCAAGTCGCCCAACGCCGGTCCGTCGAAGGACTGGACCTCCTTCGTCAAGTCCAATCGGGCCAAGGCGAAGATCCGGCAGTGGTACACCCGCGAGCGCCGCGACGAGGCCATCGAGAAGGGCCAGGACGCGATCGCCCGGCTCATGCGCAAGGAGGGCTTGCCCCTCAAGCGGCTGATGTCGCGCGAGTCGCTCATGCTCGCCGCTGACCACTTCGACCTCGCCGACGTCGAGGCGCTCTACGCCGCGGTCGGTGAGAGCCACCTCTCCGCCCAAGCGGTCGTACGTCGCGTCATCGAGGACCACGGCGGAGACGACGGCGCCGCCGAGGACCTCGCCGAGGCCATCAACGTCGGCCGCCGTCGCCACGGCAAGGTCTCCGCCACCAACTCCGACGCCGGGGTGATCGTCAAGGGATCCCCGGACGTCTGGGTCAAGCTCGCCAAATGCTGCACCCCGGTGCCCGGCGACGACATCCTCGGCTTCGTCACCAAGGGCGGGGGAGTCTCGGTCCACCGCACCGACTGCACCAACGCCGCCGAGCTCCGCTCCCACCCCGAGCGGCTGCTCGAGGTCGAGTGGGGCTCCACCTCCAACTCGGTCTTCCTGGTCAACATCCAGGTCGAGGCCCTGGACCGGGCCCGGCTCCTGTCGGACATCACGATGGCGCTCTCCGACGCCCACGTGAACATCCTCAGCGCCCAGCTCACCACCACCCGCGACCGCGTCGCGAAGTCCCGTTTCTCCTTCGAGATGGCCGACTCCAAGCACCTCGACACCGTCTTGAAGCAGGTACGCACCGTCCCCGGCGTCTTCGACGCCTACCGCGTCACCCAGTAGCCACCCGGCTCATCTGCTCACCCCGCGGAGTCGAGTCGGCACGAATGTCTCAACAAGGGGACATTTCGGCCCGCGCGGTTGTTATAAGGTAAAGACGCGTCGACTCGGGCGCCCTAGGGATGGAGCACACCGTGTTCATGTGGATTCTCATCATCGTCGGCGTAGTCCTGATCATCGGCTTGGCGTCGATATCGCTCGGCATGGCTCCCAAGGGAGTCGACCCCGAGGACGTACGCAACATCAAGCGCAACAATTCAGGTAAGGGCGACTACTTCGGCGGCGCCAGCATGTAGAAACTCGCCGAGCCTTCTGGTCAAGATGAGCCGACTCGGCGCTTCTGCTCGAGACAGATGCGCCGAGTCGGCGTGAGGATCAGGAGAAGTCGGCGCTGGCGCGCTTGGCCATCTCCAGGAACTGACGACGCGACTCGAGGTTCTCCTCGAGGCTCTTGACCTTCCGGGCGTCACCCGAGGCCTGGGCCTTGTCGAGGTCCTTCTCGACCTGCGCGATGGCTTCCTCGAGCTTGGCGATCATGTCGTCGGCACGAGCGGACTTCTCCGGGTCGGACTTGCGCCACTGGTCGTCCTCGGCGGACTTGATGGCCTGCTCGACCTTGCGCATCGCGCCCTCGAGCTCCTTGATGCGGTCGCGCGGGACCTTGCCGGCCTCGTCCCAGCGGTCGGCGATGTCGCGGAAGGAGCGCTTGACGCCGTCGAGGTCGTCGCCCTTCTCCAGCAGCGGGAGCAGCTCCTGCGCCTCGGCGAGCAGCCCCTCCTTGACCACGGCGTTCTGCGCGAACTCGGCGTCGAGCGCTGCGTTGGCGGCGTCGCGGGCACCGAAGAAGACGTCCTGGGCGGCCCGGAACTGCTTCCAGAGCTTGTCGTCGACGTCCTTGGGCGCAGGCCCGGCGGCCTTCCAGTCGCGCATCAGGTCGCGGTAGCGGCCGGCGGTGGGTCCCCAGTCGGTGGAGGAGGAGAGCTGCTCGGCCTCGGCGATGATCCGCTCCTTGATCACCTTGGCGTCCTCGCGGCGAGCGTTGAGCTCGGCGAAGTGGGCCTTGCGCCGGCGCGTGTAGGCCGTACGCGCGGTCGAGAAGCGCCGCCACAGCGCGTCGTCGGAGGAACGGTCGATGCGGGGGAGCGCCTTCCACTGGTCGAGCAGCTCCCGCAGCCGGTTGGCGCCGTTGCGCCAGTCGTTGCTCTGGGCCAGCTTCTCGGCCTCGGTGACGAGGGCCTCCTTGGCGACCTTCGCCTCGGCCGCCTTCGCGGCCCGCTCGGCCTTTCGGGCCTCGCGCTGGGTGGCGATGACCGGGGCCAGCGCCTCCAGCCGCGCCACCAGCGAGGCCAGGTCGCCGACCGCGTTGGCATCGGTCACCTTCTCGACGACGGTCTTGACCGCCGCGGTCGCCTCGTCGGGCGACGTCTTGCCCGCATGCACCCGCCGCTCGAGCTGCTCGACCTCGAAGGCGAGCTGGTCGAACCGGTTGGTGAAGAAGGCAAGCGCCTCCTCTGGCGTGCCTTCCGGGTATTGCCCCACGGAACGCTCGCCCTCTGCGGTCTTCACGTAGACCGTTCCGTCTTCCTCGACCCGACCCCACTGCTCGCTGGTCACAATGTCCCTACTCTTCGCATGAGGCGCTAACCTCTATGAAATCTCCCCCGCCGGACACCGTGCTCGTCACAGTCCCGGTCGGCTCAACTTGCAGGTCCCCGTGGTGTCCCGACACACCTCGGGATGCCCATCGTAGTCAGACGCCACGATGCGGCGCTGCACTGTACCGCTGGATAGGGTGTTTCTCGTGTTGATCGCAGGCTTTCCCGCCGGTCCGTGGGGCACCAACTGCTACGTCGCCGCCACCGGTCCGGGCACCGAGTGCGTCGTGATCGACCCCGGGAAGGACGCCGCGAAGGGCATCGAGGAGATCGTCCGCGAGCAGCGCCTCAAGCCGGTCGCCGTGCTCCTCACCCACGGCCACGTCGACCACATGTGGTCCGTGACCCCGGTGAGCAGGACGTACGACTCCACCGCCTGGATCCACCCCAACGACCGTCACCTCCTGGCCGATCCGCTCCAGGGCATCTCGCCGGAGTCGGCGCAGATGCTGCTCGGCATGCCGGCGGGGACCTACGACTTCGTGGAGCCTGACGACGTCCGCGAGCTGCGCGACGGTCAGGCCATCGACCTGGCCGGGATGAGCTTCCTGATCGACCATACGCCCGGGCATACCGAGGGGTCGGTCACCTTCCGGACTCCTTACCCCGACCACGCCGAGGTCAGTGACGTGATGTTCTCCGGCGACCTGCTCTTCGCGGGCAGCATCGGGCGTACGGACCTCCCCGGCGGTGACCACGCCACGATGCTGCAGTCCCTGACCACCAAGGTGCTGCCCCTCGCCGACGACATCGTGGTGCTCCCCGGCCATGGCGAGCAGACCTCCATCGGGCGCGAGCGCGCCACCAACCCGTTTCTCCAGGACCTGATCACCACACCATGAACAAGCCAACACCGCTCTCCGGCTTCCCGGAGTTCCTGCCCAGCCAGCGCGTCGTCGAGCGCGAGGTCATCGAGACCCTGAGCCGCACCTTCGAGCTGCACGGCTTCGGCAACATCGAGACCCGCGCCGTCGAGCCGATGGACCAGCTGCTGCGCAAGGGCGACACCTCCAAGGAGGTCTACGTCCTCAAGCGGCTCCAGGAGCAGGACGAGTCTCGCGACAAGGGGATGGGACTCCACTTCGACCTCACCGTCCCGTTCGCCCGTTACGTGCTGGAGAACGCCGGCAAGCTGGAGTTCCCCTTCCGCCGCTACCAGAT